>NZ_JBIUBU010000007.1:0-322714 GCF_044548345.1 Streptomyces sp. NPDC052042 | reverse complement strand
ATCTTCAGGAGTCCACACAACCCCCGATGATCACGCGGTGGCCGTACCCGTTCCCAGCCGGGTCCGCGACAAGATCGCGAAGTCAGACTGGAGTACTAGGCGCGCTATCTCCGAGGTGTACGGACTCCCCGTGACGGAGATGCCTGGTGAGCGAGCGCAGTATTCCCGGAAGTTGGAGCGGTGGATCGAACAGGCCGGTAAGACGGTCAACCCCGCCACAGGCCGACGGTATCTGTCGGCCTATGACTCTGAGCGGCACGCGCCGCGGTTGTGGCCTATCGGCCGAGGGCACCCGCTTGAGCCCCGCCGCGCCCGGCCGGCGCTGCCGGAGCCGCTCCGGGAGGGACCGTACGCCGGGCGCGCATTGGCCTTGCGGGTGACCCGGACGTCGCCGCCGACGCGGGAGGCACGGAAGGCTCAGGAGCAGGGGCGGCGGCTGATCGGGCCCGACCTGGTCGTCGAGGGGCAGTGGTCCAACGGTGAGAAACCGCCGTCTCTTCCGCCGCTGCGGGGAGTCAGCCCTGGGCAGACACCCCGCCACGTACAGGCCCTGGTCAAGGAACTGGAACGACGCTACCCCGGAGCCAAGGTCACGGCGACCGTCACCGCGCAGGCGATGGGGCAACCTGGCGACGCGACCTGATCACCGCTTTTGATCAACCGATCCGTACGCCACAGCCACCACCCACCGCCAGCGACGCCACCGAGAACGAGCGAACCGACGAGATAGGGCCAGATCACGCTCCAAGCTGACAAACGGCGTTCCGCTCACCTGTCTATGGGGGACTTCTTCACCGGATAACGGTGACGCCGTACGTCCTCAAGCCTGCGCGGAAACAATGCTGGTCAGCTGAGGGCAGCCATAGGCAGCGGGGCCTCGGCGTGGCCCGTGCGGGCCACCCACCATGGGATGCCACGACGTCACCGCACACCTGTGGCGTACAACCAGGAGAAGCTCGTCCAGCTCTTCACGCAGACGGGCAGCTGCACCGCCATGGCCTGAATCGCATTCTTGTCGTCGATATCGGCGATTCCTACCGTCCCATGGCATGGACTCCACAGCCTTCGACGTGATCAGGCGTCTCGGTGACCTTCTGACCGTGCAGGTGAACTCATCACCCGAGCTCATCGCCGGAGTGGAGAAAGCGGCCGCTGCCGTCGACCGCGAGCGGGCGAAGAAGAAGACCACGAACGAAGGCCACGGCCCCCGCAAGCCGGACCTGCGCCAACTACCCCGAGCCGAGCGTGGTCCCCTACGGATGACTCCGTGGGACCTGCTCGCGACGTTCGCACGCGCTACGACCTTGGCCCGGCAAGGACGAGGCAGGGGGCTGGCTGAGCACTGGCAGGGGCTGAAGTACTGCCGGGCCTTCGCCGCCGACCGGCACGGAAGCCTGCGCCTCACCGATGAAGGGAAGGCTCCCGAACTGTCCTATCGGGCCATGCAGGCAAGGGAGCTGGGCCGGGCGTTCGGGCTCGCCGTCGCTGAACGGGCGCTTCGCGAGAGGTATCCGGACCACCTGATCAGTATCGTCGACGCGGAAACCGTCCTGCTTCCCGGCTTCGCGCGGACCAAGCCGGCCGGGACTCTCGGCGCGAGACCGCGGCCGGACTTCCTGCTGGAGGCATGGCGTCCCGGTGAGGGCTCCCGGATCTTCGTGGTGACCGTGAACGGCAACCACCAAGCTGTGAAGCCGAAGACCTCCGCAAGCACGCGCACAACATACAGACAACTGGCCCGGGGCAGTGAGCGCGTGGAGCGATTCC
Source organism: Streptomyces sp. NPDC052042 (assembly GCF_044548345.1). Classification (NCBI taxonomy): domain Bacteria; kingdom Bacillati; phylum Actinomycetota; class Actinomycetes; order Kitasatosporales; family Streptomycetaceae; genus Streptomyces; species Streptomyces sp. NPDC052042. The sequence continues at coordinate 320,947 of NZ_JBIUBU010000007.1, read as the reverse complement.
ACCTGGGGCAGCGGAACGGGACTCCCACGCTCATGACCTCGACCGAGTTCCTGGCGACTGCCGGTGTGACGGTGCACGTCCTGCACACGGAAGGAGGTATCGAGCTCCCGGTACGGCCGAGATCCGGTGCGGGTTCAGCCGATGTGGCCATCGGGCGCCGAGCTCTGCCGTACGTGGACTCCGTGGCCATCCCGACGAAACACGGAGCGGAACGGCACAACGCCTTCTTGATCCCTGAGAAGCAATTCTCGTGGTTCGGCCAAGTGATCGCCCGGGCCCACGCCGCCGGACAGCTCTCACTGGCCGGCGGCGGCGGGACGGTCGGCCGATACCTGATCAACGAGCAGGGCGGCAAGCACTTCAGCGAAACGGCCTTCGCCGGGACTGCCAGTGTCCACGACGCGAAAGTCTGTTTCGCGGGGGAGCGATACGTCGGCACTGACCAGGTCTTCCGTATCAACGGCACACGCGTTGAGGCGTTTTCCGGCATGGCCACAGATCTCTACGATCTGCTCGCGGCGGGCAAGGTGGAGGAGTACCGCCGACGGGCGCACGAACGGCGGAAGGACTGGCCCGAGCCGGACGACATCGACGACTGGGGTGCGGTTTCCTTCCGGCCGGACGGCACTGCACTCGCGCTACGGGTGGTGCCGAAGAAGGCATCGCCCGACGACCGGTCCCCGGGCTGACCCATACGACAGGTGTTTCCTGGCGGAGGAGCGGGCTCTTCACGGTCCGCGCCGGCTCGGGGTAGGCCGGGCAGCGGGTCGGACATCTCTCCTCCGACGCTCGGGGGTGGCCGGATGCCGTCCCTCCCGTTCAGCCTCGGCTGTCCCTTTCGGAGGCCCACGTGCCAAAGTCGCCGGACGGACCGAGCAAGCACATACGCGAACGCAAGGAGCAGCACATGCGCGACGGGGGATCGCCGTGGGCACTCACCGTGCCCACAGGCGGCGACACACTCCGGCAGGAGCGTCTCACTCGGGATCTGCACGACACCCTGTACAGGGCGGACGATCTCGTCGTCGGCTTCCACGACGCCGGCGAGCCCACCGAACCGGGCCGTAAGGGTGCTGGCGTCGGTGAGGTGGCTCTCTGGGCCGCCACCACCGCCGCCGTCGCCCGCCCGGCGTCCCAGGTCCTGATCACCCTGATCAAGGAGTGGTGCGCCAAGGAGCGGCACCGCAAGGTCGTGGTCACCGTCGGAGACGACTCCGTCGAGATCAGCGGGCGTCCGGACGCCGCACAGGAGCGCATGGTCCGCGAGTTCCAGGACCGGGTAGTCGGCGGCGACGGTCCCGAATCGGACGACGGCGCGGCGTGACCCGCCTCCACAAACGCCGGGCTCTCCTGATCGGCAACGAGCACTACGACGACGGCCACTTCTCGCCGCTGGCTTCCGTACGGGCGGATGTATGGGGACTCGCCCAGGTCCTGAGGCACCACAAGATCGGCAACTTCGTCTCCGTCCAGACCGAATCCGATCTCACAGCCGACGACATGCGGGCGGTCATCGGGGAGTTCCTTCAGGAGCGCGACGAGGACGAACTCGCGCTCGTGTACGTCTCCGGGCACGGTGTGCGCACCGTACGCGACGGCGGGGAATTCCATTTCGTCGCCAAGGACACCGACTACGACCGGGTGGCCTCGACCGGAGTCAGCGCCGGGTTCCTCAACGACGCGCTGGAGGAATGCGTCGCCCCGCAGAAGATCGTGATGATCGACTGCTGCCGCAGCGGCGGGTTCGCCATGGGCCTGCGCACATCGGATCGACGGGCCGAGAGCTCCGTGTCCAAGTCCGGCGAGCAGCCCCCGCTGACCAGCAGGGGCGTATACGTCCTGTCGTCCTCGCGGGCCGGGGAGGACTCGTTCGCGGACGCGGTCGGCGGCGATGATGTGAAGCCGTCGGCGTTCACTGGTGAGGTCATCGAGGCGCTGCGCACGGGGAAGGTCAGCAAGGACGGCGGCAGCGCGGTAACGGTCAGCGACCTGTTCCACTACGTCAACCGACGCATGCGTGCCCAGGACGGCGGACGTCAGGTGCCGGTGCATTCCGCGCTCGGCGTCGACGACCGCATCATCATCGCGGACAGCCCCTTCGGCCGGGCCCCCGTCCTCGATCCTCTGAGCTCTCGGCCCCGGACCGCCGCAGGAGAAGCGACACCGCCACGTGCCGCGAAATCCGCTCACGCGCAGCCCATCTGGGCCAACCTGCTGAACTACTACCGCGAGTGCGTCCTTGCCGAGAGCGCCGAGACACCTCTGATGGACGTGAGCCGTCAGGACACGTCGTACGTGTGCCTGGACGGCGCGGAGAGGTTCATCTCCGGCGATGTCGACGACGACGGCTGCGTCGCACTCCCCAGGGAAGCGGCCCCGCTGGTGGACTCAGCGGCCGGGGAGGACGCCGAGCTCTGGGCGGGATACCCGGCCGTGGTCCTCACCGGGCCTCGCACCGGACGCCCCTGGCGGCAGCCGAAGTTCGCGCCCCTGCTGGTACGCCGTGTCGAGATCGTCCAAGGGGAGGGCGAGGTGCGGCTGAAGCCGTACGGCCCGATCCAGCCGCATCCTCAGCTGGCGCACGACTGGCTGGGCGAGGACGAGGCCAACCAGCTCATCGACACGTTCCAGCCGTCCTGGCATCGAGGACAGCACGACCGCATGGCGGTGGAGGTGCGCAACCTCCTCACGCAGGAGTTCGAGCTGCCGTGCGTGCAGGAGCTCCGCCCCGACCAGCTCGCCGACCATATCGACGTCCGTACGCCCGGCCACGGGGCCCGCAACACCGCGGTCCTGTTCGCGGCACGCCCCCAGACAGGCTTCACGAAGAACCTCCTCAAGGACTTCGCCGACATCGCCGAGCAGACGGACCAGATCGCGAAGACCGCCCTCGGAGTCCTCGCGCCCGACGCCTCGCAGCGGGCCCGATCCCTCTCCTGCACGGACCCCGAACCGGCGTTCCTTGTGACGCCGCTGCCCTGCAACGAGGCGCAAAGTGCGGTTCTCCGGTCCGCCATGACCCGCCGCCTCACCGTGGCCACGGGCCCGCCCGGCACCGGCAAGAGCCAGTTGGTCGCCAATCTCGTGGCCACGGCGATCGCGGCAGGTCAGACCGTACTGGTCGCGTCCACCAACAACGATGCCGTGGACGAGGTCTGGCGCCGCTGCGACGAGCTGGTGCCCGGCAGCGTCGTGCGTACCGGCTCGGCGCGGAAGAACGGCACGAGCAACGCGGAGCACGAGGCCGCCGCGCTGCACGCGCTGCGTACCGGCCCGGAGCCGTCCACCACCGTGTCCACGGCGTCCATGGCCACCGCGCTGGCCACCGACCGTCTGGCAGAAGTACGACAAGGTCTGGCGCACCTCGCAAAGACCGAGGCGCGGCTTCGCCAGGCAGGCGAAGCCCGCGCCCACCACGCGGAACAGCTCGGGACCACCGTCACCGAACTCCAGGACCTGCTCGGTGGCCCGCCCCGGCCGAGGGAGCTGGAGGACAAGGCGCGCCGCCTCGCCCACGCGCGTTTCCTCGGGTCGTGGCGCCGGGCCCGTTTCCTGCGCACAACCGGTCTGGAGGGGTACGCCGGTCATCCCGCCACGGGATGCCTCGCGCTCGCCGACTTCGCCGCGGCCGAGACGGAATGGCGTGACGGGCGCGAGGACGCGGTTTCCGTGGACGACGCAGCGCTCGCGCGCACCCTGCGCGATGCGGAGAGCACCGTCCAGGACGCTTCACGCGTGCTCCTCGCCACCACGGTCCAAGCCGCCGCCCGGGCGGGACGCCGCCGCATACTGGACCTGTTGGCAGCTCGGGACGGCAAGCACAGCGACTGGCCGCAGATGCGGAGTGTTCTGGGTCGCTCGGACGGCACCACTGATGCGCCTACGGTGGCCGGGTGGGCCGTCACCAGCCTCTCCGCCCGGCGGTTCCCGCTGGGCCCGGCCCTGTTCGATCTCGTCGTCGTCGACGAGGCCAGCCAGTGCGCCATCCCCCACGTCCTGCCGCTGCTCTTCCGCGCGCGGCGCGCCCTTGTCATCGGCGACCCCATGCAGCTCACGCACATCACGCAGACCAGCCCGCACCGCGAGGCCCTCATCCGGCGCGGGAACGGACTGCGGTCCGACTGGCTGGAGAAGCACCACCTCGCCTACCGGCGCCACTCCGCCTTCCACGCGGCCGAGCAGTCCGCAGGCGGCACATTGCTTCTCGACGAGCATTTCCGCTGCCATCCGCACATCGCCGGGATCTCCAACGAGTTCTTCTACGACGGTGGGCTGACCGTTCTCACCGACACCCGTGGCCGACCCGCTCTGGCGCGCCGCCCCGCCGTCATCTGGACGGATGTGACCGGGCGGGCCGCCCGTCCTCCGTTCGGTGGCTCCTGGGTCAATGAGGACGAGATCCGCAAAGTGCGCGACAGCGTCCGCTATCTGCTGGAACAGCTCCCGCCCGAGGCCACGGTCGGCGTTGTCACGCCCTTCACGGCGCAGGCCGAAACCCTGCGCAAGCGGCTGCGACCGTACGACGAGGAGCGCCTTCGCATCGGTACGGTGCACACCTTCCAAGGTGGCGAACGCGATGTCATGGTGTTCTCGCTCGTCGTCGGCGAAGGCATGCACCCGGGAGCCGTCGAGTGGGTCGCTGGACAGCTGAACCTGTGGAACGTCGCCATCACCCGGACACGCGGTCACCTCATCGTGGTGGGGGGCAAGGAGCTCTGGCGGAAGCAGGGAGGCGTGGGCGCCGCGCTGCTGGAGGCTGCGGAGCAAAACGGCGTGCCCCCCAGTGGCAGAGACGAGGACGGGCTGCTCAAACGCCTGTATCTGGCCCTCTCCGGCACGGAGCAGGCCACCGTCACGCTGGGCGAGACTGTTCACGGGCATCCCGTAGACGCCGTGGTGCGTGGCGTCGACGGGAAAGCTCCCCAAGCCGTGCTTCTCGATCGAGGAGTGGAAGAGGACGGCGACGCGGCGCGCCACCTCCGGCTCATGCTGCATCGCCGGAACCTGCTGGGCCGTGGTGATGGCGAAGCCGAAGCGACGCGTTGGCCGGCCTGGCGGCTGTACGACACCGACGAGTAGCGGGGGTGACTTCTGCCCCCCTTGCGAAGCCGCCCCACTCCGACGCCCCGGCTCCAGCGCGCCCGGGGCGGATTCGCCAGTTGTCAGGAGACCAGTTCTGGCAACCCCACACCGCCTGTCGGACCCTGCACGTAACCTCGCAGACATGGAGGAACCCGCACCCGGCACCCAGCCGGAATCCGGCGACGCGCCTTCGGCACCCGACGCCGACGAGACGCGCCGCCGCCTGGACGCGTACGCGTACCTCAGCGCGCCGGAGCGGCTGGAGTACCTCGCGATCATGCGGATCTTCTGCGGCACGCTCCTGGCCGACCTGGCCGTCCCGGACGTTATGGCGAAGCTGCGCGAGGGGGGCGGGGCGGCCTCCGGACTCGACGCCGACCCGCTCACAGCACGGCTGGAGCAGTTGGTGAAGTGGGGGAACCTGCTGCGCGGCAGCCACACCGTGAAGGCGTCCAGCATCACCGAGTACCAGCGTTCCCGCGCCCGCTACCAACTGTCGCGGCTGGGCGAGCGCGTCCAGCGGGACGCCGACGGGGTACTGGCCGAGGCCGACGCCGCCCGTGAGGTGAGCAACGAACTGCTGGCCCTGGTCGAGCGGGGGCTGCGGGAGCTGGCCGAGCTGGTCGCGGAACCAGGCGGCATCGCCCCGCAGGACGGGCTGGAGCGGGTCAGCACGTTGTTCGTACAGTTCTCCGGGTTCGCGGACTCCGTCCGGGACTTCTACGCCTATCTCGGCCAGGTGCTCGCCCGGTACGATCTGGACAGCCGCGAGTATCAGGGCTTCAAGGAACTCCTCCTGGACTACGTCGAGGCGATCACCGAAGACGTGTCCTTCCGCGCCCCCCGCATCTCGGCAGCCCTGGACGCGCTCTGGCCCCGCCTCCCGGGCCTGCTGAAGCAACTGAACACCCACGCGCAGGGGCTCGCCGGGCTGCCCGAGGGCCGTACGGAGACCCGCGTGCAGCGCAGCCGGGGCCGCGAACTCTCGGACTGGGAAGGGCTGCGGGGCTGGTTCCGGGACACCGACGGACAGGGCAGCCAGGTCGACCAGCTGCGCGACGCCACCCTGCGGGCCCTTCAGTCGCTGCTGGCCAACGCCAAGCGGATGCTGCGCTCGGCCACCGGCGAGATGTCGCGGCGCCGGGACCTGTTGCGGCTGGCCCGGTGGTTCGACGAGGCCGCGCCGCAGGACGCGCACGACATCGCCGTCGCCGCCTTCGGGCTGTACGGCGCCCGCCATCTGGGCATGCCGCCCACCGCCGACGAGGTGGTACCCGCCTACACCAGCTGGTGGACCGGACCTGTGGTGGAGGTTCCGGTCGCGTTGCGCGAGAGGGGCAGCCGCGCCCAGCGAGGCCGGACGGCATCGGTGGAGGACCATTCCGCGCAGAAGGAACGACTGCGGGAGGCGGCGCGCCAACAGGCTGCGGACAGAAGCGCCGCGGCGGACGAGCTGTGCAGCGCGTCCGGCCGTTTCGACGGCGTACGGCTCACTTCGGCGGCGCTCAGCCTGCTCCTGGAGCTGCTGGCCACGGCACTCGGGAACGCGCAGCTCAGGCGACGTGCCGAGGCGGACGGGGAGGAGGTGCCAAGCTTCGGGCTGGACGCGGCGTGGAGCGAGGACGCCGATCTTGGCGTCCGGCTCACCGTGCACCGTACGGCGGATACGCGCACACTTCTCCGCTCGGCCGACGGGGACCTGCTGCTGGACGACCTGGAGCTGGTGGTCCACAGGACGGCTGCCATGGATGACGAAGCGGAGCCGACCGGGAGCGGGGTTCCTCCGACGCGGTCGCGCGACGCGCACGCCGACGGGGCGGAGATGAGCGTGCCGTGACCCTCCCCTCTGCCCACGACGTGGCTCTTGCCACCGAACGCCGCACAGCGGCAAGACTGTTGCTCGCCCACCCTCTGGTCACGTCGGACAGCCCGCACGCGGACCTCTTTCCGCTGGTCCGCAGGCACGCCGACTGGCTGGGCGGCCGGTTCCAGCAGGTGCTCGGCTACCGCCTCCTGGTCGACAGCTCCTACGCCCGGCTGTTCAAAGCCGGCCTCGGAGCGCAATCGGGACACCGGCTCGTACGGTCCACCGGCACGCCCTTCACACCGCACACCTACGCCTGTCTGGCGCTGGCCCTGTCGGTGCTGGTCACCGCGCCGGAGCAGCTGCTGTTGTCGCAGCTCGTCGCCGACATCCGGGCCGCCGCGGCCGACGCGGATGTCGAGCTGGAGGAGACCGGGCGGGCGGCCGGGAAGCGGACGCTGGTCGCGGCTCTGCGGCAACTCGTGGAGTGGGGCGTCCTGATCGAGACCCACGGCCACGTGGGCGTCATCGCCCAGGAGGCCGACGGAGAAGCGCTGATCACGGTCGACCGGGAGCTCGCCCGCGTCATCGTGGCCGGACCGCTCGCCCAGTCGCGTGACGGCAGCGACCTGGTCCGGCGGGCGGCGGACCCGGGGTTCGGAGGGCCGCGCACCTACGTGCGCCGCATGCTCGTCGAAACCCCAGTCGTCCACCTCGACGAACTGACCGACACCGAACGCGACTGGCTCCGCACCCGCCAGCGCCGGGAGGCCCAGGCGTTCCTCGAACTCCTGGGCCTGGAGACGGAGATCCGCGCCGAGGGAGTGGCCCTGGTCGACCCCGAGGAGGAGCTGACCGATCTCCACCTGCCCGGGACGGGGACCGTCGCGCAGGCTGCGCTGTTGCTGGTGGAACGGCTGGTGGAACGGCTCCGCCCGCAGGAGCCCGGACATCCGGCGACCGGCGGTCTGCTCGTCGTCGGGGTCACGGTTCCGGACGGTGTGGTGGATGAGCTGCTGGCCGAGCTGGTCGCAGAGAACGGGCGGCGCGGTAACTGGCAGCGCGGCTACCTCGACGACCTGGACGCCCTGCGTGAAGCCGTGCTGGACCTGCTCTCCCGTATGCGCTTGATCGCTCCTGCCGGCCCACTGCGATCCGAGGGAGCGGGGTTGCCGGAGAAGTACGCCGAAGAACTGCCGGAAGGCCGCCAGGTCACCGACGTCCGGGCCGCCCGTCCCAGCGACGGGGAGGGCTGGGTCCTGCTCGCCTCAGCGGCCCGCTACGCCACCCGGGTCACCGTGCGGGCGACCGGCGCGCGGCACGAATTCACCGACACACAGCAGGAGTTGCCGCTATGACCACCGATGCCCGTGGTCTCGTTCCCCTTTCGCGCTCAGGTCGCGCGCCGACGACGAGCGCCCGCTTCCGGCTGCACCGCGCGGGCATCCAGAACGTCTGGCAGTACGACGAGCAGGAGTTCGCCTTCGGCGACGGGCGGCTGCTGCTGCGCGGCAAGAACGGGGCGGGCAAGTCCAAGGCCCTGGAGATGCTGCTCCCGTACCTCCTGGACGGCGACTCCCGGGCGCTCGACGCCACCGGCACCGGACGGACGACGCTCGCCTGGCTGATGCTGGACGGCTTCGAGCAGACCAACCGGCTCGGTTACCTGTGGGTGGAGTTCCGGGGGACGGACGAGGCCGGCGACCACCGCTACCTGACGCTCGGCGCCGCTGTCCGTGCCTCGAAGTCGACGCAGAAGGCGGTGCCGACCTTCTTCGTCACCCCGCTGCGCGTCGGCGAGGACCTGCACCTCGTCGAGGCGGGCAAACCCCTCGCCGTCGAGCGGCTCAAGCAGATCGTCGGCTCCGGCAGCACGACGGACCGAGCGGTCGAGCACCGTGCCCGCGTGGCCCGGGACCTCTTCGGGATCACGGACGCGACGCGTTACCGCAACCTGACCCAGCTCCTGCACCGGCTGCGGCGACCCACGGTCGGGGACCGCATCGAGCACGGCGGTCTGGCCGTCCTGCTGAGTGAGACCCTGCCCGGACTCGACGAGGACGTGGTCGAGAAGGTGGCGCGCAACCTCCACGATCTGGACACCGTGCGGGCTGAACTAGGTCGCCTGGAACGTACCGACGCGGCCCTGAGCACGTTCCTCGCCGATTACCGCCGCTACCTCGCCGGGGTCCTGCGTGCCTCGGCCCGGGACGTGAACCGGGAACTGGACACACTCTCCGAGCGCCGCCGCAACGCCGGGGACGCCGCGCAGCACACGAGCGCCCTGAAGGAACGGGAGAAGGAGTCGAAGGAGGGGCTGAGGGCACTACGCGAGGAGGAGGAGTCCGCTCGGACGGACCTTGCCGCCCTGCACGACAGCCACGCCTACCGCAGCCTGCGCGAACTGTCGGAGCGCCGCAGCACGGTGGAGGCCCTGCACACCACGGCCATGACCGCCTTCGGCGCGTTGCACGGCGCGCACGAAGCGGAGGAGAGCGCGTCCGAACGGCTGGCGGAAGGCGTCGAGGACGTGGGCGCCCGACTCACCGAACTGGCCACCGAGCACCGGGAACTGCTGGTCCACGCGGAGAGGGCGAGGCTTCCCACCGGGCATCTCGGTGACGCGGTCGCCCTGCCGCGTACGGCCCACTCCCCGTCGACACAGACAGAGCTGATCGGCCCTGACGGAGAGCCGCGGACCGTACGGCACCGACCGGTGGCACGCGTGGACACGGCGACGACGGAGGCCGGGCTGCGGTCCTGGCAGGAGCAGCTGGGAGCCGCCGAGACCGTCGTACGGAACCGGCAGCGGATGGTCCAGGAGGTGGCCCGGCTCTCCGCCCAGGCCGACGCGGCACGGAGCGGCGCGATGCGGGCCGAGGAGGAGCGGGAACGACTGGAGGGCGAAGCGGAGGAAGCCGCTGACCGTCTCGAAGACAGCCGCCAGAAGGTCGCTGAGGAGAGCCGGGGGTACGCCGACGAGGTCGCCGTGTGGGTGCGGGAGACGCGGACCGCGGCAGGCCCCGAGTGCCCGCCGCTGGACACCGTCCTCGCGGAAGCAGCCTGCACGGCCGACCCCGACGCGCCGTTCTCCGACCGCACCCTCCCGATCGGCACAGACACCCACGCGTGGCAGACGGCGCACACGGCCCTGGAGCCGTACGCGGACGCCCTCACCCGGCACCGCGACATCCTGGCGGTCGGCGTCGGCCGGCTCGGCGAGGAGATCGGCCGCCTGAACGAGGAGAAGCGGGCCTGGGAGCGCCGTACGGACCCGGAGCCTCCTGCCCCGTACCACCGCAGCGCGGCAAGGAACCCGGCCGACGGCACACCCTTCTACCAATTGGTGGACTTCGCCGAGCACCTGACCTCCGCCGAACGGGCCGGTCTGGAGGCGGCACTGGAGGCGAGCGGAATCCTCGACGCGTGGGTCAGCACGGGCGGCGCCCTTCTCGACCCGCTCACCGGGGACACCCTTCTCCACGGGGCACCGGCCCACGAACCGCTGCCAGTGGCTCAGACCCTCGCCTCAGCCCTCCGTCCGGTCGCGCAGACGGCGAGCGGCATCACATCCGACCAGGTGGAGCGCGTGCTGTCAGCGATCGCACTCGCACCGGCCCCGGGGACAACGGCCGCGAGTGCGGTGCACTTCGACGGCAGCTGGCGGCTGGGAGCCCTGCGCGGGCAGCACCACAAGAGCGTCGCCGAATACATGGGCGCAGCAGTGCGGGCCGAGACCCGGCGACGCGCACTGGCAGAGCTGGAGGACCGGCTCGGTCAGACCGAACGGCGGCTGGCCGGGGCCCGTGCCGAACTCGCCGCGGCTGATTCCCGGCGACGGGCCCTCACGCTCGCTGAACGCGACTTCCCTCGGGCGCAGCGCCTCTCCGCCGCCTGGAACAGACACGCTACGGAGAAGGAGACGGCGCGGACACTCGCCGCCAAGGCGGCGGATGCGGCACGCCAGGCCGAGGAGGCCCGCGCTCTGGCCGTCTCGGCGCGATCCGAGGCGGACGCCACCGCGACCGCCCATGACCTGCCGGCCGACGCCGTCTCCCTGAACGGCGTACGAACCGCGCTGGCCTCCCTGCTCACCGGCGTCGGCCGCCTGCGCAGAGCTGTCACCAGCACGGCGGCTCGGCTCGGCGGAAACCAGGCGGACGACCGGCGATACGCGCAGGCCCGCGAGAAACGCACGGAGGCCGAAGAGACCTACCGGCTGCACCACCGACAACTGCTCACCGCGCAGCAGGACCTCCGGACCCGGGAGACCGCCGTCGGATCGTCCGAGGAAAAGCTCCTCGCCGACGAACAGGCAGCCAAGGACCGCATCGCGACCGCCTTGAGAGCCGTCCCGGCGGCAGAGCGCGACCACAACGCGCTGCGCGACCGACGTGTGCGGGCTGAGGAGAAGGAGAAACGCCTACGCGAAGAACTGGCGGACCAGGAAACAGCCGTGATCGAGACCGGCCGCGCTCTGCGCAGTGCTCTCAGCCGTCCGGAAGTCGTCAACGGAGCGGGACTGGACCGTTCGTCCCTCCCCGGTCAGGTACCGGACGACCCAGGTTCCACCGCACGCGACCGTCTGCGCGCACTGCGGGCACTGGCGGAGGCAGTGGACCAGAGTCTCGGCCGTAACCGGGAGGAGGTATCTGACAGCCTCCTCCTCAAACGACACACGACGCTGCGCGACCAACTGGCGGGCGGCTACGACGCACAGCTCGACGAACACGCCGGCATCAAGGTGTGCCGCCTGCTCGACGACCACGGTTCGCACGACGTCGCGGTCGTGGGCGAGCGGATCGCCGTGGAGGCCGCAGAGGCCCGAGGACGGCTCACCGAACGCGAGAGCGACGTGTTTCAGCGTTTCCTGACCGGCGAGCTCGGCGACCACCTCTCCGCACAGGTCATCACGGCGGCCAACCTGGTCTCGGCACTCAACGACACACTGAAGACCGTACGGACCTCGCACGGCCTCGGCGTGGAACTCCTCTGGAAACTCAACGATGACGCCGACGCCGACGTGCGGGTGGCTGTCGAACTGCTGCGCAGCCCGTCGAGCCTCCGGACACGCGAGCAGACCGAACAACTCCGCGACATACTGCAACGCCGTATCGAGGACGCCCGTCGCGCCGACCCGTCGGCCGGCTACACCGCCCATCTTCGCACCGCGCTGGACTACCGTTCCTGGTTCGCCTTCCACACCTTCGTGGTCGAGGACTCCGCCCCCGGGCGCAGAAGGAAGCTGACCGGCCGCACCGGCCTGAGCCAGGGAGAGCAGCGCGTGCTGTCGTACCTCGTGCTCTTCGCCGCCGCTGCCGCCCACTTCACCAGCCTCGCCGACTCGACCCCGCACACGCCCCGGCTGATCCTCCTGGACGACGCCTTCGCCAAGGTCGACGAACCCACCCACGGGCGCCTGGGCCGCATCCTGGTCGATCTGGACCTCGACTTCGTCCTCACGAGCGAGCGCCTGATGGGCAATTGGGCCGAGGTGCCCTCCCTGCACATCTACGAGTGCCTGCGCGACCCTCACGTACGCGGAGTGGCTACCTTGCACTACACGTGGAACGGTCGCCACCGGCGGCTGGCACCGGTATGAGCGCCCTTCCGCCCGCCACGCGCGACTGGCTGGCAGGTCCCACTCTCGCGCGGCTCTGGAGTGGCGCGCGTAAACGCCTGGAGAGCAACGGGGTGCAGTCCACCGGCTCCCTCCGGCTGACAGCGGTGAGCTCCCAGGAACGGAACGACCTGTCACTCCTGCTGGGCAAGCCCCTCACGGGCACGGCTGTGACCGTGAGGCTCGACGCGCTCGACGAACGCCTGCGGACCTCGGCCGCAGGGCTCGGACTCAGGCAGGTTCTGGAGGAACTCGGTCCTCCGCTCGTCGATCGCCGTGCGGCCCGTGAGGAGAACGCGGCAGAGCGGCAGCGTATCTGGGCCGCGCTCGCCTCGTCCCTCGACGCGTCGCCGCTGGCCGGACTGGAGTGGACGAGGCAGTGGTCGGATGTGTTGCGACGCACCGGCATGCCGAAAGGCGTGACGCCGGAAGCGGCCGTACGGACGCTTCAGCAGGCGGTCCAGGTACTCGGCGTGCTACTCGACCCGCACCGTACCGACGCACGGGGCCGCGGCGAGCTGGCCGCGTCGGTAACGGGCTCGGCGCACGGGTTGGACGACGGTTCCTGGCTCGCCCGCCTTGTCCAGCGCGGCATCGCCCTCGCCCACGGCACGGACCTTCCCGGCGACGCGGCCGGGCGACGGGCGCTGTGGCGGCTGGTCTCGGTCACTCCGGACGAGGTCTCCAGCACCGTGCTGACGTACGGCCTCCGGCCCCTCGGCGAGGACTGGCGCGCCAGGTCACTCAGAGAGCGGGCCGATCACCATGCGGAGACCCACCTGACGTCCCGGGACCTGCTCGACATGCGGCTTCAGCTGCCCGCCGGAACCGTCGTCCACATCTGCGAGAACCCACGTGTGGTGGAAGCCGCAGCGGACGCGGGCTGCTCGCACCCCCTGGTCTGCACCTCCGGCAGCGCCGCGACGGTGGTCCTTACCCTTCTCGATGCCCTCGCCTCCAATGGCTGCCACTTCGCTTACCACGGGGACTTCGACTGGCCGGGCATCGCTCTGGCGAACCGGATCATGCGCCGTTACGAAGCCCAGCCATGGCGCATGGGCGCCGAAGATTACGAGCACCTGGCCACTCGCAGCCAGGCCGAGGGAATCCCTCAGCTGTCGCTGGTCGGTCAACCCGTCAGCGCGGTCTGGGACGCGGGGCTCGCCCCTGCCATGGCAGCGCTCGGGGTGGCGCTCCATGAGGAGGCGACGCTCGACCTGCTGGTGGACGATCTGTCGGGTGCCTCGTAAGAGAGACGGAGTGCCCGAACCTGGCTCGTCACACTCGCACGCCGTATCCGAGTCCGGGGACGTCATCCCCTTCCAACAGGCGTGGTTGACCGCCGCGCGCAAGTTGGGCGGGCTGCCCGTCCACACCATGGCGCCCGAGGAGTGGATCCCGCTCCGCGTCCAGTACACCGGGGAGAGCAAAGCCGCCGCGCGATCCGCGATCGGCAGCGACACCCGCGGACTGGGCCTGGATCATTGCTCGGACGACCAGCGCGCCTTCCGTGCCCTACTAGCGCTGGCACTCTTCAACGGCGACGTGTACACCGGTCCGACGGCGAGGTGGAACTACTCGGTTGTCGCCTCGTACGACCCGGTGATGTCGCCCCGCTGGGACCAGCTGGTGATGGTGGCGGAGCGCGCCCCGGAGAACGTGGCCACCCGGCTGCTGGCCACCGTGGGGGCCGCCTCACGTGGCGTCCCCGGACTACGGCACGAGGTCAGCTACACGTGCCACGGGCAGCGCTCCGTCTGTCTGCGCCATCTGCCCACCGGTGCACTGCTGACCATCACCGGTGACCCGGCCGGATGTCGGCGCGGCAACAGGCCCAGCCACGTCCCCCGCCACCCCTATCTCACGCTGGACAACGATCTCACCGCGCACGAGCGCCGCGCACTGGCAGCGGTCCCCACGATCTCGGGGGAAGCGGCCACTCTGCTGGCAGGTCTCGTATCCCGGTACAACCTGGTTGACCGGCGTGGCCACTGGGCGACCAGTCTGTCCTGGGACCCTCTGGAGCGCCCCGGAGTCGAACGCCGGAAGGAACCGGAAGTGATCCAGCAGGGTGCCGTACGTCGACTCTGGGGCACCGGCGACTCATGGGAGTTCCGTTGGACCGGCTATCCCGAACCCCGAGACCTGGCTCTGGCCCTGACCCACCGGGAGGCCGGGGTCAAGAGCGCGGGATTTTCCCGCCACGGTGACTCCTACCGGGTGGTGCTGGGCACTGCCTCGCTCGACCTGTGCGACGGGAAGGGCTGATCCATGCCGTTCCTCACCGACCACCCGGGTCCGCACTCGTGCTGCTGGGTGCCGTTGTCCTCGGTGCCCTCCGCTTCACGTTTCCGAAGGATTCTCGCCATCGCCTGGAGCTCTGGAAGTCTGTCCTCGAACATCGACGTCTTCGTTGGCAGGTGACGGAGCGCCGCCGCAAGATTGAAAGGTCCGGCAAGACGAGCCAACCAGTTCTTCCTTCTGCAGCGAAGCGAGGCGGCGGTCACCGATCAGCTCAGCGAGGGCGAGTACGGGAGTGAGGCCCGGGAATAAGGCTGACGCCGCGACCCTGTGCACGAGCTAGTGCCGGTCCACAAACAGCACGAGGCCCCTCGGCGACCAGCCTGGCACCTCAGCCGCCCCGCCGTCCGGTCGGCTGAGGTTCACGGCTGGAAGAGAGGGGGCCGCCTTCGGCGCATCACGTGGGAGCCATCTGGGAGCCGACCCGTTCCCCAAGCCCTCCCGCAACCACGCGAAGGAATCAGTTCCGGCCGCTGCCGTCCACGATGACCGGGGTGCCGTTGCCCGAACCACAGGGCACGGCGTAGACCGGGTTCTCCTTGGCCGCTTCCCGGTACGCGTCGATGCACTGGTTCATCAGAACCCTGTCGGTCAGGGAGTCGTTGAGGATCTTGTTGGCGCGGGCGATACCCTCGGCTTCGATCTTGCGGCGCTTGGCCTCCTCTTCCGCCGTGCGGGTTGCCTCGGTGGCCCGCTCGGTGGCCTCCTTTTGCTGGATCTTGCGGTCGATCTGCTTCTGGAGGGCGTCCGAAGGCTTGACGTTGCGCAGGTTCACGGCGGTGATGTCGATACCGCGGGGCGCGAGTCGCTCCTTGATCAACTTGCCGATCTCCGCGTTGATCTCCTCTCGGGCCGAGGCATAGCCCTGCTCGCTGGTGTAGCGGGCGAAGACGTTCCGGACGATCTCCCGGCTGTCCGGGTAGACCAGTCGCTGCTGAATGGCCTCCTCGCTCCCTGCCAACCGGTACAGCTCCGCCGCCTTGGCCGGTGTGACCGCCCACTTCACGGTCACCTCCGCGTACATAACACCCCCCTGGGAGGACCGCACCTCCACGATGTCCTTGTCGGAGAGGTTGAGGTCGACCGGACGGGTCGAGAAGGGCGTGACATCGGTGAACGGCGCCTTCAGATGCATCCCGGACGTCATCGGCGCGCCCACTCTGCCGAACGTCACCGGCACGCCGACCTCATAGGCGCTGACGACGTACACAGTGCTGGCGATGCCACAGAAAACGCTGCCGAGCAGTGCGGCGCCAGCACCCAGCCGAAGCCGGAACGAGTTCTGGGCACGGGCGACGAAGTACATCACCACGGCGGCGAGAACGAGCAGGCACGACAGTACGAGCACGGTGACTCCCCCCTGAGAGACCCAGAGCGGTACCCCCCGGCACCGCTCGCCAGTGGAGGATATGGCATCCGAAGCACGGAGAGATCAGCGGGCGTTCGCAAGTGGCGTCGCTGCCACGGCACCGGTCTGCGTGCTGTTGTCCAACACCTGCGTCGGCACCCTTCCCCATCACGTCGTCGGCCTGCCGCTCCGTTCTCGGTGCCCGCCGATCGCACATCCGTCGCCCGTCCCCGCCAACCCGGGAAAGGCCCGCCTGCCGGCAGATGCAGGGTGGGCGGTTTACGACCGAGCCAGTCGACCTGGTGGCTCTGGGGTCTGCACGGCGCCCCTGTCGGTTCGACGTCGGCGCGACCGACAGCGCCGAGGGTTCGCCGGGGCCACCGCAGGGTGGGCGCCGAGCGCGACCCGGGATCGTGGCCCGTCCAGGCTCAGAAGGGACTCCGGGGAATCCGTCGAGCAGGTCGGCCTGGGGGCGCGGACGCCATACGCGCCTTGGCGGCCGGTGCCAAGGCCGCCGCGGGTGTCACACGGCCATCGTGCGAGGGACTCCGCGGCGGTAAACAGCTCGCGGATCGATTCTGAGTGAGTAGATCAACTCACTGGTTGGCGACGGGAGTTGGCGGGCACCGACTGTCAGTGCTGCGGCTTATCTTCATAGATGCACCCGAATCGGCTTCGCTCCCGACTCCTTCGAGGACATCCATATGGCATACGTTCGCGGTCACTACCGCTCGGACGGCACCTACGTCCGCCCGCACTACCGCCGCACCCACCCGACTGCAGCCCGCCCCACTCGCGCCGTCCACACCCCTCGCCGGATGAACACGGCCGCCGTCCGGCCGCAGCCAGCTCCAACAGGCCAGACGACCTGGGTACGGAGCCATCACCGCTCGGACGGTACCTACGTCCGCAGCCACCACCGGCAAATCGGCCCCCGGGCCGCCGTGGCGGCCGGGGGAGGTGGCGTCCTCCTGTTCATCCTTCTGCTGATCGCCCTCCTGGGAGGTGGCGGCACGGATACCGAGAGCATCCCCAGCCAGCGTCCGACCTCTCCCGCCAGCGTCAGTGAACACTTATCGCACCCATGAGGCAACGAGCCCGAGGGCCTCGGACGGCTGCCGTCCGAGGCCCTCGGAGTGTCCGGACCACCTGCTGTCCGCGCTGGCGTTTCTCCCTGCTGTGGTGCAGATTTTCGCGAGAGTCAAGGAGCTCATCCACGTGTGCTGCAGGGTGCGGCCGAGAAGCGGACGAACCGCTTCTCACCACCCATACCCGGGAGTTCAGTGTGAGCGATCTCGACACCCGTACCACCGTGCGGCTGATGGGTGCGATCAATACGCACGTCGCCATCATGCTTCCAATCCGCCGAGCCGCGCCGCAAGTACAGGCTGGCGGGCGGGCGCCAGCCGCAGGGTGTGACCTGGCGGGCATCGCGACGTCCGCCGACAGGCCGCTTGCGTCGACCTCACCCGCCCCGGAAGGGCGTCTTGCACTGAGTACCCAATATGCACATATCGCACTTACATGCGAATCTAGAAGTGGCCCATAGCCGGAGATCCGTTACAGGAGGCACGATCGTGGGCAAGAAGCACAGTCGACAGAACCGCGGCACCCGCGCCGGTGGACACGAACGCAACACCGCTCCGGAGCCGAAGAAAACGCAGCCGACGTCCGTCGAGGACACGGTGCGTTCGATCTCGGAGCAGGTCTCCCACCGGAAGCAGCGGAGGTTCGGCCACAACTGATCACCGCAGGCCGCGACAACTGATCCCGTAGTTCCAGACCCACCGCCCTCCGTGGCGGCGCCCCATAGGGATGCCGCCACGGAGGGCGGTTTTTTCGTGCCCGGCAACCGTCGGCCGCCCGTGGCGGGATCGGGCATCCGCCGGGTGCCGCCGCTCGGCAAGCCTCGTGGCGGCAAACTGCCCGCCGACGCCCCCTTGCCCGACGTACGCCCTGTCCGCCGACCGGCACCGACGGTGAGCATCGCGACCCGAGAATTTCGTGATCAGCGGCATCGTGCTCGTTGACCCCCGCCTCACCCGCAGTTCGGCGTCCGCGCCTCTCGCCACCCAACCCCCGCCCTCCCCACACCCGCGCCCGCGCCCCCGACAACGCCCGCCGCCGACCTCGCGGCACCCCTGCGACGCCCGCCCCTGCCCTCGCGACGGCTGGCCCTGACACCCCCCGGCCCCGACAGCGTTCGTTCACGTCGTCGGCTCGCCCGAAGCGGCCCGATGGGCGGCTCGACGGGAACGCCGAGCGCGGCGAAAATTCACCCCTTCTTGCGGGCCTCCAGAGGTTTATCTACGCGCGGAGCTCGTATGGCCGAACGATCATTCGGGCATATCAGACCAGTTCTTGCCTAGCTATTACCGGCCAGTACTCACAGCTGCTACAAACATGGCGCTCCATCACCCCCCAACCCATCCCCCACACTTCGGAGGGCTGATCGCCATGTCAGTGCGGAGATTCTGGGCGTCCGCTTCCACTCTGGTCCTTGCCGCCGCGGCTGCCCTGGGCGTCGCCCAGCCGGCTTCGGCGAACTCGACGGCCGCCAGCGGCTACGTTGCTCTCGGCGACTCCTACTCGTCCGGCGTCGGCGCGGGAAGCTATCTTTCCGACAGCGGCGACTGCCGCCGCAGCACCAAGGCCTACCCCTACCTCTGGGCCGCCGCCAACTCCCCCTCCTCCTTCAGCTTCGTCGCCTGCTCGGGCGCCACGACGAACTCCGTGGCAAGCACCCAGTTGGGCGCGCTCAACTCGTCCACCGGACTGGTCAGCATCACCGCGGGCGGCAATGACGTGGGCTTCGCCAACGTCATGCAGGACTGCGTGCTGTCCAGCGAGGCCACCTGCCTGAACAGTGTCAACTCGGCCGTGACCCAGGTGCGGAACACCCTGCCCTCACGCCTGAGCTCGCTCTACGGTTCCATCAAGTCCCGTGCCCCGCAGGCCCGAGTGGTGGTGCTGGGGTACCCGCGCTTCTACAAGCTGAGCGGCAGCTGCATAGCCGGGCTCACCGAGAAGAAGCGGGCGGCCATCAACGACGCCTCCGACGTCCTGAACGGGGTCATCGCCAAGCAGGCGGCCAACGCCGGGTTCACCTACTCCAGCGTGGTGGACAAGTTCACCGGGCACGAACTGTGCTCCGGCGACGCATGGCTCCACAGCGTGTCGATCCCGGTCTACAACTCGTACCACCCCAAGGCGGCCGGACAGTCGGGCGGCTACCTTCCGGCCTTCCGCTCGGCGGCGTAGTAGTACACGGCCGAAGAGCGTAAGGCGAGGCCCGAGCGCGGACGGCAAAGGCCGGACTCCGACGGCGAAGGCCGAACCGGTCGACAAAGAAGGGGAATCACGCGCGAAGACCGCGTGCGCGGGGGTGCGGCGGGCGGGCCGGAGGCATGGGCCTCGGCCGGCCCGCCGCACCCCACACCCCTTGCCGCGTCAGGGCCGCCGGGCACCGGTGCCGTCGTCGCGCGAAGCGGCCCTCGTAAGCGCTCGCCGCCCGGTCAGGACCGACTGCTCCGCGGACCGGGGTCGGTCGGTGACGAGGGATGCGGGAGATCGACGACGCGGCATCAGGAAGCTGCCGGACGCGATCCCTTGATCGAGTACATCAGCGGGATCCGCGGGCGGTCGGCGGAGAAACGGTAGTAGCCGTCATCGTGCCGCTCCAGCGCCGAGAACCGGGCGAAGAGCGAGACGTCGTGCTCGTGCAGGAACTCGATCCGCAGCCCCGTGGCGGCCAGCGCCGACACCACATCGCCGATCGGATGCTGCCACTCGACGCTGCGGTTGTGGACGGTCGGCGCCTCGAAGTCCGCGTATGTGCCGGGAGTTTCCTCCACCCACGCGTCCCGGCAGAAGTAGTCGTGGACGACCTCGCGGCCGGTCGAGTCGTCGAGGCAGTCCGTGATCGGGTGGAACTCCGCGAGGTAGAGGAAGCCGCCGGGCGCGACGAGCGACGCGGCGACCTCGGCCCAACGCCGGGTGTCGGGCAGCCAGTTCAGAGCGCCGATGCCGGTGTAGACGATGTCGTACGACGGGTCCGGAACGGCCTGGGCCGCGTCATGGACGTCGGCGGTGACGAACGCCGCCCGTTCCTCGGTGAACCCGATCTCACGGGCCAGGCGGCGCGCCGTCTCGACGGCCGGTTCGGAGAAGTCCAGGCCGACGACGCGCGCCGCTCCGTGCCGGGCCCAGGAGAGGGTGTCCAGTCCGATGTGGCACTGCAGGTGGAGCAGTGACTTGCCCGTCACGTCGCCGACCTCCGCGCGTTCGAAGTCACGCAGCGCGTCCTTGCCGGCACGGAAGGATTCGAGTTCGTAGTAGTCGCTCGCGGCGTGGATGGGGACACGTTCGTCCCAGCGCGCGCGGTTGGCCCGGTGCCAGTCGGCGGGGGTCTCTGCATGCATGCCGCGGAGGTTATCCACAGGCTGAGGGCGAAGCGAACGAATTGTCGGCGTTCCGACGCAGAATAGGGACCATGACTGAGATCACTGGCTCGACGGCCCCCGACACGCGGGCGACCACCCCCGCGCCCTCGACCGGCTCCGCTCCGGCGTCCTCGACCGGCTCCGGCTCCGGCCCCGCTCCCGCGGCCGGGGCCGCGCCCTCGGGCGGACCCGCGGGCGCGGCCCCCGCCGTGACCGGCTACGCGTCCCCTGACGCCGAGGCCGGGGGCCTGGTCGCCGACGGGGCCGGGGAGACGGCGGACGTCGGCGGGGAAGAAGGGGCCGCGATCGCCTCCGTTCCGTTGTGGGAGCAGCGGTTCCGGGCCCCCAGGGTGTCCTTGCCCGACTGGGCGGAGGACGCGCCGGACCGTACGCTGTTCGTCTCCAACGCGACGGGGACGTACGAGCTGTACGCCTGGGACCGTGCCACCGGCGAGCAGCGCCAGGTGACAGACCGGCCGAACGGTACGACGGAGGGCACGCTGACGCCGGACGGCGAGTCGATCTGGTGGTTCAACGACACCGACGGGGACGAGTTCGGGGTGTGGATGCGCCAGCCGTTCCACCTCGCCGAGGGCGGGAAGCCCATGGACGAACCGGCGGCGCCCGGGCTCGGCGCCTCGTACCCGGCGGGGCTTGCGATCGGACGGGACGGTTCGGCGGTGATCGGCCGCTCGACGGACGAGGACGGGACGACGGTCCATGTCGTGCGCCCCGGGGCCGATCCGGTCGAGATCTACCGCCACCGGGAGTCGGCGGGCGTCGGTGATCTCAGCCATGACGGGACCCTGATCGCCCTGGAGCACACCGAGCACGGCGACGCGATGCACTCCGCGTTGCGCGTGGTGCGGCTGGACGGCTCCGTGGTCGCGGAGCTGGACGATTCCGAGGGAGGAACGAAGGAGCTGGGGCTTTCCGTGCTCGGCTTCGCCCCCGTCGCCGGTGACAGCAGACTGCTGGTCGGGCATCAGCGTCGCGGGCGCTGGGAGCCGATGATCTGGGATCCGGTGACGGGCGCGGAGACGGACCTGGGAATCGGTCTGCCGGGTGACGTGAGTGCCGAGTGGTATCCGGACGCCTCCGCACTGCTGATCGTCCACGGCTTCGAGGCCCGCAACGATCTGTGGCGGTACGAACCCGGGGCGGGCAGTGCTCCCGTCCGGGTGGAGACCCCGGCGGGCTCGGTGTCGGGTGCCACGGCCCGGCCGGACGGCACGGTGGAGTATCTGTGGTCGTCGGCCAAGCAGCCTCCCGTCATCCGATCGACCTCGGGGGCGGTGGTGCTCGATCCGCCCGGCCCGAAGGCCCCGGCGTCCGTGCCGGTGGAGGACGTGTGGGTGGACGGGCCCGGCGGCCGGGTCCACGCACTCGTGCAGCGGCCCGCCGCTCCGGCCGAGGGACCGTTCCCCACGGTGTTCGAGATCCATGGAGGGCCGACCTGGCACGACAGCGACGCCTTCGCGGCCGGTCCCGCCGCATGGGTGGACCACGGCTACGCCGTCGTCCGCGTCAACTACCGCGGCTCCACCGGATACGGCCGCGCCTGGACGGACGCGCTCAAGCACCGGGTCGGTCTGATCGAGCTGGAGGACATCGCCGCGGTGCGGGAATGGGCGGTGGAGTCCGGCCTCGCGGACCCGGAGAAGCTGGTCCTGGCCGGTGGTTCCTGGGGCGGATACCTGACCCTGCTGGGCCTCGGCACGCGGCCGGACACCTGGGCGGTGGGCCTCGCGGCCGTCCCGGTCGCCGACTATGTCACGGCGTACCACGACGAGATGGAGGACCTGAAGGCACTGGACCGCACCCTGCTCGGCGGTACGCCGGAGGAGGTCCCCGAGCGCTTCGCGGCCTCGTCCCCGCTGACATACGTCGACGCCGTCCGGGCACCGGTCTTCATCTCGGCCGGTGTCAACGACCCGCGCTGCCCGATCCGCCAGATCGAGAACTACGTGGACCGGCTGAAGGAACGTGACGCCGTGCACGAGGTCTACCGGTACGACGCGGGGCACGGTTCGCTCGTCGTGGAGGAACGGATCAAGCAGGTCCGCCTGGAGCTCGACTTCGCCCGACGCCACCTGGCCGCGGACTCCGGCGCCGCTGCTCCCACTCCACTGTCCGATGGCGCCTCCGCGATCACGGCGACCACGTCCGGCGGCTGAGGCCGCGCCCCGTGCGGCCGGGCACCGAGCGGGCTCGTGTCCGCCGCCGCGGTGCGGGGCGGGCCCGGCGGGAACGGGGTCGGCCGGTGCACGGCGGACCAGGCGGGAACGGGGCGGGTGTGGCCGGTGCACGGCGGTGCGGCGGAGGTGACGAGGCGGAGTGCAGCGGTGCGGCAGGAGCGGTGGGTGCGGGCGGATGAGGCGGTGGGGCGGGGCGGGAGTGGACAGAGCGCGGCCGGACGGGTCGTGGGCGGGTACCCCGCGCCAGGAGAGCGGAGCGGCAGACGTACCGTGGAGGGGTGTACCGGTTCCTGCTGACCCCGCGCTGGTGGGGGATCAACCTGTTCGTCGTGCTGGCCATCCCCTTCTGCGTCTTCATGGGTACCTGGCAGCTCAGCCGCTTCGAGGACCGCGTGCAGACGCACAACGCCGCCGAGAAGCAGCCCGCCCCGGGTACGAGGGCGGCGAAGCCGATCGACGACCTGCTGCCCGTCGACACGGAGACCTCCGGCCGTCCCGCCACCGCCACCGGCCGGTACGCCGACCAGTTCCTGGTGCCCGGACGGGATTTGGACGGCAAGAGCGGCTTCTACGTGCTGAACATGCTCCGTACGGACAGCGGCAAGGCCCTGCCGGTGGTACGCGGCTGGCTTCCCGGCAAGCCCGGACAGGCCGCAGTCCCGGGTGCGCCGACCGGCACGGTCACGGTGACCGGCGACCTCCAGGCGTCGGAGAACGCCGGCACCGCGGGGGCCCACACCGCGGGCGGGCTCCCGGACGGGCAGGTCGGCATCATCAGCGCCGCGTCCCTCATCAACCTCGTCCCGTACGACGTCTACGACGCGTGGGTGACGCTCCAGGACACCGGCGGCGACGGCGGGCTGCGTCCCGTACCGGCCACCGTGCCGCAGGGCACCGGCCTGGACCTGAAGGCCTTCCAGAACCTCGGCTACACCGGCGAGTGGTTCGTCTTCGCCGGGTTCGTGCTCTTCATGTGGTTCCGACTGCTTCGCCGCGAGGCAGAAGCCGCGCGCGACCTGCAACTGGGGCTCGTCACGGGCACGGATACGGATACGGACACGGACGCACATGCGCATCCGGATGCGGATGCGGGCAAGGATGTGGCCGCGGATGCCCGGGCCGACGATTCCGACGACCGTGCCGTGCGGTCCGGGGCCGAGGCGAAGGCCGACAGCGCCTGACCCATCCGCGGGTACCGGGCCGCGGCAACCGGACGACGCGCCAGGGGTCCGGCGCCCGGGAAGCCTGATGCCGGGGCCCGGGCGCCCAGGAGCACACGGGCCGACGGGCCGTACCCCGCACGTGGGATATGCACGGAGTCCATTCGGGACGCGCCGAAGCGCGAGGGCCGATGAATAAGGCATGCGCATGCCGGTGTACGCCGGACGCGTACTCCGAAACCAGCCGCACCACCTACGCGCAGGCACCCGTGCATAGGGAGCACGGAGCACGCGGGCTCGGACGCATGGGGTTCATGCCGTAGGCGCGCGCCCGTACCAGCCGTGGCGCACCTGACGTGCGGCACGCGCGCCCGACGTCACATCGCGGGGGCCAGCACCCCAGTCCGGTAGATCGTGCCCGCGCAGGCGTCGGGGATTCTCGCCTCCGCGACCGGGGCCCCCGCGTCCGGTGTGTGCGTCACTTCGATGCTGCCGTCCTGCACCCCTCCGCCGTCCTCGCTGCCGAGCTGCGCGGCCGTCGCCACGGCCGTGTCGCCGGAACCCGTACCGGAACCGGGGCCGGCCGCGGTGCCGCCGCCCATGCCGCCCGTGCCGCCCGCGCCCTCCGTCGGTGTCGGGCTCGGTGAGCTCCCGGTGGTCGGGCAGGTGTCCCTCGGCACCCAGGCGAACCTCACTTCGTACGCCGCGGACGGCTTCAGCGCCATCGTGCTCTGCTCCTGCGAGGGGTCGGGCAGACCAGCCGCCGCGTCGCCCGCGACATGCCGGACGACCGTGATCTTGGCCGGGTCCGCCGACCCCAACGCCTGGAAGCCCACGTTCCCGCCACTGCTCACCGTGCACTCCGTGTCGGAGACGTTGGCGATCCGGAACGTGCCGTACACGGTGCCGTCGACGCCCGCCGCGCCCGCCTGGGCCGAGGCGACGCCGAGCTGTCCCGCGCCGCAGGCCGGCGGGGAGGAGGCCGCGGAGGCGTCCGGATCGGAGACTCCGCCCACCAGATCGCCGTCGCCGACCTGGCCCCCGCTGTCGGACGGGCTGCTCTTACTCACGGGATGGCCCGGGTCCCCGTCGTCCTGCCCATTGGTGCCGCCGCCGTGGTTCTTCCCGCTGGTTCCCGAGCCGCTCTCCGTACCGCTGCCGCCCTGCGCCTGCTCGCCGTGCCCCGCTATCGCGGGGTTGGCGGTGTTCGAGCCGTCGGAGTTCGCGACGTGGACGAATGCGGGGATCGCGGTGCTGATGAGCAGAGCCGCCGCCGCCATTCCGACGACGGCCTGTCGCCGTCTGGCGCGTCGCGCGGGCACCGCCCGGCGCAGCTGGTCGAGGGCGCCTTCGTCTGGCTCGATCTGCCGGACCGCTCCGTGCAGCATGCGGCGCAGCGCGACCTCGTCCAGGAAGTCCGGCGCGTCCGGGCCACCGTCGCCGCGCGAGCGGGCCTGGTCGCCGCGCGAGCCGAAGGCCGCGACCGTCACAGAGCCCTCGTGCGTGCCGGCGCCGCTGGCCGCGTCCGCGTCCTGAGCCGAGTGGGTCTCAACCTCCGGGCCCGTGTCCCCGTGGGCGTGGGTCTGTGCCCCGGCCTCGGCGCCGTCGTCCTCGTCCAGCGCGTGCGCCCGCGCCACGGGCTCGGCGCCCCCGTCCGTCGCCACGGGCTCCGCGTCCCCGTCCGCTCTCGTCCGAGCGTCCGTCTTCGTCCGAGCGTGCGTTTCGGAGGCCGCGTCCGGGGTCCTGCCCGGGGCCGCGGCACCTCTCCGCCCGTCGTTCACCATCGCGTTTCCAGTCCGGTCGGTCCCGGGCTCCCGCCCGTGGCCGCTCTCTCGGCCGCCGTCGTGCCCGCTCGCGCCGCCACCGTCGGCGGCACGCATCCGGCCACCACCGTCGCGGCTCATCCGTCCGCCGCTGTCGCGGCTGCGGTCCTTGTCGCCACCGCCACGATCGCGGCCCTCGCCATCGCTGTCGGGAGCGCGGCTCTCATCGCCGACGTCTCCACTCTCGTGACCGTTGTCGTTACCGCTGTCGCGCAGGCTCATCCCTCTGCCTCCATCACGACGCGCAGCGCCGCGATCCCCCGCGAACCGTAGGCCTTGACCGATCCCAGGGATATCCCCAGCGTCTCGGCCACCTGTGCCTCCGTCATGTCCGCGAAGTAGCGCAGCACCAACACCTCCCGCTGGCGTCGCTGCAGTCCGCGCATCGCCTTGATCAGGGCGTCCCGCTCCAACTGGTCGTACGCCCCCTCTTCGGCGCTCGCCATGTCCGGCATGGGCTTGGAGAGCAGCTTCAGTCCGAGGATGCGACGACGCAGCGCGGAACGCGACAGGTTGACGACGGTCTGACGCAGATAGGCCAGGGTCTTCTCCGGATCCCGCACCCGGTTGCGCGCCGAGTGCACCCGGATGAACGCCTCCTGAACCACGTCCTCGCAGGAGGCGGTGTCGTCCAGGAGCAGCGCCGCGAGGCCGAGCAGCGAGCGGTAGTGGGCGCGGTAGGTCTCGGTGAGGTGGTCGACGGTGGTTCCGGCTGCCACGCCCTCCTCAGCGCCCTCGCGCTGCGACGGCAGCTGTGCCGTGGGACGTGCGGCGGGCACGGGAGCGATCACCGGCATGCCGCCGGACCCTCGGGGCCGCCTGAGCGGGCGCACCGAAGCGCCGCGCAGGGGGCCCACCACTGTGATGTCGAGAACCTCTGCCACGCCAGTTGGACACGTTTCCCCCCGTCAGGGTTGTACGCGCGCGACACCGCGTTCGACGCGATGCGACATGCCCTCATACGTACCCGCTCTTCCCAAATGCCCCGAATATGCGCCCCCGTCGTACAAGAAGTCACCGCATAGACGTGCACGCTCCGGCCGACGGTTGCGGCAGGCCGAAAGGTCATCGTCGGATACCCCGACACCCCAGCTCAAGAGATTCAGACTTTCAACTTGCTCACAGAGCGTTCACAGATCGTACAAATCAGGTTCGATCAGCCTTGATCAGACACGCGGAAACCCGCGCGATCAGGCACAGGTTCCGACACGACACCCGATACCCCACCCGACACGTCACCCGATACGCGCCCCAGCGCGGGCCGCCCCGGCGCGCATCCCCGCGCCCACCCCGCACGATCACGCGCGATCAGGCACGGGGAAATTCGGCGGCCACCGACTCGGCGATCTGCGCCACGTTCAGAGCCGCCCCCTTGCGGAGGTTGTCGCCGCAGACGAACAGGTCCAGCGCGCGGGGATCGTCCAGTGACCGACGTACGCGCCCGACCCATGTCGGGTCGGTGCCGACGACATCGGACGGGGTCGGGAAATCACCCGCCGCCGGACTGTCGTACAGCACGACGCCCGGGGCCGTCGCCAGGATCTCGTGGGCCCGGTCGACCGCGACCTCGTTCTCGAACCGCGCGTGCACGGACATCGAGTGCGTCGCGACGACCGGTACGTACACACAGGTCGCCGCGACCCGCAGGTCGGGCAGATCCAGGATCTTGCGGCACTCCTCGCGGATCGCCAGCTCCTCCGACGACCAGCCGTCGCCGGCCTCGGCTCCGGCCCAGGGCACCACGTTGAGCGCCACCGGCGCGGCGAAGGGGCCGCCCTCCACGTCCCCCACCGCCCGGCGCACATCCCCGGGCCTGGTGCCCAGTTCGGTGCCGGCCACCAGCGACAGCTGTTCGCGCAGCGCGGCCACCCCGTCGCGGCCCGCCCCGCTCACCGCCTGGTACGAGGAGACGACCAGTTCCCGCACCCCGAACTCGGCGTGCAGCGCGCCGACCGCGACGATCAGCGCGAGCGTCGTGCAGTTCGGGCTCGCGACGATGCCGCGCGGCCTGATCCGCGCGGCATGCGGATTGATCTCGGGCACGACCAGCGGAACATCCGCGTCCAGCCGGAAAGCGGCGGAGTCATCGATGACGACCGCGCCCTTGGCCGCGGCGACGGGCGCCCACTGCGCCGAGACGTCGTCGGGCACCAGGAACAGCGCCACGTCGATGTCGTCGAAGGCGTCCTCGGTGAGCGGGAGGACCTCGCTCTCCTCGCCGCGTACGACCAGTTTGCGGCCGGCCGAACGCGGCGAGGCGATCAGCCTCACCTCGCCCCAGACGTCCGCGTGCTGCGAGAGGATCTGGAGCATGACGCCGCCGATCGCCCCGGTCGCTCCGACGACCCCGAGCGAGGGGCGGCGGGCGGTCATCGGCCGGTGCCCCCGTAGACGACGGCCTCGTCGGAGTCGCTGTCGAGGCCGAAAGCGGTGTGCACGGCGCGCACGGCATCGTTGACGTCGTCGGCTCGGGTGACGACCGAGATGCGGATCTCGGATGTCGAGATGAGCTCGATGTTCACACCGGCGTCCGACAGCGCCTCGAAGAAGCCGGCCGTGACCCCGGGGTTGGTCTTCATACCCGCGCCGATCAGGGAGATCTTCGCGATCTGGTCGTCATAGCGCAGCGACTCGAAGCCGATGGTGCCGCGGTTGCGCTCCAGGGCGTCGATGGCCTTGCGGCCTTCGGCCATCGGCAACGTGAACGAGATGTCGGTCAGACCGGTCGACGCGGCGGAGACGTTCTGCACCACCATGTCGATGTTGATCTCCGCATTCGCGATCGTGCGGAAGATCGCGGCGGCCTCGCCGGGCTTGTCGGGCACACCGACGACCGTGATCTTGGCCTCGGAGACGTCATGGGCGACTCCGGAGATGATCGCGTGCTCCACCTTCTGGTCCCCTTGCGGCTCGTTGCTGACCCAGGTACCGCGCAGCCCGGAGAAGGACGAACGGACGTGGATCGGGATGTTGTAGCGGCGTGCGTACTCCACGCACCGGTGCAGCAGCACCTTGGAACCGGACGCGGCCAGTTCCAGCATGTCCTCGAAGGAGATCCAGTCGATCTTCCGGGCCTTCGCCACGACCCTCGGGTCGGCGGTGAAGACGCCGTCCACATCGGTGTAGATCTCGCAGACCTCGGCGTCCAGTGCGGCGGCGAGCGCGACCGCGGTGGTGTCGGACCCGCCCCGGCCGAGGGTGGTGATGTCCTTCTTGTCGTGGGACACCCCCTGGAACCCCGCGACGATCGCGATGTTCCCCTCGTTCAGCGCCGTACGGATGCGGCCCGGCGTCACATCGATGATGCGCGCTTTGTTATGGACCGAGTCGGTGATGACGCCCGCCTGGCTCCCCGTGAAGGACTGGGCCTCGTGGCCCAGGTTTTTGATCGCCATCGCCAGCAGGGCCATGGAGATCCGCTCTCCCGCGGTCAGCAGCATGTCGAACTCGCGCCCAGCGGGTATCGGGGATACCCGCGCGGCGAGATCGATCAGCTCGTCCGTCGTGTCGCCCATCGCGGACACCACGACAACCACCTGGTTGCCGCTTTTCTTGGCATCGACGATTCGCTTGGCGACGCGCTTGATGCCCTCGGCATCGGCTACGGAGGAGCCTCCGTACTTCTGCACGACAAGGCCCACGTGCGCTCCTCGCTCAGTCCGTTACTCGGTCGATTCAGTTTAACGAGCGGCCCGAAAACGCCCCGCCCTTACCACATGGTGAGACGTCCCGCTCACCACTTGATCAAAGGCGTGTCGTTCCTGGCCGCTCGTACGGGACTGCTGCCCGCCGATCGGAATCGCACTCCCAGGTGTGTCCCAGCCCACATCCGCCGCTGCCGACCACTTGCCCGGCCGTCGGGCCGCAGTCCGGAATTCACCGGGGACGCATCCTCTCCAGCGTGGACCGGAACCCTGTGGTCCGCCTGCCGGAGGCCTCCGGCAGGCGGAAGGAGCACACCGCGAGGGGGCATGCCAGTGCCGACCCCTAGCGAGCCCGCGATGAAGGAGCCACCGTGGCGGGCGGGCCAGGTGACGGCCTGCGCCCCAAA
This sequence comes from Streptomyces sp. NPDC052042, assembly GCF_044548345.1. NCBI lineage: Bacteria > Bacillati > Actinomycetota > Actinomycetes > Kitasatosporales > Streptomycetaceae > Streptomyces > Streptomyces sp. NPDC052042. The sequence continues at coordinate 291,118 of NZ_JBIUBU010000007.1, read as the reverse complement.
GCCCACACCGGATCCGGACCGACAGAAGCGACTCAGCTGCTCAGCAGCTCAGCTCTTGAGACGGATCTGAGCCAGGAGGTACGAGTTCACGGGCCATGACTTCGGGGGCTACCGGTTCAGGGGCCACGGGTCCAGGGGCGATGGGTTCAAGCCATTCGCGCCGACGACGCGCACTACTGGACCGGGCGCAGCCCCAACGGGCCGGCGATCTCCTCCGCCATCACTCGGCCCGCCTCCTCGGCCAACTCGTCGTCGACGGTCTCCGAGTCCGTGTCCAGGCCGTCCAGATCCTGGAGCGGCTGGTTGAGGCGGATGTGGGCGATCAGGGACTGAAGGGCACGCAGGGTGGCGGAAGCGGTGGAGCCCCAGTTGGAGAAGTACGAGAACTGCCACCACCACAGGGCCTCGGTGATGCGGTTCTCCTCGTAGTGGGCCAGGCCGTGGCGCAGATCGGTGACGAGGTCGGCCAGGTCGTCCGAGATGCGGGCCGGGACCGGCGCCTTGCGGGGCTCGTACGGGTCGAAGACCTCGGAGTAGACGTCGATCGGCTCCAGCAGGGTGGCGAACCGCTCGCGGAGCCCGTCGGCGTCCGGCTCCGCGCCCAGGTCCGGCTCGTAGCGCTCGTCGGGGACGATGTCCTCGTACGCGCCGAGCCGCCCGCCCGCCAGCAGCAGCTGGGAGACCTGGAGCAGCAGGACGGGCACGGCCTGCTCGGGCTCCTCGACCTTTGACACCTCGGTGACCGCGACGATGAACGTCTTGATCTGGTCCGCGATCTGGACGGCGAAGTCGTCCGGGGCCTGCGTGACGGAGTTCAGCGTGGCGTCAGACATCGAGGAGACCTCCCGTAGGCACGGTCGCGAGCGGGTGAGTAGAACATAGCGTCGGTGAACGTAAAAACGCTGCGCTTCGCGACAAAGGTCACGGTCCGTACATCGAGTGACATGAAAGCGTCACACATCGAGCAGCCGCCTCCCTTCGAAGGCGCGGCCCAGAGTCACCTCGTCCGCGTACTCCAGATCGCCGCCCACCGGCAGGCCGCTGGCCAGCCTGGTGACCCGTAGGCCCATCGGCTTGACCATCCGCGCCAGGTACGTCGCGGTGGCCTCGCCCTCCAGGTTGGGGTCGGTCGCCAGGATCAGCTCCGTGACCGTGCCGTCGGCGAGCCGGGCGAGCAGCTCACGGATGCGCAGGTCGTCGGGGCCGACGCCCTCGATCGGACTGATCGCGCCGCCCAGCACGTGGTACCTGCCCCGGAACTCGCGGGTCCGCTCGATCGCGATGACGTCCTTCGGCTCCTCGACCACGCAGATGACCGCCTGGTCGCGGCGCGCATCCCGGCAGATGTTGCACTGCTCCTGCTGGGCGACGTTGCCGCAGACCGAGCAGAACCGGACCTTCTCCTTGACCTCCAGGAGGGCATGGGCGAGACGGCGCACATCGGTCGGTTCGGCCTGCAGGATGTGGAAGGCGATCCGCTGCGCGCTCTTGGGACCGACGCCGGGCAGCCTGCCCAGTTCGTCGATGAGGTCCTGAACCACGCCTTCGTACAACGGAAACGCCTTCCTCTTCCTGTTCCCGCCCCCTGGACGGGCCGCGGCGGCTGGGCCGCGGGCGGTGAGCCGAAGGCCGTACGCCGCGGAAGGCGCACCACCGGCGGTACATCGCGTGCGATGGGCTATGCATACAACTTACGAGTTCGGGCCGCCGGCCAGAAGCCCGGAGACGACCGAACGGCGGCCGAACGAAGAACGCGTGACGGCCATGAGGCCGCCCAACGCGCCCGTGCACCGGCCGGAAACCGGCCGAACCGCGCCCGCACATCGGCCGGGGGCGACCTGCGCGGGCGGCGGCACGGGCCGGGCCCGTGCGGCACCCCGGGGCTGGTCAGAACGCCTGTCGGCGGCCCGGTCGACCGGACCCGGCCCCGCCACGTCGGCCGGTCACATCGGCTCCGCGACGTCGGCCGGAGCGAGCAGGCCGGACCGCGCCCCGTACCTGGACGGGGACTATCGGGCCGGACCGCGCCCCTTACGCCGACCGGTGGACGGTCGGACCGTCAGAAGGGGAGGCCGGGCACACCGCCCAGCCCCTGGGCGAGCGGGCCCAGCTTCTGCTGCTGGATCTGCTGCGCGTTCTCGTTCGCGGCCTGGACCGCGGCGACGACGAGGTCCGCGAGCGTCTCGGTGTCCTCCGGGTCGACGGCCTTCGGGTCGATCACCAGGCCGCGGAGCTCGCCGGCACCGGTCACGGTCGCCTTCACCAGGCCACCACCCGCCTGGCCCTCGATCTCGGTCCTGGCCAGCTCCTCCTGAGCCGCGGCGAGGTCCTGCTGCATCTTCTGGGCTTGCTGCAGCAACTGCTGCATGTTGGGCTGCCCCGCACCGGGAATCACAGTCACTCCTGGCAATTCGATGACGACATGCTTCGGTAAACCGAGCCTACGTGGTCACCTCAGGGTGCGCCCCACCCACTGGTGAGCAACTCTTTCGAGTGAGTTTGAGTCAGCGCCGACATGACGCCCATACCTGATCACAGGCCCCCCGCGCCCGGGCATAACGCCATTTCGCCCCCGCGGCCCACCATTCGGCGGTAGGAAGGGCATGCGCACCCGGACATAGAGGCACGCCACCTGTCACGCAAAGTTACGTACGCGAGACAGTCGGCCACGCCGGAGAGCAGTGATCAGCCCACCGCCGAAACCACCGCCGCACATCAGGCGTCATCCAGCAGAACGCAGAGGAGTACCCCGGTGAGTCAGCCGGAGATGCAGCCCGAAGGACCACGCAACGAGTCCGGTCCGTCCGGCTCGCCCGGCTCCTCCGGTTCGGGCTCCGGCGTACGCGGCCGGGTCGCGCGGGGCCGGCGCGGGGACCTGACCGGTACACCGTTACCGCTCGGCGACTGGGGTGAACCCGCGGAACGTCTCGACGAGCTGTATCGCTGGGTCGAGGCCGAGGCACTGCACACAGCGGAGTGGTATCTGAACGACCGGATCTGGAAACGGCGCGCGGCCAGAACGCTGCGGGTCGGTACGGCCGTCGGCGCGGTCGCGGGCGCCGCCCTGCCCCTGCTCGACCTCACCGGGACGCTCGCCGGGGCCGCGGGGTGGGGCTATCTGTCGTTGCTGCTGGGGGCCGCGTGCATGGCGTGCGACCGGTACTTCGGGCTCACGTCGGGCTGGATAAGGAGTCTCGCCACCGCCCAGGCCGTGCAGCGGCGCCTGCAGGTACTCCAGTTCGACTGGGCTTCGGAGTCCGTACGGGAGGTGCTGGGCCCGACCGAGGGAACCGCCAGCGAGGCGGCCGAGCGCTGCCTCGGGGTGCTGCGGCGGTTCTCGGAGGACGTCACGGACCTCGTCCGGGCCGAGACGGCGGACTGGATGGTGGAGTTCCGTGCCGGGCCGACGCCGATGGGCCTCCAGGCCCTGTCGTCCGGCAGCGGGAGCGGCGGACGCACGGACCACGGCACGCAGCCGGGGCGGTTCCCGATGCAGACGATCGCCCGGCCGAACATGCCGCGCCAGCGGCCCCCGGAGTCCCCGCGGTGACACCACCGCGGGGCTGTTCCGGGATCCGGTCCCGCTCGGAGCCCTGCCCCGGGCTCCGGTTCCGCCCAGAGCCCTGTTCCGGGCTCTGGTTCCGTCCCGGGATCCGGTTCCATGCCGGTTTCCGTTCCGGGTGCCGGTTTCCGTTCCGGCTCCTTCTCCAGGCTCCACCGCGGGCTGCGGTCGTGGTTCCGTACCGGGCCGCCGTGGCCGGCTGTACCGTGCCCGGGCCAGGCCGTACCAGGGCCGGTTCCGCAACCGCGAACGGTCAGCTGAAGACGATCATCGAGCCCTGGGCGAGGCTGCGGGTGGCGGCCGCGTGCAGGCCCAGCCAGACGTGCCGCTCGCGGGCGAACGGGCTGTCGTCGTAGGGGATCGGGCTTGCCGGTTCCTCCAGTTCGGTCGGTGCGATGGGCGGCAGTGGAGCGGCCGGCGGGTTCGCCGGGTCGATGCCGAGGGATGGGGCGACGAACTCCAGCTCCCTCAGCAGCCCATGGCTGGATCCGAGGGGCCCGCCACCCTCGAGCAGGTCGTCGTCGGAGAGCGGGGCGGCGAAGTCCAGCGGAACGTACGCCCCCGCGTGGTCGTAGTGCCAGACCAGATGGGACTGCCGAGCCGTCGCCTCGAACATCTCCAGCAACTGCTCGTAGTCCCCGCCGAGTTCGTCGACCGGCGTGACGGCGAGGCCGCTGAGCTGGAGCAGGTAGGCGCGGCGCAGGAAGTGCAGGGCGTCGTAGTCGAAGGCCGCGACCGGGGCCACGTCGCCGGTCAGGCCCGGCATGTACGCGTACACGGGGACGGGCGGCAGTCCGGCCTCGCCCAGCACCTTGTCGTAGGCGGCGATCTCTTCGGCGAACGGGTTGTCGGGGCTGTGGCACAGCACATCGACGAGGGGGACCAGCCACAGGTCACAGGCCACGAAGTCTCGCTCTCCCGCAGGTGCGCATCGAAATATTCACAACAGTCGGAACAGCGTAATGCGGCCGGCACGTCGCGCACAGTGCCCGGGGCCCTGAGCGGAGCGGACGGTGGTCAGCCCGCCGGAGAGCACGGCCGGCCGGGGACCCGGTTCGCGTCCGCGAGCCGGTCGGCCCAGCTCAGTGAGAGCGCGTTGTAGCTCTCCATGACGACTCGGACCGCGCCCTCGTCGCAGAGTGTGATCGCCGCGACGAGTTCCGGATGGCCATGCCAGAGCCAGTCCCGGGCGCTCGCGTCATGGCGCAGATACGGCACCGCGAACACCCACGCCTGAACGCGCAGCCAGTGCAGGAAGTCGCTGATGTACTCGTTGCCGACGAGGGTGCCCAACTCCCGCCAGAAGCGCAGGTCGTAGCCGATGAGGATGTCCAGGTCGCCGCCCTGCGCCGCCCGTGCGGCCTCCTGGGCCCTGCGGCGCACCGAGACCAGACCGTCCTGGTACACCGCCGATCTCACGGCCGACCGCCCGGGGCCGTATCCCTGGAAGACGCTGCGGATGACCCCGTCGATGACCAGGGTCCGGGCCTCGACCATCGCCCGGTAGTCGGCGACGGTGAACTCGCGTACCCGGAAGCCGCGGTGCTGGTCGGATTCGAGCAGGCCCTGCGCCGAGAGGTCGAAGAGCGCCTCACGCACCGGTGTCGCCGAGACGCCGTACTGTTCGGCGATCTGCTTGACGGTGAACTCCCGCCTCGGCTGCAATCGTCCGGCAAGCACTTCGTCGCGCAGCGCGTCCGCGATCTGCTGCCGCAGCGTGCTGCGGGTCACAGCTCCGCTCGCGCGCATGGTGCCCCTCCCCTGCTTTCCGCTCCCGGCAACCTTAAGGCAGGGGCGCTGTGCCCGGATCCGGGCAGAGGGAGAGGCACTGGGAGGGCGAGTGGCGGAAAGCACCCGGTAACGGCCCCGAAGGCACCCCGCACCGGCCTCTGAAAGTCACCCGCGCCACCGGCCCCTGGGGCCGGTGGCGCGGGTGGGCGGCCGCATGCGCACATGGGTACCGTCGCGGAGTACTCGCCTACACCGTGTACTCGTCCGCGACCGACAGCGCCGCGTCGAGGGCCGCCAGCCCCTCCTTGGCCTCCTCCTCGGTGATGTTGCAGGCGGGAACGGCGTGCGTGCGGTTCATGTTGATGAACGGCCACAGGCCGTTCTTCTTCGCCGCCGCGCCGAAGGCCGCCATCGCCGCGTTGGCCTCGGGCGTCGGGTTGTACGGGACCAGCGGCTCGCGGGTCTCCTGGTCGCGGACCAGTTCCAGCGCCCAGAACGCGCCGAGGCCGCGGACCTCGCCCACCGACGGGTGCCGCTCGGCGAGCTCGCGCAGCCCGGGGCCGAGCACCGTCTCGCCGATGCGGGCGGCGTTCTCGATGACCTTCTCGTCCTCCATCACACGGATGGTGGCCACGGCGGCCGCGCACGCCAGCGGGTGACCGGAGTAGGTCAGTCCACCCGGGTAGGGGCGGGTCTCGAAGGTGGCGGCGATCTCGGCGGAGATCGCGACCCCGCCGAGCGGTACGTAACCGGAGTTGACGCCCTTGGCGAAGGTCATCAGGTCGGGCACGACGTCGAAGTGGTCGGCCGCGAACCACTTGCCGGTGCGCCCGAAGCCGGCCATGACCTCGTCGAGGACGAAGACGATGCCGTACCGGTCGCAGATCTCGCGGACGCCGGCCAGGTAGCCGGGCGGCGGCGTCATGATGCCCGCCGTGCCGGGGATCGTCTCCAGGATGATCGCGGCGATCGTTCCGGGGCCCTCGAAGGCGAGGGTGTCCTCCAGGTGCTGGAGCGCGCGGGCACACTCCTCCGCCTCGGTCTCGGCGTGGAACGGCGAGCGGTAGAGGAACGGTGCCCAGAAGTGGACGACGCCCGCCGAGCCACTGTCGGACGGCCAGCGGCGCGGGTCGCCGGTCAGGTTGATCGCGGTGGAGGTGGCACCGTGGTACGAGCGGTACGCGGAGAGCACCTTGGTGCGCCCGGTGTGCAGCCGCGCCATCCGGACGGCGTTCTCCACGGCCTCCGCACCACCGTTGGTGAAGAAGATCTTGTCCAGATCGCCGGGGGTGCGCTCGGCGATGAGGCGTGCGGCCTCGGAGCGCGCCTCGATCGCGAACGCCGGGGCGAAGGTGGCGAGTTTGCCCGCCTGCTCCTGGATCGCGGCGACGACGGTGGGGTGCTGGTAGCCGATGTTGGTGTAGACGAGGCCGCTGGTGAAGTCCAGGTAGCGGTTGCCGTCGTAGTCCCAGAAGTACGCCCCCTCGGCGCCGGCGACGGCGAGCGGGTCGATGAGGCCCTGGGCGGACCAGGAGTGGAACACGTGCGCACGGTCTGCGGCCTTCACGGCCGCTCCTGCGGCGGGATCGACATGCGGGGCATGCGAGACATGAGGGGTCATGCGGCGAGCGTAGATGCGCCGGGAGGGGACCGACATGGCCACCTTGTATGGCGTGCGGCGCTTTGGTGGGCAGGGTGTCGCGTCGCGGCACGACACGTTCGGGCCTCGGTGGCACGACGCCACCACGACAACGGTGCGCCGCTGTGCGGCCGGGCCGTCGGGTCACCGGGCCGCACCCGGCATCCGGCCCCGCCGGTTCGCGTGACGGGCACGGGCCCGCGTGTACGGCTGCCGGTTCACGAGTACGGCTGCCGGTTCACGAGTGCGGGCACCGGCTGACGTGGCCACGGTCAGCGTGGGCCACGACCGACGTGGACCACGAGCGGCACGATCCGGCTTCACGTGACGGCCGCCGGTTCACGTGGTCACCGGCGACGGGAACAGCCCGGCGGCCGGGCGGCCGGAGACCGGGGAGTTGCCCCCCAAAGGGGCCTGGTTCCAGCCCCTTCGGGGCGGCAGCGTGCGCCGCTATCCTCAACGCGTTCCGGCGCATTCGCCGCAGGGGGAGGACGCACACCATGGACAAGCTCGGGCCCGCCGACCCGCTGCGGATCGACGGCTACCGCCTGCTGGGCCGGCTCGGCGCCGGTGGGATGGGACAGGTCTATCTGGCCCGTTCCGACCGTGGCCGCACCGTCGCGATCAAGCTGGTACGCGGCGAGCTCGCCGAGCGGCAGGAGTTCCGTGACCGGTTCCGCCGGGAGGTACGGGCGGCGCGCCGGATCGGCTCCGCTTGGACGGCCCCGGTGCTGGACGCCGACACCGAGGCGGCCGTGCCCTGGGTGGCGACCGGCTATGTCGCGGGTCCCTCCCTCCAGGCCACGGTCTCCGGGCGGCCGGGTCCCGCCGCGGCAACGGGTCCTGTCATGGGTGCGGCATCGGTGGCGGGCGGGTACGGCCCGCTGCCCCAGCGCTCGGTCCACATCCTGGGGACCGGGCTCGCCCACGCGCTCCGCGCCATCCATGCCGCCGGGCTCGTGCACCGCGACCTGAAGCCCTCCAACATCCTGCTGACGATCGATGGTCCGCGCGTCATCGACTTCGGTATAGCCCGGGCACTGGACACCGTCACCGACGGTGGCCTCACCCGTACCGGGGCGCTCGTCGGTTCGCCCGGGTTCATGTCGCCCGAGCAGGTGCGCGGCGAGCGGGTGACCCCGGCGTGCGACGTGTTCTGCCTCGGCTCGGTGCTGGCGTACGCGTCGACCGGCCGACTTCCGTTCGGGGCGTCCGACAGCGGCGCGCACGCGCAGATGTACCGGATCGCCCAGGAGGAACCGGATCTGACCGGCGTCCCGGTGGATCTCGTCGAGCTGGTCCGCGACTGCCTGCACAAGGATCCCGCCGCCCGCCCGTCGACGGACGCGATCCTGGACCGCCTGGCGGACTACGACGCAACGGAGCCATGGCTCCCGGCCGCGCTCATCGCCCAGCTCGGGCGCCACGCCGTGGAACTGCTGGACTCCGAGAACCCGGAGGAGGACCCCGAGAAAGACCCCGAGCAGCCTCTGGCCGCAAACCTGCCGGCCACGGTGGACGGCGCCCCCTCGGCCCCTCCGGTCACCTCCGGACCTCCCGCCCCTTCTGCTTCTTCTGCTTCCCTCGCCCTTCCTGCCTCTCCTACTTCTGCTGCTTCTCCTGCTTCCTCCACCTCTCCTGCCTCTCCCGTTTCCTCAGCCTCCCTTGCCTCCTCCGCGCCCGATGGTTCCGTCACGTCGGATGCGTCGGCGGACCGGACCGCCCCGTACCCGCCCGATGCCGTCCATACGATGCCCACCATGGTCGGCACCCCCGTGCCCGAGCCCCTTCCCGCACCGCCTTCCCACGCGTACGGATATCCGCCCCAGCAGCCCGCGCACCCGCACCCCGGTCAGGTCGCGTTCGGCACGCAGCAGAGCGGCGCGGGCCATGGCTATCCGCAGCAGTCACTCCCTTGTCAACAGCCCGGGTTCGACTACCAGCAGCCCGGGTTCGACGCGACGCCCCCGTACGGACCGCTCTACACCACCGCCTCGCAGCCCGCGCCGGAACCCGTCCGTCGCGGCAACGGGGCGACGATCGCGCTCATCGCGGTGGCCGTGCTCGTCGCGATCGGCGCGGGCGGTTCCGTCTACGCGCTGATGAGCGACAAGGGCCAGAAGCCCGCTCCCTCCGCCACCGTGTCACCGCCATCGGCCGGAACCTCCGCGGGGGCGAACGGCCCCGACATCCCGGCTTCCCCGGCCTCGGACGGTTCGCCCTCCGGCGACCGGCGGAGCGGCGACGGCCCCATACCCTCCGGCTACCTGGGCAGCTGGGCGGGGGCCATCGACAGCCCTTCGGGCCGTTCGACCCGGGAACTCGTCATCCGCCAGGGCGCGGTCGGCCAGACCGTGCTCACCCTCACCGCGGACGGGCCGCTGGACGGCGGTGGCTCGTACCACTGCGTCTTCGAGGCCGCTCTGGCCGCAGAACCGTCCGCGTCCGGCCCGATGGAGGTCGGTGCCTCCGCGGTGGTCGTCGGTGAGCCGATGCCGTCCTGCACGGCGGGCAAACCGACCGTGCTCACACTGCTACCGGATGGTTCGCTGCGTCGCGAGAACACGGACGGCAGCGGCCAGTTGACCTACACACGGTCCGGCTGACGTCTCCTGCCCCCGGTCAGTGCTCCTCCCGGCACCAGCGCCGTCGGATACGGCAGGGGGCCGCTCCCGCACGGGGAACAGACCACGCCCCACGGATCGCCGCCCCGCGTCCCTCCCAGCCCCTGCCCCACGGGCCGTCCGTCATCCCTGGCGGGCGCCCGCCGACAACCGGGGCACCTCACCGCGCTGGCGGAGCCTGCGCACACATCCGGTATGCGGGCGCTCCTCCGCCTCGCGCCGCATCACAGCCGACGCCACACGCCGATCCACCACGGGGTACGGGACAGCCCTTAGACCAGAGGTCTGACCGACATCAGGAGATGTTGGTGGTCGGGGGACGCTTCCGACCGGACCGCGTCCTCCCGGGATGCCCAGGCGGTGACCATCGCGCGCTGTCCCGGGCCCATCAGGTCGAGTCGGACCACCGGTGAGCGGAACGAGCCCAGCGCGTCCGACAAATACACCGGATCGAACGCGACCGTCATCTCATCGGCGCCTATGAGCTCGGCGTCCAGACGCTGAGAGGCCACGTCGTCCTCGTACCCCGCCTGAAGCAGCACCGAGCCGCCCGAGAACGTCAGTTGCAACGGGCTGCCGCCCTCCGCGACCACGCCGACCCGTCTGGCCGCTGCCGTCAGCTCCGCCCAGTCCAGAACCGCGCGGACCGGGTCCGTCATCGCGAACAGCTTGTCATGGTGCGGGAGCCGGCCGTCGAGCAGCCGCACCGTCGTCCGCATACCACTCTGCTCGAAGCCGACGGAACCGCCGTCCAGAGCTATCCGGCACGCCTCGGACCGGCCGAAGGAGCGGGTGATCTCGGACAGTCTGCGGGCGGACACCAGCACATCCGCCGAGACGTCCTCCACCTCGGGCTTCCACGGAATCGTGCGCACCGCGAACCGGTAACGGTCCGTCGCGGCGAGCGTCATCCTGTCGCCGTCGAGTGCCAGCCGCACACCGGTCAGCGTCGGCAGCGCGTCGTCCCAGCCCGCCGCCGCCGACACCTGGGCGACCGCCCCGGCGAACTCCTCCGCGTCCACCTGGCCGAGCACCGCGGGCAGGTCGGGCAACGCCGGATAGTCGTCGAGCGGCAGTATCGAGAGCCCGAACCGGGCATCACCGCCCGTCAGGGAGAACCGCGCCCCCTCGATCGCGCACTCCACCACGCCGTCGGGCAGCACCCGGCCCACATCCACCAACCGCCGGCCCATGACCAGCACCTGTCCGGGGCGCAGGACCTCCGCGTCCACCTCGATGCACGCAGACGCCTCGTAGTCGAGTCCCGAGATGCGCAGTCGGTTCCCCTCCGCCTTCAGCAGCAGCCCACCCAGCACCGGAACGGTCGAACGAGCCGGAAGCACCCGGGCCGCCCAGATCACGGCGTCGGTCAGTTCCCTGCAGTCAATACGGAATTCCATGGCGATGGTCTCTCCCGGTCGGCTCCGCTCACGGTCCTGGTCGTGAGGAGACCCTAAAGACCACCACTGACAACGATCAGCGAAGTACCGACACCGCCGCCGATAAGAGGTAAAAGCAGACCAACAAAAGCCAAAGATGGCCAGAAAAGGACAAAACAGGAGGAGAGCGAAAGAGAAAGAACGGTTGCGGCCGACGACAGCGGCCACCCCCGTGAGCCGCTGCCGTCGCCCCCGTGCACTTCCCCCCGAAAGGCGCCGCAACCGTGTTCGGACTCTAAAGCGTCGGGTAGACGACAGAAAGCTTCAATTCGCACTGCGTGGGCCGCCTGAGGTATCAGTTCGCACAATGAAACCGGTATGTTGCGCTCCGGTTTCGGCGAGCGCGGCGGCTCGGGGCAGCAAGAGCGCGAAGGCAAGGGCGCCTGGACGTGAAAGCCCCGGAACACGGGAGCACGGGAGCACGGCGGCTCGATGAGCGGAGGACGGGTGCACGGGCGGCAACGGGCCGACGACGTACTGAAGATGTACCGGCTGGCCCGGACCGGTGGATCGCGGGAACTTCTGCGCTGGTTGTCCGGCCGCGCCGAGGGCTGGGCCGGTCTGCTCGACGCGGGCGGCGACGTCCTGCACGGCGCGACCCGAGGGCAGAACGGCACCGCCGCGGAGACGGCCGGCCGGTCGGAGACGAGGACGGGCACACCATCCGCTGGAACCGGCAGACCACCCGCCACAACCGGCACACGGTCCACTGGACTTGACAGCGCGCCCGCTGGAATCGGCACACCCCTTCCCAAAGCAGGCAAACCGCCGCACCGAACCGGCGGCCCAGCAGCCGGAGGCGGCGCCGACGCCGACCCCTCCGGAGCCGACGGACCAGCCGCCGGAACCGACGCGTGGGCCGCCGAGGCCGCCACGCTGGCGACCGACGGCGCCAAGGAGCTGGCATCGCTCGGCGCGCGCTCCTTCTCGTTCGACAAGGGACCGCACACCGTGCTGCTGTTCCCTCTGGACGGACCGCCCGACACCCTCGCCCCACTTCTGGCCGTCGTCGCTCCGCGCCCGCTGCCGGACGGGCTCGCCACGCTGGTCTCCGATGTCGCCGTGCCGCTCGCCATGTGCTGGGCGGCGGAGACCGTGGAACGCAGCCGCCGCCGCGTCGAGCTGGCGGAGTCCCGCAGCCGCGAGGCGGTGCTGCACCTGCTCATGACCGGCCAGCTCTCCATCGCGCATCAGGTCGCGGGGGCGCTGAAGCCCGAACTACCCGACCCGGTGAGGGTGTGCGTCGTGGAGTGCCCCGTGGGCCGCCGTGGCGAGGTGGCCCGGGTCTGCGCGGAGATCTCCGGCGGCAGGTCCTGGATCGTGCGGTGCCCGGTGTACGCGCGCCATCTGATCCTGGTCGTGCCGGCCGGTCCGGACTCGGCCGACCCTCCGGTCGGGCGCCGGGTCGCCGACGCCGTGGACGAATGCGTCGTCGGGGCGAGCGAGGACGTACCGCTGTCCGACACGGCGACCGGGTACCGTCAGGCGTTCCACGCCCTGGCCGTGGCCCGTGGGCTGCCCTCCCGGCACGCCCGGTTCGGGGCGGCGCCGGAGGCGGCCCTGGTCGTCGGCACGGCCGGTGCGCGGTGGGCGGACGCGCTTTTGAACCCGCTGCTCACCCATGTGCCGCGCCGCAGCCACGACCCGGGAAGTCAGGAGCTCACGGCGACGCTCTCCTCCTGGCTCTCCTTCTCCTCGCACGCCACCCAGCATCTGAAGATCCACCGGAACACCCTCGCGGCGCGACTGCGACTGATCGGTGAACTGCTGGGCCTCGACCTGAACCGGCTCGCCGACCAGGCCGCCCTCGATCTCGCCCTGCGTATCCGCGCCACGCCCACCGCACCCCGCACCGACCGCACACCCCATGTGTCCCACACGCCCCGGACACCAGACCCGAACGGCCGGGGTGACCAGGGCGGCCAGGACAGCCAGGCCGGCCAAAGCAGGCCGACGGGACAGGAAGAGCAGGACGAGCGGAAAGAGCGGGACGCGCCGCACAAGCCGGTCGGCCGGGGCGAGACGGTGCCGGTGCCCGCTCCGTCACAACGGTTGGACCACATCCTGCGCGGCCCGGCCGTCCGGGAATGGGCGATGCACCAGTTGCGCCCGCTCGTGGAGTCGAACGGCTCCCGGAGCACCGCCGACCCCCGCGCCACCCTCCGCGTCTGGCTGGGCTGCGAGGCCCAGCTTGCGCAGACGGCCGCCGCGTTGGGGATCTCCGTACCAGGCGCGCGTAAACGCCTCATGCGTCTCGAATCAGTGTTTCAGCGCTCACTGCTCCAGGCACCCAGCGCCCGTTACGACCTGTGGCTGGCCCTCCGCGCCCTGGAGATCGCGGGCGAGTCAGCCGCCTTCTGACCCCACCCCAAATGCCCCTCCCCGAAACCGGAACGGGGACATGCGAACGGGGGCGTGTCCGGCCGAGCCGGGCACGCCCCCGCGTCACGTACGGGTGCGGAATCCGCCCACCGGCACCACCACCGGCCCGGGCAGGACCACCGACGTCAGCAACTCAGGTTGTTGCCGGGGGTGGTTCCGAGGATCTGCGCGAACGCCTTGTAACGGTCGATGCGGCTCTGGACCTGGGCGGGGTTGCCGCCGTTGCATTCGAGGGATCCGTTGATGGACCGGATGGTCTCGCCGAATCCGGCGCCGTTCACCATGGCCTGGTGGGCGGTCATGGTGCCCGGTCCGTTCTGGGTGTTCCAGTACCAGAGGCCGGTCTTCCAGGCGACCGACGCGTCCTGCTCGACCAGGTACGGGTTGCGCAGCAGATCGATGCCGAGGGCGTCACCGGCGGCCTTGTAGTTGAAGTTCCAGCTGAGCTGGATCGGGCCGCGGCCGTAGTACGCGGCCTGACCGGCCGGGCAGCCGTAGGGCTGGCTGCTGTCGCAGTAGTGGGGGTAGTTCGACGTGTTCTGCTCGACCACGTACACGAGGCCGCCCGTCTCGTGGCTGACGTTGGCGAGGAACGCCGCCGCCTCCTGGCGCTTGACGGTGTCGCTCCCGGTGTTCGCGAAGCCCGGGTAGGCGCTCAGCGCGGCGGTGAGACCGCTGTACGTGTAGAAGGAGTTCCGGTTCGGGAACATCTGGTTGAACTGCGCCTCGCTGACGACGAATCCGGACGGATCGCCCGGGTCCGTACCGCCACCGCCACTACCGCAACTTCCCTGGTCGGCCCAGACATCGGAGCTTCCGGGGGCCTCGTTCTGGGTCCACCACTTGGCGGTCCAGTTGTGCCCGTTGTGGGAGACCGTTCCGCCACCGGTGTAGACGGACGAGGGGCTCCAGGGGGCCGCGCAGTCAGCCGCCGCGGCGGCGGTGGTGGCCGGGAGAGCCACGACCATGGCGACGACCGCGCCCAGCGCGGCGAACAGGCCCATGACGCGTTTGATCACGTGATCACTCCTTCGGCGCGGCGCACCGTAGCAAGACGGTGCGCCGCCATGGGGGGATGACGGTTACTCAAGCGCCACCGGCCCAGACCGTCAAGGTCTAGACCAGCCTGTGAAATCTTCCCGTCCCCGCACCTCCGGGCCCGGTTGACAGCGCACCGTTCCAGCCCCACCCGCCTTCAACAGGGAAAAGGTTGGAAGGACTTGGTCTGGATCGTGGCCGGAAAGAACCGACGGGCCCGGAGGAGAAACCTCCGGGCCCGTCCAGCATGCGGAACGCGATCGCAGTTGCCGTCGCGGTGACGGCCGGTCGCGGTAGCCGTCGCAGTCAGTGGTGACGACGGTGGCGGTCAGTCGCAGTCAGCAGGACAGCCGGGAGCCCGGCGCCGTACCGAGGATGCCGGTGATCCGCTCATACGCCGCGACCCGTGCCGCGACCGAGTCGGGGTTGCCGCCATCGCACTCCAGGGCCCCGTTCAACGAGCGGATCGTCTCGCCGAAGCCCGCGCCGCCGACCATGGCATCGTGCGAGGTCATGGTGCCGGGGCCGTTCTGGGTGTTCCAGTACCAGAGGGCCGTGCGCCAGGCGACGGACGGATCCCGCTCGACCAGCCAGGGGTCGTTGAGCAGGTCGAGACCGAGTGCGTCGCCCGCGGTCTTGTAGTTGAAGTTCCAGCTGAACATGATCGGGCCGCGGCCGTAGTACGCGGCCTGACCGGCCGGGCAGCCGTAGGGCATGCTGTAGTCGCATTTGCGCCAGTAGTTGGCCTCGTTGATCTCCTTCACATACCGCAGCCCGACCGACTCGAAGTCGGCGTGGGTCAGGAACGCCGCGGCCTCCCGGGCACGCGTCTCCGGTGTTCCGGTGTTCGCGAAGCGCGGGTAGGCGTGCAGGGCGTCGATCAGGCCCTGGTACGTGTAGAAGGGGTCCCGGTCCGGGAAGATCCGGTCGAACTGTTCCTCGCTGATGACGAAGTCGGACACGCCTCCCGTACAGGCGCCCTGATCGGCCCATACGGTGGTGGCGCCCGGATTCTCGTTCCGCGTCCACCACTTGGCCGTCCAGTTGCGCCCGTGATGCGAGACGGCGCCACCTGCGGCGTACGCGGTCGAGGCACTCCACACGGGCGCACACGACGCGTTCGCGTTCTGCCCGACGGGGCCGGACGCGGAGACGGAAACCGGGAAGACGGAAAACGCGGAAACGGAAGCGGCGGGCACGGAAGCCGAGGCGGCGGGCGCCGAGGCCGCTGCGGACGCGGGGAGGAACACCACCGTCGCGGCGACGGCTCCCAGCACGGCCAGAAGACTCTTGATGCGTTTCAGCGCTTCACACTCCTCCGAGGGGCGCGCCGAGCGCGTCGGCGAACCGTCTGCACGTTGCCGTCACTCAAGTCCTGCCGACGCGAACCTGTCAAGGTCTAGACCAACTCCCTCGTTTTCGGACGGCCGGAATCGGCCAGACCAGGGAACCGGGCAGGACGCGGACCACGGACACGCACGGCGGACAAGTACGAGAAGGGCTGCGAGGGCTCCGACATCTCCGTCGACCCGCACGGCAGCACCGCGGGCGTACGGGAGCCGGCCAACCGCGGGGCGAAGGCAGGGAAGTCCGGTTCACCCGCGCTGATCGCCTTCTCCGACGGGCCCGGACCGGACGGTTTCCCGGAATTCCGCGAGAACAGGGTCGCCGTCCCGCTCTTCCGGCTCGTCGTCAGCGACCGCGTACCGCTGAAGAACCTGGCCCTCGACGCCATCCGGAGGATCTATCGGGGCGACATCCGCAACCGGAAGGCCCACGGCGGTCCCGACCTGCCCGTCATCCTGGCCAGCCGGAGCGCCGACTCCGGCACCCGCAAGGTATTCCAGCGCCGGGTCCGGGACGCGCACAAGGGGCCGGAACACGCGGTTCCGGCCCCTCGCCACGCACGCTGCTTCCCGCGGGGAGCCCTACAGGAAGGAGTTGATCTCGATGGTCTCGGTGCGGCCGGGGCCGACACCGATCGCGGAGATCGGGGCGCCGGACATCTCCTCCAGCGCCTTCACGTACGACTGCGCGTTCTTCGGCAGGTCGGCGAAGGTCTTGGCCTCCGTGATGTCCTCCGACCAGCCCGGCAGCATCTCGTAGACCGGCTTCGCGTGGTGGAAGTCGGTCTGACTGTACGGCAGTTCCTCGACCCGCTTGCCGTCGATCTCGTACGCGACGCAGACCGGGATCTGCTCCCAGCCGGTCAGCACGTCCAGCTTGGTGAGGAAGAAGTCGGTGAGACCGTTGACCCGGGTCGCGTACCGCGCGATCACCGCGTCGAACCAGCCGCAGCGACGGTCACGGCCGGTGGTGACCCCGCGCTCGCCGCCGATCCGGCGCAGCGCCTCGCCGTCCTCGTCGAACAGCTCGGTCGGGAACGGGCCCGCACCGACGCGGGTGGTGTACGCCTTGAGGATGCCGATGACCCGGCTGATCTTCGTCGGGCCCACGCCCGCACCGGTGCAGGCACCGCCCGCCGTCGGGTTCGACGAGGTGACGAAGGGGTACGTGCCGTGGTCGACGTCGAGCAGCGTGCCCTGACCGCCCTCGAACAGGACGACCTTGCCCTCGTCGATGGCGTTGTTCAGGATCAGCGTCGTGTCGGCGATGTAGGGCTTGATCTGCTCCGCGTACTGGAGCATCTCCTCCACGATCTTGCCGGGCTCGATGGCGCGCCGGTTGAAGACCTTGGCCAGGAGCTGGTTCTTCTGCTCCAGGGCCGCCTCGACCTTCTGCTCCAGGATCGACTCGTCATAGAGGTCCTGGACGCGGATGCCCACGCGGTTGATCTTGTCGGCGTACGTCGGCCCGATTCCGCGCCCGGTCGTGCCGATCCGGCGCTTGCCGAGGAACCGTTCCGTCACCTTGTCGATCGTGACGTTGTACGGGGTGATCAAATGGGCATTACCGCTGATCAGCAGCTTGGACGTGTCCACGCCACGCTCGTTCAGCCCGCTCAGCTCGGAGAGCAGGACCGCCGGGTCGACGACGACACCGTTCCCGATGACCGGGGTGCACCCCGGCGACAGGATCCCGGAGGGGAGGAGATGAAGTGCGTACTTCTGGTCACCGACGACCACCGTGTGGCCGGCGTTGTTGCCGCCCTGGTAGCGCACCACATAATCCACGGAACCACCGAGTAGATCGGTGGCCTTTCCCTTGCCCTCGTCACCCCACTGAGCGCCGAGCAGCACAAGTGCGGGCACAGGCGTACACCCCTTCCGGGCGGGGCATGTCCAAGGTCAGGGGGCGTACATGAATGTCGTACGGAACGTACGACGATGTACGGCATGGCCTGAACCGTTGAACCGGGTGCCCCGGAATAGACGAAGCCCCTGGCGCAATAGCGCAAGGGGCTCTTGCACCAAGATGCTACCCGAGGAAGGACCGAGGTGTCGGCTGCCCAGCCCCCCGGCGACGGTGCGCACCAACTGCTGGTGGTCATCGATCCGGCGGCTCGCCGGACCGACGGCGAGTCCGTTCGCATCGCGAAGGACGTGCTCAGCGCCGGTTCGCATGCCAAGATCTGCCTGCCCGAAGGACCTGAGGAATTCGCACGGGCCTTGTCCCGCCGGGGTGTTCGGCGCCCGGTGGTGGTCGGCGACGACCACGCGCTGCGCAGGGCGGTGGCCCTGCTCCACCGCGAACGGGAGCCGGCCGGGAAGTCGCTCGCGTTGATCCCGGTCGGCGCCGCGGACGATCTGGAACTCGCTCACTCACTCGGCGTGCCGCGGGGCGCGGTGGCGGCGGCGCGCACCGCCCTGGACGGTGCCGTGCGCAAGCTCGACCTGCTGGTCGACGACAGCGACGGCCTCGTACTGGGTGCTCTGCACATCCCGGCCCATGGACCGGACCGCACGCCGGGCCACGTCCCGGGCCGTGCTCCGGGGTGGAGCGCGCCGCCGGATGCGGCGGCCGTCCCGACCGGGGCCACGACGGTGTGGGACACCTGCCGCTCGCTGGTCCGCTCCCTGGTGCGCCCGACCCCCTCGAAACCCCCGGACCCGCCCTCCACACGCCGGCTGCGGGTCGAGGCGGACGGCGTCCTGCTGAACGACCTGGACCGACCGGTCGAGTCCGTGACGGTCACCTCGCGCGGCGACGACGGTCTCGCGGAGGTGGTGATACGCCCTCCGGCGGCCGACCCGGTCACCGCGGAGGCGAAGGCGGTGACGGTCTCGGGCGCGGACTTCCGCTACCGGGCGGACGTACAGATCGGCGGCCCGGTCCGGACACGCACGTGGACGGTACGGGCGGGGGCCTGGGGACTGATACTCCCGGCGGCCCGGCCTCGGGCCGAGGCTGAGGGGTAGCCGGATCCGGGGTGCACCCCAGCACGGGGCCGGGGTGCACCCCGTCAGGGTTCCTGGTCCCTGTCGGCGGTCGACAGGTCGAGCGTCTTGCGATACTCGCGCCAGCGGTCCAGCATCCCGGCCAGCTCCGCCTGCATGAACTCGAAGAACGCCGCGCTCTCGGCGAGTCTGGCCCCGGCCGGGGTGCGCTCACCCAGGGTGTGGACGCCTTCGTTCAGGGTGTTCTCCCAGCGGGTGAGCAGCCGGTCGCGGTTGGCGAAGGTGGTGTACCAGAGCTCGTTGTGCACGCGGTAGCGGTCGCGCCGCGAGCCCGGCTCGCGCTCCCGGCCGACCATGCTGACCTGCGTGAGGTAGTTGACCGCGCCGGACACCGCGGCGGGGCTGATCTGCAGTGCCAGGGCGAGCTCGGCGGACGTCATCGCCCCCTCGTCGTCCGCGAGGAGCGCCGCGAAGACGCGGGACGCCATCCGCTGCATCCCCGCGTCCGTCAAATCGGACGCGAACCGTTCGACGAACCGGGACACGGCCTCCACATCCCGCTCGGCACCCTCGCTCCGTTCGGCCTGGCCGACCTGGCCGACCTGCTCTATACGTTCGGTTTGTTCGCGTTCTGTTTGTTCGATTTCGCCAGCCATCGCCCGTTCTCTCCCCTGCCGCTTCGGCCCCACCGCTCCTCCGGTCCCGCCGCGGCTCCTGCCCCCAACTTTATACACTTCCTTAACTTCACAAATTTGTGAAAGTAGCGTACGTTCAAAAACATGACGCAGGCAATCAGGGTGGCCGAGCTGCACAAGTCGTTCGGCCGGACGCGCGCGCTGGACGGCCTCGGCCTCACGGTCGAGACCGGTGAGGTCCATGGCTTCCTCGGTCCCAACGGCTCGGGGAAGTCCACCACCATCCGGGTCCTGCTGGGGCTGCTGCGGCCCGACTCCGGCACCGCCCGGCTGCTGGGCCGCGATCCGTGGAACGACGCGGTGGAGCTGCATCGGAGAGTGGCGTACGTCCCGGGTGACGTCACGCTGTGGCGCAACCTGTCGGGCGGCGAGGTGATCGATCTGTACGGGCGGCTGCGCGGCGGCCTCGACCGGAGCAGACGCGCCGAGCTGATCGAGCGGTTCGAACTCGACCCGACGAAGAAGGGGCGCACGTACTCCAAGGGGAATCGGCAGAAGGTCGCTCTCGTCGCCGCCTTCGCCTCCGATGTGGATCTGCTGATCCTCGACGAGCCGACCAGCGGCCTCGATCCGCTGATGGAGGAGGTCTTCCAGGAGTGCGTCGCCGAGGAGCGCGCGCGCGGCCGGACGATTCTGCTCTCCAGCCACATCCTCAGCGAGGTGGAGACGCTCTGCGATCGGGTCAGCATCATCCGCCAGGGACAGACGGTCGAGACAGGTTCGCTGGCGGACATGCGGCATCTGACCCGCACGAACATCAGCGCCGAACTGGCCAACGCGCCCGACGGGCTCGCGCACCTTCCCGGCGTCCACGACCTGCGGATACAGGGCCTGCGCGTGACGCTCCAGGTCGACACGGACAAGCTGGACGCGGTGCTCAGGAAGCTCTCCGCATCGGGTGTCCGGATCCTGACCAGCACGCCGCCCACATTGGAGGAGCTCTTCCTCCGCCATTACACGACGGCCCCTCCGGATGCCGGGGGTTCACGGCACGCGGCGGCGCCCCGCCCGGCGGACACATCGCACAGGGAGAGCGGCGTCCGCGGACCGCACGCCGACCAGAGCGGGCCGGAAAGCGGCGAAGGCGCGGAGGTGACCGATCGATGACTGCCGCGACCATGACCACCCCGGCCGACGCGGGGCCCCGGACCAGAACCGCGGCCCGGCAGTTCGCCGGTACCGGAACGCTGCTGCGGCTCGCATTGCGACGCGACCGGATCATGCTGCCGTTGTGGGTGCTCCTGCTCGGCGGTTCCTTCTCCGCCGTCGCCACGTCCTTCGCCTCGCTGTACGACACCCCTGCCCAACGTGCCGCACTGGCCGCGTCGATGAACGGCAACAGCTCCCTCCGGGCGCTGTACGGACCGGTCTTCGCCGACTCCGTCGGCGGTCTCGTCAGTTGGCGGATGGTCTGCTTCGCCGGGACGCTGGCGGCCGTGATGAGCCTGATCATCGTCGTGCGGCACACCCGCGAGGAAGAGGAGACCGGTCGTCAGGAGATGCTCTCCTCCGCGATGGTGGGGCGCCGCGCGCCGCTGACCGCCGCACTCCTCACCGCGTTGATCGCCAACGCCGCCATGTCGCTGGTCATCGCGGCCGGCATGGCCGGATCCGGGGCGGGCGGCGCGGGTGCGGTGGCACTCGCCACGGCGGTCGCCGGGACGGGTGTGCTGTTCGCCTGCACGGCCGCGGCGGCGGCGCAGTTCACCGAGAGCGCACGGCTCGCGAAGGGGCTCACGGCGGCGGTGATCGGTGCCGCATTCGTCCTGAAGGCGGCGGGCGACGCGGCGACGGACGACGGTTCGTCCGTCCTGACCTGGCTCTCCCCACTCGGCTGGGCGGAGAACGTGCGGGCGTACGCCGGAACACGCTGGTGGGTGCTGCTCATCATGGCGACCGCGATCGCGGTCCAGGCCGTCCTCGCGTACGCCCTGGCGGGGAGGCGGGATGTCGGTATGAGCTTTCTGGCGGCCCGGCCGGGGCCCGTGCGGGGGCGGATATCGTCGGCGTCCGGACTCGCGCTGCGGCTCCAGCGGGGCGCGCTGATCGGGTGGACGCTGTCGTTCGCCGTCGTCGGTGTGGTTTTCGGCGGGCTGGCCGATGGCGCGGCGGACCTGGTCGGTGACAACCCGAAGGCACGGGAGATCTTCGAGCGGATGGGCGGGCAGTCCGGGCTGACCGACGCGTTCCTCGCGGCGATGGTCTCCATGCTCGGCATGGTCGCCGCGCTGTACGTCGTGGCCTCGGTACTGCGGCTGCACAGCGAGGAGACGGCCGGTCGCGCCGAGCCGGTGCTGGCGTGCGGGGTGAGCCGACTGCGGTGGGCGGCGGGGCACCTGGGGGTCGCGTTCGGCGGCGCGGTGCTGATCATGGTGGTGGGTGGCCTCGGCCTGTCCGCCGGATACGGCCACGACCTCCCAGCGGTGCTGGGGGCGTCACTGGTGCAGGTGCCCGCGATCTGGTTGCTGGGTGGCGTCGCGGTCCTGCTGTACGGGGCGCTCCCGAAGGCCGCAGCGGCGTCCTGGGGCGTGACGGGGGTATGTCTGGCGCTGGGGTGGATCGGGCCCGCTCTGGATCTGCCGCAACCGTTGATGGACGCGTCGCCGTTCACCCATCTGCCGAAACTGCCAGGGGGCACGGGGATGGAGTGGGGCCCTGTGCTCGCACTGACAGCGGTCGCGGTGGCACTGGTGGTCGCCGGGATGGTGGCGCTGCGACGACGCGATGTCCTGACCTGATCAGGTGGCAAACGTTGTCAAGAAACGACGAAGCGACACGAGATGACAAGCAACGAGACGGCGGGAGGCGAGGCGGCAGGAGGCGAGGCGGCAGGAGGCGAGACGACAAGCGACGAGGACGACAAGAGGCGAAGCGGTGAACCGACGATGAGATGACGCGGCGAAGAAGCGAAGCTCTAAGAAGAAAAGAAGAAGCGAAGGTCAAAGGGGAGAAGCGGTGATACGGGCGGGCCTCGTGGCAACCGTCCCATGGCCCGCCCGCGTCACGTCGGTCATGGAGAACCGCAGCGAGGCCATTCGAGGGATCGTCGGCTGTCTGGTCGTCGCCGTCGGTGGGACGGCCGGCGTGCTCGCTTGGACCCCCTATGGCCGACGCGGCATCTTCGGCGGCTTCGAGGGGGAGTCGGAGTGGAACGTCCTCTGGCTCGGGCTTCCCGTCATGGTGCTCGGCGGCATCGCGACCGGGATCGCGCTCTTCGCCCTCCTGCGAGGAAAGTGGCGGTCGGCCCTCGGGGCGGCGGCAGCCCTCGCGGGGCTCGTGGCCTTCGGGCTGGCCTTCGACGTGCTGGCCGGCCCACCGCTCTGCGGTCCCGGGTGCTGAGCGGTGGGCCGTCCTGCCCCCTCCACCGGACCAAATCCGCAGGGCCACGGCTCCTGAGCCCAGGGGCGCTGAGCCCAGGGGCGCTGAGCCCAGGGGCGCTGAGCCCGGGAGCGCTGAGCCCGGGAGCGCTGAGCTCAGAGGCGCTGAGCCCGGGGCCGGGTCCGGCCGCATGAGCCGGGGGACCGAGCCCGGGGGCGGGCCCGGGGAGCCGGGGCGCGGCGCAGGGCCCGGCCCCCTGTCCCCCTTCAGCCTTCGCTTCGGTCAGAGCTCGACCGCTTCGCTCAGAGCTCGACACGGAGTTCCTTCGGCCCCCTGATCACGTAGCCCGGGTTCCATTCTGGCTCGGCCACCAGCCGGAGGCCCGGGGCCCGTCGCAGCAACTCACCGAAGGATGCGGCGAGTTCGACCCGGGCCAGCGGGGCGCCGAGGCAGAAGTGGATGCCCGCACCGAAGGTGATGTGCGGGTTCTCGCGGCGGCTCAGGTCCAGGGTGTCCGGAGCCTCGAAGCGGGCGGGGTCACGGTTGGCGGAGCCGAAGAGCAGGGCCACCTCGGAGCCGCGCGGGATGACCGTGCCGTCGATCTCGATGTCATCGAGGACCCAACGCTCGAACATCTGGAGCGGGGTGTCGTACCGCATCAGTTCCTCGATCGCCGTCGGCAGCAGTCCGTGGTCGGCGCGCAGGGCGGCGAGCTGTTCGGGGTGGCGCAGCAGCGTCCACCAGCCGTTCACGGTGGTGTTGACGGTCGCCTCGTGCCCGGCGTTGAGCAGCAGTACACAGGTGGAGATCATCTCCTGTTCGCTCAGCCGCTCCCCCTCGTCATGGGCGGCGATGAGCGCGGAGATGAGATCCGTGCCGGGGTTCTTACGTCGTTCCTTGATCAGTTCACGCAGGTACGCGGAGAAGTCGAGCGAGGCGCGTACGGCCGCACGGGCGGTGTCCTCGGACGGGTTCAGCTCGAACATTCCGCAGATCGCCGCCGACCAGGGGCGCAGCGGGGCACGGTCGGACTCCGGGATACCGAGCATCTCGGCTATGACGGCCACGGGCAGCGGTTCGGCGACCGCCGTCAGCAGATCGCCACCGCCCGCCTCGACGAACGAGTCGACCAGTTCGGCTGCGAGCCGCCGAACCGTCGGGACGAGCCGCTCGACCGTGCGCGGAGTGAACGCCTTGGAGACCAGGCGCCGGATCCGCGTGTGGTCGGGTGCCTCCAGGTCGAGGAGCCCCTGTCCGTTGAGGGTGTGGAAGGGCTCGTGCTCGGCGGGCGGGGCGGTGCGGCCGAACTCCTCGTGGGTGAAGCGGTGCAGATACGTACGACCGAGACGACGGTCGCGCAGCAGTGCCGACACATCTGCGTGATGCGGGACGAGCCACTGGTCGCTTGGCTCGAAATAGTGCGCCCGTCCGGCCGCCCGCAATGCGGCGTAGGCCGGGTACGGGTCGGCGACGAACGCCGGTGACCAGGGGTCAAAGGACGCGCGGGAGCCGGAGGGCTCGGACGACCGGAGGGGAACATCGGCCGCGGAAGGGGAAGACGGGCACATATACGGACGCTAACCGGCCAAGGTCACCGCCGACCAGCCCCGTGCCCGGTCGACCCGCCCATCCGCACCGGTCCCTGGGCCGCCTCCACCCCGCCCCTGACCGTTCCCGCCCCGTACCCGCTTCGGAGCGGAAAGGCCGGGCGCCCGCCAGGCGGGACGGGAGCGCCGGGTGGACGGGCAGGACGAGAGCGTCAGGCGGACAGGCGGGACGAGAGCGTCAGGCGGACGGGCGGGGCGAGAAGATCAGGAGGGCGTGACCAGCCTCGCCTCGTAGGCGAAGACGGCGGCCTGGGTGCGGTCGCGCAGCCCCAGCTTCACCAGGATGCGGCTGACATGCGTCTTGATGGTGGACTCGGCGACCACCAGGTGCGAGGCGATCTCCGCGTTCGACCGGCCCTGGGCGATGAGGACAAGGACCTCCGTCTCACGTTCCGTGAGGTCTCCGATCCGAGCGTAGGCGGGCGGGCGCGGGACATCGGCGAGCTTGGAGAACTCGTTGATCAGTCGCTTGGTGACGGTCGGGGCGAGCAGCGCCTCACCGGCGGCCACCACCCGAACGCCCTCCGCGAGCTGGCGCGCGGAGGCGTCCTTCAGCAGGAAGCCGGACGCCCCCGCGCGCAGCGCCTGGTACACGTACTCGTCCAGATCGAACGTGGTCAGCACCAGTATCTTGGCGTCCGCGTCGGCGGCGACAATCTCGCGGGTGGCCTCGATACCGTTGAGTTCCGGCATCCGGATGTCCATCAGCACCACATCGGGACGCAGCGCCGCGACCTGCGCGATGGCCTGTCGGCCGTCGACCGCCTCGCCGACGACTTCGATTCCCGGCATGGCATTGAGCAGGACCGAGAAGCCCTCGCGGACCATCATCTGGTCGTCCACGATCAGCACTCGGATGGACGGGGCGGAGGCGGATGCGGAAGCGGGAACCGGGGTCATGCCCGACCCGCCAGGTCCGCCCGGCCCGGCCGGTCCGCCGGATCAACCCGACTCAGGTCTTCCGCCTGTTCTTCGCCTTCTGCCCTGCCCTCCCGATCCACGGCTTCCACCCGGTGCGTCTGGTCCGCAGCCTCCACCTGGTGCGCCTGGTCCGCCCGGTCCGCAGCCTTCGCCCAGTCCACAGCCTCCACATGGTCCGCCTGGTCCGCCTGGTCCGTGGCTTCCACCTGGTCCGCCTCGTCCGCCTGTACCATCCGCGCCCCCTCTGCCGTCCGCGTCCTGTGCACCGTCTCTGGCACGCTCGCCTTGCGTGCGGCCTCTGCCGCACCCGTCGCACGTGCCGTCTCATCCGCCTCATGCGCCGCGCCCGGCTCGGGATCGAGCGGTACCGGGATAAACGCGGCGATCTCGTAGCCGCCTTCCTCGGTCGCCCCGGCCGTCATCGTGCCGTTCAGCATCGTGACCCGCTCCCGCATCCCGGTGATCCCGTGCCCGGCCCCCTGCGAGGGTTTCACCAGAGCGGTCGGCGGCCCGTTCACGACCCGCAGCCCCAACCCAGCCAGCACATAACCGATCTCCACCTTCGCGGTCGCACCCGGCGCATGCCGCAGCGTGTTGCTGAGCGCCTCCTGAATGATCCGGTACGCGGAGAGCTCGACGCCCGGCGGGAGTTCACGTATCGCTCCGGTGACCGTCTTCTCGGTCTCCAGCCCCGCCTCGCGCACATTGGTGAGGAGCCCGTCGAGCTGGGCGAGGGTGGGCTGCGGGGCGTCCGGCAGGCGCTCGTCGTCGGCACGGACGACGCCGAGGACCCGGCGCAGTTCGGTGAGGGCGGAGACCGCGTTCTCGCGGATCGTGGCGAACGCCTGCTCCAGTTCGGGCGGCGGGTTCTCCACCCGGTACGGAGCGGCCTCGGCCTGGATCGCGACGACCGACATGTGATGGGCGACCACGTCGTGGAGTTCCCGGGCGATGGTGGTGCGCTCCTCCAGCTGAGTGCGCCGGTCGCGTTCGACGGCGGTCACCGTGCGCTGCACGGTGACCTCGCGCTCCGCGTCACGGCGGATCTGTACCACGGCGACCAGCAGCAGCGCGACGGCGGAGAAGACGGAGAAGGGGCCGGTGGTGGAGGAGAGCTGCCAGCCGCCGACGTTGTCCAGCAGGGTGCCGAACAGCCCGCTGATCACCCACATCCAGGCGGCGGTACGGGGCCGGGTCCGGGCCGTGACCACCACCATCACCGTCAGGTGCGAGACCAGAGTGCTCGACGTCCAGGGCCAGGAGTCGCGGCCGACGGCCGCCGCGAACGGGGTGACCACCAGAGAGGCCCAGAACGCACCGGCCGGCCGGACGAGCGTCATCAGCACCGTGGCCGCCGGGAGCAGCGCGATCATGACGGCCTGCATCACGAACCACGGTCCGGAGGAGCTCACGGAGGTGAGGCCCACGACTGCCGCGAAGAACGCGGCCGTACCGACCAGCGCGTGGGGTGTCCAGGCAACCCTTTCCCGCATCCGGTCGGAAAGCCTGCCGGTCAGGGGCCCATCAGTGCGCATCCGCTCCAGCGGACGGTAGGCGAAGGCGTTGCTGAGTAGGTCCTGCCGCAGTCCGCCCAACACCTTGGCGGCCAGCCTGAGCTCGGGGCTTCTGGTTTTGGTCTCGGTCACGTTTCCACGGTAGGGGCCGGTCCGGGTCGGGTCGTCAGCAGTGATGCGGATCCTGCGCCGTCCGTCGCAAGTACTACGGAGCCCGGCCCCCGCCCACGGAGGGGAAGTGAGTGTGCGTGGTACGGCCGGTGGCACGCGGCGGGGGTGCGATCCGCGTTCCTCGACCTGCGCTCCTCTGCCTGCGCTCCTCGCCCCGTGATCCCGCGATCCGTGATCCCGCGATCCGTGATCCGCGACCCGTGATCCGCGATCCGCGGCCCCCGGCTCATGGCCCCTGACCCGCGCACGCTCATCCGCAAGCCACCAGCCGTGCCCCGCGATCCGTCATCGCTGATCCGCATCCCGGCCACGTCACCGCTGATCCGTGAACCCTGCCTCCGTCACCGCTGATCCGTGCCCTCATGCCCTGTCATCTTCGAGTATCACCAAGCCAGTTGGGCGATTTCTTCCGCCACCACGGCACAGGCGTCGCTCGACGGGTCGATGAGCGGGAAGTGGCCGACCTCGGGCAGCAGGGTCAGCCCCACCGTCTCCCCCGCCCGCGCCGCCGTGTCGACGAACGCCTCCGAGACGGCTCGGGGCACGACGAGGTCGGTGGCGCCCTGCACCACGACCGTCGCGATGCCGGTGGGCAGCAGTACGGCCGGGTCGGCGTGGCGGGCCCGTTCCTCGAAGTCCTCCTCGCGGCCGAGGAATTGGCCAACCGCCCCCGAGCACACGTCGAGTTCGACGGCCTTGGTGAAGTCCGCGATCGGCGCGAGGGCGACGACACCCCGCAGCGGGGGCGGCACGGGCAGCCGCCAGGGCGCTCCCTCGGGCAGTACGTGCCTGGCGGCTGCCCACAGGGCGAGGTGCCCGCCCGCCGAGTGCCCGGTGAGGACGATCCGCCGGACATCGGCCTCCGGGAGTTCCCGAACCAGCAGCTCCGGCAGCGCGTCCATCGCCGCGGCGATGTCGTCGAACGTCTCCGGCCAGCGGCCCGCGACCGGGCCGTCCCCCCGCTGCTGCGGAATCTCGCCGCCGCGCCGGTACTCGACGCTGGCCACGGCGAACCCGCGCCGGGCGAGGAAGTGCGCGAAGGGCGAGACGTGTTGCCGGTCGTACTGCGCCCGCCAGGCCCCGCCGTGCAGGACGACCACGACCGGCGCCCCGGACCGGCCGTCCCGCGGGGTGTAGAAGTCGATCAGCTGGTCGGGGTGGTGCCCATAGGCGGCGGACGCGTCAGGGGCGACCGGTGGATGAGAGAAGGCCGACTCGGTCTCGGCTGCGTCCCGATCACGCGCGGCGGAATCCGACATACTGCTCCAACCCGTCCTGTCCGTCTCGTCTGCTGGGCCCGACTGCCCGGCGAGCCGATGGCGTGTGCTCGACGGTCCCCCAGTCCAACTGGCCTGACCTGCGGGGACGGTACCAGGACCGATGGTTCCCGTCCCCGCCGACAGATCACGACAGCACCTGGACCGCCGGGGCCGCCGACCCGGTGATCCGGTGATCCGGTGATCCGGGCCGGCCCTGGAGCCGCTCTCCGGTACCGGCCACCAGAAACAACCACCAGGAACCGACCACCAAGCCCCCCAACACGAGGGGAAACCGGCCAGGACCATCGGCCCCCGAACACCGGGAGCCGACTCCGAACACCGGGCGACCCAGAACACCGGAGATCGGCCCCGCCCACCGGGGACCGGTCCGGACCACCGGCCCCGGTCCCCGACCTCGCGCCTATGCCCGGCCGGGTACGCCGCCCGGTGCGTCGCCCAGCACGTCGCTCAGCACCCGTGCCGCGCGCTCCACGTCCGCGAACCCGACGTACAACGGGGTGAATCCGAACCGCAGCACGTCAGGACGTCGCAGGTCACCGACGACTCCCCGCTCGATGAGGGCGTCCATGACCGGCTCCGCGTCCGCGCACCGCACCGCGACCTGGCTGCCGCGTTCCGCGTGCGCGACCGGGGTGACGGAGGTGACCCGGCCTTCGGGAACGTAGGCGTCGACGCACTCCAGGAAGAAGTCCGTCAGCGCCAGGGACTTGGCCCGGACCGCGTCGATCGACACCCCGTCCCACACGTCCAACGCCGCCTCCAACGCGAGCATGGAGAGGATGTCGGGCGTGCCGACCCGGCCCCGTACGGCCCCTTCCGCCGGAACGTACCCGGACGTCATCCCGAACGGATCGGCGTGCGACGTCCAGCCGGGCAAGGGGGAGTCGAAGTCCGCCTGATGGCGCTCGGCGACGTACAGGAAGGCGGGCGAACCGGGCCCGCCGTTCAGGTACTTGTAGGTGCAACCGACCGCCAGGTCCACCCCGTGCGCGTCGAGCCCCACGGGCAGGGCACCCGCGCTGTGGCACAGGTCCCAGACGGCGACGGCGCCCGCGGCACGCACGGCGGCGGTGAGTCCGGGCAGGTCGTGGAGCCTGCCGGTGCGGTAGTCGACGTGGTTGAGCAGGACGGCCGCGGTACGTGGGCCGAGGGCGTCCGGCACATCGGCGGGAGCGACCGGGACGATCCGGTGACCGGTCATCCGGGCCGCGGACGCGGCGATGTACCCGTCCGTGGGGAACGTCGTCGCGTCGACGAGGATCTCGTCCCGCCCCTCGGGCGCCAGCCGGGTCGCGGCGACAAGGGCTTTGAACACGTTCACGCTGGTGGAGTCGCCGACGACGATCTGCCCTGCGGCGGCGCCGACCAACGGGCCGATCCGGTCGCCGATCCGCTCGGGCGCGGTCCACCAGCC
Source organism: Streptomyces sp. NPDC052042 (assembly GCF_044548345.1). Classification (NCBI taxonomy): domain Bacteria; kingdom Bacillati; phylum Actinomycetota; class Actinomycetes; order Kitasatosporales; family Streptomycetaceae; genus Streptomyces; species Streptomyces sp. NPDC052042. The sequence continues at coordinate 261,485 of NZ_JBIUBU010000007.1, read as the reverse complement.
GCTTTCGTCCCAGGACCGGATGCGCAGCTCCCCCCATTCGCGGGTGAGTACCTCCCGCAGCCGGTCGGGCACGTGGACGGGCAGCGCCCCGAGCGAGTTGCCGTCCAGGTAGACGGTGTCGTCGAGGGCGAACATTTCGCGCCTGCCGGCGAGCGGGTCGGCCGCATCGAGCCCGGCAGCCCGTGCGACGAGGCGATCGGACACCAGGTCCTGCTCAGAGCGGCCACCGACGCCGGACCCCGAGGCATACTCGGTGCGACCGCCGGACTCCGAAACGCGCTCGGCGCGACCGCCGGGCTTCGAGGCGTGCTCGGCGCGACCACCAGGCTCCGAGGCGTGCTCGGTGAAGGTCTCAGACATGGCTGCGCGCGCTCCACAACTCGGGGAAGACGTTCTTCATCGCCCGCTTCTCCAGCCAGGCGACCCCGGCGGAACCACCGGTCCCGGTCTTCGAGCCCATCGCGCGGCGGGTGGCGACGAGGTGGTCGTTGCGCCAACGCCACACCAGTTCAGCCACATCGGTCAGCGCCTCGCCGAGCCGGACCAGTTCGTCGTTCTGGTCCGGGTTGGCATAGATCTCCGCCCAGACGGCCTCGACCTCGGACGACGGCTCGTACCTCTGCGTCAGATCTCGTTCGAGCACGGACCTCGGTACCGGGTGGCCGTGCCGGGCCAGCAGGGCGAGCGTCTCGTCGTACAGGCCCGGTTCGGACAGCGCCTTCTCCAGTTCGGCGTGGACCCGGGGCGCGCCCCGGTGCGGCACCAGCATGGAAGCGGACTTCTCACCGAGCAGGAACTCCATCCGCCGGTACATCGCGGACTGGAAACCGGAACCTTCGCCGAGGGCGCCCCGATAGGAGTTGAACTGGGCGGGGGTGAGCTGGGCGAGCGGCGTCCAGGAGGCGTTGAGCGCCTCCAGTTCGCGCACGGACCGCTTGAGCGCGTCGCGTGCGACCGTCAGCCGGTCCTCGCGCAGGGCGTGTGCGGCGGTCTCCCACTCGTGCACGATGACGGTGAACCACAGCTCCATGACCTGGGTCGTGACCAGGAAGACCATCTCGCCCGGGTCATCGGAGAGAGGGTGCTGGAGGTGGGTGAGGACATCCGCCTGGACATAGTCCTCGTACGGGGTCGTTCCCTCGAAGTCGAGATGCGGGGTCTCCGCACCGGTGGCTTCGGGGTCGGGGTGGAACGTCGACATTGCTGTCTCCTCGACACAAGCTTCCGGGTAGCGGTCCGCCCCTTCCGTGAGGTGGTGGAGCTCCGGTCCCCTGTCGGCATCCTAAACGGAGGCCGGGAGAGCACGCAGACCCCGCGGAGGCGAGTGCCGCCGCCCGCGGGGCCGGAGCACCACGCGCATACGTGTGCGCGTGGACGTGTGCGTACGTGTGCGCGTCGCGCACATGGGAGCGTTCCGCACGTGGACCGTGTGGACCCACGCCGCACGAACGAACGCCCGGTCGAGGATCCCTCCGAGGGAGCTGTCCCGAAGGTGCGCTATCCGAGGGTCTCGGCGGCGGTCGGCGAGGACTCGCGCAGGAACGTCGTGCAGCGCTCGTACTCCTCCTGCTCACCGATCGTCCCGGCGGCCCGTGCGAGCGCGTGCAGGGCACGCAGGAAGCCCCGGTTCGGCTCGTGCTCGAACGGTACGGGGCCGTGGCCCTTCCATCCGGCCCGGCGCAGCGCGTCGAGGCCGCGGTGATAGCCGGTGCGGGCGTAGGCGTACGACTCGATGACGCGACCGGCCTCGAACGCCTCGTCGGCGAGCTGCGCCCAGGCCAGGGAAGAGGCCGGGTACTTCGCGGCCACCTCGACGGGGGCCGCGCCGCTCGCGAGCAGTTCGCGGGGCTCCGGGTCGTCCGGCAGGTGGGTCGGGGGCGGTCCCCCGAGCAGGTTCTCATGGATCGACATGGGTTCAAGTGTGCCTGGCACATGCGATCCGGGGTACCCGGGCGTATGGCGCCAAGGCCGGTTCACGCCGGTGCGGGCCGGCACCGTGCGATTGCGAGGGCTCACGCCGGGTGTCACCCGGCGCTCCTTCTGCCTCCCATGCCTCCTGCGCTCCCCGGGGCTCCCGGGGCTCCCGGGGCTCCCGGGGCTCCCGGCCCATCGTCGCGCCCGGATTCACCGTGCGCGGGCTTCTCGTGCGCGGGCTTCTCGTGCGCGAGGCCGTCGTGAGGGGATGGCTCGCGTGCCGACTCGCCCCGGGCGGGTCTCGTAGCCGCAGGCCCGCGGCGTGCGAGCCCATCACGTGCGGGCTCGTCCCCGGCAGGTCCCCCGCACGCGGGCTTCTCGTGTGCGGGTTCCAGGGGCGGGGCGACGATGCCGCAGTGCACCGTGCACTCGGGTCGTTCCTTCTTCACCGCCTCCTCCTTGCCGGCCCCGGCCACCGCCATCGGTGGGTTCCGTACGGCCACCCAGGCGATCAACGAGCCCAGCACGAGCAGCCCGGCGCACATGGGCATGGCCCGCCGGAAGGTCACCGCGAACTCCCCGGCGTTCCGGTACGCCTCCGGCCCCATGCCGGCGAGCAGCGGCAGCGCGGCCACCGCGATCAGCCCGGCGGCGCGGGCGGCCGCGTTGTTGATCCCGCTGGCGAGACCGGCCCGTGCGGTGTCCACGGAGGACAGGACGGTCGCGGTGAGCGGTGCCACCAGGGTGACCATTCCGGCGCCGAGCAGGGCGACAGCCGGCAGCACGTCCGTGAGGTAGGCGGAGACGGAATGTGCCCCGGGCCCTACCCGCAGCATCAGCAGCATTCCCGCAGCGGCGACCAGAGGGCCGGCGGCGAGCGGGATGCGGGGCCCGATGCGCTGTCCCAGCTCGCCCGAGGAGGCGGAGAAGAGCAGCATCAGCAAGGTTGTGGGCAGCAGGGCCGTGCCCGCGCCGAGCGCCGAGTACCCTGCGACGACCTGAAGCTGGATCGCCGCGAGGAAGAAGAAACCGCCCAGCGCCGCGTATACACAGAGGGTGATGACGTTGACGACGGTGAACTGCCGGGACGCGAACACCGAGGGCGGCAGCATCGGATTGCGCCGTCGGCGTTCCACCCGTACGAACAGGGCCCCGGCGACGACCCCGGCGACGGCCGACCCGACCACCACGCCGGACGCGCCCCGCCCGGGCGCCTCGATCAGCCCGTAGGTCACCAGGGCCAGGGCGAGGGCCGCGAGTACGGCGCCCGGTACGTCGAAGGGCCCATGCGCCCGCGGGTCACGTGATTCCGGGACGTGGCGCAGCGCCACCGGGACACAGAGCGCGGCGACCGGCACATTGAGGAGGAACACCCACCGCCAGCCCGGCCCGTCGACGAGCCAACCGCCGACGAACGGCCCGACCGCGGCCCCGATCCCGCCGAACCCCGACCACAGTCCGACCGCACGGGCCCGGTCGTCGGGATGGAAGCTGGCCTGGATCAGCGCAAGCGAACCCGGCGTGAGGAGCGCCCCGCCGATACCTTGGAGAGCCCGGGCGATGACCAGGACCGTGGCATTCGGCGCGGCCCCGCACATCACGGACGCGGCGGCGAACCAGATGACCCCGACCACGAAGACCCGTCGCCGCCCGAACCGGTCGCCGAGGGCGCCTCCGAGGAGGATCAGCCCGGCAAGAGTCAGCATGTAGGCGTTGACGGTCCACTGAAGCGCGGCCAGATCGGTCCCGAGGTCCTTGCCGATGCGGGGCAGCGCGACGTTGATCACGGTGGAGTCCAGCAGGGCCATGCTGGAGCCGAGCACCGTGGTGAGAACGACCCACCGCCCCACAGGGGAGGCGACGCGAATGTCTCCCGTCTCTGCGTCACGCATATGAGCAGCATCTCCGCTCCGGCGCACCGGAGCCATCGGAGCGGACCCGCCCGCATCCGCATCCGCATCCGCATCCGCATCCGCATCCGCATCCGATAGGAGCATGAACGCGAACGGGCACTGACACATGGACGCGAAGGAGTACGCGAACGCGGCCTTGGGCGCACCTCCGGGAGACCTATGACCCGACTCCTGTGACCGCCCGTACCGCCCGGATCAGCGCCTGAACGCCTGCCTCCGCCTTGGAACGCGGGCACCCGACGTTCAGCCGTACGAAGCCCTCCGCCCCGTAGACCGCTCCCGGCATCACCGCGACCTTCTCGCGCTCGATCAGCACCCGCTGCAACGCCTCGTCGCGGTCGGCACCGTCGATGCCGACCGGCCGCAGGTCGATCCAGGCCAGGTACCCGGCCTGCGGCGGCTTCCACCCCAGGTCCGGGAACGCCTCGTTCAGCTGTCACCCCACCAGCGCAAGGTTTTCACCGACATAGGCACGGACCTGGTCCAGCCAGCCCGCGGACTCCCGGTACGCGGCGATGTGCGCGGTCAGCGACAGCACGGCCGGGGAGGCCAGTCCCTCCGCCGTCTCCATGCGGCGCAGAAACTCCGCCCGGTCGTCCGGGTCACCGATCAGACCGTACGAGCCGGTCAGCGCGGGGAAGTTGAACGCCTTCGACGCGGAGGAGAGCAGCGCCCAGCGCCCCTTCCGCTCCCTCTCCCCTGGTCCGTCGCTCTCAGCGGTGACTTGCCTGTCGCTCTCAGCGGCGACGCACGTCCACGGCACATGCACATGCCCGTCGTGCGCGAAGTCGGCGTGTATCTCGTCGCTGATCACGGCGACACCGTGACGCGCGGCCAGTGACGCCATCCCGCTCAGCTCGTCCCGCGTCCACACCCGGCCGGTCGGGTTGTGCGGCGAGCACACGACCAGGACCTTGCTGTCGGGGCGGGCGAGCTCACGTTCCAGCGCGGCCACGTCCCCCACCGAAACGCCCCGCAGCTCACGCCCGAGCCCGTTGATCGCCTTGCGGAAGCCGTCGTACACCGGGGTATGGACGACGACGCCCTCGCCCTCGCCGGTCCACATCTGGAGCAGCTGCGAAAGCTGGCTGAGCACGGACGGCCCGTACACCAGCTGCCCGGTGTCGATCCGGACCCCGTGCCGGGTCTCGTACCAGTGGGCTATCGCGGAGCGGAAGTCGTCCTGCTGCCAGGTCGTGTATCCGAAGACCCCGTGGTCGAGCCGGGCGCGCAGCGCCCTGAGCACCTGTGGGGCGGTCTCGAAGTCCATGTCGGAGATGGTGAACGGCAGCAGTCCGTCCACCCCGAACCGGTCCGCGACCCCGTCCCATTGGATGGACCAGGTGCCGCGACGGTCGACGACGGTGTCGAAGTCATAGCGTGCGCCGGCGCTCACTGTCATTCCTCATGCCTTCTCTCGGAATCCGGTCTCCCGGAACGGTCTCCGGACCCACCGCAAGGTCCCCTGCCGTGTCCCGGGCCCAGCGCCCGACATGCCGTGGGCCCGGCGCCCCTGAATGGTTCCAGGGGCGCCGGGCCCACAAACGCGTCGTGTATCGCCTCGCGCGGCACACGGACAGTCCGCCCGCCGCTCCAGCGACTCCGCCCGCTACTTCAGCTTGGTGCCGGTGGAACGCAGGTCCGCGCACGCCTTCGTCACGCGCTCGGCCATGCTCGCCTCGGCGGACTTGCCCCAGCTGCGCGGGTCGTAGACCTTCTTGTTTCCGACCTCGCCGTCGACCTTCAGCACGCCGTCGTAGTTGCGGAACATGTGGTCCACGATCGGGCGGGTGAAGGCGTACTGGGTGTCGGTGTCGAGGTTCATCTTCACGACGCCGTTCTCCAGCGCGGTGGCGATCTCCTGCTCGGTGGAGCCGGAGCCGCCGTGGAAGACGAAGTCGAACGGGGCGGCCTTGCCGTACTTGGCGGCGACGCCTTCCTGGAGGTCCTTCAGCAGCTCGGGGCGGAGCACGACGTTGCCCGGCTTGTAGACGCCGTGGACGTTGCCGAAGGAGGCGGCCAGCAGGTAGCGGCCCTTCTCGCCCAGGCCGAGCGCCTCGGCGGTACGCAGCGCGTCGTCGACGGTCGTGTACAGCTCGTCGTTGATCTCGTGCGAGACGCCGTCCTCCTCGCCACCGGTCGGGGTGATCTCGACCTCAAGGATGATCTTGGCGGCGGCAGCCTTGGCCAGCAGTTCCTGGGCGATGGCCAGGTTGTCGGCGAGGGTCTCGGCGGAGCCGTCCCACATGTGGGACTGGAACAGCGGGTTCTGGCCCTTGGCGACACGCTCGGCGGAGACGTCGAGCAGCGGGCGCACGTAGCCGTCCAGCTTGTCCTTGGGACAGTGGTCGGTGTGCAGTGCGACCTGGATGTCGTACTTGGCGGCGACGATGTGCGCGAACTCGGCCAGCGCGACTGCACCGCTGACCATGTCCTTGTTGTACTGGCCGCCCAGGAACTCCGCACCGCCGGTGGAGATCTGGACGATGCCGTCGCTCTCCGCCTCGGCGAAGCCACGCATCGCAGCGTGCAGGGTCTGGGTCGACGTCACATTGATGGCCGGGTAGGCGAACTTGCCTGCCTTCGCCCGATCGAGCATCTCGGCGTAGACCTCGGGGGTTGCGATGGGCATCTGTCCGCTCCTTGGGATATGCGGGTGTGCGTGCTGGTTCCCTGACCTGGGGGCGACATCATCGTCGCCCCCATCTTCCCAGACTCCCGCCGCGGCTCCACCCGGCCCGCGCCCACGAGGCCCGGCCGGACGGCCCGAGGCATGCGCCAGGGGTGGGCGGTTTCACGTGAAACCGCCCACCCCTGAAGAAAATCGCAGGTCAGACCAAGTGTCAGGCCAGATCGAGGTCGGCCACCGAGTACACGTGGATGTACGGCAGACCTGCCTCGGCGATCGCCGGAGCCGCACCCCGCTCCACGATCACGGCAACGGCGACGACCTCGCCACCGGCCTCGCGCACCGCCTCGACGGCCGTCAGGGGCGAACCGCCCGTGGTCGACGTGTCCTCGACGACGAGGCAGCGCCGGCCCTTCACATCCGTGCCCTCGATGCGGCGCTGCATCCCGTGCGCCTTCTGCGCCTTGCGGACGACGAACGCGTCCAGCTCCTGGCCGCGCGCGGCGGAGGCGTGCAGCATCGACGTGGCGACCGGGTCGGCGCCCAGCGTCAGCCCACCCACGCAGTCGTAGTCCAGGTCGGCGGTGGCATCGAGCATGACCTGCCCGACCATCGGAGCGGCCTTGCCGTCCAGCGTGATGCGGCGCAGATCGATGTACCAGTCGGCCTCAAGACCCGAGGAGAGGGTCACTTTGCCGTGTACCACGGCCTTGTCCTTGATCTGCTGGAGCAGCTCAGCACGTACGTCAGTCATGGCTACGAGCTTAAAGCGCACGCGTCGGGGCCAGCGGCGGGCCAAAGCCGGACACCGGTCAGGGCACCGGGCAGGGCACCGGCACGAGGCGGGCGGAGGGCCCTGCGCCCCCTCCCACCTCGGCCCCGTCCTCGTACCGCCACCGTCCCCGCGTCGCCCTCCCCGCGTCGCCCTCCTCGTCCCCGCGCCGCTGCCCTTGGCCCCTCCTCGTACCGCTGCCATCGCGGTACCGCCGCCGGCCCCTTCCTCGTCCCACCGCCGGCCCCGTCCACGTACCGCTCCCGGTCAGAGCCTGCGTCGGCTCCAGGTCAGAGCCTGCGCCAGCTCCAGGTCGTCGTGATCTCCAGCGGCTCGATCGGGGTGACGTACCGGGGTGTGGTGTTCAGTCCGTTCGGCGGTCCGGACTGCGGCTCCACACAGACCGCCTCCGGCTGCTCGTCATAGATCACGACCCACTCGGCCCGGCTCTTCACGTTCAGTTCCAGCTGCTCCGGCCAGGTGAGCGTCACATCGACGCCGTCCGGCATCCCGAAGCAGTCGTCCCACGGGCCGGGCAGCGGCGGGATGCGGCGCCCGGTCGGCAAATGGTCCTCGCCCCGCTCCTCCTGCCAGGCCGCGTCAAAGCTCACCTGCACGTCCTTGCCCCCGCCACCGAGATTCCGCAGGAACCAGGGGTGCCAGCCGGCCTGTGCCGGAAACGAGTTCTCGTACGTCTCGATGCCGAACGCGAGCACGAGCGAGTCCTCGGACAGCTCGAAGGTCTGGGTTACCCGTCCCGGATACGGCCAGGGGTCGGCGAGGTCGTAGTAGAACGAGCCGTCCCGCTCGCCCACTCGGGCGGTATGCCACGCCGTGTCCCGGCCGGTCCCGTGGATGGCGTGCGGCGGGGCGTTCCGCGGCAACCGGTGCGGGACATCGCCGTTGCGGAAGACCCCGTATCCGGTGCGTCCGCACCACGGCACCATCGGGAAGCAGCCGTACCGCTCCCCCTGCCGCAGCAGTTCGGTACCACCGATCCGCAGGCTGCCGATGCGGCAGCCGTTGGCGGGGTTCACGGTCAGCTCTGCGTCGCCGACGGACAGCCGGACGTCCTTCTCACTGCTACTCACGCAAACGACATTAGTGGCGCGGCTACCTCCGTCGTCGCAACGCGCGGCCGACCACGACGGCCGACGCGAGCGCGAGCGCGGCGGCGGGGGCGACCCAGCGGAGTGGGACTCCCGTGGTGGTGGACTCGGGTGATGGCACGGGCGCGTATCTGCCGCGCGGCGGCGCGTGGTCGACCTCCTCGGCACTGCGGCCGATCATGGTGCGCCTGGCGTGCGCGGCCTCGGCCGGGGGGCCGTCGGGGACGGTGAACCCGACCTCGTCCTCCGGGTCGAGCGACGGCGGAGGCACGGGGGCGTCGAAGACGGAGCCCGTGCCCGGGGGCCCCTCGGCGGAGGGAGCCTCGTCCGGGGCGGCCTCGGGCGTGGGCGGCGTGTCGTCGTCGACGCCGTCGTCCACGCCGTCGGTCTCGTCATCGCCGGAGCTTCCCGGGGCGGGAGCGGCGGGCCGCACGGTGGCCGCTCCCGTCGTGTCGGCCTCCTCGGCCCCCTCCTCGATGGCCTGCTCCACCGCTTCCCCGACGGATCGCTCGGCCTCGTCGAGGGCCGCGTCGTCCAATCCGTGAACCGCCTCACGCTCCGCACCGGCCTCCGGGCCGACCTCCCGACCGGCCTCCGCACCGGATTCCCGACCGGCCTCCGCACCGGATTCCCGAGCGGTCTCCGCACCGGTCGCCGGGCCATCCGCGGGCCCGTTCACCGGACCCGCCTCGGTCTCTTCCGCCGGGCCACCCGCGGCGCCAGCCTGCGGACCCTCGACCGCCTCGCCGTCCGTCAGCGTTTCCGTCACGAGCTGCTGTGTGAAGCGGTCCAGCAGCCGGACAGCGGCCGTGAGCGCTGCCGATGGGTCCAGGTCCAGAATGCGGCCATCACCGGTCGCCGTACCTGTGAACCGGATGGCCGTCCCGCTGTCCCTCTCCGTCAGGGCGACCGTCAACGTCAGCTTGGCCGAGCCACCGCCCCGGGCCTCGACACCCTCGCCCACGACCAGGACCTCGCACCGCCGCAAGCGTTGCTGGCCCGCCGGCCCTTCCGGGCCCCCGGTGTCTCCCGAGCCCCCGGGCCTTTCGGGGGCTTCCCGCCCCTCAGAGTCCGCCGTGCCGCCAGGGCCGTCCTGCGGCACGACGGTGAGCCGCAGCGCACCTCGATACGTGATCGTGTGGCCGTCGGCCCGGATCCTCAGCCGGCCCGACAACGGGTCGGCCGACGCGTCGGCGTCCTGTTGCAGTCCGGGCACGCAGCGGGCGACACGGGCGGGATCACTCAGCGTCCGCCGCAGGGACGGGACCGAAACCGGAACGAACACCTCATGCTCCATGAAAAACGAGCCTACTCAGCCCCGGCCGTCACGTCAGCGGTTCCGCGTCACGAGGTGTGGGGCGCGGCTCGGCATTCCTCGTACGGCCCGGTGTTCCTCCCCTGTGTGCGGGCTCATCGGTCTCCCCGAGACTCGCCCCGCCCCGTCCCGCCCGCCCGCCCGACGCCCGGACGGCAGAGCCCTCCCGCTGGATACGGCACGCCCCCGGCCCGGACCGGGCGTCCGCTCAGCACACCGACCCCGCCCGGACAACACGCTCCCCCTCCACCGACCTGCACACCGCCTCCGGCCCCGGACTACACGCCTCCGCCCTCCGACCGACATACCTCCGCCCCCGTCCAGCACTCGCCCCCATCCAGCACTCGCCGCCGTCCTGAACATCGCCGCCCTGGACATACGCACACCACCACGCCGGTCGGGGACGTACGCTCCCCTGCCCAGACCGCTCACCACTCACCACTCACCACTCACCGTTCCTCCCAGTACCGCGGATGGACCAGCGTCGACGGGGGCAGCCCGCGCAGCCGGGCGCCCTCCGCGTCCCGCCCCGCGCGCATCAGCGAGGGCCCCGTCAGCGAGCGCAGTCTCGGCGCCGACGCCATGAGCCGGAGCGCCGGATCGCGCTCCGCGCCGGCGAGCACGAACCCCCACCCGTGCTCGGCCTGCGCCCGGTGCGTGGCCCGGTCGGGTCCGGCCGCGAAATCGGTAAGCCGGCCACTGATCCGGTACGGTCGGGTCCGCAGACCCGCCGCCCTCATCGATGCCTCCACCGTCCAGTACGTACGCGGCCGGGACACCGGGGGGCCGCCGTGCACCACCAACCGCCCGCCCGGCGCCAGGACCTCGGTGACCAGCCCGTAGAACTCCGCCGAATAGAGCTTCGTACTGGCGGAGATCCCGGGATCGGGCAGGTCGGAGATCACCACGTCGTAGCGGCCGCGCGCGCTCCGTAGCCAGGTGAAGGCGTCCGCGCCGACGACCGTCATCCGCGCATCGCGGTACGCGTGGTGGTTCAGCGCCGATAGGGCGCGGTCGGTACGGGCCAGCCGGATGAGACCCGGGTCGAGCTCGACGACGGTGACGCCGCGCACGTCCGGGTAGCGCAACACCTCCCGGGCGGCCAGACCGTCGCCGCCGCCCAGGATCAGCACGCGGCCATGCGGACCGCCCATCGCCGGGTGCACCAGCGCCTCGTGATAGCGGTACTCGTCACGCGCGCTCACCCGCAGCCGCCCGTCCAGATAGAGGTCCAGGGAGCCGCGCCCCGACCCCGTCAGCACGACCTCCTGCACGTCGGTCTGCACCGCGACCCGCACCCCGTCCCCGTACACCGCGCGCCGCGCCGCCCGCTCGAAGTCGCCGACCAGCGCGGTGGCGACGGCGAGCGCGGCGATCACGGCCACGTTGACGACGATCAGCAGCCACCGGGAACGCGGGGTGAGGTCCCGCCGGAAGACCCACAGCACCAGCGCCCCGCCCGCCGCCGCGTTGACCGCGCCCGTGAACAGCGCGCCGGTGAGCTGCCCGAGCACCGGCAGCAGCACGGAGGGGAACGCCAGTCCGCCGACCAGCGCGCCCACGTAGTCGGCGGCGAAGAGATCCGCGACGGCGCCCCCGGCGTCCTGCCGGTCGACCCGCTGGATCAGCGTCATCAACAACGGGATCTCCGCACCGATCAGGATCCCGATCGCGAGCGAGAACCCCACCAGGGCGTACCGCGCCTCCCCGAACCAGGCGAACGTCGCGTACAGCACCACCGCCGACGAACCCCCGACGAGCGCGAGCACGGCCTCGATCAGCCCGAAACCCACCGCCGCCCGGCTGCGTAAACGTTTCGCGAGAAGCGAGCCGACGCCCATCGCGAACACCATCACGGAGAGCACGACGGACGCCTGGGTGACGGAGTCGCCGATCAAGTACGAGGCGAGCGCCACCAGTTCGAGCTCGTACACCAGGCCGCAGGCGGCACAGAAGAAGACGGCGGACAGCACGAGCCAGCGGCCGGCCCTCGGCCGTACGGAAAGATGCGTCGCGCCCCCTCGCAGCGATACCTGCTGGTCGATCATGTTGCGAACGCTACGTTACGAGAAGGTGGCTTTTTGTCACCCACACGTGTGTAAGTGGCGTCCTCACAACGGAAGTTGGGCCCCGCAAGGGTTTCCGGCCACAGAGAAGTCGCCCTTGAGGGAGTCACCTCCGAGGGAGTCACCTCCGGGGGAGGCGGTCCCGGAGGAATCTCCCCGAAGGAGACCCGTCCGATTCAGAGCGTCGCCGCCGCCGGCATCCGCACCCCCACGCGCGTGCGCGTCACCACCAACTGCCCTTCCTGCGGGTACGCGTGCCAGGTCCGCCACTGCACCTGTTCCCCGGTCCGCCGGGCCAGCATCGCCGTGAAGGCGTGCGGGCTGCCGGGGAACGTCCCGGCGAGACCGTGCGGATGGTCGGCCACCAGCGCGAGGAGTTCCTGGGCGCGCCCCGCGAACGAACCCGCCGAGAGCGTCTCCACACGGGCTGCGAATTCGTACTCCCACTCGCCGAGCCGCTTGGCGACCCCGAGCGGCAGCGGCGTGCTGCTGCCGGGAATGCACGCGACGGTTTCGGAACAAGTGCCGTGCTCCTCCTCCAGGATCACCTGGTGGGAGGCGCCGAGCAGGCGCAGTTGCAGTCGGGCTCCCGCGAGATCGAGGTCGAGCACGGCCAGGGCGGGGAGCGGTTCGCGCCCCAACGCCCAGGCCAGGTCAACAGCGCGGGTGTCGGAGTAGGCCGTCTGGAGGGTCGTGAGCATGGGTCGGCTCCGCAAGAAAGCGTGGACGCATGGGACAGGGGACGCCTCCGACGCGATGCACCGTGGGGGGTTGGGAAGCGCCCGATCAGGTCCAACTCGGGTCCGAGGGCTGGATGTTCTCTCCACCGAGGGAATCACGAAGTAAGCCGCATCCACAGCGTTTTTGACCAACTTGACGTGGTTTCCATCCCCCCGGGGGCCCCTCAGTTCATCTGTTCACCGGATAACTCGCGAAAGCGCCGAAAAAAGGGTGCCCGGCGGGAATCAACCCAGCGGGCGCCTTCCTTGCCCTGACGCCGGACACGGCTACCGGACTCGATGGCCGGCCGTCCGCCGGCCGCCGACGCCGGGCATCGCGCACCGTGCACCGGGCGCGACCCTCCTTCGCCCGTTCCAGAACGCCCGATCCGCTTCAACTCCCTGCGGCGGTCATCGCGTTACGCCCTCCGGCACGTCGACAACGCTTCACCAAGGGCTCGATGGCGACCCACGTCCTCACCCACCAGGTGACACCGGCGCGGTACCGACCGCACCATGCCGACCGCACGGTGCCGACCGCCATGCCGACCGCCATGCCGACCGTACGGTGCCGACCCCACGGCGCCACCTGGCACCGACCGGAAGCCGGCCGCACCGTGTCAGTCGCCTCCGCCGCCGCAACCCCCACCGCACGAGGAGTGGCTGCCCCCGCACGAATGACCTCCGGAGTGACCCGAGTGACCACCCGAGTCACCGGCGGTCCCGCAGGACCCACCACTGCTGCCGCCCGCCCACCAGCTGTCGCCACCGCCACCACTGCCGCCCCGGCCGCGACGCCCGCCCTTCCCTCGCGCCTTCTTCCGGTTCCCGGCCTTCACCAGGAGCGAGACGATCAACCCGATCACGGCGACCGCTATCACCACTCCGACGAAAATCTCCATCGACCTCACGTCCTTCCGTTCCCCCGAAGCGAGGTCCCCCGCTTCTTCGCGCGCCGCCGTGTCCAGCCGACACGTCGTCGTGCCGTTCGACACATGATGGCGCCGCTCTCCTACGGCGGATGCCCCGCCCCCGTTCCCCCGAAAGCGGACTTGAGCAACTCCAGAGCTTGCGCGCAGGATGGCCGCCATGACTCAGGGACGACCGCTGCTCAACCGCCGCCTCGCCGGGTTCGGCACGACGATCTTCGCGGAAATGTCGGCACTCGCCGTGCGGACCGGCTCCATCAACCTCGGTCAGGGCTTCCCCGACACCGACGGCCCGGAGGAGATCAGGGAGGCCGCGGTGCGCGCCCTGCGCGCCGGACACGGCAACCAGTACCCGCCGGGCCCGGGCATCCCCGAACTGCGCACCGCGATCGCCGACCACCAGCGACGGCGCTACGGGCTCGCCCTCGACCCCGACACCGAGGTCCTGGTCACCGCGGGCGCCACCGAGGCCATCGCCGCGGCCCTGCTGGCGCTGCTGGAGCCCGGCGACGAGGTCATCGCTCTGGAGCCGTACTACGACTCGTACGCCGCGTGCATCGCCATGGCAGGCGGAGTCCGCGTGCCCGTGACCCTCCACCCCGACCCGGCCGCCGGCACCTACCGTCTCGACCTCGACGAGCTGCGGGCCGCCATCACCCCCCGCACCCGGCTGATCCTGCTCAACACCCCCCACAACCCCACCGGCACCGTCCTCACCCGCGAAGAACTGGGCGCGATCGCCGCACTGGCCTGCGAACGGGACCTCCTCGTCGTCACCGACGAGGTCTACGAACACCTGGTCTTCGAGGGCGAGCACCTCCCCCTCGCCGCCTTCCCCGGGATGCGCGAGCGCACCGTCACCATCTCGTCGGCCGGCAAAACATTTTCGTTCACCGGTTGGAAGGTCGGCTGGGCCATGGCAAGCGCCCCGCTCATCACCGCCGTCCGAACCGCCAAGCAGTACCTGACCTACGTCAACGCAGGCCCCTTCCAGTACGCGATCGCCGAGGCGCTCCGTCTGCCGGACGCGTACTTCGACGGCTTCCGCACCGACCTGCGACGCAAGCGCGACCTGCTCACCGACGGCCTGCGCGCGGCCGGGTTCGAGGTCTACCAGCCCCAGGGCACGTACTTCGTCACCACCGACATCACCCCCTTCGGGGAGAAGGACGCCTACGCCTTCTGCCGCGCCCTCCCCGAACGCTGCGGCGTCGTCGCCATCCCCAACTCCGTGTTCTACGACGATCCGGGCGCGGGTCGCAGCCAGGTCCGCTTCACCTTCTGCAAGAAGGACGACGTCCTCCACGAGGCGGTCGGCCGCCTCCAACGCCTGGCGTCCTGAACGCACGTTCCATTCGTGTCGTGCCGAGCGTGCGGATGGGCACAGCGGGCGCGGGCTTTCGGCGGAGTGCCGAATCCAGGATGAGGAGCGCCTCGGCCGTCCGAGACCCGTTCGGCCGCCTGTCTCGGACGGCCGAGTGCCTTGAGCATTCCGCCCCGGGCGGCCTGAAATCCGTGGGGTCGGGGAAACCCCGGTTCGATACGATGCCGGTGGCATGTAGACCGTTCCGTCACCATATGTGACGTCAGAGTGCGATCCGAGTGACCGCATCGGCTGCAGCTTTCCGACTTGGGCCCGCCGTGGCACCGTCACCGGCGCCGTACGTACGAAATGGAGCATCCGAGGATGGCTCGACACCTGGTCACCAGCGCGCTTCCCTACATCAACGGGATCAAGCACCTGGGCAACATGGTCGGGTCGATGCTTCCGGCGGATGTGTACTCCCGGTACCTCCGCCAGCGCGGTCACGACGTCCTCTACATTTGCGCGACCGACGAGCACGGAACGCCGGCCGAGCTGGCCGCCAGGGAGGCCGGGCTCTCCGTCGCCGAGTTCTGCGCGCAGGCACACGACGCCCAGAAGGCCGTGTACAACGGCTTCGAGCTGGCCTTCGACCACTTCGGCCGGAGCTCCTCGCAGCAGAACATCGAGATCACCCAGCACTTCGCACGCAAGCTGAACGAGAACGGCTTCATCGAGGAGCGCGCGATCCGCCAGGTGTACTCGCCGGTCGACGGCCGCTTCCTGCCGGACCGGTACGTCGAAGGCACCTGCCCGCACTGCGACTACGACAAGGCCCGCGGCGACCAGTGCGAGAACTGCACGCGCGTCCTGGACCCGACCGACCTGATCGACCCGCGCTCGGCGATCAGCGGCTCCACGGACCTGGAGGTCCGCGAGACCAGGCATCTGTTCCTGCTCCAGTCCAAGCTGCAGCAGGAGGTCGAGGAGTGGGTCGCCACCGTCGGCGCGAAGTGGCCGCACCTGTCCTCGTCCATCGCCCGCAAGTGGCTGACCGAGGGCCTGAACGACCGTGCCATCACCCGCGACCTGGACTGGGGTGTGCCCGTCCCGGCCGACACCTGGCCGGAGCTCGCAGCCGAGGGCAAGGTCTTCTACGTCTGGTTCGACGCCCCGATCGCGTACATCGGCGCGACGAAGGAGTGGGCGGACGCCGCCACGGACGGCGAGACCCGCGACTGGAAGTCGTGGTGGTACGACGCCACCGACGTCACCTACACCGAGTTCATGGCGAAGGACAACGTCCCCTTCCACACCGTGATGTTCCCGGCCACCGAACTCGGTGTCCGGGAGCCGTGGAAGATGGTCGACTTCGTCAAGGGCTTCAACTGGCTGACGTACTACGGCGGCAAGTTCTCCACCTCCCAGAAGCGGGGCGTCTTCACGGACGCCGCCCTGGAGATCCTTCCCGCCGACTACTGGCGCTACTTCCTGATCGCCAACGCCCCGGAGTCGGACGACTCGTCCTTCACCTGGGAGCATTTCACCGCCACGGTCAACAAGGACCTGGCCGACACCCTCGGCAACTTCGTCAACCGCGTGCTGTCCTTCTCCCGGAAGCGGTTCGGCGACGAGGTCCCGGCCGGCCGGGCCGCCGGTGAGGCGGAGGCGAAGCTGGGCGAGGAGATCGCGCACCTGCTGGCCGAGTACGAGGAGCACATGGAGGCGCTCCAGTTCCGCAAGGCTGCCGCCGCCCTGCGCGCCCTGTGGTCCGCGGGCAACTCCTACCTGGAGGAGAAGGCCCCCTGGCTGGAGATCAAGACCGACGCGGACGGCGCGGCGCAGACCCTGCGCACCGCGATGAACCTGATCCACCTGTACGCGGTCGTCTCCAAGCCGTTCATTCCGGCCTCGGCCGCCGCGATGCGCGGGGCCTTCGCCCTGGAGAACGACACCGCGACCTGGGTGACCGCCGAGCAGGCGATGTCCCTGGACGCCGTACCGGCCGGAACCGCGTTCACCGTGCCGCCGGTGCTCTTCGCGAAGATCACGGAGGAGGACCTGGGGTCCTACCGTGAGCGCTTCGGCGGTGCCCCGGACGCCTGACTCTCTCTTTCCAGCCCGTACCGTCCGTGTGCTCATCGGGCAGTACGGGGGTGAGAAGCGACGCGGCCCGGCCCGGGGCGGCGGTCCATGGCTGATGGATACCGCCGCCCCGGGCCGGGCCGTCGTTCCCGTGCGGGACCTGGGTGGGCCGGGCGGCCCGCACGGTCATGCGTCTCAGGCGTCCGTGGCTTCCGGGTTCTCCTCGGCCGGGATCAGGCCGAGACGCTCCTGGAGCCACCTGTCGAACTCGATCGAGGCACGCACCCAGCTCACCGTCGAGGAGACGAAGTGCTCCAGGCTGACGCCCGTGCCGATGAGCATCTGGGCCTCGCCGATCAGGCGGATCGAGACCTCGGTGTCCTCGGAGCCTTCCTCGGCCTCGTGGGTGTGCGTGTAGACCTTCGGCCACAGGGTGCGGCGGTTCCAGTCGTCGATCGCGTCGAGGAGGACCGCTCGCTGGTCCGCGGCGTGCGGGCGGTCGTAGAACGTACGGACCGAGAAGACCTGCTGCTCGGCCTCGCCGCGGAACATGAAGTAGGTACGGAAGTCCTCCCACGGCGCGGCGAGGTCACCCTCGTCGTCCACGACGTACTTCAGTTCCATCTGCTCCAGGAGCTGCTTGACGAGGTCCTGGTCAGGGACGACGGGGCCCTCCGGTCCTGCGGCCTGCGGTTCGGGCTGGCCCCCGAAATTAGGAATCGAGGACGGATCGATGCTCACCGTGGTTTTCCCTTCGTGCGGTTGCCGACATCCTCCCCCATGGCGGGCGGGGGATGGCAAGCCCAGACGGCCCCGATCCGCCACGAGCTGACAAGCAGCCGGTGCGGCCGGTCCTGCCGGGGCCCCGAGGGAAGGGCGCCCGACACGGCGACGGGGCGCCGTCGCCCCGGCCCCGGACCGGAGGCGGCCCGGGGGCCGGGGCGGTGACGCCGCAGGGCCGGAGCGGTGACACCCCCGGCCCCCGAGCGGTCACCACCCGGGGACCGGAACGGTCACGACGCAGGCCCCAGGGCGGTCACGGCGCGGCGCCGACGAGCAGTTCGTCCCCGGCCCGGTCCACCCGGACCGTGTCCCCGTCCCTGACCTCGCCCGCGAGGATCTCCCTGGCGAGCCGGTCCCCGATCGCCGTCTGGATGAGGCGGCGCAGCGGCCGGGCGCCGTACGCCGGGTCGTTGCCCTCCTCGGCCAGCCAGGCCAGGGCCTCCGGCGTGACGTCGAGGGTGAGCCGGCGGTCGGCCATCCGCTTCGCGAGCCGGTCGATCTGGAGCTTCGCGATGTGCGCGAGTTCGTCGCCGGTCAGCGCGGAGAAGACCACCAGGTCGTCCAGACGGTTCAGGAACTCCGGCTTGAACGAGGCCCGTACGACCTCCAGGACCTGCTCCTTCTTCACCTCGGGCTCAAAGATGGGGTCTCCCCCGCTCGAACGAGGTCGAGAGCTTGGGGACGGGTCCATCAGGAACTGGCTGCCCAGGTTCGAGGTCAGGATCAGGATGGTGTTGCGGAAGTCCACCGTCCGGCCCTGCCCGTCGGTGAGCCGGCCGTCGTCCAGGACCTGGAGCAGGATGTCGAAGACCTCGGGGTGGGCCTTCTCCACCTCGTCCAGCAGCACGACGCTGTACGGGCGGCGGCGGACCGCCTCCGTGAGCTGGCCGCCCTCCTCGTAGCCGACGTACCCGGGCGGGGCACCGACGAGCCGCGCCACGCTGTGCTTCTCGCTGTACTCGCTCATGTCGACGCGGACCATGGCCCGCTCGTCGTCGAACA
Organism: Streptomyces sp. NPDC052042; assembly: GCF_044548345.1. Classification (NCBI taxonomy): domain Bacteria; kingdom Bacillati; phylum Actinomycetota; class Actinomycetes; order Kitasatosporales; family Streptomycetaceae; genus Streptomyces; species Streptomyces sp. NPDC052042. The sequence continues at coordinate 242,946 of NZ_JBIUBU010000007.1, read as the reverse complement.
GGAAGTCGGCGAGCGCCTTCGCCAGCTCCGTCTTGCCGACCCCGGTCGGGCCGAGGAAGAGGAACGATCCGGTGGGCCGGTCGGGGTCGGCGATCCCGGCGCGGGTGCGCCGTACCGCGTTCGACACCGCCCGCACGGCCTCGGTCTGGCCGATGAGGCGCTTGCCGAGCTCGTCCTCCATACGCAGCAGCTTCTGGGTCTCGCCCTCCAGCAGGCGCCCGGCGGGGATGCCGGTCCAGGAGCCGACGACGTCCGCGATGTCGTCCGGGCCGACCTCCTCCTTCACCAGCTTTTCCTTGGGTTCCTTGGCCGCGACCTGCTCGGCCTCGGTCGCCTCCGCCAACTCCCGCTCCAGGCTCGGGATCTCCCCGTACAGCAGCTTGGAGGCGGTGTCGAAGTCGCCGTCGCGCTGGGCCCGTTCGGCCTGGCCGTGCAGTTCGTCGAGGCGCTCCTTCAGCTCGCCGACCCGGTTGAGGCCCTGCTTCTCCTTCTCCCAGCGGGCGTTGAGGCCGCGCAGCTCCTCCTCCTTGTCCGCGAGGTCGCGGCGGAGCTTCTCCAGGCGCTCCTTGGAGGCGGCGTCGGACTCGTTCCTGAGCGCCAGCTCCTCCATGTGCAGGCGGTCGACGGAGCGCTGGAGCTCGTCGATCTCGACGGGCGAGGAGTCGATCTCCATGCGCAGCCGGGACGCCGCCTCGTCGACCAGGTCGATGGCCTTGTCGGGGAGGAAGCGGGAGGTGATGTAGCGGTCGGACAGGGTCGCGGCGGCCACCAGCGCGGAGTCCGCGATGGACACCTTGTGGTGCGCCTCGTACCGGCCCTTGAGGCCGCGCAGGATCGCGATGGTGTCCTCGACGCTGGGCTCGGCCACCAGCACCTGCTGGAAGCGCCGCTCCAGGGCGGGGTCCTTCTCGATCCGCTCGCGGTACTCGTCGAGCGTCGTGGCGCCGACCATGCGCAGCTCGCCGCGGGCCAGCATCGGCTTCAGCATGTTGCCGGCGTCCATGGCGGAGTCGCCGCCCGCGCCCGCGCCGACGACGGTGTGCAGCTCGTCGATGAACGTGATGATCTGGCCGTTGCTCTCCTTGATCTCGGAGAGGACGGTCTTCAACCGCTCCTCGAACTCGCCGCGGTACTTCGCGCCCGCGACCATCGCGCCGAGGTCGAGCGAGACCAGCCGCTTGTTGCGCAGCGACTCGGGGACGTCGCCCTTCACGATGCGCTGTGCGAGTCCTTCCACGACGGCCGTCTTGCCGACGCCGGGCTCGCCGATGAGCACCGGGTTGTTCTTGGTACGGCGGGACAGCACCTGGACGACCCGCCGGATCTCCTGGTCCCGGCCGATGACCGGGTCGAGCTTGCCCTCCCGCGCGGCGGCCGTGAAGTCCGTGCCGAACTTCTCCAGCGCCTTGTACTGCCCCTCCGGGTCGGGTGTGGTCACCCGGCGCCCTCCCCTGCTCTTCTCGAACGCGTCCAGCAGCCTCTTCGCACTCGCCCCCTGCCCGGAGAGGATCTCACCGGCCCGGCCGCCCTTCGCGGCGATGCCGATCAGCAGGTGCTCCGTGGAGATGTAGTCGTCGCCGAGGTCCTTCGCGCGCTGGGCGGCGTCCGCGATGACGGCCAGCAGCTCGCGGTCGGGCCGCGGCGGGGCGACGGTCGAGCCGGTCACGCTGGGCTGCGCGCCCAGGAGCCGTTCGGTCTCGGTACGCACCACGATCTGGTCGGCCTCGGTGGCGGCGAGCAGATCGGTGATGTTCTCGTTGTCCTCGCCCGCGAGCAGCGCCAGCAGCAGGTGTCCCGGAGTCAGATCCGGGTGACCGTCCTTCACGGCCCTGCTGGTCGCCGCGTTGAGGGCGTCCCGGCTCTTGTTGGTCAGCTCTGCGTCCACGTGTGTCGTCTCCTCCCTGCGGTGGCTGCTCTCTCCACAACACTGACTTTGCCAACGTCTACTAAGTTGAGTCTATTCCACTCAACCTGATTTTCGCTCACCCTCATCGCCCCGCGTGTGCGCGGGATCGGAGTGCGCCCGGCCGACCGCCCCGCGCCGACCGGGATGTCCGAGGCCCTGCCTACTCTGGGCCCATGGCAGTCGACCCGATGGACCCGGCCCCCGAGTACCTCGCGTTCTGGCGCGAGCGCCACCTGTGCACCCTGACCACACCCCGCCCCGACGGCACTCCGCACGTGGTGCCGGTGGGTGTGACGTACGAGCCCGAGACCGGAATCGCCCGCGTCATCAGCGACAAGAGCAGCCGGAAGGTGGCCAACGTCCTGGCCGCCGGTCCGGACGGCGCCCGCGTGGCGGTCTGCCAGGTCGACCGGCGCCGGTGGGCGACGCTGGAGGGGCGCGCGAGGATCCGTACCGAACAGGAGGCGGTCGACGGCGCCGTGCGCCGCTACACGGAACGCTACGGGCGCACACCGGCACCCAATCCGGACCGGGTCGTCATCGAGATCACCCTGGACCGGGCCCTCGGCAGGGCGTGAAGCCCGGGAGGGTCGCCGGGACGCCCCGGCGAGCAGCACGGCGGCGGGCCGTCGGGCGTGAGTCCTGCACGGCGGGACGGCGCCCGGCCGAGGGCATGAGGACCGCGAGCACGGGAAAGCACAACGGCGCCATCGTGTTCAGGTCACGATGACGCCGTTGTGTGGGGGAGTGACTGAGCGACGTGTAACGACGGGGGATCGCTCAGGCACTGCGGGGGGTGGCGGAAATGGTTTCTGGCTCGATCAGCTGGTGGTCCCGCCGGTCGAGGTTGACGAAGATCATGTCGTACCGGATCGCACAGCGGACGGGCTGCGGCGCTCCGCGCGGCTTGCGCAGGCAACGGTACGCACGCACCTCGTCGTCCTCTTCGCGTGCGACAACGATGGGGTCGCCGAACAGAGTGACCATCAGCGAGTCGCCACGACCGGGGAGTGCTGTGACGAGATCGATGAAATGCCAACCCGATCGGTAGGCCGTGGCCATCTCGCGCCGGAAGCTCCGGTCGTCCGGCGGGATGGTCATGCGCCCAGGTGATTCGGCGTGGACCAGGCGATGTCATCGGGCGCGGCTGCCGCCCGGACGCCCCATGCGATGTCGTCCTGGGCGGAGGCCGGTGTGCCCCACGCGATGTCATCAGGCGCGGACGCCTGGGTGGACCAGGCAATGTCACCAGGCGCCGCCGCCTGGGTGGACCACGCAATGTCACCCGGCGAGGATGCCGCCTCGCTGCTCCATGCGATGTCGCTGCCGCTCACTGCCCCGAGTCCCAGGGCTGCGGCGAACGAAACGGCAAGCGCCGAGCGAAGCATTCGCTTATACATAGTCGGCTTCGTCCTCACTTGTGGATTCTTCTCCCCCGCACCTAAGACGATGTCTCACCTGGGCACACGAACACCACTGGGTCGATGCATCATGTTCCTGCATGTTCAGGAACCTGGGGGGTGGAGAATATGGTCACAAGCAATACAAATCCGACACATCCTCATGGGATCGCCGAACTCTGCGAGCCAGGAGCCCGGCTGTACGCCAGCGCTTTGCGCTTGGGACGTATTGCCAGGAGCGAAGTGGGGCCGGCCCCCTGCCTCATGGACTTCGCCCTGCTGCACCCCGACCCCGACGACGCCGACTGGCTGCGGCCCGTTCAGCCGTCCGCCGTCCTGGCGAAACACCTGCACCCCATCGAACGCGAGATCCAGGAGCGCCGACGGCATTCGGTGCTGCTCACGGAGTGCTTCGAGCCGTTCATGGACATCAGCGCCCAGGACCCGCCGACCACTCACGCCATCACCGTGCTGGAGGGGGTCAACCGCATCAACGCGGCACTCGACCTCGCCACTGCGGAGTGCCGTTCGGAAGTGCTCACCGTCCAGCCCGGCGGCGGACGCAGCGAGGATCGCCTCAGCGAAGCCCTGGAACGCGGTCTCTCCGTGGTGGACCGGGGTGTCAGCATCCGCACCCTCTACCAGCACACCGTACGGCACAGCCCCGGCACCCTGGCCTACGCCGAGCGGATGGCCGACGACAACGTGGAGATCCGTACGCTCGAAGAACTCATCGAGCGCCTCATCATCTTCGACCGCACCGTCGCGTTCATCCCCGCGCAGGACGACCGCCAAGTCGCCCTGGAACTGCGCCATCCCGGGCTGGTCGAATACCTCGTCAAGGTCTTCGAGCAGCTCTGGAGCCGTGCGGCACCGCTCCTGGAGGAGGTGAAGTACGAACCGACTCCCAAGGGGATCAGCGGTGTTCAGCGTTCCATCGCCCAACTCCTCGTGGAGGGGCACGTCGACGACTCGATCGCCCGCCGCCTCGGCATGAACGTCCGCACCTGCCGTGCGCACGTCGCCAAGCTGTCCGCCGTTCTCGGCAGCAACAGCCGGGCCCAGCTCGGCTATCTGATCGCGCGCTCGGGGATTCTGGAGCAGGACCCGGACTGACGGGGGCGCGGTCGCGAAACAGGTCGGATCGCCCGTCGCGCAACACGTCGCGTCGCGATCGCGAAGCACCGGGCAGCGCCCGCCGAGCACCCGGTGCCCCGTACGGGCGGCCCCGCCCCGGCCCGTCCGACTCCTCGCACGCCTACACGCACGCGTACCGCCCCCACCGCGAGGTGAGTGGGCCGACACCCTGCGGGCCGCGAAGGGCCGCCGGCCACCCCCGTACGGCCGAGGCGCCTCCCGGTCGCGCTCTCCCCGGGCCCGCCCTGCCCTGTGCGGCCCCGGGCGAGCGGCGCGGCGGGCCCAGGACGCCTCCAGGAAGGCTCGTGCGGCTCACACGGGCAGGAACGAGTGGCAGCGTGCGGACGCACACGGCAGAGCGCCGGGGAGGCGGCTGTCAGCCGTCCCCCCGGCGCTCCGGCCGGCCCGTGGCGCTTCCCTGCGCTCCGGGCGACCCCGTGGCACCTCCCGGGGCTCCGGGGCGCTCCAGAGGCCCCTGGACGCGCCCGCCCCGCTCAGTCCCCGCCCCACTCAGTCCCTGGACCGCTCAGTCCCTGGACCGCTTGGGCCGCCAGACCACCAGCGCGCTGGTCTGCTGGACGTCCTGGTACGGCACCAGGTCGCGGCGGTACGAGGCGTGCACCTGGGCCTCGCGCTGCTGCATCGCCGCCGCCGCGCCGTCCACCGCCGCCGTGAGCTCGGCGACGCGCTGCTGGAGCGCGGCGACCTGGTTCTCCAGTTCGATGATGCGCTTGATACCGGCGAGGTTGATGCCCTCGTCCTGCGACAGCTGCTGAACCGTGCGCAGCAGTTCGATGTCACGGGCCGAGTAGCGCCGGCCGCGCCCGGCCGTGCGGTCGGGCGAGACCAGCCCCAGACGGTCGTACTGGCGCAGTGTCTGCGGATGGAGGCCCGAGAGCTGGGCCGCGATCGAGATCACGTACACCGGTGTCTCATCGGTCAGTTCGTACGGATTACGTCGTCGGCCGTCCACCTCAAACTCCCTTCGCAGCCTGGAACAGTCCCGCCCGCGGATCACTGCCCGCGGTCGCCTTCCGATAGGCCTCCAGCGCTTCCCTGGCCTCTGCGCTGAGGTCCTTGGGCACCGTCACCTCGATGGTGACCAGCAGGTCTCCCCGGGTGCCGTCCTTGCGTACCGCGCCCTTGCCGCGGGCGCGCATGGTGCGCCCGTTGGGGGTGCCGGCCGGCAGTTTCAGGGTGACCGGCGGGCCGCCGAGCGTGGGCACCTTCACCTCGCCGCCGAGCGCCGCCTCCACGAAGTCGACGGGCACGGTGACCGTGAGGTTGTCGCCCTTGCGCCCGAAGACCGGGTGCGCGTCGACGTGCACCACCACGTACAGGTCGCCGGCCGGTCCGCCGCGCTCGCCGGGGCCGCCCTTGCCGCGCAACCGGATCCGCTGGCCGTCCGAGACGCCCGCCGGGATCCGGACCTGCATGGTCCGGGCGGACTTCGCCCGCCCGCTGCCCTTGCAGACATCGCAGGGGTCCTGGGCGATGAGGCCCCGGCCCTTGCAGTCCACGCAGGGATCGGTGAGCGAGAAGCCGCCGCCGCTGCCGCGCGACACCTGGCCGGTACCGAGACAGGTCGGGCAGACCCTGGGGGTGCCGTTCTTGTCACCGGTGCCGGAGCACGCCTTGCAGGGCGCCTGGCTGGACATCCGCAACGGGACCGTGGCGCCCTCGACCGCCTCGTTGAAGCTGAGCGTCACCTCGGACTCGATGTCCTGGCCGCGGCGCGGCTGCGTCCGCGTACCGGTACCGCCCCGGTTGAACAGGCCGCCGAACACATCGCCCAGACCGCCGCCGCCGAATCCGCCGGTCTGGCCCCCGCCCTGGGCACCTCCGAAGAGGTCGCCCAGGTCGAAGTTGAAGTTGCCGCCGGCGCCTCCCGGCCCGGCCCGGAACCCGCCGCTGCCGAAGAGGGCGCGCGCCTCGTCGTACTGCTTGCGCTTCTTGGCGTCGCCGAGGACGTCGTTCGCCTCGGAGATCTCCTTGAAGCGCTCCTCCGCCTTGTCGTCGCCCTTGTTGGCGTCCGGGTGGAACTCGCGGGCGAGCTTCCGGTACGCCTTCTTGATCTCGGCGTCGGTGGCGTCCTTGGGGACGCCGAGGACCTTGTAGTAGTCCTTCTCGACGAAGTCCTTCGTGCTCATCGACGTCCCTCCTTCCGGACGATCGGCTGTGCGGCCGGCCCGTGGGCCGGCCGCACAGCCGGGCGGTGCGTCACGAGATGGTCAGACGGGTCGTCAGACCTCCTCGGTGCCACCGCTCTCCTCGTCGGTTGCCTTCTCTTCCTTGGCCGCGGCCGGAGCCGCGCCCGGCTGCGGTTCGGCCACCGCCACCCGTGCGGGACGGATGGTGCGGTCGCCGATCCGATACCCCGGCTGCAGGATCGCCACGCAGGTCGTCTCCGTGACGTCCGGCGCGTACGAGTGCATCAGGGCCTCGTGGATCGTCGGGTCGAAGGGCTCGCCCTCCTTGCCGAACTCCTGCAGGCCCAGCTTGGCGACGACCGTTTCCAGCGATTCCGCCACCGACTTGAACCCGCCCACGAGCTCGCCGTGGTCCCGGGCCCGGCCGATGTCGTCGAGCACGGGCAGGATCTCGGACAGCAGATTCGCGGTCGCGATCTCCTTGACCGTGGCCCGGTCCCGCTCGACGCGGCGACGGTAGTTCTGGTACTCGGCCTGGAGCCGCTGGAGGTCGCCCGTGCGCTCGTCGAGCGCGGTACGGACCTGGTCCAGCTGGGCCGTCAGGCCGACGGTCTCCACCGTGTCCCCGGCCGGGGCCGCCTCTTCCTCCTTCGAGGGGGAAGGGGCGTCCTTCGGCTCGGCTCCGTCAGGCGTGGCGCCGGAAGGGACGTCGGGCTTCTCCTCGAAGCCCGGAGTCTCCTCGGTCACACCGCACCGCCCTTGGCGTCCTTCTCGTCCACGATCTCGGCATCGACGACGTCATCGTCCGCCTTGGCCTGCTGGGCGCCCGGCTGCGGGTCGCCGTCGGCCTGGGCGCCGGCGTACATCGCCTGGCCCAGCTTCTGGGAGACGGCCGCGACCTTCTCGGTGGCGGTACGGATCTCGGCGGAGTCCTCGCCCTTGAGTTTCTCCTTCAGCTCGCCGACCGCGGCCTCCACCTCCGTCTTCACATCACCGGGGACCTTGTCCTCGTTGTCCTTGAGGAACTTCTCCGTCTGGTAGACGAGCTGCTCGCCCTGGTTGCGCGACTCGGCGGCCTCGCGGCGGCGGTGGTCGTCCTCCGCGTACTTCTCGGCCTCCTCACGCATCCGGTTGACCTCGTCCTTCGGCAGCGAGGAGCCGCCGGTGACGGTCATCTTCTGCTCCTTGCCGGTGCCGAGGTCCTTGGCGGTGACGTGCATGATGCCGTTGGCGTCGATGTCGAAGGAGACCTCGATCTGCGGGACACCGCGCGGGGCCGGCGGCAGGCCGGTCAGCTCGAACATGCCGAGCTTCTTGTTGTACGCGGCGATCTCGCGCTCGCCCTGGTAGACCTGGATCTGGACGGACGGCTGGTTGTCCTCGGCCGTCGTGAAGATCTCGGAACGCTTGGTCGGGATCGTGGTGTTGCGCTCGATCAGCTTCGTCATGATGCCGCCCTTGGTCTCGATACCGAGGGACAGCGGGGTGACGTCGAGCAGCAGGACGTCCTTGACCTCGCCCTTGAGAACACCGGCCTGGAGCGAGGCGCCGATGGCGACGACCTCGTCCGGGTTCACACCCTTGTTGGCCTCGCGGCCACCGGTCATCTCCTTGACGAGCTCGGCGACGGCCGGCATACGGGTCGAGCCACCGACGAGGACGACGTGGTCGATCTCGGACAGCTGGATGCCCGCGTCCTTGACGACGTTGTTGAACGGCGTCTTGCAGCGCTCCAGGAGGTCGGCGGTCAGCTGCTGGAACTGCGAGCGCGTGAGCTTCTCGTCCAGGTGCAGCGGGCCCTCGGCGGACGCCGTGATGTAGGGCAGGTTGATCGTGGTCTCGGTCGAGGAGGAAAGCTCGATCTTCGCCTTCTCCGCGGCCTCGCGCAGACGCTGGAGCGCCATCTTGTCCTTGGACAGGTCCACGCCGTGCCCGTTGGCGAACTGCTTCACCAGGTAGTCGACGACCCGCTGGTCCCAGTCGTCACCACCGAGGTGGTTGTCGCCGTTGGTGGCCTTCACCTCGACGACGCCGTCGCCGATCTCCAGCAGCGAGACGTCGAAGGTGCCGCCACCGAGGTCGAAGACGAGGATCGTCTGGTCGTCCTTGTCGAGCCCGTACGCCAGCGCGGCGGCCGTCGGCTCGTTGACGATGCGCAGGACGTTCAGGCCCGCGATCTCGCCGGCCTCCTTCGTGGCCTGGCGCTCGGAGTCGTTGAAGTACGCGGGAACGGTGATGACCGCGTCCGTGACCTTCTCGCCCAGGTAGGCCTCGGCGTCACGCTTCAGCTTCTGCAGGATGAAGGCGCTCATCTGCTGCGGGTTGAAGTTCTTCCCGTCGAGCTCGATCTTCCAGTCGGTGCCCATGTGGCGCTTGACCGAGCGGATGGTCCTGTCGACGTTGGTCACCGCCTGGCGCTTGGCGACCTCTCCGACGAGCACCTCACCGTTCTTCGCGAAGGCGACGACGGACGGCGTGGTCCTGGCGCCCTCTGCGTTGGTGATGACGGTGGGCTCCCCGCCTTCGAGAACGCTGACGACGGAGTTAGTCGTGCCCAGGTCGATGCCGACCGCACGTGCCATTTCGATTCCTCCAGGATGACTACTTGAGTGGAACTCACTCAAGAATGCACGAGACGCATCCCAGTGTCAACAGAGTTGAGTCGAGCAGACTCAACTATCGTGCACCTGCCCCGCTCGCGTCGGCCACTCCGAGGCGACGGACGACACCCACTCCGCACCGGGAGCCCCACAAACCCTCCCTCATCATTGCGCTATGGGATCGTTCTGTCATAAACCGCAGTGAGTCACGCAAACCCGGCACTCCGGCCCGGCCGGTCCCACCAGGCAGGTGTGAACGATGCAGAGACAACAGAGACAGCACAGACGACAACGGGCGCAGGCACGAACACGGACACGGGGCGACACACGACAGCGCCCCGCGGACCGGCTCGGGGCGGCCCGGCCCCCGAAGCACCTCCGGGAACACCTCCGGGAGCGCCGCCCGGAACATCTCCCGAGGCGGCACCCGTCGGCCGAGCGGGCCCTGGACCTGGCCCTCGGGTCGGTCCTGCTGATCCTGGCTGCCCCGGCACTCGCCGCGGGCGCCCTCGCCCTCGCGGTGCGACGGCCGCCGGGCGGGATCATCGAGCGCTCACCCCGGGTGGGCCAGGGCGGCAGGGTGTTCGTCCTGCGCTCGCTGCGCACCCGGCGGCTGCGGCTCGACGTGCTCTCCCGCCTGCCGCACGTCGTCCGCGGAGACCTCTCCCTCGTCGGCCCGGAGCCCCTGGCACCGGGCGACCCCCGGACCCACCCCGCGGGCCCCACCGACCCCGACAGTCCCGGCGCCCCCTGTGGCCCTGCCGCCCCCATCGCCGCATCCATCGCGCGAGACTGGCGGAAGGAACTGAAACCGGGCCTCACCGGCCTGGCGCAGATCCGCTCCGGCTCCGGGATGCCGTGGGACGAACCCGCCCTGCTCGACCAGCACTACGCCGAGCACCGCGGGCCGGGCCTCGATCTGGCCATCCTGGCCCGCGCCGCACGGATCGCACTGCTCCGGGCGCTCCGCGGGATCGCCCGGCCCGGCAAGGCGCACCTGAGCGACACAGATCACCGCCGGTGCGGCTACATCGCCGCGGAATAAGTGGATAGTGTCAGCACAGACTGATTAAGTTACTGCTTAGTAGATGCCAGTATTCGCTCGTAGACGCTGGATCCCACCCTCGCAGGCCCGAGGAGCCCCCAAATGCAACTCGCCGCGATCATCGTGTCGCTGGTGCTGACTGTGGTCGGCGTTGCGCTCATCGCCCGAGCCGTCGCGCAGATCTACCGGTTCGTCACACTCGGACAGCCGGTCCCGGCAGGCAGCCGCACCGACAACCCGAAGCAGCGCACCATCACCCTGGTCAAGGAGTTCCTCGGCCATACCCGGATGAACCGGTGGGGGATCGTCGGCTTCGCGCACTGGTTCGTCGCCATCGGCTTCCTGACGCTGCCGCCGACCCTGCTCCAGGCGTACGGGCAGCTCTTCAAGGCCGACTGGGTGCTGCCGGTCATCGGGAACTGGGCACCGTTCGAGATGTACACCGAGTTCATCGGCCTGATGACGGTGGTCGGCATCCTCACGCTGATCGCCATCCGGCTGCTGAACCTGCCCTCGCGGGCCGGCCGCAAGTCGCGCTTCGCGGGTTCCAAGGCGTGGCAGGCGTACTTCGTCGAGTACGTCATCCTCACCATCGGCCTGGCGATCCTGGCCCTGCGCGGTCTCGAAGGCGCGATCCACCACGTCGACGGCTACGAGGCCGGGTACTTCATCTCGTACCCGCTGGTGCTCGCGTTCCAGGGCCTCACGCTCGGCACGCTGCAGAATCTCATCTACCTCGTCGCGGCGATCAAGATCAGCACCTCGCTGATCTGGATGATCACGGTCTCGCTCAACACCAACATGGGTGTGGCCTGGCACCGCTTCCTCGGCTTCCCGAACATCTGGTTCAAGCGGAACGCGGACGGCGAGTCGGCCCTCGGCGCGCTGCAGCCGATGACGTCCGGGGGCAAGGAGATCGACTTCGAGGACCCGGGCGAGGACGACGTCTTCGGTGTCTCCCAGGTCGAGCAGTTCTCCTGGAAGGGCATCCTCGACTTCTCCACCTGCACGGAGTGCGGTCGCTGCCAGTCGCAGTGCCCGGCCTGGAACACGGGCAAGCCCCTCTCCCCCAAGCTCCTGATCATGTCCCTGCGCGACCACGCGCACGCCAAGGCCCCGTACCTGCTGGCCGGCGGCGGCAAGACGATGGAGGGCGAGGAGAAGGCGTCCGAGGAGCAGCTGAAGGACGTCCCGGCCGCCGCGCTGGCAGAGGCCGAGCGCCCGCTGATCGGCACGGTCGAGGAGAACGGCGTCATCGACCCGGACGTGCTGTGGTCCTGCACCACCTGCGGTGCGTGCGTGGAGCAGTGCCCGGTCGACATCGAGCACATCGACCACATCGTCGACATGCGCCGCTACCAGGTGATGATCGAGTCCGCGTTCCCGTCCGAGGCGGGCACGATGCTCAAGAACCTGGAGAAGAAGGGCAACCCCTGGGGGCTCGCCAAGAAGCAGCGCGTCGAGTGGACCAAGGAGGTCGACTTCGAGGTCCCGATCGTCGGCAAGGACGTCGAGGACCTGACCGAGGTCGACTACCTGTACTGGGTCGGCTGCGCCGGCGCCCTGGAGGACCGGGCCAAGAAGACCACGAAGGCGTTCGCGGAACTCCTCCACATCGCGGGCGTCAAGTTCGCGATCATGGGCGGCGACGAGAAGTGCACCGGTGACTCGCCCCGCCGCCTCGGCAACGAGCCGCTGTTCCAGCAGCTCGGCCAGGAGAACGTGGCCATGCTGAACATGGCGTTCGGCGAGGACGACGAGGACGAGTCCACGAAGAAGGCCAAGTCTGCGAAGAAGATCGTCGCGACCTGCCCGCACTGCTTCAACACCATCGCCAACGAGTACCCGCAGCTCGGCGGCGAGTACGAGGTCATCCACCACACCCAGCTGCTCCAGCACCTCATCGACGAGGGCCGGCTGATCCCGGTGACCCCGGTCGAGGGCCTGATCACGTACCACGACCCGTGCTACCTGGGCCGTCACAACAAGATCTACACCCCGCCCCGCGAGATCATGGACAAGGTCCCCGGGCTGCGCCAGCAGGAGATGCACCGCCACAAGGAGCGCGGCTTCTGCTGCGGTGCGGGCGGCGCCCGGATGTGGATGGAGGAGCGGATCGGCAAGCGCGTCAACGACGAGCGCGTCGACGAGGCCCTGTCCCTCGACCCGGACATCGTCTCCACCGCCTGCCCGTTCTGCCTGGTCATGCTGACCGACTCGGTCAACGGCAAGAAGAACGACGGCAAGGCGAAGGAGTCGGTCCAGGTGGTCGACGTTTCGCAGCTGCTGCTGGACTCCGTGAAGACCCCGGCCGACCCGGCGGGCGAGGACGAGGCGGCGGACGAGCCGGAGCCGGAGCCGGTGAAGTAGACCGACCGGACCCGCTGTACGGACACAAGCGGCCGGACCTGCCTCGGGGCGGGTCCGGCCGCTTCCGCGTTCCCGCACGGACGCCTTCCGGTGCGGAACGGCCATGCGCCCTTGCGCGGACACCGCCGTGCCGCTCCTCGTGCTCGTGCGCACACGCCCGGACGGCTCCCAGGGGCCGGTGCGACCCTGCCGGCCCGGTCCCGGAGCAATCCCCTCCGACGCCTGGCCGTCCCCTGGAATCCCTCCTGGGAACCCCCTAGGGGATGTCACAGCTCGGCCGCAATGGCGGCCCGGTTTCCCCGGCCCTCTCACCGCACCCGCACAGACCAGGTACGTTCGACGAGTGGCTGGATTCAGGATCGGACGCGGCCGGGACAACCGCACCCCTCAACAGGCGCAGCAGCAACCGCAGCAGCAACCGCAGCAGCAGCCGTACGGCACACAGGCATCACCGCCGTACGGGCGGCAGCCATGGCCGCCGGCGGGCGGCAACGGCGCCCCGCCCCCGTACGACCGCGGCGGCTACGCCGGCAACGGCAACGCCTACCAGGGCGACGGCTACCCCTACGGCCCCGGCCCCGGCGGCCACCACGCGGGCCACCACAACGCCGGTGGTCACGGCGAGCCGGAGTACTTCGGCGACCCGTACCAGCAGCCCCACCCGCACGCGGGCCCCCGGCAGGGCGACCCGTACGCCAACTCCCCGGGGCACACCCAGGCGTTCAGCCTCGGCGAGGACCCGTACGGCGACGGCAGCACCTACCGCGCCGGTCAGGCCCCCGCCCAGCCCGCGGGCCCACGACTGCACTGGAAGGACCTGCTCAGCGGCATCGTGCTGCGCCCCGGGCCGACGTTCTGGCAGATGCGCGACTACCCCGTCTGGGGCCCGGCGCTGATCGTCACGTTCCTGTACGGCCTGCTCGCGCTCTTCGGCTTCGACCAGGCCCGGGAAGACGCGATCAACGCGACGCTCTCCACGGCGATCCCTTATGTCGTCGTCACGGGCGTCTGCTTCGTCATCGGCGGCCTGGTCCTCGGCGCGGTCACGCATACGCTCGCCCGCCAGCTCGGCGGCGACGGCTCCTGGCAGCCGACCGTGGGCCTCTCCATGCTGATCATGTCGATCACGGACGCTCCGCGCCTGATCTTCGCGCTGTTCCTCGGCGGCGAGAACCCCCTGGTCCAGCTCCTCGGCTGGGTCACCTGGCTGGCCTCGGGGGCGCTCTTCACCATGATGGTGAGCAGGTCGCACGACCTGCCGTGGCCGAAGGCCCTGGGCGCGTCCGCGATCCAGCTGATCGCCCTGCTCTCGATCATCAAGCTCGGCACGATCTGAGCCCCACGGCCCGAACGCACGGGAACGGCCCCGGCACCGATGAAACGGTGCCGGGGCCGTCGGCGTACACGCACGCGCACGTCCCGCCGTATGCACACGCACACGTCACACGCACACGTCCCGCACGGACGCCGCGCCCACTGCCGCCGCACCTACCGCGCGGGCGGCGGGCCCACCCTGCGGGGGGGGGCGGGTCTCAGGCGTCGAGGACCTGTCCGCCACGCTGTACGACGGGCTTGTCCACACTCCACGGGAAGTTGATCCAGCGATCGGTCTTCTTCCACACGTACTCGCACTTCACGAGCGACTGCGGCTTCTCGTAGATGACCGCGCTGCGCACCTCGGCCACGTGATCGATGCAGAAATCACGGACGAGCTTCAGCGTCTTCCCGGTGTCGGCGACGTCGTCGGCGATCAGCACCTTCTTGTCCGAGAAGTCGATCGCGTTCGGAACGGGCGCCAGCATGACTGGCATTTCCAGGGTGGTCCCCACCCCGGTGTAGAACTCGACATTCACCAGATGAATGTTCTTGCAGTCCAGGGCATAGGCGAGACCGCCCGCGACGAACACCCCGCCGCGGGCGATGCTCAGCACGACATCGGGCTCGAATCCGTCGTCGGCCACGGTCTGCGCCAGCTCGCGCACGGCATGACCGAACGCCTCGTACGTCAGGTTCTCCCGCGCGTCATTGTTCATTCGGCGTCACACCTGGGTCCGATGGAAATTCACGAACGAACGCGAGGCGGTCGGCCCGCGCTGGCCCTGGTACCGGGATCCGTACCGCTCGGAGCCGTACGGGAACTCGGCGGGCGAACTCAGCCGGAACATGCACAGCTGCCCGATCTTCATGCCCGGCCACAGCTTGATCGGCAGGGTCGCGAGATTCGACAGCTCCAGCGTCACATGCCCGGAGAAGCCCGGGTCGATGAACCCGGCGGTGGAATGCGTCACCAGCCCGAGCCGCCCCAGCGAACTCTTTCCCTCCAGCCGCGACGCGAGGTCGTCGGGCAGCGAAATGACCTCGTACGTCGAAGCGAGCACGAATTCACCGGGATGCAGGATGAACGCCTCGTCCCCGTCCGGCTCGACCATGCGCGTCAGATCGGTCTGCTCGACGGCGGGGTCGATATGCGGGTAACGGTGGTTCTCGAACACCCGGAAGTAGCGGTCGAGCCGCACGTCGATACTCGATGGCTGCACCATCGACGCATCGAATGGATCAATGCGTACACGTCCGGCGTCGATCTCGGCCCGGATGTCCTTGTCTGAGAGAAGCACTCCCCGAGGATACGCAGAACGCGCGGAGCCGCCCCAACCAGGGACCACTCCGCGCGCCCGTCACCGCTTCCGCCGCGTCGTCCGCGGCCTCCCGCTACCGCTGTTCGAACGCCACGGGCACGGCATGCCGCAGCCGCGCGCAACGAGGACAGCGGATGAGCCGCCCGGGGCCGATCCGCGCGGAGCCGAGCTGCTGCATCGGGAACGAGGCGGTAGCGAAAACGTGCCCTTCGGCACAGCGGACGACGGTGTGCTCCATGGAGTCCATCAAGTCCCTTCCCCATCAAGACGTGGACGAGAACGCCACATTAGGGGATGAACGGGACGCCACTCCAGGCGGCACTCCGACGCCCTACGCTACGCCTCCAACTCCCACGCACAGCACCCGTGTCCGCCCCCGGCCCGCCCCCCTCCACACACCGAAACCGGTCTCTCCGCACAGCGGAAAAGACCCGCGGCGCCGCCGGGGGTCTGGCATGGGGTAGAGTGTGCAGCGCTGCATGGAGGATCGGTCGACCTCAAACGATCGCCGATGATCACTGTGCTTTGCGGGTGTAGTTTAATGGTAGAACATGAGCTTCCCAAGCTCAGAGCGCGAGTTCGATTCTCGTCACCCGCTCTTCTAAGAGGGCCCAGGTCAGTGACAGGGGCCTTTCTTGTTGCCTAGCCCCCTTGCGGGGTGTCGTGCCCTCCGTGTGTCATAAGGGCCCTTCCGACCTGCGTCAATGGCATGCATGGCTCCCCTGAGGGTGAGAGCCCCACCGTTCAGTCCCATATCCCGAGCTCCACTCCAAGTGGCCTGCATCACATGCACGGTACGGGCAATCTGCACCCCTGTGCGATCAACGCCGCGCAGCCCGTGGGGCGGATGGTCCGGGCGGGCGTGGCACCAGCGGGTGATCGGTCGCGCCACCAGTCCGCGAGGCTGCGGACGACTGCTGGCGGCGCACATCGAGATCGATGTCGGCGGCGAGCCTGCGCTGGTGCTCCTTGGTGCTGGTAGATCAGTTGCGCGCGTTCGGACGACTGGCCGGCTCGGCCCATGAGGTCCTTGAGCTTGGCCCCGGTGTCAGCCGCGAGCGTGTTGCTCGTGTGCCGCAGGTCGTAGAAGCGAAAGCCTCGGGCAGCCCGGCCTTGTCCCGGGTCCTGCGCCTTGCGGCCGAAGGTGGTGCCGCGCAGCACCGTTCCCCTCTCACCGACGAACACCAGCCTGTCCGGCTCCCGCTGAGCGAACCACTTCAGATGCAGACTCACATTCTCATGCAGAAAGGACGGCAACACGATCTCCCGCCTGCCCGCCCGGGACTGGGGAGCGCCGACCACGCGGTGCCCCGGCTGCCAGGGAAGCGGACCTCTCGGTTCCCCCCACCGGCACATGAACTGGCCTGGACAGGCGCGAGGGTGCGGGACATGCTGGGCGTCCAGGAACAGGGGCCGGTGCTCCGCCTGGTCCAGTAGCGGTCGCCACTCGGCCTCGGGAGTCGCAGGCGAGGTTCTGCCGCCCGGCACTCCGCAGCGGCCCTCCAATCATTAAGACGCTGCTGTGCCGGCAGCGCATGGGCATGCCACCAGGGCCGACACATCTCAGTGCCGGCCCTGGTGGCGTGTCGATGCGCTCGAAGGCTCAGAGTGTTGCCTCGCCTCCGAGACTTCCGGTACCGATGGCGCCCCGCAGGACGTGGGCGATCTCCTCGGGCTTGAGGTCGATGCCGTCGAGCCCCTCCACGGTCAGCGGGATCTCCTTCAGCGCGTATTCGCCGCGGCCCTCGGCGCTGAACTCGGGACCGGTGCGGTCGTCGAAGGACCAGGTCGCGATGCGGGCGAGGTAGAAGAGCTGACGCTCGTCTTCAGACTCCATCGTGTGGAGGAGGCGGATGATGTCGGCCTTCCCCGCGATCTCCTCGTAGATCTCCCGGTGAAGGGCGGCCTCCCGGGACTCGTCGCTGGCCTCGACGCCGCCGCCGGGCAGGACCCAGTACTCGGGGATGTCGGGCCTGGTGCGGCGAATGACCAGCATCGTGTCGTCAGCGGTGACGAGGACGGCGCGGACTCGTTCGATCATGTCGGTCTGTCTCCTTGCTTGTTGGCGGTCTCAGTGCAGCAGCCAGCCACCGTCGACGTGGACGGATTGCCCAGTGATGAACGACGCGGAAGGCCCCACGAGGAACGCCACCAGAGCCGCGACGTCTTCGGGCCGCCCACGGCGAGGGACGCACTGGCGTTTGATCTGGTCCTCCGGGCACACACGGTGCTGGGCGGGGATGGCGTTCTCGGCCTCGACCTGGATGGCGCCGGGCAGAACCGTGTTCACACAGACCCCGTACGGGCCCAGTTCGCGGGCAAGGGAGCGTGTCAGGCCCAGCAGCCCAGCCTTCGCGGTGCTGTATGCGACGAGGTTCGTCCGGCCGGCACGGGCGTTGACACTGCCGATGTTCACGATCCGACCCCACCGGCGTTCGACCATCCCTGGGGTCACCGCGTGGCAGGTGCGGTAGTGGGCGGTGAGGTTCACGTCGAGGGAGTAGTTCCACGCGGCCTCGTCGGTGTTCCGCCAGGGGACGCGGGGGGAGGATCCTGCGTTGTTCACCAGGATGTCGATGGTGCCGACCTCGGCGCGAACGAGGTCGACCATGGTCTGGACGGCGCCGGGGTCGGTCAGGTCGGCATTCGCCGCGATGCCGGGGCTGCCGTCGCGTTCGAGGGCTGCGAGGAGGGTGTGGGCGTCGGAGTCCTGGCCGAGGTGGTTGACCGCGACGGTCGCGCCGGCGGCGGCGAGTGCCCGTCCGATCTCGGCACCGATGCCGGTGGCCCCGCCGGTGACGAGGGCGTTGCGGCCCTGGAGCGGGCGGGCCAGGAGAGGGGTCTCAAGCAGAGGGAGGGACATCGCTGGTCCGTTCGCCGGAGTGGGGGTGAGGGGCCGGTGTGGTGGTGAAGAAGGTGTCGATCGTCGTGAGCGGGTCCTGGCTCTCGGCGAGCTTGATCAGCACGAGCAGGAGGTCGTGTCCGGTCAGCCGGAAGGCCGGGATGACCCCGAGGATGCGCAGGGCGAGGAAAGCGTGGATCTCCTCCAGGCCGCTGCCGTTCTTCCCACGAAGACCGTCCAGGGCCCGTGTGATGGCCGCACCGCGACCGGGGCCGGTGTTCCAGGAGTACTGGACGTCGATGTGCCGACTGTTCTGGTGCAGTTCCAGGTGCTCGATGCACGGACGGGACAGTGGCGGCAGGGCGAGGCGGAGGGTGCGGGGCGTACACGTCGGGCTGGTAGCAGGGGACGAGCCAGCCGCCCAGGGCCATCAGGTACCAGAGCAGGTTGGCGGCCTCGCCCACCGCGGTGTTGCGGCCGGCGAATTCGAAGTCGAGCCAGCACAGAGGGTCGGCGATGTTGGGTTCCGTGGGGTCGCCTTGCGTCAGACCGGCGAGCCGGCGGCTGTCGGGAGCCAGGGCGTGGCGGAGGCTGTCGATGATGTCGGCGACGTTCAGCATCAGTCGCCGGCCGTTGGCGGTGAGCGTGAAGTCCGCCAGCTCCCGGAGAGTGACGACCGTATCGGTGTGGGGCAGGGCGAGCGGCAGGTCACGGCGCAGGTACCAGCGGTCCAGCCGACCACCGGGACGGATGCGGTCGAGGTAGAGGTCCGGGACACACTCGGCCAGCGGCACGCGCTTCCCCGTCTCCTCGGCCGCTGCCCGCAGGTCGGTGCAGACGCCGTCCACGAGGCAGTCCAAGCGGGGCTGCACGGCCGGATCGCGGTCGGCGAGGGCGATCACGTCGCCCATGAGCAGCTCGCACCGGCCGGTGGCGAAGACGTCCTCGTAGACGAGGATTTGCCTGTCCGGTAACGCGATCTGCCCGTGAAGGGCCGGAACCGCGATGCGGGAGGCAAGCCGCGCCCATCCTTTCGCCTCGGCTTCGGCCTGCTCGTGGGTCGTCACCGGCTTGTGGAAGGCACCCGTCGGCGTCGGGGCTCGCCGGGCGCTCGCGCTCACCGCGTCTCCCCGGGGAGGGTATCCAGCCAAGCCTGGAGAACGAGGCGTGCGAGCGCCTGAGCGGCGGGCCGCTCGGTGCGGGCGGTGGTGACCACGCTCGTGTCCTGCCGTCCGGCGTCGAGGAGGACGGTGAGGGCGTCGCTGTCGGAGGGGCGCTCGATCCCGCTGAAGCGGAGCTGGATCTTCGCGAGCAGCGCGGTGACCTTGTAGAGGTCGCGGAGGTCGGGTGCTCCCTTGAGGAGTTGGCGACGGATCTCGATGGCGGCCTGGATGCCGTCGCGCAGGCTCACGGCGACGTCGGTGGCTGCGTCCGGAGCGGGCAGGGCCAGACCGGGGGTGGACCACAGCGGGATCAACTTCCCGCTGCCGATGAGCGCGAGGACGTGGAGGAGGCGGGAGGTCACGACGCCGGCCCGGCACTCGGCTCGGGTCAGTACGGTCATGCCCAGTTTGACCCCGCCGAGTTCCGCCTCCAGTTCCGCAAGGATCTGGCGCATCTCGTCGAGAGAGGAGATGTCGGCCACGACCAGGACGTCGAGGTCGCTCCAGCCGTGCTGGTACTTGCCCCGGGCACCGCTGCCGGTGACCGCCAGCAGGTCGATCAGCGGGCGCAGGCCGGTGGTGCGGTCGAGGAACTCGGCCAGGTAGGACTCCAGGTGCACGGGAAGTCCAAGTGCGTTGACCGGCATGGTGCGGGGCTGGTGCTCCGGCCAGCGGCGGTCGAGCGCGATGCGGTCCAGTCGGCGCTCCAGTTCCAGGCGCGGTCCGTCGTTGTCGATGACCTCGTGCGCGATGGAAACGATCTTGTCCGCACCTCGTGCGCTCTTGACGAGGTCGCGGTCGGCGACGTCCTGGGCCTCGGCGGTGCCCCGGCGTGCGCGGGTGGTATCGGAGGCGTCCAGGTAGGCGATGGTGAGCTGGGGTCCGAGCATCCGGGCGAGTTCGGCGGTCGAGTCGGAGTCGTGCAGCGACTCGATGCTGACGGAGTCGAGGAAGTGGTGCGCCTGGCAGAACCGGTCCAGCGCGTCCACGATCAGTTCTGCCTGCACGATCGGACCCACTCGGTACGGATCGGGAATCGCCGCTCGCCCGGCCGCGTCCTCGATGAGATACCCGATCTTGAGGCGGGCGTAGCCGTGGTGCGTACGCAGGTACTCGCCGGCCGTGCTCTTGCCGCTCTCCGACATGCCGCCCAGCGCGGTGACGTGCACTCCCGACAGGGCCTGGCGGGGCACGTCCGGGTGCAGGGGCGCCAGGAGCCGGCGCACCTCGTCCTGGATGGTGACGGTAGGCCGGTCGCCGATGCGGATCGACATCGGGAAGCGACCGTCGTCGACGAGCCGGTTGATCTGCTCGTGGAGGTGGCGCTGGTACGCCGCGTAGATGTCAGTGACGGTCACCTCGTGGGCCAGGCTCCGGCGGGCGCCTTCCTCGGGGTCGTCGCAGTGCAGGAGAACGAGGGCGTGCTCACCTGTCTCGGCGGCCCGCAGGTCGGTCTCGTACGGGGCCAGCAGGATTCGTGCCCGGTCCGCAGCCTGCGCGGCGCCCAGGTCCTCCCGTACGGCGACCGTCGCGGCGACGGTCGCCTCCAGCATGGGGATGCCCCGGTCCAGCAGGCGCACCGGCGCGGAGAAGGGGTGTCGGGAGCGTTCCAAGTAGGAAGTGGCGAGCACGTCGGCGATCTCCTCGACCGGGCTGCTCTCGAACCACCAGCGGGCCATGCCATCGGCCTTGATGGCGGCCCAGCGGGGGTCGTAGTGGTCGAGCGGGCCCGCTGAGGTCGCGGCCCGTCCCATGCGCCGGGCGAGGATCCCGATCTGCTTGGTCTTCCCGGTGTTGTCGGGGCCGCTGAACGCGACCGACACGGGGAGGGGGTACATGTCGCTGCTGTACTGGCTGGACATCGGCTTCCCTTGAGTGGTGATGCGGAGCGTGGATGCCGGCGAGGCGCCGTGAAGGACCTGCGGCGAGGGGGTGGGCCGGGCCGAGGCCGGAGTGCCTATCCGGCGCCGTCGGCCAACGAAATGTCGTCGGCGCTGAGCGGCAGATTCACCAACGGCGTCTGTGCGGCCGAGGGCTCGGCGTGGACCAGGAGCCCGACCAGGGCGAATCCGGCAGCCGTGCCTAGCGCCCAGGCCCAGCCCAGGGCCATCTCCAGCGGGTCGGTTAACGGAGAACGGCTCGGCCGGCTCCTCGGACCGCGGAGTCCTGTGCCGCAACAGGCCCTCTCGCGAAGGCGGGATCGTGCGGGTCGGTGCGCTGTCAGCGGTCATCGCCACTGTCGGGTCCTCTCACGTGTCCGGGCAGGCGCCGACAGGCCCTGAACAGTGCCTGTTCGAGCCATTCGGAGATCTGCGGGGTGATGTTCAGTGAACGGCGGTCCGCCCTCCCAAGACAGGGGCCACGATGTAGTCCTGCGTAATCCCGCGTAATCCAGGTGGGGAGGGTGACGAGGTGCCGAGGAACCCGGCCGTCGCAGGTCTGATCAAGCAGGCATGCCAGGAACGGGGCTGGGGGCCTTCGGGGTTGGCGCGTGCTCTTGGCCTGGCAGAAAGCGGTGACCCGCGCCGTCTGCAGCGCCAGCACGCACGGCGGTGGATCGAAGGCGAGCGCACTCCCGACCACTGGTGGCCTTACATCGCGCAGGTGCTGGGGCTGGACCCCGAGGCGATCAACCTTCCGGAGCCCATGCCTGCGGCACTCCACGCAGATACCGTTGCATCAGTCCTGCGCCTGGGAAGGAGCGACGTGGAACGTCGGGAGTTCATCCTCGCCTCCAGCGGATACGCACTGTCCGCACTCGGCCTGCCCGACATGGACAGCATCACCCGTCGGACCAAGACCGCCCTGCCCGGAGCCGTCCGCGTCGGCCAGGGCGAGGTGGCCGCCGTACGCCACATGGTGAAGGCCCTCGGCGACTCGGCCTCCGAACTCGGCGGCGGGCACGCGCGCCACCTGGCCGTCCGCTACCTCACCCAGGACGTCGCTCCCTGGCTGGAGGGCCGCTTCACCGAGGCCACCGGCCGGGACCTGTTCGCCGCTACCTCTCAGCTCGTCCACCTCGCCGGCTGGATGGCCCAGGACGAAGGCGACACCCTCGAACTACGTGGGCTCGCCCAGCGCTACTACGCCCATTCCTTCCGCCTGGCCGCCGAAGCCGGTGATCCGGAGCTGTCAGCGACGGCTCTCCGCGGCCTCGCCGTGCAGTGCGTCGACCTCGGCTACCGGGCCGAGGCCGTCCAGCTCGGCGAAGCCTGCGTGGACCACGGTCGCCACCTCGACAACGCGCGTGCCGTCGCCTACTACGAGGCCACCCTCGCCAACGCGGCGGCCCAGGATGACGACCGCCGCATGGCCACCAAGCACCTCGCCCTGTCCGAGGCGGCCATCAGCAAGCCGGCAGCCGCAGGCGGCGACTCCTGGGCCGCGCACTACTCACCCGGCCGCTGGGCCCACGAGTCCGGCATGATTCTCTCCCGCCTCGGCGACCTCGACGCCGCCGAGGAACACCTCCACCTGGCCCTCGACACCCACGGTCTCGACCGCCGCCGCACCCGTGCCATCGTCCTCGCCGACCTCGGCGGCGTGCGCCTGCGCCAAGGCGATGTCGACGGGGCCATGGCCACCTGGCGCGACTTCCTGGACTGCGCCGACGGCATCCGCTCGGTGAAGGTCCAGGCCGCCCTCCAGGACATGCGTGTCCGGCTGCGTCGGTACAGCGGAGTCGCGGAGGCCCAGGAGCTCCGCGAGCGGGCCACCCGATTCGCCGCCTGATCGTCTTCGTCGCAATCCGAACGACGGTGTACGTGCCCGGGTTCAGCGGTCGACAGCAGGCACTGCAAGACGTGCGGGAGTCCTGCCGAGGGCTCCCGTTTCAGCAGGTCAGATGCCCTTCTCTTACCCAGGTACCGGGTGATTCCCAAGCTCAGAGCGCGAGTTCGATTCTCGTCACCCGCTCTTGAGAGAAGGCCCAGGTCGGCGACCCGGGCCTTCAGCGTTTTCCGGGCCTCTCATGGCGTCTTCGCCGCGAACCCCACGTCCCTCGCCGCGAACCGCTCGCCACTCGCCCCTCGCCGCTCGCCGGGGTGTGTTGTCTCACCCGCCGTTCCAGCCCAGGGGCGTCTAGGATCGCGGGCATGGCACTGACCGTGAGTGATGTGGACCGGTTCGAGGCTGCCAGGCCCCGCCTGGAGGCCATTGCCTACCGGCTGCTCGGCTCGGCGAGTGAGGCGGAGGATGCCGTGCAGGAGACGTTCCTGCGCTGGCAGGCGGCCGACATCGGGCGCATCGAGGTGCCTGAGGCATGGCTGACGAAGGTCCTCACCAACTGGTGTCTCAACCTGCTCACTTCGGCACGTGCCCGGCGCGAGACATACGTGGGGAGGTGGCTCCCCGAGCCGCTGCTCGCCGGGGACCCGATGCTCGGCCCGGCCGACACCGCCGAGCAGCGCGAGTCGGTGTCGTACGCCGTTCTTGTCCTGCTGGAACGCCTGTCACCCAACGAGCGGGCGGTATACGTGCTGCGGGAGGCCTTCGACTACCCGCACCGGGAGATCGCCAAGATCCTGGACATCACCGAGGCCGCCGGCCAGCAGATCTACCACCGGGCCAAGAAGCACGTCGCCGACGGCAAGGCCCGCACCGAGATCGACGAGGCCGCCGCCCTGCGCATCGTCGAGGAATTCCTGGCCGCGGCGACCAGCGGCCGTACCGAACCCCTCGTCCGTCTGCTCACCCAGGACGCCGTCTCGGTCGGCGACGGCGGCGGCAAGGTCCCGGCCCGCGCGAAGGGGTTCGAGGGCGCGCTCGCCGTCGCCACGTTCCTGCGCGGCCTGTTCAAGCCCAGCAAGGCCAAGCGGGCCCTTGTCGGCGGTGCACCCGAGATCTACGCCGCGACCGCCAACGGCGAGCCCGCCATCGTCGCGGCCGTCGACGGCCGGGTCGTCGGTATCACCTGCCTGGAGATCGGCCCGGAGGGCATCGTGGCGGTCCGCAGCCAGGTCAACCCCGACAAGCTCGTCCGCGCGACCGAGCGGTGGGCCGCCACGGGCCATGGGGAGACCCCGCTCCACACCCTTTGACGGGGTGTGACGCACGCCATATCCCGATCCTGTCAGGGAACGTGGGGCTGTCCGGTTCAAGGGGCGACACCACGCCGGACAACGGCGGACCCCGCCCAGACAGGAGCACGGACATGCAGCACCGCATCGTCGTCCTCGGAGCCGGCTACACCGGTGCCGCCGCCGCCGGCCGTCTCGCCAAGCGGCTGCGCCGCGAGGACGTCGCCATCACCCTCGTCAACCCCGAGCCCGACTTCGTCGAGCGCGTCCGGCTGCACCAGCTCGCGGCCGGCCAGGACCTCAAGCCGCGGCCGTTCAGCGAGATGCTCGCGGGCACGGGCGTGGAACTGAAGCTTGCGAAGGTCACCGCCGTGAACGTGGACCGCAGGACGGTGACGGTCGCCCCCGCGCACGGCCTCGGGCCGGAGGAACTGGAGTACGACACCCTGGTCTACGCCCTCGGCAGCGACTGGAACGACGGCGGCGTCCCCGGCACCGCCGAGCACGCCCACGAGATCTCCAGCCGCCCCGGCGCCCTCCGCCTCCGCGACCGCCTGGCCGCCCTGGACGCCGGCCGGCCCGTGGTCGTGGTCGGCGGCGGCCTGACCGGTCTGGAGGCAGCGACCGAGATCGCCGAGGCCCGCCCGGAGCTCGACGTCGCCCTGGCCACCCACGGCGCCCTCGGCGACTGGCTCTCGGAGAAGGGCCGCTGCCACCTGTGGAAGGTGGTGGACAAGCTCGGCATCACGGTCCACGAACACACCGCGGTCGACGGTGTGGAGGCGGACCGCGTCACGACCGCCGACGGCCGGCCCATCCCCGCCGCGGTCACCGTCTGGACCACCGGATTCGCCGTCCACCCGATCGCCCGGGCCACCACTCTGGAGCTCACCGACCGCGGCCAGATCGTGGTCGACACCACGATGCGCTCGGTCTCCCACCCGGACGTGTACGCCGTGGGCGACGCGGCGATGGCGATCGGTCCCCACGACAAGCCCCTCCGCATGTCCTGCGCCTCGGGCGTTCCCATGGCCTGGCAGGCCGCCGACGCCATCGCCGCCCGCCTCGCCGAAATCAAGATCCCCCACGTCTCCATCCGCTACTTCCAGCAGTGCATCTCGCTCGGCCGCAACGAGGGCCTGATCCAGTTCGTCACCGCCGACGACCGGGCGGTCGACCGCGCCATGACGGGCCGCATGGCCGCCCGCTACAAGGAACTGATCTGCAAGGGCGCGGCCTGGGGCGTCGGCAAGCCGACCTTGGGCATGCCGACCCGGCGCCGCCGTGTCGCACGGCGGAAGACCCAGGGCCCCGCACGTGCGGAGGCGGCGGCCTGACCTCACCACGGCCCAACTGCCGGTAACAGCAGATGTGATGCACTACGTCACAGGTCCGCCTGTCCGGTTTCCCCGCCGCCTCTCCGTCGAGGAACGCGTGCCACAACGTGCCGGTAGAGGCGGTGGGCACCGGACAACAAGGGAGCCGGCGAGACGCCGGGAAAGCACCTCTGGACTGGTGTTGCCGCAGGCCATATGCCCTTGCACGGGGGAAGGACCGGGTGATTCCCGAGCTCGGAGCGCGTGTTCGGTTCTCGTCGGCTGTCCACGACGAAAGCCGGGGTTCGGGGCCAGGTCCGGCCCTGAACCCCGCGGTCCCGAACTCGGTCCCGAACCCGGGCCCGGGGTCCAGGACCACCGCGGCCGGACTCCGCTCCGCCGCCTCGTGCCGCGCCTGCGGACTCAGCGGAGAGAGCCCGGAGGCGGGGCTCAGTACGTGGCGACCGCCCTCTCGGTCGCGCCGGACTCGGTGCCGTCGGCGTAGCGGACGGAGAGGCGGTAGAAGACCGTGGTGGCGGCGGGCTGGGTGAGGTCCCAGAAGCTGGAGGTGTTGCTGGGCTCGGTGCCGATCACGTCGAACTCCTTCGTCCCCGGGTTCCAGCGGCGGATGACGATGTGGGTGGCCGGGTTGCTGTTCCCGTCCGGGTCGACGAACCCCCAGGAGATGTAGCCGCTGGTGCCGTAGCCCACGAAGTTGAACGGGCCGCCGGCAGCGGGTGGGGCGGTGGGGCGGAGGTCCAGTGCGGTGACGCCGACGACGGTGGCGCCGGTGTCCGGGGTGAGCTGGTTGCCGTACTGGTCGACGGCGACGACGGCGTAGCGGGCCTGCCGCCCATCGGCCGGTGCCATCTCGTGGAACGTCGTCGCCCTGATCTCCTTCGGCCGCGGGGACGGCGATTCCTCGATCGGGGCGTACGTCCATCGCCCGTCGGCGAGGGTGCCGCGCAGAATGCGGTAGTGGTCGAAGCCGGGCTCGTCGCTCGCGTCCCAGGAAAGGGTGATGCCGTTCTTCTTCGGAACGGCCGTCACGCCGGTGAGCGCGGCGGGTGCGGTCGTGTTGCCGGTGACCGTGACGGTGACATTGTCGGAGGAGGTGCCTCCGTTCCCCGCGTGGTCCAGGGCGAGGACCCAGTAGTGGTACGTGCGGCCGGGGGGCGGGGCGGCGTCGGTGAAGGTGGTGCCCTTCACTCCCCTGCCGACTTCGGTGGGCGCGGTGCCGGTGGCCGTACTGATCCTCCGGAAGACCGAGTAGCCCGCGAAGTCCTTGCTGGTCCCCTCGGAGGGGTCCCAGGTCAGCGTGACCCCCGCCTCGCCCTCCTCGGCCCGCAGGTTGAACGCGGTCTCCACCGGGGGCGTCTTGTCGCGGGTGTAGTACATCGCGGGGGTCGAGGCGGCCGATTCGAGGCCGTGGGTGTCGACGGCGGTGACGACGAAGTAGTAGAGGTCGCCGGTCTGCGGCACGTCCACGGTCGAGTAGCTGTAGGGCGAGGGCTCTACGCCGCTGATCAGGTTCTCGGGGGTGAGGGCGACCGGGTGGGAGGTCGAGCGGTACACCCGGTAGCCGGCGAGGTCCGGTTCCTCGTTGTCGTCCCAGTAGAGGGTGACCTGGGCCGGGTAGTTCATGGACCAGTTCTTGTCGACGCCCGTCGGGGCGACCGGGGCGGTCCGGTCGACGGTGGTGACGCCGACGTCCGCGGTGCCCGCCGAGGTGTTGCCGGCCTTGTCGTAGGCGCGGACCTCGTAGTAGTAGACGTAGCCGTCCCTCGGGATGGTCGTGTCGGTCCACGAGGTGGACGTCGTCGTCGCGATCGGCTTCGCGGGGAAGGAGGTGCCCTTCAGCCGCCGGTACACGCGGTATCCGGCGAGGTCCATCTCCTTGTTCTTGGCCCAGCCGACCTTCGCGGACATGCTCGTGGTGCTGTACTTGACGGTGACGCCGGTCGGGACGCGCGGCTTGACCTTGTCGACGCTCGCCGAAGTGCGCGGAGCATAGCGGAACTTGACGTTCGCGGCGCCGGTCCAGTTGACGTAGTCGACGCGGAGGCTGTGCTTGCCCGACGGGATGGTCACGTTGACGGTCTTGGTGACCGTGGCGGAGCCGTCCTTCCACACGTTGACCTTGCGGACGCCATCGAGATAGACGCGGATGCCGTCACGCGCGGAGACGGTGAACGAGAAGGGCCCGCCGGAGCCGAAGTCGCGGCTCATGGTCCAGCGCACGCCGAATCTGTCGCGCGGCATGCCCTTGTAACCGGGTGCGCGAGTGCCCCAGTTCTCGTCGATCGTGGAGTCGCAGTCCGTGCGCTTGGGAGTGCCGGAGAAGGTGGTGTTCGCATAGAACGTCCGCTTGAAGACGGGCGATGCGCAGGTCACAGCGGCGGCGGAGGCCGAGGGGGCCACGCCGAGCAGGCCGCCTGTGGTGGCGAGCACGACGGCGCAGGCCGCGGCGACCGTCGTTCCTCTGGGTCGGTTCATGCGTTCCTTCGGTGTGAACGGGCGGCTGAGAAATCCAGCCAACGACCATGACTCATGAAGGGCTTGCCTGGTTGTAGGGCTTGCTGTAATTGCTCCCGCATCCCAGCAGGTGACCTTCCCCGAGGGGATCCGGCCTCGCGGAGTCGTCCGCCCGAGCCCGCCGCCCCTTCCGGGACGCGGCACTCGGGAGGGGGGCTCGGAACGGGGTCTCGGAACGGGCGGGCGGGTGGCTGGAGCCCACATCGGGTCGAGGCTCTCGCGCCGCCGCGCCTCCTTTGCACCCTCCACGACGGCGTGGCGATCGAGGGCGAGGGGCACGAGGAGTACCCGGTCCGGCTCGGCGGCCCCGGCAGGCTCGCCGTGACACCGAGGCGGTACGGGCCATGCACGAGTTCCGGACAGATCGTGGCGGGCCGTGATCCGCCGCGCCCGCCACCGTACGGCCGCAGGCACTGCATCCGCCATGGAGGCCACGCCCGCAATGCCTGTCACACCCGGCACACCCGTCACATCCAGCACACCCGCCGGGGCGGAGCGGAGGCGGTGGGCGCGTCGCCGGAGGTCTCGCCACCCCGGATTTCCGTCATGTTCAGGCCATATACCCGCCGTCGCCGCCGGGCCGTCACCGGTGGCGGCGGGAACTGGGCTGCTGGGGGCGCCGCCTCCGGCGCCGAATGCGAACATTCCACGCCAAGCACGCAACTGGCGTGTCGGTCTTGACATTTACCCGAGCGCCCGGTGCTAAGATCATCTTACTTCCAGTGGGCTGACGGCATGTGGGGGCATTCCGGGAGGAATGAATTCCTCGGCCCCGCTTCCGGAGGGACCTTCCCCGCGTGACCCGACCGTGGCCCGACCAGCCCGGACCACGGGGCTCACGAGGGAGCGTCAAGCCGTTTCCACAGCCATGGCACTTGAAGTGAGTCGCATGACATTTGTACAGGGCCCGCTCTTCTGGGCGCTGGTTGTCGTAGCACTGGTCGCCGTCGGCGCCGTTCTGCGGGCTCGTAACACCAACATCGCACTTCGCAGACAGAACTCCCAATTCCGTGAAGAGCGCGAAGCGCTGCAACGGCAACGGGACGAACTCCACGCCGCTCACACCGGTCTGCTGCATCGACAATCCTCCGAACTCTCCGAAGTACGCAAGGACGCCGAGGAGGAGACCAAGGCCGTTCTGAAAGCGGCCGTCCGCACCCTCCAGGGGCTCGCGGACGAGCAGCAGGTGGTCATCGAGAACGCCCAGAAGAAGTACGGCAACGACCCGGCGATCCTCGCCGACCTGATGGCCATCGACCATGCCAACAGCCAGCTCGGGCGCCGCGCGCAGGGCATCGCGGTGCTCTGTGGCGGCTGGCTCGGCCGCCGGGAGACCTCCGCCTCCGTCTTCGACGTGGCCCGCAGCGCCCAGGGGCGCATCCGGCACTTCGAGCGGGTGCGGGTCAACGGCCAGGTGAACTTCTCGGTGGTCAGCAAGGCCGTGGAGCCGGTCGCGGTGGTCCTCGCCGAACTGCTGGCCAACGCCACCAACTACTCCGCCCCCGGTACCCCGGTCGAGATCAACATCCAGGCCGTGCCGAAGGGCGTCTGCCTCATCGTCGACGACGCCGGTCTCGGCATGGGCCAGGAGGAGAAGGACCGCGCGGCGGCCCTCCTCGCCCCCCAGGCCGCGATCAGCGTCTCCAGCCTGGGTATTCCACCGCAGTTCGGGTTCGCCGTCTCCGGTGTGCTGGCCGCCCGCTACGGCTTCATGGTCTCGGTGGACTCCGTTTCCCCGTATGGAGGTGTGCGCGCGGTGGTCCTGCTGCCCGATGAACTGCTCACCGCCGATGCGCCCGTGCCCGCGCCGGCCGAGGCGATCCCGGCGGCGCAGGACGCGGGTGTGTCGACGCTGCCGCACCGACCCGTGTCGACCACGGCCCCTACCCCGCTGTTCCCGCCGGCCCCGCAGCCGGCCGCTGCCGCCCCTCAGTCCACGACGCCCTTCACCACTGCGGGCGGGCTGCCCAAGCGTCGTCGCAAGAGCCCGGTGTCGGTGGTGCCCACGGCCGAGCCGACGTCGGCCCGCAGCAATGAGGAGACGGCTTCTCGTCTGGGCGCGTTCCAGCGCGGAACCCGGTCCGGACGTGACATGACGACGATGGAAGGACCCGAGATCCAGTGAACCCCGATCTTTCCTGGGTGCTCAACGACGTGCTCCAGGTTCCTGGCGCGCGGCACGCGATCCTCGTCTCCGCCGACGGTCTGCTGCTGGCCAACTCCAGCGAAATCGGCCGGGACGACGCGGAGACCGTGGCGGCGGCGATGAGCTCCATGCAGTCGCTGAGCCGTGCCGTCGCACCGTTCATCGGGGCCCAGACCCCGGGACGCTGGCGCCAGACGCTCCTGGAGTACGAGCACGGCTGGATCTTCCTGATCGCGGCCGGGACCGGCGCCTACCTGGCGGCGGCCGCCGCGGCCGATGTGGACATGGAGGCCATGTCGTTCCGGATGCAGCAGCAGGTCACCGCGCTGGGGAAGGCGATGACCACACCTCCCCGCCTGAGCGCCGGAAGCGACATATGACGGCCCCGGGCGAGGAGCAGTCGGTCAACAGCGGATTCGTCCGTTCCTACGTCATCACCGGAGGACGCGGACTTCCCGACGCACAGGGCCTTTCCCTGGTGACCCTCGTGACCATCGCCCCCGACCGGCAGCCGCCGTCGAACGCGAGCCCCGAGATCAAGGCCATCTGGGAGCTGTGTTCGGGCGGTTACCTGTCGGTGGCCGAGGTCGCGGGCCGCCTGGAACTGCCCGTCGGTGTGGCGCGTCTGCTGCTCAACGATTTAGCGGAACAGGGTCATCTGATGCGCCGCAAGGCGCCACCGCCGGCTCAGCTCGTTGACAGGAAGATCCTCGAAGAGGTGTTGCATGGACTCCACGTCCGGTTCGGCTGAGAACATCTATGTGCCGGATGCGGTGCGGCGTGCGGCGAAGATCCTCGTGATCGGTCACTTCGCCGTGGGCAAGACGACGTTCATCGGCACCCTCTCCGAAATCACTCCGCTGCGCACCGAGGAGCGGATGACGCAGGCCAGTGAGCACATCGACGATCTGCGTGGCGCACCCGACAAGGTGACCACGACGGTCGCGCTGGACTTCGGCCGGCTGACCCTCAGTGAAGAACTGGTGCTCTACCTGTTCGGTACGCCGGGTCAGCAGCGCTTCGTCGAACTGTGGGAGGACATGGCGCGCGGCTCGTTGGGCGCGCTGCTCCTCGTCGACCCGGCGCGGCTCGCGGACACCTTCCCGGTGATCGACCTGGTCGAGACGTACGGGCTGGAGTACGCGGTCGCGGTCAACAGTTTCGACCCGTACTCCCAGCACGCCGAGGAAGAGCTGCGCGAGGCTCTCGACCTGCTGCCGGACACCCCGATCGTGTACTGCGACGCCCGGGACGAGAAGTCGTCCGCACAGGCGCTGATCACGCTGGTCCAGCACCTTCTCGCGCGCGTGGCCTGACAGCGGCCCCCGTACCGGCGGGTATCCCCCGCCGTGCGGCCGGGTCGCCGTCCGGCGCCTTCGTGCCCCGGACGGCGATCCGGCCCCCGCGCCGTCCTCCGGTACGGGTGGCCGAGCCCCCATCTCCGTCCGCCGTGCGGGCCCACCGGCCCGCGATCACATCGAGGAATCAACATGGACTCGTCGCCGGGAGCCACCCCGTACAACGCCCCCAGCGGGTGCCCGATGCACGGTGAGCGGCAGGCCTCGCTCTACGGACCGGAGTTCGCCGCCGATCCGCAGCATGTCTACGACGCGCTCCGGGCGCTCGGGCCCGCCGCGCCGATCGAGCTGGCTCCCGGTGTGGACGCCACTCTGGTCGTGCAGCACGAGGCCGCGCTCCGGGTGCTGCAGAACCCCTCGTACTTCGCCCGCGACGCGCGGCGGTGGGCGGCGCTCCGGGAGGGGCGCATCACGCTCGACAGCCCGGTGCTCCCCATGATGGCCTACCGGCCCAATTGCCTGTTCACGGACGGCACCGAGCATCTGCGGCTGCGCAAGGCGGTCACCGAGAGCCTCGCCCGTCTCAACAGCACCCGGCTCAGCCGGGACGTCGAGCGCATCGCCGACTACCTGATCGACCAGTTCATCGAACGCGGCTCCGCGGACCTGCTGGGCGACTACGCCAAGCTGCTGCCGCTGCTGCTGTTCAACCAGCTGTTCGGCTGCCCCGGTGACATCGGCGACCGGCTGACCCGCACCATGTCCGCGATCTTCGACGGCGAGGACGTGCTGCGGGCCAACGCCGAGATGACGGAGTGCCTGATGGAGCTGGTGGCGCTGAAGCGCCGGCAGCCCGGCGAGGACATCACCTCCTGGCTCATCCAGCACCCGGCCGGTCTGCGGGACGAGGAGCTCAAGGACCAGCTGGTCATGCTGATGGGCGCGGGCATCGAGCCGGAGCGCAACCTCATCGCCAACGCGCTGCTGCTCCTGCTGTCCGAGGACGTGGGGAGCGCCCAGCGGCGCGGCACCGGGATGCTCGTCGAGGACGCCCTCGACGACGTGCTCTGGAACAACCCGCCGATCGCCAACTACGCGACGCACTACCCCATCCAGGACATGGACCTGGGCGGCGTGACGCTGAAGGCGGACACGCCCGTACTGATCAGTTTCGCCGCCGCCAACAGCGACCCGGCGCTCACCGAATCCCGCCAGACCCTGAGCAAGGGCGCTCATCTGGCCTGGGGCGCCGGCCCGCACGTCTGCCCGGCGAAGTCCCCGGCCCAGCTCATCGCCCTCACCGCGATCGAGCGGGTCCTCAACAGCGTTCCGGACCTGGCCCTCGCCATCCCGGCCTCCGGCGTCGAATGGCGGCCGGGCCCCTTCCACCGCGCCATGGTGTCGCTGCCCGTCCGGTTCAGCCCGGGTGCGCCGCGCCGGATGGCGAACGTACAGAGCGCCGGCGCCGTCACGCCCGTCTCCCCCCGGATGTCCACCCTGGACGACGTCACCACGGCGCGTCACGACGGCGGAGAATCGCAGAGGAAGAACAAGGGCTGGTGGAGCTCCTTCCTGGACGTTTTCCGGATGTGACCGGCGTGGCGGAGCACCTTTCCGGGCACGGACGGGTGGTTCACCAGTACGTGGCGGACGATTCACCAGCGCGATGTATCGGTATATCGCTGAAATGGCGTCCGGTGAGCGGACTTTGGTGTGCGGTGAGCGGATCGCGATGCGCGGTCCGCTCACCGCACACGTTCATCGCCCGTTCATCGCCCTCTTCGCCGACGATCGGAATGAGCCGAATTTCGCTCATAACTTGCCTTCTTTAAAAGTGCAGTTGATCATCAATCGGCATATGACAAGGGGTCACCCGGGCATTCACCTGTGATAGGAGCAACAGGGATCGACGCTTGGCGAACATATACGGAGGGGTAGGTTCTGGCCGTAACCATGAGCCCGGATCAAGGAACTCTGCGTGAGCGCTGCAAGTGGCATGAAAAGGCCCGCCGACGAACGCCGTGCCCTCATCTCCCTCATACGGCGCCTCAAGTCACCGGAGGGGCAGGCTGATCCATACGGCCTGCTGGCCGACGTACGGGCCATGGGGGATGTCGTGCGCGCGCCCTGGGACGCGTACTTCGTCACGGGCTTCGACACCTGCAGCGAGGTGCTCCGCGGCCGGAACTGGCTGGCGCCCGACTTCGCCTGGCAGGAACGCCAGGAGGACTCCGAGCGCTGGAAGGCGGTCGCCACGCAGGAGATGACCAGGACGCTCTCCCGCCTCAACGCGCCCGAGCACACCTGCCAGCGCCGCAGCCTCGGCAATCTCTTCGACCGCTCCACCATCGAACGGCTGACCCCGGTCGTCGAGGAGCACGCCACCCGCCTGCTCGACGAGCTCGCCGAGAAACTGCGCTGGGGCGAGGCCGACTTCGTCAGCACGGTCAGCGAGCAGCTCCCCATCAGCACCATCGGGTCCTGGTTGGGCGTCCCGGCCGCCGACCATCCCCACATCCTGGAGATCACCCACAACCAGGTGCACGCCCAGGAGCTGCTCCCCACCAAGAGCGAACTCGACGTGTCCGCCGAGGCGACCGGACATCTGCGCACGTACTTCACCGAGATGGTGCGGCAGCGCCGCGCGAACCCCGGCGACGACATCCTGACCGGGTGGATCCACACCTGGGACGCGCGCGAGCCCGACCGCGAGACGGCCGACGAGATCCTCTACCGCCTCACCATGTTCGTCACCATCGCCTCGCTGGAGACCACCGCGACGCTGCTGTCGGCCATGGTGTGGCTGCTGCACCGGGAGCCCGGCCGGTGGGCGTGGCTCAGGGAGCACCCCGGGCACGTCGACGCCGTCATCGACGAGGTGCTGCGGTACGACCCGCCCATCCAGATCAACACCCGGGTCGCCGCCGAGGACACCGTCCTGGCCGGCGTCCCGATCGCGAAGGACAGCATGGTCCACGTCATGTACGGCGCCGCCAACCACGACCCGCGCCGCACCGAGAACCCGGACGCCTTCGACGTCCAGCGCCGCGGCGCCCACCTCACCTTCGGTGGCGGGGTGCACTACTGCCTGGGCGCGGCCCTCGCCCGGCTGGAGGCGCGCACGCTCCTCATCCAGCTGCTGGAACGCTTCCCCACGCTGAAGGTGACGACGCCGCCGGCGTACGCGCCCCGGCTGGTCTTCCGCCGTGTGACCTCGATGGGCGTGACGATATGAAACTCTCGTTCTCGGAACGTCTGTCCGGCCACCGGCGTCCGCGCACGCTGCGCGTCCTGCGCGAGGGCCCCGTCCTGCACGTCGAGCTGAACCGCCCCGAGTCGGGCAACGCCGTCAACGAGGCGATGCTGGACGAGCTGCTGGCGGTCCTGACTGTCCCGGACCCCGAAGCCCGGGTGCTGGTGCTGAGCGGGGCGGGGAACGACTTCAGCCTCGGCGGTGACCGCGACGAGTTCGCGGACTGGCTCGACGAGGACCAGGAGGGGCGGGGCATCCGGATCGCGGGCGACAAGGCCCGCCGTGTCTGCGAGGCGCTGTCGACCGGCCAGATCGTCACCATCGCCCGGGTGCAGGGCAAGGCGATCGGCGCGGGGATGGCCCTGGCGCTGGCCTGCGACCTGCGGGTGGGTGCCGACACCGCCAGTTTCCGGCTGCCGGAGCTGGCCCTCGGCCTGCCCACCGCCTGGGGCGGCATGCTGCCGCGGCTGATCCACGAGCTGGGGGCCGCCCGGACCCGGGAGATCATCCTGACGGGGCGCCCCATCGCCGCCGCGGAGGCGTACGAGCTGTCGGTCCTCCAGCGCGTCGTGCCCGAGGAGGAACTCGACGCGGCCGTCACCGCGTGGGCCAAGCCCATCGCGCGCCGCCCGGAGGCCGCGGTACGCATCACGAAGGCCCTGCTCAACTCGTACATGGCCGCGAACCGGATGGCCGATCCCGCGATCCTGGACTCGGAGCTCATGGCCACCGTCGCCGCCGCGAGCCGCCGGGCCCGGGACGCGCGCGACACCCGGGAGGGCACGGCGGACGCGTTGCCGGTGTGCTGAGCCGGTGCGCGAGCCGGTGTACGCGTGGGAACGCCTCACGCGCCCGGTACACACGCGGGCGGCCGGATCCGCGCCGCCGTGTACCCGTGGGCGTGCCCGGAGCGCCGTACGCGCCCCTGTGGCCCCGGGCGGACGCACGCCCATGGCCCCGGCGCACCACCTGTCGCATGCGCCGGAGCCATGTCACGGGCGCGGTCAGCCGTCGATCTGCTGGGGGAAGCCCAGCGGATTGCCGTCCCGCAACGCGTCCGGAAGCAGTGCGCCGGGGAAGTTCTGGAAGGAGACCGGGCGCAGGAACCGGGTGATGGACGCTGTTCCCACGGCCGTCGTGGTGGGAGCGGTCGTCGCCGGGTACGGCCCGCCGTGCTGCTGCGCATGGGTCACCGAGACCCCGGTGGGCCACTGGTTCCACAGGATGCGGCCGGCCTTCTCCGTGAGGATCGGGACCAGCGTCCGGGCCAGCGCGATGTCGCCCGCCGCGTCCTCGTCCGCGACGATCGTGGCGGTGAGCTGTCCGTCCAGGACGCGCGCGAGTTCGGGCAGCTTCTCCGGGTCCTCGTACGACACGACCAGTCCCGCGGGCCCGAAGACCTCCGTGATGAGCGCGTCCGGGTCGTTCAGCACCTCGTCGACCGTCGTGAAGAGCAGGGTCGTCCCGGGCGGATCGGCGATGCTGTCGGATCCACCGCGCAGGACGCTCACCGCGTGATGTTCCGACATCGAGGTCAGGCCCTCGACGAAGCCCTGCTGGATCCGGTCGTTCAGCAGCGGCGCGGAATCGGGTACCTCCGCGTCGCGCAGCGTGGCGAGCACGGGCGACTCGGCCGGGACCAGCAGGAGTCCGGGCTTGGTGCACAGCTGTCCGCGACTGCCCGTGATCGAGCCGAGATAGCCCTGGGCGATCTCGTCGGCGCGGCGGGACGCGGCGGTGGGCGCGACGAAGGCGGGGTTCACGCTGCCGAGCTCGCCGTAGAACGGGATCGGTTCGGGGCGCGCGTTGGCGATGTCGAACAGCGCTCGCCCGCCGGCGATCGAGCCGGTGAACGAAGCCGCCTTGATCGCGGGGTCCCGGAGCGCGGCCACGCCGTTCTCGGTGCCGTGGATCACACGGACCAGGTCATCCGGTGCGCCCGCGGAGCGCGCCGCCGAGGAGATGACGGCCGCGGTGGCGTCCGAGAGGCGCGGATGGCCCGAGTGCGCCTTGACGAGCACCGCGTTGCCGGCCGCGAGCGCGGCGGCGGTGTCCCCGCCCGCGACCGAGAACGCGAAGGGGAAGTTGCTCGCCGCGAACACGAGGACGGGACCGATCGGGACGAGCATCCGGCGCAGGTCGGGCCGGGGCGCCCCCATCGGCCAGTCGGCGTCGGGGCGGTCGATGCGCACGTCGAGGAAGGCTCCGTCCTCGGCGACATCGGCGAACAGACGCAGCTGGAAGGTGGTGCGCTTGAGTTCGCCCGCCAGGCGTGCCTCGGGAAGGCGCGTCTCCTCCCGGGCGGTCGTGATCAGATCGTCTGCCGCGCTGTCGAGCGCGTCCGCGATCGCGCGAATGACACGCGCGCGGTCGGCGTACGGGCCGGCGGCCCAGGTCGCCGAGGCCGCAGCCACCGCCGCCACCGCCTCACGCGTCGTCGCGGCAGCGACGTCGGACCGGTCGTCGGTCATACGAGAGCTCCTTGGTGTCTGCGCGCGGCGCCGGTACCGCGCGGCTGAGCCCATTCAAACCCGCAACGGGCCTACCATCACCAGATGCGATCCGATGAGCGGAACACAAGAGCGGGCATGATCGCGCGTGCCTCGGCCGTGCTCGGCACCTTCACCGCGGAGCAGCCGACCCTGCGGGTGTCCGAGATCGCCCGCCGCACGGGGCTGGCCAAGTCGGTCACCTCCCGCATCGTCGCCGACCTGATCGACGAGGACTTCCTCGAACGAGCGGATCAGGGGGTACGGGTGGGGATCCGCTTGTTCGAGCTGGGCGAGCTGGCCCAGCGCTCCAAGGAGCTGCGCCAGCTCGCCCTCGGCGCCATGGCGGATCTGCGTCAGGCGACCGGCCTGACAGTGCAGTTGGGCGTGCTGAAGGCGACCGACCTGGTGTACGTCGAGATCCTGCAGGGACGCGGCACCCACCTCGACATCCGCTCGCGCGTCGGCGGACGCGTGCCGGCCTACGTCACGGCGGGAGGCAAGGCGCTGCTGGCGCACTCGCCCGAGGACGTCGTCGAACGCGCGCTCGCGATCGACATGGTCCCGCTCGGACCGCGCACCGTCACCGACCCCGCCGCGCTGCGTCGTCAGCTCGCGCTCGTGCGCGCCGAGGGCGTCGCCTACGAGAGCGAGGAGTCGAAGGTCGGCATCGCGTGCGCCGCGGGCGCCCTCCTGCGCGCGGACGGCTCGCCGATCGCGGCCGTCTCCGTCACCGGCGCCGCGGGCCAGACCGACATGAGGCAGTTCGCGCCCGCCGTCAGGATCGCCGTCCTCGGACTCAACCGCCGCATCCGTGCGAACTCGGCCTTCAGCGGTCTCTGAGGGTCGTTCCGGCGATGTCTGAAGCCGCTGAAGGCCGTCCCGACGACGTCTGCCGGTTGCCGCACTGACTGATCCGCTCAGCGGATCACTCTTTGGACGGCTGCCCCTCGTCGCTCTTAGCGTCTGCCGACCGCCCGGACTCGGGCGACGCACAGCAGCTGATGCGCAGTGATGCGCGCAGTCGGACACGAAGGGGCGACCCCGCATGAAGGCG
The DNA here is from genome assembly GCF_044548345.1 of Streptomyces sp. NPDC052042. Classification (NCBI taxonomy): domain Bacteria; kingdom Bacillati; phylum Actinomycetota; class Actinomycetes; order Kitasatosporales; family Streptomycetaceae; genus Streptomyces; species Streptomyces sp. NPDC052042. The sequence goes on along the minus strand of NZ_JBIUBU010000007.1, from coordinate 204,585 downwards.
ATGGTCATGTACGACGTCGACGCACCGTTGGTGCTCGAAGACCTGAGTCTCGACCGTCCCGGGCCCGGCGAGGTGCGCGTGCGCATCGAGGCGGCGGGCGTCTGCCACAGCGATGTGCACTACCTGACGGGGGCGCTCCCCGCCCGCACACCGATCGTGCTGGGTCACGAGGGCGCCGGCATCGTCGAGGAGGTCGGCGAGGGAGTCACCGCGTACGGCCCCGGTGACAAGGTCGTGCTCATGTGGCGCCCGCGCTGCGGAGCGTGCGAGTTCTGTCTCTCGGGCCGACCTGCTCAGTGCGCGCTCGGCCGCGTACACGGCCAGACCAACGGGCTGCTGCGCGGCGGTACCCGCCTGAGCAAGGACGGCGTGCGCTACCACCACCTGATGGGCGACTCATGCTTCGCCGAGCAGGCCGTCGTATCGCAGGAGTCACTGGTCAAGGTCGAGAAGGACATCCCCTCGCAGATCGCCGCCATCGTCGGGTGCGCGGTGATCACCGGCATGGGCACCGTGCTGAACCGCATGCCCGACGCCGCGGGCAAGACCATCGCCATCATCGGCGCCGGCGGCGTGGGGCTGTCGGCCGTCATCGCCGCGGAACTCGTCGGAGCCGCCCGGATCATCGTCTCGGACATCGTTCCGGCACGCCTGGAGAAGGCCCGTGAGCTGGGCGCGACCCACACCATCGATCCTTCGAGCGAGGACTTCGCGGCCCGGGTGATGGAGATCACCGGCGGCGGTGCGCACTACGTGCTTGAGGCGATCGGCCGACAGGCCACCATCCGGGCCGGCTTCGACGCGCTCCGCGCGGGCGGAACCGAGATCGTCGTGGGCCTCGGCGCCGTCGGCGACGAGCTGTCGGTGCCGGTCAACCAGCTCGTGCAGGGCGACCGACGGCTGGTCGGCGCTCTCTACGGCTCGTCCAACACTCCTCTTCAGCTCCCCGAGATCCTGCGGCTCTACCGCGCGGGCCGGATTCCTCTCGACAAGCTTCTGGACCGCTCGTTCCCCCTCTCGGAGGCGAACGAGGCGATCGAGCATCTGCGCGTCTCCGCGATCGGGCGACCGATCCTCGTGCCCTGAACGCGCACGTCGACCCACCAGACACCCCCCGCCCTCATTCGCACCCGAGATCCGCTGCACCGGAGCCTCGCTCGGCTACCAGATCGAAGCCGCGGTCGTGGGCGGACCCGCCCCGCTGATCGCCACCGCGCTGCTCGCCGCGTTCAGCGGCAGCTGGATCCCCGTGGCGTTGTTCGTCGTCGTGTGCGCGGCTCTCTCGTTCGTCGCGGTGTCCTTCGTGAAGGTGCGCCACAACGAGGAACTCGATGCCTGATCAGACGCCCGGCACCGGGGAGCCGGGGCCGGGCGCGTATCCCCTGCTCCTCTCGGGACAGTGAGACACCGGATCAGCAATGTGCCTGTAACGGGGCGCGTCCGGTACACCTGCCGGACGCGCCCGGACGCGTTTCCCTCCGCGGTGATGCGGGTCCGTGGTGGCGCAGAGCGTCCGTGGTGGTGGAGAGCATCCGCAACGGCGGGGAGGGGCCGCGGTGGCGGGGAACGGGGGCGCGGTCAGGCCGCGCAGAACTCGTTGTCCTCCGGGTCCCGCATGATCCACCAGTGCCCGGCGGGGCCCTGGTCGACCTCCTGTACCCGGGTCGCCCCCAGGCCCTCCAGCCGGGCCACCAGTGCGTCGAGGCCGTCGGGCCCGCTGTGGACGTCGATGTGCAGGCGGTTCTTGCCGGACTTGCTCTCGGGCACGGCCTGGAAGAGCAGCCGTCGGCCGTGCCCGACACCGCTGATCTCGTCGAACGGGTCGTCGGGGTGGCGGATCGCGGCATAGCCGCGGAAGGTCCTTCGGCCCTCGTGCTCGACGACCGCCTCCTCGCCGATGTGCCCTGCGGCCCGCAGCCGCTCGATCAACGCGCTGGGGTCCTCCACCTCGTATTCCAGGGCCGCGGCCCAGAAGTCCGCGAGAGCCGACGCGTTCGTGCTGTCAATGACGAGCTTCCAACCCAGTGCCATGTAACCGACAGTATTGGTTACACCACCCCGTCACAACCCGGAAGTCGACACCTCACAACCCGGAAGTCGACACCGCCCCGCTCCCGCCCCGGTCCGTGCCGCCGATATCCGCGCGGGCCCGCCCGCGTCGCCCTGGGCCGCTCACGGGCGATGATCGTTCACGGGTCGACGACCAGGCCGGGGCGTCCGGAGGCCGTTCGCCGTACATCACAGCGGACCACTCCGGGCATTTTGCGCAAAACGGGCACGCATGTCAGCGATCATGGGGTGACCGAGGAAGAAGGAAGAGCGCATGTTCACCTGGCGGTTGTGGGCCCGACGCCACCCCCGGGCCGTCGACGTGGCGGTGGCCGTGTTGCTGTGGGTCTTCGCGGTCTTCTCCAGCACCGTGACCAACGCCCAGATCGTCCGCACCCCGGCGCCCTCCTTCGCCCTGGCGGCCACCGTGCCCTCCGCCGTCCTGCTCCTGGGACAGCGCACCTACCCGCGCACCGTGGTCGTGGTGACGACGCTGTGCGCAAGCGCCCTGGGCCTGATGGGCAACAGCATGGGCTTCGATCCCTCACCGAGCTTCACCGGCGCGGCCCTGGTCGCCCTGTACCAGCTGGCCCTGCTCACGGACCTCCGCACGACCTCGGTCTACACGCTCGGGGCGGTCGCCACCCTCGCCACCGTCTCGGCGGTCTGGGGCAACGGCGCGCTGCTGCGGCCCGACCGGGTCGGCATCCTCTCCTGCGTCTTCCTGGCGGGTGCGGTCGGCGAGTCGGTGCGCAGCCGCCGCGACTACGTGACCGCCGTGGAGGCACGGGCCGAACTCGCGGAACGCACCCGCGAGGAGGAGGCACGCCGACGGGTGAGCGAGGAACGGACCCGGATCGCCCGCGAACTCCACGACATCGTCGCGCATCACATCGCCCTCGCCCACGCGCAGGCGTCCACCGCCTCGTACCTGCTGCGCAGCCGGCCGGATCAGGCGCGGCAGATGATGGACCAGCTTGCCGGAACCACGTCCTCCGCACTGCGCGAGCTGAAGGTGACCGTGGGGCTGCTGCGCAGCGAGGGCGACCCCGAGACACCTCTGGAGCCCTCCCCCGGACTCGCCCAGCTCCCGGAGCTGATCGCCTCGTTCGAGCAGACGGGCCTCACCGTCCAGGTGTCGGTGGAGGGGACGGAGCGACCGCTGTCACCGGGCGCGGACCTCACCGCGTACCGGATCGTGCAGGAGGCGCTGACCAACGTGACCAAGCACGCCGGATCCGCGACGGCCTCGGTCCGGCTCGGCTACTCGCGCCGCCTGCTCACGCTCAGCATCACCGACGACGGACAGGAGCAGCAGTCGTCGAGCACGCCCGGATACGGCCTCATCGGCATGCGGGAACGGGCCCTGTCCGTCGGGGGCCGTCTGTCCGCCGGTCATCGGGCGGCCGGCGGCTTCGAGGTGACCACGGAACTCCCCCTGGAATCGCAGACCGAACCGGACAGGGACGCGGGAACGGGAACGACACGGCCGGCGGCGTCGACCAGGACAACGGGGCTGACAAGGACGACGACGACGGCGGAGATGGCGACGGGAGCGGAGATGACAGAACCGGAACCTCTCCGGAACGACGGCGGAACGGACAACAGGTCGGGCGACGGACCGGACGGCGAAACCGACGGCGGACCGGGCTACGGAACAGACAACGGGCCCGACGGCGGACCAGGCTACGGAACGAGCGACGGAACGGGCGATGGAGCGAACGACGGGACGAACAACGGCGGGAGAGGGACGGCACCGTGACCATCCGGGTACTGCTGGCCGATGACCAGGCACTGCTCGCCGGGACCTTCCGGCTGTTGATCGAAGCGCATGACGACATGGAGGTCGTCGGCGTCGTGGAGGACGGCCGGAAGGCGGTGGAACAGGCCCGCGCCGTGAAGCCCGATGTCGTCGTGATGGACATCCGCATGCCGGGACTCGACGGCGTGGCGGCGACGGAACTGATCCGCCGCGACGAGACGCTGCGCGACACCCGCGTCCTCATCCTCACCACGTTCGAGATCGATGAATACGTGACCCGGTCCCTGCGCGCGGGCGCCGGCGGGTTCCTCGGCAAGGGCGCCTCACCCGAGGAACTCCTGGGCGCCATCCGCACGGTGGCCGCCGGAGGCACCCTGCTGTCGCCCACCGCGACCAAGGCCCTGATGGGCCGTTACCTGGACCTGCCCGAGGCCGGCCCCGCCGCGCCCGACGTACTGGGCGTCCTGACCGCGCGCGAGCGCGAGGTCATGGCGCAGGCGGCCGAGGGCCTGTCGAACGGCGAGATCGCCGAGCGGATGCACGTCAGCCCGCTGACCGTGCGCACCCACGTCGGGCGGGCGATGACGAAGCTGGGGGCCCGGCACCGGGCCCACCTGGTCGCCATGGCCTACCAGTCAGGGCTGGTGCGCGTGAACCCACCCCGACCGGGCCAGGACTCCCGGAACGTGGGCGGCTGACCGGGCTCCGCCCTCAGGGGCGTGTGGGGTGCCCGCCCCACACGCCCGGTTCCACGACCCCCACGAGCTCCCCCTCGTCCGCTTCCTGGCAGCCGCACCGGTGCCCGGTACGCGCGAGATTGGCCTCGATGCCGTCCAGGGCCCGCCGGACCATGGCGATCTGCGCCCGCAGCGCCTCGGTCGCCTCCAGCGCCGCGGCTGCCTCGACAGCCCCTGCGGCCCCTGCGGCCCTCAACGCCCCGGACGGCTCCGTCGGCCGGGGCACCTCAGCTACCCCGATCGTCTCCGCAGCCCCGGAAGCCTCCACCGCCCCGGGCGCCCTGGGTACCACCACCGCGGCGGACGCCCCGGACGCCTCCACCGCCCGGATGGCCTCAGAAGCAGCGCCGTTCTCCTCCCGCTCGCGCGCCATCTCCAACTCCCGCGCTTCTTCAAGCGAATTGATGACGACGCCGATGAGGAGATTGACGAGAAGGAACGAGCCGAGCAGGACGAAGGACGCGAAGTAGACGATCGCCCAACGGGAGATCTCCAGCCCTTCGCGCACCGCGTCCCCGAGTCCGTCGAGCGTGATGAGCAGGAACAGGCTGAGCGCCGCACGACCGAGCGAACCGAAGTGCTCGGGGTTGCCGTCGGCGAAGAACACCCAGCCGACCATGGCGTAGACGTACAGCAGGAGCGTGCCGACGAGCAGGAAGCTCAGCGTGCCCGGCAGGCTCTTGCCCACCGCCACGATGACGATGCGCAGTTGGGGCAGGATCCGCGCGGCGCGCAGCACCCGGGCCAGCCGCAGCAGCCGCAGCATCGTGGCGTTCTCGCGGGCGAACGGCAGAAAGGCCAAGGTCACGACGAGGACGTCGAACACGTTCCAGGGGTCGAGGAAGAAGTCCCGGGGCCGGTCGGCGTGGGCGGCGCAGCGCAGCAGGATCTCGACGGTGAACGCGGCGAGGAAGGAGTACTCCACCGCCTTGAGCACGCCGTGCCACTCCTCCACGACACTGCTGTACGTCTCGACGCCCAGCAGTGCCGCGTTGGTCACGATGAGGCAGAACACGGTGCCGGTGAAGGCCGGGGATTCCACGACCCTGCGGCCACGCGCGGCGATCACGCGCCGTAAGGGTGCGGCGACCTGTTCGGACATGGTGTGACTCGGCTCCTCGCGTACTCGCGGGTTCGTTGCCTCCGCAGGCCGGCCCCCGCTCACCGGCCGAAGTGGATCTTAGACCGACCGGTCACGGAGGGTGCGGGAGACCGTGGGCCCGCTCGACGTTCGGGCCGGTCACCACGAGGGGCCCTCGCGAGGGCGGGTCCGTGCCCGGAAATTCTCCCGCGCGCGCTCTCGCGGTCCAGTGGCTAGCGTGAGAAGGCGAACCAACCCTGCGGAGGGCGAAGGAGCCGAGCCATGGCTGTGCGAGCGGAGGGCTCACCGTGCTGGGCCGACGCGATGTTCCCCGACCCGGAGGCGGCGAAGAGCTTCTACGGCGACGTGCTGGGCTGGACGTTCGGCGAGTCCGCGGAGGAGTACGGCGACTACACGCAGGCGTACGTCGACGGCAAGGCGGTGGCCGCCGTCGTACCGTCGATGCCCGGCCAGGAGGGCCCGGGGGCCTGGTGCCTGTATCTCGCCTCGCCGGACGCGGCCGCCACCGCCGTGAAGATCCGTGACAACGGGGGCGAGACCCTGATGGACCCGATGCAGGTCGGCGACTTCGGCACGATGCTGCTGGCCCGCGACCCGGCCGGCGTCACCTTCGGCGTGTGGCAGGCGGGCTCCCACAAGGGCTTCGAGGCCCAGCGGGTGCCGGGCGCGTTCTGCTGGGCCGAGGTTTTCACCCGGGACCCCGGCACGTCCGACGCCTTCTTCTCCGCCGTCTTCCCGTACACGATGATGAAGATGGAGGACGAGCACGTCGACTTCAGGCTCTACAACCTCGGCGACGAGACGGTCCTGGGGCGGATGCGGATGGGCGACGAGTTCCCGCCGGAGGTGCCGTCGCATGTGAACGTGTACTTCACCGTCGCGGACTGCGACGCGGCCGTGGCGAAGGCGACCGAGCGCGGGGCGGTCCTCCGGTTCGGCCCGATGAGCATGCCGTTCGGCCGTTTCGCCGCGCTGACGGACCCGCAGGGCGCGGCGTTCTCCGTGATCGACGTCCACACGACCGAGGGCGAGGCGCCCCGGATGTCCCCGGTGACCTGACCGTCCCCCGACGGTCCTCGGCGTACCGGTCACGCTTCTGGCGTCCCGACCACGCTCCCGGCGTCCTGGCCTCGGCCTCTACCGCCCTCCGCCGTGTCGGGAGCCGCCACGGCGGTTCCCGACACGGCGGTTCCGGGCGGCTCCGGGCGGCTTTCCCCGTGTCTCCCGGCACTGCCACTCCTGTGGCGGCTCCACCGAGTTGCGGGGGCGTCCCGCATGGGGTTGTTTCAAAGGGGGAGGCGGGCACGCGTGCCCGCGAGGTTCCCGGCCCGACCGGCCGGGTCCCCGGCTCCCCCGGTCAGGTCCCCGGCTCCCTTGGTTGGGGGTGACACGCCGTGTTGTTCGTCGACCGCGCGGACGCGGGACAGCAGCTGGCCGAGGCGCTCCGTCATCTGGAGCGGGAGAACCCCGTCGTCCTGGGACTGCCGCGCGGCGGGGTCCCGGTGGCGTTCGAGGTGGCACAGACGCTGGGCGGTCCGCTCGATGTGATCGTGGTCCGCAAACTCGGTGTACCCCATCACGAGGAGGTGGCGTTCGGCGCCATCGGCGAGGGCGGGACCCGGGTCCTCAACGAAGACGTGATCAGCCGTCTGAGCTCCAGGAAGCAGGATCTCGCGGCGGTCGAACGGGTCGAGGCGGCGGAACTGGCGCGCCGGGCGCAGGCGTACCGGGCGGGCAGGCCACGGATACCGGTCGAGGGCCGGACCGTGATCGTGGTGGACGACGGCGTCGCGACCGGTGCCACGGCCGAGGCGGCCTGCCGAGTGGTCCGGGCACAGCATCCGGCCCGTCTGGTGGCGGCCTTTCCGGTGGCGCCCCCGGACGCGGTGGCCCGGCTGCGGGAGTGCGCGGACGAGGTGCTGTGCCTGTCCGTACCGCCCCTGTTCTACGCCGTCGGGGAGTGGTACCGGGACTTCTCCCAGACCTCCGACGAAGAGGTCGTCGCGCTGCTGGCCCGCGCCCGGTACGGCGGACACGTGACACCGGGCAGCGACTGAGTACTGCGACCGGGGCGGGCCCACCACGGCCGTGAGGCGGTCCGGCTGCCCGGGGCTCGCCCCTCACCGCCGGCTTCGGCCCGGCGGTGAGGGCTCTACAGCCGAGCCGGATTCAGCGGCCTTCCCTGCCGAAGAGGAGCCTCCACGGCGCGAGGGCCGATTCGAGCTGCACACCCAGCCCGAGTTTCGACTGACCCGCGACCCGCTCCTCGAATCGGATCGGCACCTCGACGATCCTCAAACCGCGCCGGACCGTGCGATGGTTCATCTCCACCTGGAAGGAATATCCGTTGCTGCGGACGGAAGACACATCGATCGCCTTCAGCGTCGCCGCCCGCCACGCCTTGAAACCGGCGGTGGCGTCCTTCACCCGCAACCGCAGGATCGCGTTGACATAGAAATTCGCCCATGCGGAGAGTGCCTTGCGGTACCACGGCCAGTCGGTGGCGAGCGAACCGCCCGCCACATAACGGGACCCGATCACCACGGCGGCGTCCTCCGCGAACAGCGTCTCGATCATCACGGGGAGGCGCGACGCGGGGTGGGACAGATCGGCGTCCATCTGGACGACGATGTCCGCGCCCTCGTCGAGCGCGCATGTCATCCCCGCCACATAGGCGCGGCCCAGTCCGTCCTTCTCCTTGCGGTGCAGCACCCCGACCACGCCGCCGGTGTCCACCGCCAGGCGTTCCGCGACCGCGCCCGTGCCGTCGGGCGAATTGTCGTCCACCACGAGGACACGCAGGCCGGGCAGTTCCAGACCGGTCAGGAGATCCACGAGGACGGGCAGATTCGCCCGCTCGTTATAGGTGGGCACCACCACCACGATCTTCAGCGATTCCTTCGCCCCGGCCTTTTCCTCGTGCCGCATTTCCCACTTCCCCATGTCCAGCTCCCCCACATCCCGCTGTTCCTCCCCGACTCCCCCTCGGATTCTCCACGCACTCTCCGAAAGCTCTCCGGGCGCTTCTCCGCGCAGGATCGCGCGAGCCTAACATCCGTTTTTCTCGGTCGGCGACGAAAGCGATGTCCGGGTATCGGCCGGGGAATTCTCCTCGGAAAGCCTCGCCTCGCCGCACTCTTTCTCCGGGCATCCGCCGGTGTGGTGGGAAGCCCGCCCGCGCTCCGGGTACGCGCCCGCGCCGGACGGTGGAGCCGCAGAACCGGGCCAGGACCGGACGAGGCCGGACCCGGCCAGGAGCGCCGAACGAGAAAGGGGGTGATCCCGTCTCCGGGAGGGGCCGGCGGCGGGCACGCCAGGCGCCGCGTCCACGCCGCAACGGCGGCGTCCCCTACCAACGCGATGCGAGACGATGGCAGGGGAACGCCGTTGAGGAGGAACAGCCACCGGCATCGGGCGATTCAACCCGTGACACGCCGACAGCGGTCCGTCAGCCGCCGACCCTAGTCACGCGAGCCCGCCCCCGCCGCGCACCGCGCCGACCGCCGCACCACGCTCCACTCCAACAGCGGACGGGGTGACCACGGGGTGGCCGTCGCGTACACGGGGCCGCGGCCGTCACCCGGGCGGCGCGGCCCGCTCCGTACAATCCGCGTACGCGGCCACGGCACGGTCCGCGCGCGGAACCACGGTGTCGCCGCGCGAACCCGCGACGGCCCCGCCGCCCGGCCGACGGAACCGTCCCGCGCCGCCGCACCCGGAAGTCGTGCAGCGACCGGTACGCCCGAGAGCGAGAGGTTTCCCGTGGCCGTAGACAACCCCGCTCCGCCGCCCGGCGACACCGGCGGGCGAGCCCCTGACACCGCTTCGCCGCCCCGGCCGGTCACCGTCGTCACCGGCGGCAGCCGCGGCATCGGCGCCGCGACCTGTGTCCATCTGGCATCCGAAGGCCATGACCTCGTACTCGGCTACGCGCACGACGCCGAGGCCGCCGAACGGACCGCCGCCGCGGTCCGGGCGGCAGGGGCGCGTTGCGAGACGGTACGGGTGGACACCGCCGTGGAGTCCGATGTGGAACGGCTCTTCGACCTCGCGGCGGCCCGGCTCGGCCCGGTCACCGGCCTGGTCAACAACGCCGGTGTGACGGGGCCGTTGGGGCGGCTCGTCGACGCCTCCACCGATACCCTGCGCCGGGTCCTGGACGTGAACCTCCTCGGCGTCCTGCTGTGCTGCCGCCGGGCCGTGAGGGACATGGCCGCCGCCGGGGCGGGCGCCGTCGTCAACGTCTCCTCGGCCGCCGCCACCCTCGGCAGCCCCGGGGACTTCGTCCACTACGCGGCCACGAAGGCGGCGGTGGACGCCCTGACGGTGGGGCTGTCCAAGGAACTGGGGCCGGACGGCATCCGCGTCAACGCCGTCGCCCCCGGAATGATCGACACCGAGCTGCACGCCACCGCGGGCGACCCCGACCGGGCGCACGCCGCCTCGCCCGGGATCCCGCTCGGCCGGCCGGGCACCGCGCCGGAGATCGCCTCGGCCATCGCCTGGCTGCTGTCGGACGAGGCGTCCTACGTGACCGGAGCGGTGCTGCGGGTCGCGGGCGGACGTTAGCCACGCGAGGCCGGGGCCGACCAGGACCAGGGAGCCGGAACAGGCGACCTTTCCCGCCCAGGCCGGTGCGCGCCGACCGGCACGCGCCCACACCGGTGCACGTCCACCACCGGTGCACCCCGGCCGGGAGACACCACCGCCGGAGCCCCGGAGGCCGCACACACGCCCCGGGGCTCCAGGAGCCCGGAACTCGGGGCTCGGAGCCTGGAGGCGCTGACTCAGGTGAGCGGGTGCGAGGTCCTGCCGGACGCCTCGTCGATCTCGTCGTGCGCCTTCGTCAGCATCTTCATCGCCATCTCATTGAGTGCTCTGGCTCCCGCGATCTCCTCACCGACCCTGGGCTGGGACTTGTCGGAGGGGTGACGGCTCGCGTATCCGTGGGCGCGCACCTCGGTACCGTCCGGCAGCCTCACCAGAGCGGCGGCGCGGGTGCGGGTGCTGTCCTCCTCGAATTGCAGATCCACATGCCACCCGACAGCTGTGTGCATCATCTCGATCACCTCCCTACCAGGGTGCGCCCGTTCCGTTGCCCCTGCACCACGGCGGAGCCTCGCGAACAGGCATGACGCCTGTACCCCGGACCCCTCGCCTCCCGGCCGGACCGTGCCGCCACGAGCCGGCGGTACGAACGTCCCGGGTTCCGGACCCGGGAGCCGATGGTCTACCGGTTCCCGAGGGACACCCCGGACCCTCCGGCGGAGGCGGGGCCGACGGCCGGGCAGGAGTCGGGGTCCGGGCCGGAGGCGGGACCGCGTCCGCCGCTGCGGGCGGACCAGACGTGCGGCAGTCGCACGAGGGCCGACCGGCCGAGAGCCCATCGGTCGCGTACGGACCGGCCGAGGACGAACGGACGGCCCGGAGCGAACCGGTCGAGGGCGGACCCGTCGAGAGCCAGTCGGTCCAGGTCCAGGGTGCCGTGCGTCGCCGGGGCGGCCGGTGGGAGCCGGAGCGCCGTCGCGATCTCCTCGGGCAGCGGCCCCAGGCCCAGCAGACCGGTGACGATCCGGGTCGTCAGCGCGTGCCACGCCCCGGCGCGGCGCAGCATCGCGTGATCGCTGTTCCGGATCGCGACCAGGCAGGAGCGGGCTCCGGCGCGGCGGGCACGGGTCGCGAAGGACCGGGATTCCCCGGGACTGGTGACGCGGTCGCGGGTGCTGTGGAGGAGCACGACGTCACGGTCGGCGAGCTGGGCGACCGGATCGTCGGCCGGGCACCAGGGAGCGAGGCCCACCACCCCGCGTACCAGCGGATGGCCGGCGGCGCGGAGGGCGGCGCGGGCCCCCATCGAGTGGCCGACCAGGACCACCGGGAGGTCGCCCGCCTCCCGCCGCAGGGCGTCGAGGGCGCGCACCGCGTCGTGGAACGGGTCCTCGCGGGCACCGTTCCAGCCCTGGTGGGCGTAGCGGGCGCTGCGCACCAGGACGTCCCCGGCGCCGCCGCCGTCCACGTCCCCGTCGCCGCCCGTTCCCCCGCCGTCGCCCGCCGCCCGGGCGACGGCCCGCGCGAACGGCCGCATCCGTACGGCGGGCAGGTTCAGGAGGCCGGGCGGGGGCGGGCCCAGGCCCGTCTCGCGGCCGCCGTGCAGCAGGAGCACGGCCGCGGAGGGCGGTCGACGGCCCGTCATGCGTACCCCCTGCGCCCGGCCATGCCCACCTCCACGCGTGCCTCCTGCGCGATACCCCTCGTACCCTCTGTGCGGTACCCCGCGTCCATGACGAGCATGCGGCACAAACCGGGGCCGTGTCACCGCTTCACGGCCCGCCGGCGGAACCGCGGCAGGGCGATCCGCCGTCCACAGGGTGTGGACAGGCGCAGGAAGGTCGAACCGTACGCGGCACCCGGCGGCATCGCCGCTTGTACCGCCCGGCAACGACCCGGCATCAAGCACCCGGCAAAGTTTTCCGGAGTCCGGCAGTGACCTGCGGCTGCCCCGTATGCGATCATCCAGCCAGTTCGACGGAGATGTTCGGGGGATGCATGTTCGGAGGATTTCGAGGATCGAGAAAGGTGAGCGCATGACCCTGTTTCTCGGTCTCGGCATCGCGGGAGTCGTCCTGCTCGTTCTGTCGTTGGTCTTCGACGGCATCCTCGAAGGTGTCTTCGGCGGTGTGCTCGACGGCCTTTTCGACGGATTCCTGTCCCTCCCCGTCATCGCGGGGTTCCTGTCGATGCTCGGCTTCGGAGGTGCGATCGTGCTCGGTACGACGGGCGCCGGCACGGTCGTGGCGACCATCGCCGGTGTCCTGGCCGGAATCGTCGCAGCCTGGCTCACCTGGAAGTTGAGTCGGGTCCTGATGCGCGACCAGACCAGCGTCACTCCGCGCGGGGACGATCTCGTCGGCACGTCCGGGTCGGTCGTCACGGCCATTCCGGTCGACGGCTACGGCGAGGTCCTGGTGCGGCTCGCGGGCCAGCCGGTGAAACTGGCGGCGAAAAGCCCGGTGCCGATCGGACGCGGCACGGAGGTCTGGGTGGAGGCCGTGCTGTCCACCACCTCAGTGGCGGTCCGGCCCGTCGAGCACTGACTCCGGCCCAGCCGGAACCGTCCCAGCCGAACCCACCCGAACCGAAGCACCACCCGTCGCACCACCACCCGCAATCGAACTGCCGCCCCCGTAGGGAGGCAGGGGGGACAAGCCCTATGAGCCCAGTCGTGACCGCAGTCATCGGAGTCGTCGTCCTCCTGGTACTGCTCGCACTCATCGTCATCACCCGCTACAAGGTCGCGGGGCCCAGCGAGGCGTTCATCATCACCGGACGCCGCGGCAAGAAGTCGACCGACCCGGTGACGGGCCGCACCAGCATCGACAACAGCGGCCAGAAGGTCGTCGTCGGCGGTGGCGTCTTCGTCGTCCCGTTCGTCCAGCAGAAGTTCACCCTGGACCTGTCCAGCCGGCACATTCCGGTGGCCGTGCGCGGGGCCGTCACCCTGCGCGGGGTGAAGTCCAACCTCGACGGCGTCGCGATCGTCAAGGTCGGCGGCAGCGAGGAAGCGATCCGGGCCGCCGCCCAGCGCTTCCTCCAGCAGCAGGACGGCATCGTCGGCTTCACCCAGGAAGTGCTCTCCGGCGCGCTGCGCGCCATCGTCGGCCGGATGTCGGTCGAGGACATCATCCGGGACCGCGCCGCGTTCGCCAGCCAGGTCGCGGAGGAAGCCGAGGCCAGCCTCTCCGGCCAGGGCCTGATCCTGGACGCCTTCCAGATCCAGGACATCACCACCGAGGGCTCCTACCTCGAAGACCTCGGCCGTCCCGAGGCCGCCCGCGCCAAGCAGGAGGCGGACATCGCCGAGGCGAACGCCAAGCGCGCCTCGGAGCAGGCCCGGCTGAAGGCCGCCGAGGAGATCGCCATCGCCGAGCGGACGTTCTACCTCAAGCAGTCGGAGATCAAGGCCGAGACGGAGGCCGCCGCGGCCAAGGCCAACGCGGCCGGTCCGCTCGCGGAGGCCGCCCGCGAGCAGGAGATCCTCACGGAGCAGGAGAAGGTCGCCGAGCGCCAGGCCGCGCTGACCGACCGCGAGCTCGACACCAAGGTCCGCAAGCCCGCCGACGCCGCCCGCTACCAGGCCGAGCAGGAGGCGGAGGCCCGCCGGATCGCCCAGGTCAAGGAGGCCGAGGCGGACGCCGAGCGCGCCCGGTTGACCGGTCAGGGTGAGAAGCTGCACCGCTCGGCCCTCGCCGATGCCGTGCGCATCGAGGGTGAGGCGGAGGCCGCGGCCATCGCCGCCAAGGGTGGCGCCGAGGCCGACGCCATGCAGAAGAAGGCGGACGCCTTCGCCCGGTACGGCGACGCGGCCGTCCTCCAGATGCTGGTCGAGGTGCTGCCGCAGGTCGTCGCCAAGGCGTCGGAACCGCTCAGCGCCGTCGACAAGATGACCGTGATCTCCACGGACGGCGCCAGCCAGCTGTCGCGCACGGTCACCGACAACGTCGCCCAGGGGATGGAGCTCCTCAGCTCCGCCACGGGCGTCGACCTCCCCTCGCTGCTGAAGAACCTCAAGGGCGGCACGACCGGCGCCGCCACGGGCAAGACCGCGTCGGACGGCACGTCCGCCCGGCCGGCGGGCGGGGCCGAGGTCGCACCCGCCGACGGGAAGATCGAGATCACCGACTGACTGGGCCCCGCCCCGTACGGATCCATCCGCACGGGCCCGCCCCGCATGTGCCCGGCTGGTACCGCACCGGCCGGGCACACGCATGTCGGGACGGCACTCGCACCGTGCCCCTCCCGTCCCCGCGATCCCCGCGATCCCCGCGATCCCCGCGAGCGGCCGGGAACGGTTCCCCGGCCACCACCGGACGGACACGTCCCGTCTCCCCGGTGCCCGTAGCCTCGGGCCCGGTCCCGAACCCCGCGCCCTCCCACCTTTTCCCGCACCGACGTATCGGAGGCGGCGGAACCCTCCGGTTAAGGTAATGCGCGGATAAAGAGATCAGCACGTGTGTCGACTTGTCACCACATCTCTCAGGAGGAAGCCATGGGGACCCACCGCACCCCGCTGCCCGGAGTCGGCGTCCAGTACGACTACACGACCGAGTCGGGCCAGCACATCTCCGTCGTCGTCCACCACGACGGGCGTCGGTTCCTCGGCTTCTACGACCAGGACGATCCTGATTCGTGCCGCCTCTCGGTACCGCTGACGCCACAGGAGGCGACCGGCCTCGCGCACCTCATCGACGCCGCGCCCATCGACGCCGTGCGGACCGAGGGCATCGACCTGGTCACCGAGCACATCCCGCTCGGGTCGCGTTCCCCGTACGGCGGACGGCTGCTGGCGGAAACCCGGGCGCGTACCCGCACGGGGGCCTCGATCGTCGCGGTGCTGCGGACGCACAGTGCGCATCCGTCGCCCGGGCCGGACTTCCGGCTGGCCATCGGGGACACGCTCGTCGTCGTCGGAACGAGGGAGGGCGTCGACGCGCTCTCCAACATCATCGCGGAGGGCTGACAGTGCATGACATGACCGCTTTGCTGGTGGAGCTCGGCTCCGTCATTCTGGGGCTGGGCATCATCGGGCGGTTCGCGGCGCGGGTAGGACTCTCGCCGATCCCCCTCTATCTGCTGGCGGGACTCGCCTTCGGGCAAGGCGGGCTCCTGCCCCTCGGGGCCAGTGAGGAGTTCACGGCCGTCGGCGCCGAGATCGGCGTCATCCTGCTGCTGCTTCTGCTGGGGCTGGAGTACAGCGCCTCGGAGCTGGTGACCAGCCTCAAGACCCAGTACCCGTCCGGGGCCGTGGACTTCGCCCTCAACGCCACCCCGGGAGCGGTGGCCGGACTGCTGCTCGGCTGGGGGCCCGTGGGCGCGGTCGCGCTCGCCGGCGTCACCTGGATCTCCTCCTCCGGGGTGATCGCCAAAGTCCTCGCGGATCTCGGACGCCTGGGCAACCGGGAGACGCCCGTCGTCCTCGGCGTGCTGGTCATCGAGGACCTCTCGATGGCCGTGTACCTGCCGCTGCTCACCGCGATGCTCGCGGGCGTCGGCCTGGCCGGAGGCAGCATCGCCCTGCTCATCGCGCTCGGCACCGTCGGATTCGTGCTCTACCTGGCCCTGCGCCACGGACGGCTGATCAGCCGGGCCGTGTCCTCCGACAACCCGGAGATGCTGCTGCTCGTCGTGCTCGGACTGACCGTCCTGGTGGCCGGTGTGGCACAGGAGCTCCAGGTGTCCGCGGCCGTCGGCGCCTTCCTGGTCGGTATCGCGCTCTCCGGTGAGGTCGCCGAGGGCGCGCGCAAGCTGCTGACACCGCTGCGAGACCTGTTCGCCGCCGTCTTCTTCGTGTTCTTCGGTCTCTCCACCGATCCGTCCGCGATTCCGCCGGCCCTGCTCCCGGCCGCGCTGCTGGCCGTCGTCACCACCCTCACCAAGATCGCCACCGGCTGGTACGCCGCCCGCCGGGCCGGGATCGGTTCGAAGGGACGCTGGCGGGCCGGCGGGACGCTCGTCGCCCGAGGCGAGTTCTCCATCGTCATCGCCGGGCTGGCCGTGGCGACCGAGCCCCGGATCGGGCCCATAGCGACCGCGTACGTCCTCATCCTCGTGATCGCCGGACCGCTCACCGCCCGCTGGACCGAGCCGATCGCCGCCAAGGTGCTGAGCCGGCGCGGTGGCGCCGCCGCCACGGGCGCCGCCACGGGCGCCGCGAGCAGTGCGGGCGCCGCGAGCAAGGCCGCCACCGCGGTCGGCGCGAGCACCGCGATGACCGCGAGCGACTTGGGTGCCACGAGCGCGGCAAATGGAGAGGCCCCCACGGCCCCCGCCGCGCTGGAGGAGATCTCGGCCTCCGCCGACTAATACCGTGACCGGCGGTGTTTGCCCATCACAGCACCAGGCCGTGACCGCGCCCGGTCGGCCGGACGACGCCCGCACCGCGCGGCGCCGTCCGGCCGACCGGGGCTTCGCCGTCGAGGCACTTCTTCGGACGGCCACACGTTGCACCCTGTGCTGTTTCCGGAACACGCAGCACACTCAGCTGCTAACTTCTACACGTCTGTAGAGTTTGATTTTGGTTCCGGCCAGACCACGCAACGCAACGTATGGAGACGACATGGCACTGTGGGATCGGATCAAGGAATCCGCTTCGTCGATGCAGTCGCAGCTGGAAGCGAAGAAGAACGAGCTGAAGAGCGGCGCCTTCCGTGACGCGAGCATGGCCATGTGCGCTCTCGTCGCCGCCGCCGACGGCTCCGTCGATCCGTCCGAGCGTCAGCGGGTCGCCTCGCTGATCGCCTCCAACGACGTGCTGCAGAACTTCCCGGTCGACGACCTCCACCGCCGCTTCAACGACTACGTGGGCAAGCTCACCGCCGACTTCGACTTCGGGAAGGTCAGCATCCTCCAGGAGATCGGCAAGGCGAAGAAGAAGCCGGCCGAGGCCCGTGCCGTCATCCAGATCGGTATCGTCATCGGCGGTGCCGACGGCCACTTCGACGAGTCGGAGCGGGCCGTCGTACGGGAGGCGTGCTTCGCGCTCGACCTCCCGCCGCACGAGTTCGACCTGTAGCCGGCGCTTCCCCCTCCCGGCGGGCCGGCCACCCCGGCCCGCCCCCCGTACGCCGGGACAGCCGCGGACCGGTCGACCACCGCATCCGCGCCCGGCAGGCCGGGGGTGTTCAATTCCCCCGATGCGCACCCCCGGCCACTCTTCGTCCGCACCGCCCCCTCCCCTCCCGGGAGGCCGCCTCCCCCGCCTCCCCCTCCCGTGGCATGGCCGGGTTTCCGCCGCGGCACGGCGGCACGTCTCCCCCGCCCCGCGGCACGACTCCCCCGCCCGCGTCACAAGTCTTTCGTCGGCCAGTCCAGCAGCCGGGCGCCGATCACCGCCGTCTGCAGCGTGTAGCGGTGCATCGGGTCGGAGGGATCGGCCCCGGTCAGCTGATGGATCCTCTCCAGCCGGTAGGTCAGCGCCCGTACGCTCAGCGACAGCCGCCGGGCCGTCTCGGCGGCCACACAGCCCGCGTCGAAGTAGGTGGTGAGCGTGTTGAGCAGGGGCTCGGCCCCGCCGCGCGCCCGCCGGAGCGGGCCGAGCTGGCTGCGCACCAGATCGGCCATGGCCTGCCGGTCCCGGGTCAGCACCGGGTAGACCAGCAGATCGGCGGCGTACAGCACCGGATCGTCCAGGTCCATCCGTTCCGCGAGTTCGAGCGCTTCGAGCGCCTCGTCGTAGGAGTGGACCACGCCACCCGGGCCCGGATGCGGGCGGCCCACCGCGACCCGGCCCCCGTCCGTCGCCGCGTGCGACTGCTTGGCGAAGTACCGCAGCACATCGGGCTGGCCGGCCGGGGCGATGCAGACCAGCCGCCCGTCCTTCGTCGTGATCAGGATCTTCCGGCCGCTGAACCGGGTGAGCATCGCCGACTCGACCGTGCGCGGCACGGAGTCGGTCTCCGTGTACGCGTCCGGACCGGTGGCCACCGCGACGGCGTGGGAACGGGAGAGCCGCAGCCCGAACCGGGTGGCGCGCGCGGCGAGCCGCCCCAGATCGCTGCGCCCGTACAGCAGGTCGTCGATGAACTCCCGGCGTGCCGCCTCCTCGCGTCGCACGGTCAGCCGCTGGGCCCGCTCGAACCCGTCGGCGAAGGCGTCGACGGCCTGCTCGACCGCGGCCAGCACGGAATCGGTCGTCGCGGCGTCGGCCGAGGGGCCGCACGGCCAGTCGGAGCGGGTCGCCGCGAGGTGGAGGCCGACCAGGGCGCGTATCTGGAAACCGGCCTCGGCGGCCTGACGGCCCATCTCCCGACGGGCATCCAGCTCATCCCGGGTCAGCCGGCGGCCGGTAGCCGCAACTTCGGCCAGAACACTGACATAATCCCCCAAATAATCCGCTGGAATCTCTGGCGCTGCCACACGCACTCCTCACTTCTCGATATGACTCCGACGCTCGTCCAACGCCCACACCGTGCTGCCGGTGCCCGGCATCAAGGACGGATAAAGATTGCCGGATTCCGGCAGTGCGGCGCAGCCGCCCCGGATGACACGATCGGTCCAGCACCACGGGGGAACACGGGGGACCCACGGGGGGAACACGGGGGACCCACGGGGGGAACACGGGGGACGACCCGGTTGCCGCGGCACCGCTCTGCGCGGACCGCGGCGCCAGGGTCACACCCGCCTCCTCCACCGGCCCCCGCCAGAACAGACAGGGGTGGACCGATGCAGGAGTTCCTGAACGCGGCGACCGCCTTCCCGGCGGTCCTGTTCGGTGCGGCACTGATCGTGGTCATCTTCTTCTGGCTGCTGGTGCTGGCCGGCGCGGCCGACCATGAATCCTTCGACGCGGACCTCGACACCGGCCTGGCCGGGATCGGCGGAGTGCCGGTCACCGTCTCGGTGTCCCTGCTGATCGGCATCGGCTGGTTCACGAGCCTGACCGGTACCGTCCTGCTGCATCGCGGCGGGACCACGGGTACCCTCCGCGCGGTGCTCGCCTGCGGTGTGCTCGTCGGCGCGCTGCTGATCGCCTGGGTCGTCACGCGGACGCTGGTACGGCTGCTGCGCCGCCGCCTCCCGGACGTGCCTCCGCCCTCGCGGCAGGACTTCCTCGGCCGGGTCTGCACGATCCACACCGGCTCCGTGAGCGCCGACTTCGGTCAGGCCGAGGTCGTGGCGGACGACGGTTCCACCGCGATCGTCCAGGTCAGGCTGTTGCGTGCGACGGACGCCCCGCTGCTCGTCTCGGGCAGCACGGGGCTGCTGTACGCGTACGACGAGGACGGCGAGTTCTTCTGGGTCTCGCCCTACGACAAGGCGCTCGATCCCGGACCGCCGAAGTCACCTGACCTATCGGCGCGTCGTGCCACCGCGCGTGCGACCGCACGGTCCGGCGCCCGACGCGTCCCCCGTCACTCCGCCTGAGCCGAACGGGCCGCCCCGCCGGGCCGGCCCCGGTCGCGCCGCGCACAGGTCGAGCCGGATCCGCTCCCGCCCGGCCCGCACCGCCGACCGGAACCCACCGGAGCGCTCGGGGCCGCGCCCGTACCTCACCGGAGCCCATCCGAGCGCACGGGGCTCGGCGCGGTTATGGTCGGCAGACCGCCCGCCGACCGGGCGAACCGCCTGGCGTGCCCCTCCGCTCCCCTATCTCTCCGCCTTCCGCACCAGCGTCAAGGACTGCCATGGATGCCATCACCTTGGGATTCGGCGTGCTCATAGCCGTCGTCCTACTCATCGTCATCGCCCTGCTCCTCATCATCAGCCGACTCTTCCGCAAGGTGGAGCAGGGCAAGGCGCTGATCATCTCCAAGACCAAGAAGGTCGATGTCACCTTCACCGGCGCCGTCGTCCTGCCGGTGCTGCACAAGGCCGAGAGCATGGACATCTCGGTGAAGACCATCGAGATCCGCCGCACCGGGCGCGAGGGCCTGATCTGCCAGGACAACATCCGCGCCGACATCCACATCACCTTCTTCGTCCGGGTCAACAAGACCATCGAGGACGTCATCAAGGTCGCCCAGTCCATCGGTACGGAGCGGGCCAGCGACGAGGCCGCGCTCCAGGAGTTCTTCGGCGCGAAGTTCGCCGAGGCGCTCAAGACGGTCGGCAAGCAGCTCGACTTCGTCGACCTGTACACCAAGCGCGAGGAGTTCCGGGACCGGATCATCCGGGTCATCGGTACCGACCTGAACGGCTACCACCTGGACGACGCGGCGATCGACTTCCTGGAGCAGACGCCCATGGCGCAGCTCGACGGCGCCAACATCCTCGACGCGCAGGGCATCCGCAAGATCACCGAGCTGACGGCGATCGAGCACGTGCGCACCAATGAGTTCCAGCGCACCGAGGAGAAGGAGATCACCCGGCAGAACGTCGACGCCCGGGAGACGATCCTGGAGCTGGAGCGGCGGCAGTCCGAGGCCGAGATCAAGCAGCGCCGCGAGGTCGAGACGCTGCGGGCCCGTGAGGAGTCGGTGACCGCCAAGGTCCAGGAGGAGGAGCGGCTGAACGCCCAGGCCGCGTTCATCCGCACCGAGGAGCAGCTCGGCATCCAGCGCGAGAACCAGGCCCGGGAGGTGGCCGTCGCGCAGAAGAACCGCGAGCGGGTCATCGCCGTGGAGAACGAGCGCATCGAGAAGGACCGGCTGCTGGAGGTCATCGCACGCGAGCGGCAGACGGAGCTCGACCGGATCGCCGCGACGAAGGAGGTCGAGTCCGAGCGCCGCGAGGTCGCCGACGTCATCCGGGAGCGGATCGCCGTGGACCGCACGGTCGCGGAGCAGGAGGAGTCGATCAAGACGCTGCGGGCCGTCGAGGAGTCCGAGCGCACCCGTCGGGCCGTCATCATCGCCGCCGAGGCCGAGGCGCAGGAGAACCTGGTCAAGGACATCAAGGCCGCCGAGGCGGCGGAGGCCGCGGCCTCGCACCGGGCCGCCGAGCAGCTCACGCTCGCCGAGGCCCGGCTGAAGACCGCGGATCTGGACGCGCAGGCGAAGCTGCGGCTGGCGGAGGGTGTCCAGGCGGAGTCCGCGGCGCCCGGCCTGGCGGAGGTCCAGGTGCAGGACGCGGCGGCGGAGGTCATCGAGAAGACCGGTCTCGCGGAGGCCGAGGCCACGTCCGCCCGGCTCAAGGCCGAGGCGGAGGGGGCCCGGCTCAAGGCCCTCGCGGAAGCGGAGGGCACACAGGCCCAGGCGACCGCCGACGCGGCGATGATCGGCGAGAAGCTGAAGGCCGAGGCGGCCGGACTCACCGAGAAGGCGGCGGCGATGGCGGCGCTGGACGACGCCTCGCGCGGACACGAGGAGTACCGACTGCGGCTCGCCGCGGAGAAGGAGATCCGGCTGGCCGGGCTGGATGTGCAGCGCCAGGTCGCGGAGGCACAGGCGACCGTGCTGGCCACCGGCCTGGAGAACGCCGACATCGACATCGTCGGCGGGGAGTCGGTCTTCTTCGACCGGCTGCTGTCCGCCGTCTCGATGGGCAAGAGCCTGGACCGGTTCGTCGAGAACTCGGACACCGCGAAGGCCCTCGCCGGGCCGTGGCTGGACGGAACGTCGTCGTTCACGCAGGACCTGACCCGGATGGTGGGTTCGGTGACGACGGGGGACGTGCGGAACCTGACGGTGTCGGCGCTGCTGACGCAGCTCATGCGGGCTCCGGGGGCCGGGGTCGCGCCGGAGCAGGTGGGCCGGCTGCTGGCCGCCGCCCGGGAGTCGGGCCTCGCGGACCTGCCGGTCTCCGCACTGACGGGGGTCGCCGGTGCGGCGGGAGCCGTCGGCGCGGCCGTCGCGGGTACGGGGACCGGGGCCCCGGTGAACGCTCCGGATGCCGGCACGGACGCGCGCACGGCGCAGAACGGGACGCCGATCGCGTAGGCGCGCTCGTCCGGATCGCGCCGCCCGCGCGGGCACCGCTCGCCCCGCGGGCGGCCCGGTCCGGGCGCCGCGAACGGCCATGGACCCGTCCGGGGCGGGGGCGGCGGGCCGCGCCCCGGACATCCCCGGGCCCGTCCGGTGACCGTCGAACCGTCCCCCGGCACCGGACGGGCCCGCCACGGGGCCGCCCCACCGCGGAATCGCCCCGGCACGGTCCGCACCGCCCCGCCACCCGACGCACGGGGCGTAAAAAGCCTCACCACCCGCCCGACCGTTCCACCCCAGGCCGTGCCCCGCAGCAGGCGGCTCACCGCCGGCCGCGCCGGACCCGAAATCACACCCGGGCGCCCCGCACCACAGAACCGCCGCCCGCCCCACAGGCGCCCGCACCGCACACCTCACAGAAAGCCGCACGCATGGACACCGACACCACGACCGCACCGTCCGCCGGCGGCCCCGTGGACGCGGGAACGTACGACGTGCTGCGCCGCCGGCTCCACGACCGGGCCGCCGAAGTCGCGGCCCGCTCCGAGGCGCTCAACGCCCGCCGCACCGAGGAGTTCGGCTCGACCGAACTCCGCCTCACCGGCACCGAGCGGATCCACACCGCCCAGGCATGCGTGCCCCGCGACCTGGTGGCCGTGGGCGGGCGGTTGCTCTTCGGCTTCGAACGGGGCCCCGGGGCGGCGGACCCGGTCGAGGTGAACGACGTCCTCGCCCTGTACGGGCCGGAGTTGGCCGAGCCGGACCCGTACCCGGGGCACGGCGGCCTGCTCGACGACGAGGCGTTCGTCCGCGAGTTCGGCACCCTGCACCGCTACTACCGCGACGCCCGTCTGCTGCGGCTGCGCCGGGTGGAAGGGAAGCTGCTCGCCGTCTTCCGCACCGGCGAGAACGCCGACGGGGTCCGGGTGCTGCGCTGGGCGCTGGGCGCGGACGGCTCGCCCGGCGCCTTCCTCGACGCGCGCGGCGACCGCGACCACGTCTTCCCGCCGTCGCACGACTTCACCTGGACCGTGGCGGGCCGCGAGTCCCATGTCCCGGGCCGTCACCCGCACATCGCCATCGGCGGCGACCCGGACAACCCGGACGGGGGCGTGCTCTTCGTCGACACCCTCGGCGGCACCCTCACCATCAAGACGGTCAACGACACCGACAGCCCCGACGGCATCTACGAGGAGCCGGTCGCCGCACCCCTCCAGTCCCTCGCCGACGCCGATGTCGAGCACGCGGCCATCGGACCGCTGGTCCTGCTCCGCGTGCGCCCGTACAACGAGGAGAACTGGCGGTACCTGGTCTACAACTCGCTGCTCGGCGTCGTGACGCGGCTCGACGGCATCGGGCCCGCGTGCCACCGGCTCCCGGAGGACCAGGGGATCATCTTCCCCGGCGGCTACTACCTCACCACCGGGACCGCGAAGACCTTCGACATCGCCGAACCGCTCACCGACCCGGTCTTCGAGGGCGCGGTCCGCTCCCCGAACGGGGAGGACGTCCTCTACGTCTTCCGCTCCCCCGACGACGGCCGCAGCCTGCTCCTGCCCTACAACCTGATCCGGCAGGAGGTCGACACCCCGCTCCAGGGGCGGGGCCACGCCCTGCTCGACGACGGGACGCTGGTCCTGCTGAAGGCCGGTGCCGGGAGCGACGAACCGGCCCGGGTCCACCCCGTGCAGCGCTGGCGGACCCCGTACGTCGCCGACACGTACGCCGCCTCCCGCCCCACCGGGACGGGCCCGCTCGCCCGGATCGGCAACGCCGATCTGGTGCGCGGCATCTCCGATCTGCTGGCGCTGGCGCACAGCGCCACCGAGACGACCCCGACCGCCGCCGTCTACGCGGCACTGGTCGCCGACTGCACCCGCACCACCGACCGCTACCACTGGCTCGACGACCCCGAACTGGGCGATATCGCCGTCCCGTTGGCCGAGCTGCGGGAGACCGCGCAGCAGATCATCGGCGAGTTCGAGACCGTGCGGGAGCTGACCCGGCAGGCCGCCGACGCCCTCACCGAGACCACCGCCCGGATCACCGCACTGGTTCGCCGCGTGCGCGGCGAGGCCCCGCGCACGGCCGCCGACTGGGTGGGGCAGCTCACCGAACTCCGGCGCGCGCACGGGCATCTGGCGACGCTCGCCGAGATGCGGTACGCGGACACCGAGCGGATCGCCGAACTGACCGCCGCCACCGCCGACGACGTCGAGTCGGCCGGACGGCGCGCCGTCGCGTTCCTCGGCCGGGACGACGCGTTCGCCGACTACCACGCCGACATCGCCCGGCTGACCGACGAGGCGTCCGCGCTGGCCACCGTCGTCGACGCCGCGGCGCTCGGCGACCGGCTGACCGGGATGACGGAGGGCCTGAGCACCGTCACGGACGTCGTCGCCGGGCTGGAGATCGGTGACACCACGGTCCGTACGTCGATCCTGGAGCGGATCGCGGAGGTGCTCGGCGAGGTCAACCGGGCCCGCGCCACCCTCGACGCGCGCCGCCGCGAACTCCTGGACCACGAGGGCCGGGCCGAGTTCGCCGCCGAGTTCGCGCTGCTCGGGCAGGCCGTCACCGGGGCCCTGGCCGCCGCTGACACCCCCGACGCCTGCGACGACCAACTGTCCCGATTGCTCCTCCAGTTGGAGAACCTGGAGTCGCGGTTCGCGGAGTTCGACGACTTCCTCGCCCAACTGGCCGAGCGGCGTGCCGAGGTGTACGAGGCGTTCTCGGCCCGCAAGCAGGCCCTGCAGGACGCGCGGGCCCGCCGGGCCGAGCGGCTGGCGGACTCGGCCGCCCGGGTCCTGGAGACCGTGTCGCGGCGGGTGTCCGCGCTGCCCGACCCGGACGCCATCCACACCTACTTCGCCTCCGACCCGATGGTGGCGAAGATCCGCCGCACCGCGGACGAACTGCGGGAACTGGGCGATCCGGTACGCGCCGAGGAGCTGGACGGGCGCCTGCTGGCCGCCCGCCAGGAGGCCGGCCGGGCCCTGCGCGACCGGAGCGAGCTGTACGCGGACGGCGGGTCCGCGATCCGGCTGGGCCGGCACCGGTTCGCGGTGAACACCCAGCCGTTCGACCTGACGCTCGTCCCGCACGGGGAGGGCCTGGCCTTCGCGCTGACCGGCACCGACTACCGGTCACCGGTCACCGCCCCCGAGTTCGCGGCGACCCGCGCGTACTGGGACCAGACGCTGCCCTCCGAGTCGCCGCGCGTCTACCGCGCCGAGCACCTGGCCGCGCGGCTCCTCGACGAGCACGGCGCGGACTCCCTCGCCGCCCTGGACCCGGCCGAACTCGCCGCTCTGGTACGGGAATCCGCAGCCGCCGCGTACGACGAGGGGCATCAGCGCGGAGTGCACGACGAGGACGCGAAGGCGATCCTCACCGCCCTGCTCGAACTCCTCCCCGGGGCCGGTCTGCTGCACTTCCCGCCCGCCGTGCGGGCGGCGGCCCAGCTGTTCTGGGCGTACCGGGCGGACGAGGCCCGGCGTGCCTCGTGGACCCGGCGGGCGGTGTCGCTGGCCCGCGCCCGCGAGACCTTCGGGCTCGCACCCGCCGTGACCGCGCTCCAGGAGGAGTGGGCGGACAGTATCCGGGAGGAGTCCCGTCCCGGCGACCGCCGCCACGGCACGGCCACCGGCCCCGACGGCGGGCCCGGGGACGGGGAAGCCGATCCGCGGGCCGTCGCCGCGTACCTCTTCGAGGAGCTGACCAGCGGCCCCGACGGCTTCGTCACCAGCGCCGCCGTCCGCACGTTCCTGGAGAAGTTCCGCCGCGCCACCGGGTCCTCGGCCTACGACGAGGACCTGGCCGCCCTCCGCGACGACCTCCCGGCCCGCCGCCAGCTGGCCGAGGGCTGGCTCGCCTCATACGCGGCGGCGAGCGGCACCGGCGTCGAGCCGGGCGACCTCGCGGAGGCGGTCGCCGTGGAGCTGTGCCCCGAATCGGTGCTCGACCGGTACGACTGCGCGGCCCCGCTCACCACCACCGTGGACGGGCTGCTCGGCAACCACCCGCGCGTCGACCGGGGCCGGATGACCCTGCGGCTGGACGAATTCCTCGCCCGCACCGCCGAGTTCCGCACCGAGACCGTCCCCGGCTTCCGCGCCTACCAGCGTCTGCGCACCGAGCTCGTGACGGCCGAGCGCGCCCGGCTGCGGCTCGACGACCACCGCCCGCGCGTCATGTCGGCCTTCGTCCGCAACCGGCTGCTGGACGAGGTGTACCTGCCGCTGATCGGCGACAGCCTCGCCAAGCAGCTCGGCACCGCCGACGCCGACCGGCGCACCGACTCGCAGGGCCTGCTGCTGCTCGTGTCGCCGCCCGGCTACGGCAAGACGACGCTCATGGAGTACGTCGCCGACCGCCTCGGGCTCGTCCTCGTCAAGGTCAGCGGACCGAACCTCGGCCACGACGTGACCTCCCTCGACCCGGCGCAGGCGCCCACCGCGACCGCCCGCCAGGAGGTCGAGAAGATCAACTTCGCGCTGGAGGCGGGCAACAACACGCTGCTGTACCTGGACGACATCCAGCACACCTCTCCCGAACTGCTCCAGAAGTTCATCCCGCTCTGCGATGCCACCCGACGCATCGAGGGCGTGCGAGACGGCGAGTCGCGCACCTACGACCTGCGGGGCAAGCGGTTCGCGGTGTGCATGGCGGGCAACCCGTACACCGAGTCGGGGGCCAGGTTCCAGATCCCCGACATGCTCGCCAACCGGGCCGACGTGTGGAACCTCGGCGAGGTGCTGACCGGCCGCGAGGACGTCTTCGCGCTGAGCTTCGTCGAGAACGCGCTGACCGCCAACCCGGTACTGGCCCCGCTCGCCGGGCGGTCCCGCGAGGACCTGGCGCTGTTCGTGCGCCTCGCCTCCGGCGACCCGGCCGCCCGCCCGGACCGGCTCGACCACCCGTACGCGCCCGCCGAAGTGGAGCGGATCACGGCGGTGCTGCGCCATCTGCTGACCGCCCGGGACACGGTGCTGGCCGTGAACGGCGCGTACATCGCCTCCGCCGCGCAGACCGACGAGTCGCGCACCGAGCCGCCCTTCCGCCTCCAGGGCTCGTACCGCAACATGAACAAGATCGCCGAACGGATCGTGCCGGTGATGAACGCGGCCGAACTGTCGGCGGTCATCGGCGACCACTACACCGGCGAGGCGCAGACGCTCACCACGGGCGCCGAGGCCAACCTGCTGAAGCTCGCCGCACTGCGCGGTCTGCTCACCGGCGAACAGGCCGCGCGCTGGGCCGAGATCACCGCCTCCTACGTGCGCACGCAGACGCTCGGCGCCGCGGACGACGACCCCCTGGGGCGGGCCGTCGCCGCGCTGGGGCTGCTCGCGGAGCGGATCGCAGCGGTGGAATCGGCGATCGTCCGGGTCGCCGACCCGCGCCATGTCCTCACCAACCCGACGGCCCGGCACGCGGCTCCCCCCGCCGCGCCGCGCCCCGCGCCCCTCAACGATCACCCACCGATGCCACACGGAGATCACTGACCTGCCCGAACCGGTCGAACAACGGAGGTGCGCACGGCATGCTGGGTCACGTGTCCACACTTCCGCAGCAGCCCCAACGCACCTCCTCCGGCGGCCACATGGTCGTCTGCGGCGACGACGCGCTCGCCCGCAGATTAGCGGTGGAACTGCGGTACGTGTACGGGGAGCGGGTCACGCTGCTGCTCCCGCCCGGACGCGACGCGCGCCGCCCGGAACTGCCGCTGACGGGACGGGGGCGGGCCGCCACCCTGTTCGGGCGGATGTCGGCGGCGATGAACCGCAACCTGGGCGGGAACGGCGGCGGGTACGGCTTCGGCGGTCACGGCGGGGCCGCCTCGGGCGGCGACAGCGACGGCTCCGGCGTGATCACCCTGGACGGCTCCGACACCAACGCGGGCGTCGAGGCCGTACGCATCCTGGAGGCCGCCGAGCCCTCCGACGAGGCACTCGAAGAGGCGGACGTCGAATCGGCCGCCGCACTGGCCCTGGTCTACGAGGACGACGAACGCAACATCCGCGCCGCGCTGACCGCCCGCCGCCTCAACCCCCGCCTGCGGCTGGTGATCCGGCTCTACAACCGGAAGCTGGGCCAGCATCTGGCGACGCTCCTCGACCAGGCCGCCGCCGTCGCCGCCCCCGGCCGCGACCCGGCGGCGCTGGACGCCTCCACCACCGTGCTGTCCGATGCCGACACCGCCGCACCCGCCCTCGCCGCGACCGTGCTCACCGGCTCCAGCAAGGTGATCCAGGCGGAGGGCCTGCTGCTGCGCGCCGCCGAGCGCACCCCGCCCGAGGACGGCCGGGTCGCCGACCCCGGCCTGTGCACCCTCGCCCTGCTGTCCTCCACCACCCACGACCCGGCGGGTGCCGAGGGTTCCGACAGCAGCGGCGCCGAAGGTCCCCAACTCCTCCCGGACGAGCGGCAGGTGGCGGACGCGACGGGACGCGGAACGATCGTGCTGGAGACGGTGAGCCGGGCCGACCCCGACGCGCCCCCGCCCCGGATGGCGGGCAGGGGCGCACCGCTGGGCCGGATCTTCTCGCGACGGCTGCGCTGGTCCGCGCTGGGTGTCGGCCTCTGTGTCGTCGCCCTGGCCATCGCCCTGACGCTCACCACCGATGACACCCCGCTGCACGCCGCCTACCTGACCCTGCTGGACCTGTTCGCCATGGGCGACCCGGCGACCGACGAGGAGACGGCCCGTAAGATCATCCAACTCCTGTCCGGTGTAGCCGGGTTGATGCTGCTCCCGCTGCTCGTGGCGGCCGTGCTGGAAGCTTTCGGCTCGCTGCGCACGGTGTCGTCGCTGCGCCGCCCGCCCCGGGGGCTGTCCGGCCATGTGGTGCTGCTGGGCCTGGGCAAGATCGGAACGCGGGTCCTCGTCCAGCTCCGCGAGATGGGCGTCCCCGTGGTGTGCGTGGAGGACGACCCGGACGCGCGGGGCATCCCCGTGGCGCGGCGGCTGCACGTACCGGTGGTCATCGGCGACGTCACACAGGAAGGCGTGCTGGAGGGGGCGAAGATCCACCGCGCCCGCGCCCTGCTGGCGCTGACCAGCATCGACACCACGAACCTGGAGGCCGCCCTCTACGCCCGCTCGGTCAAGCCGGACCTGCGGGTGGCGCTGCGCCTGTTCGACGACGAGTTCGCGACCGCGGTCTACCGCACCCTGCGCACCGCCCACCCCCAGGCGGTGACCCGTTCCCGGTCCGTCTCGCACCTGGCCGCCCCGTCCTTCGCGGTCGCCATGATGGGCCGCCAGATCCTGGGCGCCATACCGGTGGAGCGGAAGGTGATGCTGTTCGCCGCGGTCGAGGTGGCGGGACATCCGCAACTGGAGGGCCGCACGGTCGAGCATGCGTTCCAGGCGGGTGCCTGGCGGGTGCTGGCCCTGGACGCCACCCCGCCGGAGGACCGCCGCCCGGACCTGACCGCCCCCTTTGCCGATGGCCCGGACCACCCGTCGGGCCTGGTGTGGGACCTGCGTCCGGGGTACGTCCTGCGCCCGGAGGACCGCGTGGTGATCGCGGCGACCCGGCGCGGCCTGGCCGAACTGCTGCGCAGACGCCGGGTGTCGTCGGTACGGCCCTAGCGGGGCGCCGGGCCGTGGCAGGTCGGCGGCGGGAACGAGCGATGCCCCACGCTCTCCGTGCGGACCACCCAGCCGGAAGGAGCTGGGCGGGTCCTCATGGAGTCCGGCGCACATCGCCGCAGCAGGTCCGCGCGAAGCTCAGCACTCCACACACAGGGCGCGGCCTGGGTACCGTCAAGGGCAGAAGCCTCGACGGATGGAGCATGATGCCTCACCGCCCGCTGAACCGCCGGCGCCTCACCTACAGGGGGTCGCGCTGATGCTGGAAGAAGCCGAAGAGATCGGCCGTCGCGCACGCCGCGCACGGCTCCGCCTCGGCATGACTCAGGCCGACCTCGCTGCCGCTCTCGGCAAGACGCAGGGATGGGTCTCGAAGATGGAACGCGGACACATCGAGCTGGACCGTGTCGGCCTGCTCAATCTGCTTGCCTCGGAGCTGCACGTACACCCGAACGACCTGATCGGGCGACCGTACAACAGCTCCCCGGCGGAGAATCAGTGGCAGGTCTCCGCCGCAGCCATCATGCGCGAGCTACGCCGCTACGACCTCGCCCCCGTCTTCGACGGCACACCCCGACCCGCGCGCCGGCTCTGGCAGGAAACCACTCGCCTTCACCGCCTGCGCGACGCCGCGGCCAACGTGGCGATCACGGAAGTTCTCCCCGACCTGTTCCGTGAGGCACGCGCCCTTGCCGAAGTGTCCACGGGGCACGAGCGGGAAGAGGCGTTCGCCATCTACGCCGTGTGCTGCAAGTTCGCCCACACCTCCGCGCACGCCCTCGGACACCCTGAGCTGATCGCCATGGCGTGTGAGCGGGCCGCGTGGTCTGCCCGGCTGTCCGGCGACTCCGTCATGCCGGCCGTCGCCGACTGGATGCGTGTCTGGGACATGTGGGCCACGGCGGACTGGGACGACGCCATGACGCTGTCGGACAAGGCGATTGGCTCCGTGCAGCAGGCGTACGAGCAGGGCGAGCCGCTGGCCGTGCGGGCGTGGGGGTCACTACAACTGCGCGCGGCTGTCTCGGCTGCGCGGAGCGGTCGCAAGGCCGAAGCAAAGGACCGGATCAGGCACGCGCGGGGTGCGGCCAAGCGGATGACGGAGACCGTCGACCCTCCGGTCTACGACCGCCACAGCCTGACCTTCTCGCCGGGCAACGTGCAGATCCACGCAATCAGCGTCGCTCTGGAGGTGCATGAGCAACGAGAGGCGCTGTCAATAAATCGGCGCACGGATAAGGAGCTGATCGAATCGCTTCCCAACTCCCGTCAGGGACACCACCACATGGACCTGGCCCGCGCTTGGCTGTGGGATGGGAACCGTGACAAGGCGCTGAAGGAACTAGAGACGGCCGAGCGCATCGCACCCCAACTCATCCGCAATCACCCCATCGCACGGTCAACCCTGCGCAGCATCGTGTACGCCGAACGGGCGAGCACCCGTGAAAAGCTGCGCCGCATGTCGGACCGCTTCCACCTCGACGGATGAGGGTCGTATTCCTGCGGTTCATATTGGGCCCCGGGTATCTTCATAGCTTCGGGATATGGCCGAACAGACCTCGCGGCAACTCTCCATGCGGGGCGCCGAGTTAACCCCTGGCACCCCGTTCCTTCCCCGCCTCGGCGACCTCGCTCTCGACCTGGCCAAGGGCGGGAAGATCGGGGTGGTTGTCGCTCTGCCGAGTGACATCTCGGCGTCGTACCAACTGCGTCCTGCCGGCGGTGGTGAAGACTGGCGGGCCAGGTCCGACGGCAGGACGCTGCGCCCCGTGCCCGTCCCGGTCACACACGTCACCCCCATGAAGCGGGATGCCGTATACGACCACCGCGCCCAGCAGGCCGCAGTGCCGGTCACCGTGCACTATGAGGACGGCAGCGTCTGCGAGACGCTGCTCGTGCTCACCGCGCTGCAAGTCGAGCTGTACTACATGCAGTTCGACCATTTAATCGAGGCGCAGGAATCGACTCAGGAGCACGAAAGGTCACCCCGGCCGTGCTGACGCTCGCTCCGTCGGCCTCTGCACGCATCCCGATGCGGTCGCCCATCGCCTTCCGCTGTGAGACGACCGCCCACGACCTCAGCGGCACCCGCGAAATCCTGCTCGCCACCTACCGCGGCCGTTCCCCCCGTCTCGCCGCCCGCTGGCTACGCGCCGAAGCACTTCACCTCGCCCGCCTGTTGTGCCCGGACCCCGGAGCCATGTTCCTCCGGGATGCGCCGCTCACCACCGCAGAGCCGGACATGCCTCGCCCTGACGCCGAGCTGCGGGCATGGGCCAGCAGTGACCTGGCGTACGAGCACGCAATACGCGCCCTCGCCGCAGGCCGCGCCGTCGGGTTCGCCGTGACGGACTACGACGCCCGGTACTCCCTCCGGTGTATCCGCCACCCACCCGCCGACAGGCACCGCCACAAGCCCGGCGCCCACCCCGCTCCCCGGCGGGGACGGGCCGTCACCGGAGACCCCAAGGACGGCGCACCCCCCGAAGACTCCCGCCTCCTCGCTCCCCCTCTCCCCGACACGGGGGCGAGTTCACCACCTGTCCTGAGCCTTACCGCCCAACCAAGGGAAGTGAGCCTGTGGAACAGTTCGAGCGTGCACGTCTCGATTCGTACTTCGCGCGTGTGGCGGAGACCTTCGTCCCGGCGGAAAGACCGTCGGCCTTCCTGATCACACACCTGCTGCCCGAGCGGCCCGCGTTCGTGCGTGCTGTAGGCATCAGCGCCAAGCTGCGGGCCGTACTGCCCAAGCCCAAGTCCGTCGACCTCACCGCCCGCCGTGAGATCGAGAAGACGACGCAGTGCGACGCCCTCTCACGGGACCTGTTCGAGAACGCTGACAGCGCGATCGACTACGTCGAGTCGCGGGCCGGTGGTGAAGCCGTCGTGCTGCTCGACGTCGGTGGGTACTTCGCGCCGGCCCTTGACGCCCTGTGCGAACGCTTTTCGGGTCGCGTCCTGGGCGTTGTCGAAGACACGGAGAACGGACATAAGCGGTACGCCAACGCGGAGAAGCTGCCCTGTCCGGTCGTCTCCGTCGCCCGCTCCCCGCTGAAGGACCCCGAAGACTTCTTGGTGGGTCAGTCAGTGGTCTTCTCGACGGAAGCCCTGATGCGCAGCCGTGGGGACATCCTGCACGGCCGCCCGGCCCTCGTGATCGGCTTCGGCAAACTCGGCTCCAGCATCGCCCGTCTGCTGCACGCCAAGGGCGTACAGGTCACCGTCTACGACCTCGACCCCGTACGCCGCACACAAGCGCTCTCGCAGGGCTTCACCGTTGCCAGGGACCGCGACACCGCCTTGCACGGGGCTGGTCTGATCCTCTGCGCGACCGGTGCCGTGGCGCTTCGGGGAGAAGACTTCTCGGCCCTGCGGAACGGCGCCTACGTCGCCACGGTCACCAGCAGCGAAGACGAACTCGACCTGGCCGGTCTACCCGACGTGTACCAGCGGACTCCGAACGGAGAGCACATCACGCGCTACCAGACGACGGGGCACTACTTCTACCTGCTCAACGGCGGCAACGCCGTCAACTTCCTGCACGGCGCCAGCGTCGGCCCGTTCATCTACCTCGTTCAGGCCGAGATACTCGCGGGCGTCCGAAACCTGGCCCGCGGCAACCTCGGTCCCGGTATGCACGAGGTCGACGCCACCGACCGCGCGG
This sequence comes from Streptomyces sp. NPDC052042, assembly GCF_044548345.1. Classification (NCBI taxonomy): domain Bacteria; kingdom Bacillati; phylum Actinomycetota; class Actinomycetes; order Kitasatosporales; family Streptomycetaceae; genus Streptomyces; species Streptomyces sp. NPDC052042. The sequence continues at coordinate 171,313 of NZ_JBIUBU010000007.1, read as the reverse complement.
CCATCGCCGGAACGTGGCTGAACTACTTCAACCGCTAGGAGAAGCAACCCCATGCCTATCACCGCGCAGCACGTGAGCGACACCGTCGCTGCTTACCTGGCCGACCACCCGGATGAGAAGGACGCTCTCTCGGCCCTGTCCGAGGCCATCGCGCAGGCTGGCGACACGATCGCCTCTCGCAAGGAGTTCCGCGGACACGTCACCGCCGGTACCGCCCTGGTCCGCCCGGACGGACGCGTCCTCACCATCGAGCACCGGGCACTGCGCAAGTGGTTGCTGCCCGGCGGACACGTCGAGCCGGGCGACGCGACCCTTCAGGATGCCGCCCTGCGCGAACTGGCCGAGGAAACCGGCATCAGCGAAGACCGGGTCAAGCCGAGCGGTGACGTGCCTCTGCACATCGACGTTCACTCGATCCCGGCGAACGACGCCAAGGGCGAGCCCGAGCACCTGCACTTCGACTTCCGCTTCCTGTTCCGGACCACCGTCGATGCGGTCGAGTTGCAAGAGGAAGAAGTCACCAACTACTCCTGGCAGTTCGCGGACATGCTGACCACCGAACCTCTGCGCTCACGGGTGATGGCAGCCGCCACACGGCCGTAACAAGCCAGCCGTACAGCCATCGTTCCGCGAGACGGCGGTACAGCTTCCCCGGTGCTCGTCGCTCGCTGCTCGTGCCACGAGCGACGAGCGACGAGCGCCAACAGCAGGAGACCGGACCGCCCCTCAGCCTGGACAGCGATCAGGGGTGGTCCGGTCCTAGGCCAGTCCTAGGCCCCTCCGGGACCTGCTCGTGAGAGGGATCGAGGACGGAGCACGGCCTGCCCCCGAGGACGCGGACCACCAGCGCGAAGGCGATACGGACCCACTGTGATCGGCCCCACCTGGACCGCATACCGCGCGTACGGTCTCGCTGTGTGCTGGGCGTGGTACGTTGAGTGACACTGAACTCAATAAGGTGACCCCGGCAGCGCGCCAACGCCCCGGGGTCTGGCACAAGGAGCAGACCTCCTCATGCAGATTCATCGTAGCCGCCACACGCGCGGTTTCACGGTCCTGCCCAACACGTTGTTGCAGGATCGGCGGTTGTCGTACACCGCCCGTGGCCTTCTTGCCGATCTTCTTTCCCGTCCGGACGGTTGGTCCGAGGACGGTCGACGGATGGCCGATACGAGTCCGCAGGGCCGGTCGGCGGTGGCGAAGGCGCTGCGGGAGCTGACGGCCTTCGGGTACTACCGGGTTCTCAAGTTCCGTCGTGAGGACGGGACGTTCTTCAGCGAGGCCCATGTCTACGACACCCCTCAGCCCACCGCCGGTGCGGGTTCGGGTTCGGGTGTGTTGTGCCAGGTGGTACCGGGTGCCGGTTGTCCGGGTTCCGGTGAGCCGACTGCTGGGGATTCGGGTTCCCACCCCGTAAAGGACCGAAGGGAAAATCCCTCCCTCCCCGGCCGGCGTCGGCGACCGACCATGGTCGGTGCGACGGACGCTCCTGCGGGTGCGGCCGAGGTTCCTGCGGACACGGCGAGTGCGGCGGAGGCGCCCGTGGCCGGTGGCGTACGTACGGCCGGGGAGGCGCGCACGGTCATGGAGGCCTTCGGAGACGGGCCCGGCCCAGAGAGCGATGCCGGGAACGAACCCGGGGCCGGTCGGAGCCGCGCCGACAAAAGGGCTGCCGAGCGGACTGCCGAGGGGCACGGGGTGGCGGTCGCCACGTTGTTCCGGGTGATCGGTCCGGAACCGCGTCTGCGGCTGGGCACGGTCGAGGCACTCGCCCTCGCACCGCTGGTCGCCACCTGGCTGGAACGCGGCTACGACCAACGCGACCTGACCGGGGCCCTGCTGGGCGGATTACCCGCCCGCATCCACTCCACCTCGGCACTCCTGCGCGACCGCCTGACCAGAAAACTCCCCCCGCCCTCCGAGGCCACGAGCCCCGGCTGTTCCACACCCAAACAACCCGGACAGGACAAGAACAAGGGCAAGGGCAAGCCGCGCTGGGACGAATGCGAGGAATGCGGCCACCCCATCCCCCGCACCACAAGCCTCTGCTCCCACTGCGCTCCCCCACTCACCACCAGCCCCGACACCCCTCCCCGTGCCCGTACCGGTTCCGACGCCGATGCCGACGCCGAGGACACCCGCCGCGCGGAGACGACCACCAGGGGCCGCGCCCTGGTACGCGCCGCACTACGGGAACCCCGCCCCTGACGGAGCGGCCGGGAGAGGCAGGGGAGAGGCGGCGGAGAGGCGGCGGAGAGGCGGGGCGGTTACGGCCATGGCGGGTGAGCCGCTACAGCACCCCGCCCATCACGCCCCGCACCTCGTCCAGCGTGGCCCCGGCGATCTCGTTGGCCCGCGCGTTCCCGGCCCGCAGCACGGACCGCACATAGCCCATGTCCCGCGCAAACTCGGCCCGTCGGGCCCGGATGGGCGCCATCCGGCTGTTGACCGCCTCGGTCACGGTCCGCTTGAGCGCGGCGGCACCCCCGTCGCCGATCTCCTCCGCCACCTCGTGCGGGTCGCGGTCCAGGCAGAGGGCGGCCAGCAGGACGAGCGAGGACACGCCGGGCCGGGTCTCCGGCTCGTACGTGATGTGCCGGTCGGCGTCCGTTCTCGCGCCCTTGATCAGCCGCGCCGTCTCATCGGCGGTGGCGCCGAGAGCGATGGAGTTGCCCCGGCTCTTGCTCATCTTGGTGCCGTCGGTACCGAGCAGCAGCGGCGCGGCGGAGAGCAGCGCGTCCGGCTCCGGGAAGACCTGCCCGTACCGCTCGTTGAAGCGGCGGGCGATGGTCCGCGTCACTTCGAGGTGTGGCAGTTGGTCCCGCCCGACCGGCACCAGATCGCCCTTGCAGAACAGGATGTCGGCGGCCTGGTGCACCGGGTACGTGAACATCAGCCCGCTCACGGCCGACTGCCGCGAGTGCGCGATCTCGTCCTTGACGGTGGGGTTGCGGCTCAGCTCGGCCACCGAGACCAGGCTGAGGAAGGGCAGCATCAACTGGTTGAGCGCGGGCACGGCACTGTGGTTGAAGACCGTCGAGCGCTCGGGGTCGATGCCGATGGCCAGGTAGTCCAGGACCATCGCCTCCATGGACTCGTCGAGCCGGTCGGCGACGTCCCGGTCGGTGAGCACCTGGTAGTCGGCGATGATCACGAAGACGTCCACGCCGAGGTCCTGGAGCCGCACGCGGTTGTGAAGGGTGCCGAAGTAGTGCCCGAGGTGCAGCGGCCCGGTGGGCCGGTCCCCGGTCATCACCCGGAAGCGCCGAGGGGCCTGCCGGATCTGCCGCTCCAGTTCGGCGGAGCGCCGCAGGGCGGTGTCGTCGGTGAGGGACGCGATGTCGGCCTCGGCTGCGGAGGCGGGTGCGGGTGCGGTGATCGGGTTCATGGGGCTCTCTCCTCGCGGGTGCCGGCTGTGTGGAGGACGGCCCGCCGGGGGCACCGGCTTCCGTACCCGTACGAGGGCAGAGAGAAGGGCCGTCCGTTTCGAACGGCCCTGATTCCGTGCGCGTGGAGTGGCCGCTCCTAGAAGGAGCGCCACCAGTTCCGGCACGGTGCATAGGTCATGGACGCGATGCTAGCGCGCCGGTGGCCCCGGCGGCACGGGAACGGCTCACACCCCGCGCCCCGGCATGCCGACCAGGGCTCCGGGTGCGCCGATCCAGATTTGTTGAAACGTGAACCAAATGCTTCAATGGTGAACCAAACAGGCGCGGGCCATCGCCCGGCTTGTCTCGTACGCACTGAACCGAACGGAGATAAGCCCCCTATGTCTTCCGCAGTGAAGCTTGCTGTCATCTACTACTCGTCCACCGGCTTCAGCGCCGAGATCGCCAAGGAGATCGCGGAGGCGGGCGCCAAGGCCGGTGCCGAGGTGCGCCTGCTGAAGACCGCCGAGCTCGCCCCGGAGGCGGCCATCGCCTCCAACGAGGCATGGGCCGCGCACGCCGCTGCCAGTGCCGACATCCCGGTCGCCACGCCGGACGACGTCGAGTGGGCCGACGCCGTGATCTTCGGTACGCCGACCCGCTTCGGCAACGTGTCCTCGCAGCTCAAGCAGTTCCTGGACACGCTCGGTGGCCTGTGGGCCCGTGGCGCCCTGGCCGACAAGGTGTACAGCGGCTTCGTGACGTCCGCCACCACCCACGGTGGCCAGGAGTCGACGCTGCTCGCCCTGTACAACTCCATCCACCACTTCGGCGGCCTGGTCGTCGCCCCCGGCTACACCGACGCGGTGAAGTTCGTCGACGGCAACCCGTACGGCACCTCCCACGTCGACGCCCAGGGCAACAACCCGATCGCCGAGCAGACCCGCAATGCCGCGCGCCACCAGGCCGAGCGCGTCGTCAAGATCGCTTCGGCCCTCAAGGCCGGCCTCGACGCCTGAGCCACACCCCAGCCCTCAAGCACCCGTCGCCCGTGATCACGGCGGCGGGTGCTTCGGCATGTGTGAGGGGAGCCACAGAAAGCCGGCCCCGGTCACTTCTTGGCGTGCTCGCCCACGTAGAACAGGAGATAGACGAAACCGGCGAAGAGGTGCGTGGCGAAGACATAGACGAAGACGCGCAGCGCGACGCCGCGCTCCTTCCAGCGCTCAATGTCGCGCCCCCCGCCGCTCCCGCTCACAGCTTCTCCACCTCCGCCCAACCTCTCCGTACCCGTCCGGCACGGGCCGCGCGCGACCCCGCGCGCCCCGCCCAGAGTACGCGCAGCCCCCGGCACGCCCCCTCGGAACAGCGGCGCACCCCTGCAGAACAGCGACACACCCCCTCGGAATAGCCCGGGGGGCCGTCCCGTTATAGTGTTCACATAGTTCAATCTTCAACAAACTGGAGGCGGGTCATGGAGTTCGGGATCTTCACCGTCGGAGACGTCACCACGGACCCGACGACCGGCAGGACACCGACCGAGAACGAGCGGATCAAGGCGACGCTCGCGATCGCGCAGAAGGCGGAGGAGGTCGGCTTGGACGTGTTCGCGACCGGCGAGCACCACAACCCGCCGTTCGTCCCGTCCTCGCCGACGACCACCCTCGGCTTCATCGCCGCCCGCACCGACCGCATCACCCTGTCCACGTCCACCACGCTGATCACGACCAACGACCCGGTGAAGATCGCCGAGGACTACGCGACGCTCCAGCACCTCGCGGACGGCCGCGTCGACCTGATGATGGGCCGGGGCAACACCGGCCCGGTCTACCCCTGGTTCGGCAAGGACATCCGCCAGGGCATCCCGCTCGCCATCGAGAACTACGCCCTGCTGCACAAGCTGTGGCGCGAGGACGTCGTCGACTGGGAGGGCAAGTTCCGTACGCCGCTGCAGTCGTTCACCGCGACCCCGCGCCCGCTGGACGGCGTCCCACCGTTCGTCTGGCACGGCTCGATCCGCTCCCCGGAAATCGCCGAACAGGCCGCGTACTACGGCGACGGCTTCTTCCACAACAACATCTTCTGGCCCATGGAGCACACCAAGAAGATGGTGAACCTCTACCGCCGGCGGTATGCGCACTACGGGCACGGAACCGCCGAGCAGGCCATCGTCGGCCTCGGCGGCCAGGTGTTCATGCGGAAGAACTCGCAGGAAGCGGTACGGGAGTTCCGCCCGTACTTCGACAACGCACCGGTCTACGGGCACGGGCCCTCGCTGGAGGACTTCACCCGGGAGACCCCGCTGACCGTCGGTTCCCCGCAGCAGGTCATCGAGCGGACCCTGACCTTCCGGGACGCCGTGGGCGACTACCAGCGCCAGTTGTTCCTGATGGACCACGCGGGTCTGCCGCTGAAGACGGTCCTGGAGCAGCTCGACATCCTCGGCGAGGAGGTCGTCCCGGTGCTGCGCAAGGAGTTCGCGGCCATGCGACCGGCCGGGGTCCCGGAGGCCGCCCCCGTCCACCCGGCCGTCGCCGCCGCCCGCGGCACCGCGACCGACACCACCACCACGACCGCCACGACTGCCGCGACTGCCGCGACTGCCGCGAAGGGGGCCTGATCGCCGTGCCCACGCCGTCCGACACGTCCACCGTGTCCACCGCCGAGCCGCTGCGGATCGTCGCCGTGTCGGCGGGCCTGAGCAGCCCCTCGTCCACCCGGCTGCTGGCGGAACGGCTGGCCGGAGCGGCCCGCGATCGGCTCCAGGCCGAGCAGGACCGCACGGTCGAGGTCCAGCTGATCGAGCTGCGCGACCTGGCCGTGGACATCGCCAACCACCTGGTGACCGGCTTCCCGCCGGCCACCCTGGAGAAAGCGATCAAGGAGGTGACGGAGGCCGACGGCCTGATCGCCGTCTCACCCGTCTTCACCGCGTCGTACAGCGGACTGTTCAAGTCGTTCTTCGACCTGATCGACAACACCGCGCTCACGGGCAAGCCGGTCGTCATCGCGGCGACGGGCGGGACCGCCCGCCACTCGCTGGTCCTGGAGCACGCGATGCGGCCACTCTTCGCCTACCTGCGGGCAAGTGTCCTGCCCACCTCCGTGTACGCGGCGTCGGAGGACTGGGGCTCGTCCGGCGACGAGTACACCGAAGGGCTTCCGGCCCGCATCCGGCGGGCGGGCGGCGAACTCGCCACCACGCTCACGGGCGGCCGGGCGGCCTCCAGGGCGCCGAGGACGCTCGGTCTCGACGACGAGGTCATACCGTTCGAGCAGCAGCTCTCCGACCTGCGGCTGGACTGACCGGTCCGCACGGCGACCGGGCCGCTCGGCGAGCGCCCGTTTCCCGGCGCCGTTCCGACAGTCTGGTGCGGACAGTCCGGTCCGACCGTCTGCTCCGGCAGTCCGGTCCGGACAGTCCGTTCCCGAGGCTCACTCTTTCGGTCCGTTCGCCGACACCGTTTCCCCGGCCCGTTCCTCGGGTACGCGTCCGGCGACCGGGCCGGGACCCCTCCCTCGCACTCCTGTCCGCCTTGATTAGAGTTGACGCGAAAGACGCGTCGTGCGACGTCCCCGTCACTACCCGTGCGGGAATGCCGCGCACGGCGCCTCTGCGCACTGAGCCGAACCGAGCTGGAGGCAGAGATGGGCAGGATCGTGGTGGGCGTCGACGGCTCCGAGTCGTCGATCAAGGCACTGCACTGGGCCGTACGCCAGGCCGAGCTGACCGGCGACGCGGTGGAAGCCGTCAACAGCTGGGAGTACCCGGCGACCAGTTGGGCGTCCATGATGCCCGGCATGCCGGAGGACTTCGACCCGCAGGCGCTGGCGACCGTGTCGCTCAACGAGGCGCTGGAGGAGGCCCTGGGCGCCGAGGGCGCGGCCAAGGTGAGCAAGGTCGTGGTGATCGGCAACCCGGCCCAGTCCCTGCTGGAGCGGGCCAAGGGCGCGAACCTGCTGGTCGTGGGGGCGCGCGGCTACAGCGGATTCAAGGCGACCCTGCTCGGCTCGGTCAGCCTCCACGTCACCCAGCACGCACCGTGCCCGGTGACGGTCGTGCGCGACTGATACGCCCAGCGCACCGACCAACCCGGGACGGGCCCGCACGATTTTCGTGCGGGCCCGCCGCCGTACCCTCTCCGGCGCGCAGGTACGCGGGCGCGGAGCGCGGAAGGGTTCACGTCTTCTCATGCGTGTAAGGGTTCACGTCTTCTCGTGCGTGTAGAAGTTCACGTCTTCTCGTGCGTGTAGAAGAGGTAGAACGCCGTGACGAACATCCCGAGGCCGACCGCCAGCCCCAGCGCCGAGGACCGCAGCACGCTCGACCCGGTCAGCCCGACGAGCAGGCCGATCGACGCGGCGGTCAATGCTCCGTAGGCCACCCCGCGCACCAGCGGTATCAGACCGTGCTGAATCCGGGCCAAGGCGTAGCAGAGCACCGCGAGGACCACGGCCGTGATCAGGCCGTACCAGAACTGCCGGCCGCCGCTCGCGCCGTTGTTGCGGAGAATGAACGACGCGTACAGCCCGTAAGCCGCGCCCAGTACGGCGGGTATCGCCCAGGAGAGCATGGTGCGCCGACGCGCGGGTCTCCGGCCCCGGCCGCGGGCCCGGCCGCGTGTCGGCATCGCTGCGTGAGTGGCCATGGCGGAGAGCTCCTTCCGTCACCGAGCACCTCGTCATTCGCCGAGCACCTCGTCATGTCACTCCAGAGCACACCCGGCCGCCCCGCACGGCAACTCGGACGGCCTACCGCCCGGAGCGCGCAGCCGCCGTACGGGCTTCCCTGGAAGGGTGCGGACGTATCTCTCGGTGACGCTGTCGGCGGTGGTCGCGGTGCTGCTCGCCGTGCTCGTCCCGCTGAGCGCGCTGTGCGCCTGGGTGGATCTGGAGATCGACGACACGGACCGGTACGTCGCCGCGGTGGCACCGCTCGCCTCCGACCCGGAGGTGCGCGGCACGGTCGCCGATCGGATCACCGAAGCGACGATGCAGCAGATCGACACCGGGCCGATCCACGACATCGTGCGTGACTTCCTGCACCAGGCGGTCTTGTCCTTCACCACCACCGGCGCCTTCCAGGCCGCGTGGAACACCGCCAACCGCACCGCCCACGAGGCCGTCACCACCGCGCTGAAGAACCACACGGGCGAGGCCGTCACCATCGATCTGGCGCCCGTGACCGAGCAGGTCAAGAGGGACCTGCTGAAGAACGGAGTGCTGTTCGCCGACCGGATCCCGGTCCAGCACACGGACATCACGCTCGTCTCCGCCGATCGTGCCGACCAGTTGCGCCAGACCTTTCGCCTGCTGCGTGCCGGAAGCCTCTGGCCTGCCGTGGCCACGGTGGCGTTCGCCGCCCTGACCGTGACCGGGGCCGGGCTCGCGGTCCGGGCGCGCGGCGGCCGGGGCACGACGGGCGCGCTCGCGGCCACGACGGCGGTCGGGCTCGGTTTCGCGCTGGGGGCGCTGGTGCTGCGCCTGGTGCTCGCGATCGCCCGGAACCGGGTGCTGGCCGAGGTGCCGCCCGGCGAGACGGGCGCCGCAGCGGCGGTGTACGACGCGTTGACGGGTTCGCTGCGCACGACGGCGTGGACCGTGCTCGGCGCCGGGCTGGCGGTGGCGCTGTGCGCGGTGCTCGTCCGGCGGGGCGGCGGCCCGGCAGGGGCGGGGCGGACTCGACATGCGGCGCCGAACGGGCCGGGGAAGAGTGGTTGACGTGACTGCCGGATCGGGGACGACTGAGAGGTCATCCACATGCGAGCCATAGCCGTCAACGCGTTCCGGGCCCCGCCCGAACTGGTCGAGATACCCAAGCCGGAACCGGGGGCCGGGGAGGTCCGGGTCAGGGTCACGTACGCCGCGCTCAATCCCTGCGACTGGCAGAGCGCACAGGGTTCCCCGGACACGCCCACCGCCCCCGCCTTCCCTCTGGTCCTCGGTGTGGACTTCGCCGGCCGGGTGGACAAGATCGGCAGCGGCCCGAATCGTTTCCGGGTCGGTGACCAGGTGTTCGGCCGGACCACCGGGCCCGTCGCCGGCACCGACGTGGACGCGGACGCGGCGACGGGTGCAGGCACGCGTACGGGCACAGGCACGCGTGCAGGTACAGGAACGCATACGAGCACAGGCACGCGTGCGGGTGCGGGTGCGGAGACCGCCACCGCCGCAGGTCCGGGCAGCACCGCCGCAGCCGGCGCCGCCGCCGTGACCGGCACCTACTGCGACTACATGACCGTTCCGCAGGACTCCGCCATCACGCTCATCCCGCCCGGCCTCCCCTCCAAGATCGCGGCGGCACTGCCGACCGCGGGGATGGCCGCCGCCCAGATCCTGGAGACCGTGGCGCTCCGGGGGCACGAGAGCCTGCTGGTCATCGGGGCGGCGGGCGGTGTCGGCAGCTTTCTCACCCAGCTCGCGGCGGCCCGGGACATCCGCGTGATCGCGGCCGTCCGCGGTGCCGAGCGCACGCGCATGGCGGCTCTGGGCGCCGCCGTAACCGTCGACACGCTGGCCGGCCCCCTCGAAACAGCGGTACGGGAGGTGTGCCCGGACGGCGTCGACGCGCTCGTCGACCTGGTCTCCGCCACGCCGGACGAGTTCTCCGCCCGTGCCGCACCCGTGCGCGTCGACGGCATCGCCCTCAGCACGCGCGGCGCCGCAGCGAAAGCCGCGCTTCCCGCAGGCGTGACCGGCATCGACTTCCGGCTCGAACCCACGCCGGTCCTGCTCGACGTCCTGGCGGCGGGCGTCGCCGAAGGTGTGCTGCGCGTGCCCATCGATGCCGAACTCCGGCTGGAGGAGGTCCCACGGGCCCTCGACCGGAACCGGGCGGGTGGCGCACGTGGCAAGACCATCATCGCGCTCTGAGCCCCGCCCTCACACGCCTGGCTTCCGGCCTCCTGCGCCCGGCACCCGACGTCCAGTACCCGGCGTCCGACCGACACCCGACGTCCAGTACCCGGCGTCCGACCGACACCCGGCACCGGAGCACCCGGCACTCTGCGACGGCGTCCGCCCGACCGGCCGACCGGCCGACGCCCAACGCGCGGCACCCGACGCCCGGTGCCCCGTCCGCATGATGCTCAGCGCGCCGGCCCGTCGGCCTCTGACGCCGCGTCCACGCCCGGTGCCCCAGCACAGCCCCTTCACCGGCCCCGGCCCCGACCCCGGTCCCGGTCGCGCGATGCGCACACGTCCCAGGCCCGGCGCCCCGCCCCCGTATCGCCCTTCCCGGAGGAAAACACCATGGACGACCAGGAACACGACATTATTGAGGACATCGGCATCCTCATCGAGGAGGAACGAAACCTTCGCGACCGCTCCTCGCAGGAGACGGGCCTCGCCCCGGACGAGAGGTCACGGCTCCGCGAGGTCGAGATCCGCCTCGACCAGTGCTGGGATCTGCTCCGGCAGCGCCGCGCACTGATCGAAGCCGGTGAGGACCCCTCCACCGCGAGGATCCGATCCGCCGACGAGGTCGAGGGGTACCAAAGCTGACCGAGACTGACCAGAACTGAACGGTCGATGGCTATGGAAACCGAAGCCGCGACCAAGCACGTACCACCGAGGGGGACTCGTTGACCCAGACGGAGACCGGGAACGGCCGCAGGCGCATCACACCGCCCTTCTGGCTGATGAGCGGGCTCCGCCCCCAGCCCTCCGCCCCGGTGCCCTGGGCGGCGGCTCTCCGCGCCGCCGTCTCCCTGGCTGGACCGCTCGCCGTCGGCTTCGCGCTGGACCGCCCGGCGTACGGCGCGCTCGTCTCCATGGGCGCGCTGTCCGGCGTCATCGGTGACACCGCGGACGCGTACCGCATGCGCGTCCTCAACATCGCCGTACCACAGCTCTTCGGCGCGCTCGGCGTCATGCTCGGCACGCTGGTGTACGGGACCGGCTGGGCGGCGGTCGCCGCGCTGACGGTGGTCGGTCTGGTCTCCGGGATGATGTCGACGATCGGCGCGATCGCCTCCGTGTCCGGGCTGCTGCTCCTGCTCAACGCGGTGGTCGGCGCCGGCCTCCCGCTGCCCGAACCCTGGTGGGTGGCCCCGCTGCTGCTCACGGTGGGCGGTCTCTTCGTCCTCGTCCTGACCCTGCTGGCCTGGCCGCTGCGGCGGAAACTGCCGGAGCGGGTCGCGGTCGCGGGCACCTATCTCGCGGTCGCCGACCTGCTGGCCGCCGCGGGCGGTGACGCGTACGAGGAACGGCGCCAGGCCGTCACCCAGTCCCTCAACACCTCGTACGACCTGATCCTGGCGCGTCGGGCCCGCTACCACGGCCGCAGCAGCGCCATGGTGCGGCTGCTCGCCCAGCTCAACGTCGTCATCCCGCTCGTCGAAGCGGCGCCCGCGGTGCATGTGCGCGGAATCCGGCTGCCCGACGCGATCCCCGAGGCGGTACGCGAACTGGCCGCCGCGGTCGAGGAGAGCCGGACCGGTCGCCCTGAACTCAGCCTGCCCGCCCCGGACTCACCCGCGACCCGGGCGGTGGACAGCGCGCTGCGGCACGCCGCGACCGTCGTGCACAAGGCCGACCCCGACCCGTACAACGTCGACGACCGGCTCGGACGCCCCGCGGCACTCGGGGTACGCGTCCGGCGCACCGCCCGCAGCGTGCTGTTCTCCGGTGCCTCCTGGCGATACGGGCTGCGCCTCGCCCTGTGCATCGGCCTCGCCCAGGCCCTGACCTCGCTGATACCGGTGCCGCGCTCCTACTGGGTCGCGCTGACCGTTACGTTCGTCCTCAAGCCGGACTTCGGTTCGGTGTTCTCGCGGGCCGTGCTGCGCTCGGTGGGTACGGCGGCCGGTCTCGTGGTCGCGGCACCGGTGCTCGCCGCGGTGCCGATCGGCTGGTGGGACGTGCCGGTGATGATGCTGCTCGCGGCCCTGATCCCAGCGTTCACGGCGAAGGGGTACGCCTTCCAGACCGCGGCCATCACCCCGGTCATCCTGCTCCTGTCCGACCTGCTGAACCACGAGGGCTTCGACCTGGTCTGGCCGCGTTTCCTGGACAGCCTGATCGGCTGCGCCATCGTGCTCGTGGCGGGCTACCTCCTGTGGCCGGAGAGCTGGCACGTCCGCGTCGGGCACCGGCTCGCGGACGTGGTGACGGACATCGCCGACTATGTGACGTGCGCGTTCGGGCCGGGCACGTACGGCGGGAACGTCGGCACGGGCACAGGCTCCGGCACGTCCGGTACAGGTGCGGGGGCCGGCGTGGGAGGGAACGCCGGGAACGGGAGAACCACTGAAACCGATGGGACCGGTGGGACCGGCGGGTCTGGCAGGACTGGCGGGACTGGCGGGACTGGCGGGACTGGCGGGACCAGTAGGACTGGCAGAGTCGGTGAAAACGGTGGAAGCGGTGGGAATGCCGGGGGTGGTGGGAGCGGTGGGAGCACCCAGGCCCTCGGAAGCGCTGGTGCGGGCGACCGGGCGGAGCGCTTGCGGGCTCGGCGTCGCATCTACCGCGATCTGTCGGTCGTGCGCTCCGAGTTCCAGCGCGCGCTGACGGAACCTCCCCCGGTCGGCAACCGGGCGGCGGCCTGGTGGCCGCTGGTCGTCGCCGTCGAGCGCATCGTGGACGCGACAACGGCGGCCCGGGTTCGGGTCAACCACGGAGCACCGGAACCAGCGGCGGAGGAAGTGGCGGAGATCCGGCGGCAGTTGCTGGAACTCGCCGACGGGATCCGATCGAGCGAGGTCCTGGTGGAGGTACGCACCGAACTGCCGGGCGACGAGGAGGGGGTGCTGGCTCCCCTGCGCCGGGAGGTGGCGGCGGCGCGGGCCATCGCCTCCCCGCAGCCATAGCCGTGGGCTGGCGTCCCAGACCACGGCCGCAGACCGACGACCGGGACCGCCGGCCATCCGAGCCGGGGCCCTACCCACACGGGACGACCGGAACCTCCGGTCACCCGGCCCGGCCCTACCCACAAGGTGACGCCCAGGGCCTTCGGTCACCTCGGGAAACCGCAGGCTGGCGGCCGGGACCGCCGGTCACCTCGGGAGATCGCCGCCGCCTCCACCGCCGCCTCGCAGCCGCTCCATCTCGCGCCGGTCCCGCTTCGTCGGCCGGCCCGCGCCCCGGTCCCGTACCGGCACCTGCAACGCCACCTCGCGCGGCGGCGGAGGCGGGCTGTTGTCGATGAAGCACTCGGCCGCCACCGGCGCACCGACCCGCTTCTTCACGATCTTCGACACGACCACGATCCGGTCGCGGCCCGCGTGCCGAAGCCGTACCTCGTCGCCGACGCGCACCGCCTGAGCGGGCTTGGCACGCTCACCGGCGACCTTCACATGACCCGCGCGACATGCGGCAGCGGCCTGCGAACGGGTCTTCGTCAGCCGGACCGACCAGATCCAGACATCGACCCGGGTACTGCCCTCCGCCTGCGGCGCCTCACCGGAAACCATGCGTCCGACTGTAAGGGCTTCCCGCAATCCGCGCTGGACCAGCGCGCGGCGTCGGATGCGGTGCATCGCAAGGCGGAGGGACGTCCACATACTGGATGTATGCGGACGTTCCGACAACGCGGCGAGATGCCGTAGCCGACGTCGCGCACCCGCCGGGGATCCCGGGACGGCCCTTAGCTAGTCGATGGACATGGGAGAACCCTGCCACGCGGGCTCGGCCCGCTGTTTCTCCTTCAGCCGGAGGTGCTCCGCGTGCAGCAGATTGCGTACCTGGTGATGCAGGCTGTTGAACTCCGACTCGGTGATGGTGCCGCGATTCGCGTCCATGATCTGCCGATGTACGACCTCGCCCACCGAGGGCCTCGTTTCCACGGCGCCGGCGCTCGGATCCTTGTCGACGATATCAATCGTAAAGCTGATCCAATCGGCCTTGTGGTAGGAGCCTCCGGGTATGCCCGGCTCCTCCAACTCGGCCTCCTCGACGATCGCTTCGACCCTCAGCCGTATCGCGCACCCGAGCCCATCCATGCGCGGCCGGAAGTCGCGCAGGGCGGACTCCATAGCCAGTTGTTCGGTGTTGACCGCGTTGGTGCCGACCACCAGATTGTGGAAGATGGCAGGGCCGCCGTCGTTGTCGCCGATGAGATGGCACCACTCGTGCGAGGCGAGGTGCGCGAGGCGCCCTCCGGTAGCGCCGTGGCCGGAAACCGGCATGATGGCGTGCGCACGGAAGCCGCCCATCCCCTTGGAGGGGTCGCGACCGGCGTCCTGCCGGCCCGCTACCGGCTGCTTGCTCAGTCCCACCTGATCGCGCGTCTTCCCGGCCGCCCGGGCCTGTCCTGCCAGGTGGTCGAAGTCGGCCGGGAGCAGGAAACGGCGGTCATCCTTGCGCGCCCCGCCCGGGTGCGTGAAATTCGGGTCGGTGATGTCGCGCGTGTAGAAGAGGAACGGCTGGTACGGGTCACTGGGCAGTTGTACGAGTGAGTCGCGGTCCGCGCTCCTGACGCGGTTGTCCTCCTTCAGGCCCCGCCTCGCGATCAGCTCCTCCATGTCCATGTCGTGGTCCACAGATGAGTCCGGGCCGCCCCGGAAATCCGGGTTGACGTCCCAGTAGTCCCCGAACCGGTAGGGCCGCCCCATCGACCGGCCCTGCGATCCCTTGGCGACCCTGCCGACGACCGCGAAGGGCTGGTCCGGGTTGATCAGTATGCGGGAGTGCTGCCGGTGGCGGTCGTTGATCGCCTGTACCTTGTAGACGAAGAACGAGGTCTGGTACTCGATCTCCCAGTTGTCCACCAACAGGATGCCTGAGCGGGTCGCCGTCCTCGAGGGCAGAGCGAAGGTGCGCTCGACGCGCAGTGCGTCCATTCCGTATCCGTCGCGCTGGCCGGTGTAAGCGACGGTCGGTCGTGGTCTGGGGTTCCCGTCCTCGTCGAACTCCTCGACCGGTACCCACATCGCGGGAAGGTTTTCCAGTTGCTCCCGCTGGTCTTTCTGCTCCTTGTTGGTCCCGTAGACCACACGCTGCACCGCCGATCCCGGCCGCGCCGCGTGTCCGGTGTGCGTGTGTCCGGTGTGCTCCGCCGGTGTGTGCGCCACGTGTGCCGCCGGACTGCTCCCCAGGACACGCGTGGCGTGTTGCTCGGCTTCGCGCTCGAAGCGGTCGCCGGGGTCGGAGACGCGCAGCCCGTTTCCCCGGTCGGTACCCGCCACCGGGCCCGAGCGCTGCTGGATCACATGGGTCAGCTCGTGGGCAAGCGTGTGCCGGTCGGCGCCGCCGTCACCGATAACCACATGGCTGCCGGAGGTGTAGGCACGGGCACCGATACCGGCGGCGGAGGCACGGGCGGCGGTGTCGTCGTGAATGCGGACGTCGGAGAAGTCCGCGTCGAACCGGGCCTCCATGTCCGCGCGCGTACTGTCGTCGAGAGGGCGGCCAGGGGCGTGTAGGATATCGTGGACGGCGGAGCGCTGCACCTGGGGCCGTGCCCCGGGGTGCCCGGCCGCGCGGAGCAGCTGGACGACGGCGGCGTTGCCGACCGTGGCCTGGAGCGCGAGAAGGCCCTGGGGCGACCTATCGCTTGCGACTATACGAGCGGTGTCCCGGCCGTCCCTGGCCTCGGTCGTGTAGGCGCCATCGCGATCGCGCAAGGCTGTCTCTCCTCGTGTACGAACCCGGACTCCCTTGTGTACGCGATCGGTCGTCCCAGGGCGAGGTATGGCCGGGCAGTGTGCCGTGCCCCGATAGGGCAGAGGTCGGGGCCGGGGCGGCAGGGACCCTGTACCGGAGCGGGCACATGTGCGGCATTACCGGCTGGGCCTTGAGGTTGATACTGGTGGGTGCGTGAAGCGGCCCCGTTGTCTGCGGCCTCGGACCCCGAGGTCAAAGACCACGTCGGTGCGGCACGGGCGAAGACTCACTTGACGCCCCATCAGCCAAAGCGCCCGCACCGACAAGACAATTCCGGTTGGCTGGAACATGCTTGAACGACACACGTCAGGCCCAGCGCGGCGTACCCGCGGCGCTGGCCGAGGATGCTGCGAGGATTCGGGAAGCCACCGGTTCTGGATCAATCGCAGGATCGCTTTTCACACGGGCGGGCCGTGCCGACGAAGGTCCCGATCCGGCCGCTAACCTTACGTATCCGCCCTGGCCAGGGATCAATTCCCACAGGTCGGACATTCCTCTTCCCCCAACTCACGCGAAAGGCCTCGCCCATGGGCATTCGGAGCTTGCTGCGCAAGGTGTTCGGCCGTGACCGCGCGGAGCGGGACGCGTCGACGGCCACGGTCCCGCCTCAGACCGAACGCACCGCGCCCGCGGAGTCGGAGCCGGTCACGACACCGACGGACGAGCCGACCACGGAGAAGGCCCCGGCACGCGAAACCGACGCGGGCCCCAAGGCCTCGATCCCGGCCCCCACCTCCCCCAGGTCAGTCGAAGAGAGCAGCCTGGCCTCGGACCTGGTGGCGGCCGCCTTCGACAAGGCGTCCATCCCCACGGTCCCGTCGCAGGGCTCGACCCCGAATCCGGAGAAGGAAACGGCGCCCGAGCCGAAGCCGGAGTCGGCGTCGGAGTCGAAGCCGGAGTCGGAGTCGGAGTCGGCATCTGACGGGCCGACGGCCGAGTCGGAGCCGAAAACCGAGTCGGAGCCGGAGCCGGAGACGGCCGAACAGGCCCTCGCGGAACCGGAGGTCGCGAAGCCGGAGGCTGCGGGGCTGGAGGCCTCGGAGCCGGAGACGGCTGAGTTGGAAGACGCGAAGACGGACGACGCGAAGACGGAGACCGCCGAGAAGGAGACCCCGGAGACGAAGACCTCGGAGACGGGGCTTTCCAGGCCCAAGGCCGATGCCGAGCCCGAGGTTCTCGCCGAGGCCGAACCGATCGCCCCGGTAGCCGCACAGCCGGAACCGGCCACGGCCCCCGCCACCGAGACCGAGCCGGAACCCGAGTCGGAACCGGTATCGGCGGAACCGGCACCTGCGGCGCTCGCGGCCGAGCCGGAACCGGGTATCAGGTCCGAGCCCGAGGGCGAGGGCGAGCCCACGGCCGAAGCTCCCACCGAGACCGAGCCCACGGTCGAGCCCACCGTCCACACCCCCGAACCGGCAGCCGAGCCCCAGCCGTCCGCCGCCCGGACCGACGACGCTCAGACCGCCCCCGTCCCGACCGACGCCGCTCGGGCCGAAGCCCCCCGGGACGACGCCGCTCGGACCGTGGAGCCCGCCCCCGAACCGGCCATCGCCCAGGCCGCCACCCCGGAGCAGACCCCCGCCGCTGCGGAGGCCATCCCCGCCGCTGCGGCCCCCGCTGCGGCGGCCGACAAGCCGGCCCTCTCGCTCGCCCGGGTCAAGACGCGCGCCCCCGGTCTCGTCGGCGCGTACAAGGCCGCCCAGGCCGGGCTGAAGGCGCATGGGCTGACCGGGCTGCGCGCCACCGTCTACCTGGTCCTCGACCGCTCCGGCTCCATGCGCCCGTTCTACAAGGACGGCAGTGCCCAGCACCTCGGCGACCGCGCCGTGGCGCTCGCCGCGCACCTGGACGAGACGGCCACCGTCCAGGTCGTCTTCTTCTCGACCGACATCGACGGCACCGGAACGGTCGAGTTCGCCGACCACGAGGGCCGCATCGACGAGATGAACGCGGGGCTGGGCCGCCTCGGCCGGACGAACTACCACCGCGCCGTCGAAGAGGTCGTCACGCACTACGAGAAGTCGGGGGCGACCGGGCCCGCCCTGGTGGTCTTCCAGACGGACGGCCCGCCGGACGCCAAGCAGGCCGCGAGGCAGGCGCTCGCCGACGCGGCACAGCTGCCGCTGTTCTTCCAGTTCGTCGCGTTCGGCGACGAGGACGCGAAGGGCTTCGACTTCCTGCGGAAGCTGGACGTGCCGAACGCCGGGTTCTTCCACGCGGGCCCGGCCCCCCGCGAGGTGCCGGACACCACCTTCTACCGCGAGGTCCTCGCCGCCCTCCCCGCCTGGTTCACGGCCCGCGAGGCGGCCACCGAGGGCTGATCGCTCGGCAGGCGTACGGTCACGGCGAGCCCGCCCTCAGGGCCCGGAACCGCCGTGACCGTTCCGCCGTGCGCCTCCGCGATGGAGCGCACGATGGACAGGCCGAGCCCCGACCCCCGCCCCATCCGGTCCCGGCCCTCACCGCGCCGGAACGGCTCGAACAGTCCGGGGATGTCCTCCGCGTCCACCACCGGCCCCGTGTTGCACACCTTCAGCAACACGCCGTGACCGACTGTCACCGCCGACACCTCCACGGTCCCGTCGGGCACGTTGTACGTAACCGCGTTGACCAGCAGATTCGCCACCAGTTGGGCGAGCAGCATCCGCTTCCCCCGTACGGTGCACGGTCCGGCGTCGACCCGCACGCCCGGATGCCGGGCCGCCTCCTCCGCCACGACCCGTGCGAAGTCCACCTCTTCCCGCTCGGTCACCGCGAGCCCGCGTTCGCTGCGCGCCAGGACCAGCAGTCCCTCGATGAGCCGTTCACTGCGCCGGTTGTTGTCCAGCAGGGTCTGCCTGGTCCGTACGAGATCTTCCGGGGACGGGTCGTCCAGGCCGATCTGGATCGCGGCCCGCTGGGTGGCGAGCGGGGTCCGCAGTTCGTGCGAGGCGTTGGCGATGAACCGCCGCTGGCTGTCGAACGCCTTCTCCAGCCGGGCCAGCAGGGCGTCGAGGGTGTCGCCGAGTTCCTTCAGCTCGTCGTCGGGGCCGTTGGCCGTGATGCGTTCGTGGAGGGTGTGCTCGGAGAGCCTGCGCGCCTTGGCGGTCATGGTGTGGACGGGGCGCAGGACCCGCCCCGCGGTCCACCAACCCACGCCGACCGCGCACGCCGTCATGACGAGCAACGCGGCGACGGACCAGATGAGCAACTGGTGACCGGCGGCGTCGCTGACATGGTCGGTGAGGTCGTAGACGGTGGGCGGCCCGAGCGTGCGCCGGGTGATGAGGGGGCCGTTGACGGCGTAACCGGGCTGGACCACCGCCGCCGTGCGCGCGATGTCCCGCGCCCGGGAGTCCGTGCCCGCGCGGGAGGCGAGGTTGACCGTGGCGAGCAGCGCCGTACCCAGCACCAGGAAGACCCCGCCGTACACGAGCGCGATCCGGGTGCGGATCGTGGTGTACCGGACACGCGGCGGCCCCGGCAGCCGCAGAGCGCGCAGGGCGCGCGAAACCCGGGAATCCGCCCCCCGCTCACGAGACGTTCGCGGCGCACGCGGCGGGCGCGGCACACGCGCGCCATCGTGCGGCACACGTCCGCCGTCACACGGCACACGCGCGGCATCACGTGGCACGCGGCCACCCTTGTGGGGGACGCGCGCGGCGTCACGGGGAACGCGGGCGGGGCGGGCCTTCACAGGGCGTACCCCACGCCCTGCACCGTACGGATCAGCGCCGGTTCCCCGAGCTTCCCGCGCAGCTTGCTCATGCAGACCCGGACCGCGCCGGTGAAGGGATCGGCGTTGGCGTCCCAGGCCCGCTCCAGCAGCTCCTCCGCGCTGACGGTCCCGCCGTCGGCCTCCAGCAGCAGCTGGAGCACCGAGAACTCCTTCGGCGAGAGGTCGAGCTCCCTGCCGTCCCGGTATGCGGTGCGCCGCACGGTGTCGAGCCGGATGCCGTGCCGTTGCAGCTGCGGCGGCACGGGGCGGGCGCTGCGCCGCCGCAACGCGCGTACCCGTGAGACCAGTTCGGGGAACTCGAAGGGCTTGCCCAGGTAGTCGTCGGCACCGAGATCGAGCCCGGCGACCCGGTCCTCCATCGACCCGGCGGCCGTGAGCATGAGGATCCTGGTGCGGGAACCGGCGGCGACCAGCTTGCGCGCCACGTCGTCGCCGTGCACCCGCGGCAGATCGCGGTCGAGGACGACGACGTCGTAGTCGTGCAGCCCCAGGTAGGCGAGGGCGGCGTCGCCGCTGTACACGGTGTCGACGGCGAATCCGGCCCGTCGAAGGCCGGTGGCCACCAGCTCCGCCAGCATCTCCTCGTCCTCGGCGACAAGTACGCGCATCGTGATGTCCTCTGCCTCGTGTGCCCCGTGCATGCGTGTCCACTCCCTCCCAGGATGCGTCTTTGATAGGGGAAGGCATGTTTCGCTGAGGTCTCCGCACGCCCGTCCGGCCGCACGCCTGTCCGACCGCCCCGCCCGCGCCGGTGCACCGGGCTCACTGGGCGCACGCCCCCGCCTGCTGCCCGACCATGACCAGCGACCATGACCAGCGAGCGCGACCAGCCGTAATCGATGTAAGTCGTTCTTCAGCGGGCCGTTAGGATTTTGCCCATGGCGGCCACTGGATCCGAGAAGCAGGGGGCGACGGCGTACTACGTCTCGACCCCCATCTACTACGTCAATGACGCTCCTCACCTGGGCCACGCCTACACGACCGTCGCAGGCGACGTGCTCACGCGCTGGCACCGCCAGCGTGGCGAGAAGGTGTGGTTCCTCACCGGCACGGACGAGCACGGTCAGAAGATCATGCGCACTGCCGAGGCGAACGACGTCACCCCGCAGGAATGGTGCGACAAGCTCGTCGAGGAGGCCTGGAAGCCCCTCTGGGAGCACCTGGGCATCGCGAACGACGACTTCATCCGTACGACGGAGAAGCGGCACACCGACCGCGTGCAGGAGTTCGTGCAGGACCTGTACGACAAGGGTGAGATCTACAAGGGCGGTTACGAGGGCCCTTACTGCGTGGGCTGCGAGGAGTACAAGCTCCCCGGCGACCTGATCGAGGACGAGGACGGCGTCAAGCTGTGCCCGATCCACAAGAAGCCGGTGGAGATCCTCAAGGAGGAGAACTACTTCTTCAAGCTGAGCGCGTACGGCCCGAAGCTGATGGAGTTCTACGCGAACAACCCCGGCTTCATCCAGCCCGAGTCCGCCCGCAACGAGGTCATGAGCTTCGTCAAGCAGGGTCTCCAGGACCTGTCCATCTCCCGTTCCACCTTCGACTGGGGCGTCCCGGTGCCGTGGGACGAGAAGCACGTCATCTACGTGTGGGTCGACGCGCTGCTGAACTACGCGACGGCGGTCGGCTACGGCGCCGACCAGGAGAAGTTCGACGCGACGTTCCCCGCCAACGTGCACCTGGTGGGCAAGGACATCCTCCGCTTCCACGCGGTGATCTGGCCCGCGATGCTGATGGCTCAGGGTCTGCCGCTGCCGGGCAGGGTCGCGGCCAACGGCTGGCTGATGGTCGGCGGCGAGAAGATGTCGAAGTCGAACCTGACCGGCATCAAGCCGCAGGACCTGACCTCGCACTTCGGCGTGGACGCGTACCGCTGGTACTTCCTGCGCGCCATCGCGTTCGGCAGCGACGGCTCGTTCTCCTGGGAGGACTTCTCCGCCCGCTACACCTCCGAGCTCGCCAACGACTACGGCAACCTCGCCTCGCGCGTCGCCGCCATGGTCGGCAAGTACTTCGGCGGGACGCTCCCGGAGGCCACCACCGCTGGTGACGTCGAGAAGGCCGTCCAGGAGGGGCTGGCGAAGGCCGTCGCCACGGCGGACCAGAAGATCGGCGAGGAGCTGGACTTCCAGGCCGGCATCCTGGCGATCTTCGACTTCGTGAAGCAGGTCAACGGCTACATCACGGAGCAGGAGCCCTGGAAGGTCGCCAAGGACACCTCTCCGGAGGGACAGGCCCGCCTCGCGACGATCCTGTACACGGCCGCGGAGTCGCTGCGCGGAGTCGCGGTGCTGCTGAACGCCGTGATGCCGGAGACCTCGCAGAAGCTGTGGGACTCCCTCGGTGCCGAGGCGTCCCTCGGCGCACTGTCCGACCAGCGCGTCCAGGACGCGGGCGACTGGGGCCGCCTCCCGGTGGGCGCGACGGTCACGAAGGGCGCGGTGCTCTTCCCCCGCCTGGAGGAGAAGCCCGCGTAACACCACTCCCGCGTCGTGAGGGCCGGGACATCTGCTTCACGCAGACGTCCCGGCCCTCACCCGTGTACGCAGACCAACCGGTCGACCATGGTCATCACTGCTTCCTGCGGGAAACCGGACTGCGTCCGGCGTACGGACACACGCCCTGGCCGGGGCCGGATCACCGCTCCAGCCACTCGGCGTCCCCCATCACCACCACCGGGTTCTTCCGCGGGTCCAGCAGCCTCAGCAGCTCCTTCATGTGGTTCACGGACAGCGAGACACAGCCCTGCGTGGGACCGCCGTGGTCCACGTGGAGCCAGATGCCGCCGCCCCGTTCCTGGCCGAGCGGGCGTTCACGGTCCAGGGGCGAGACGCCGGGGGTCCGGTTGTAGTCGATCGCGACCACATAATCGAAAGAGCCTTCGAGGGGTTCACCCTCGAACCCCTCGCCACTCACGGTGTAGGCGGGGTTCTGTTCGTACGGGAACACGGTCTCCGGCGGCTTGAACAGCCCGCCGGCCGCCGTCAGCCCGTAGACCCCGACCGGAGTGCGCAGGTCGCCCTCCCAGTGTTCGTCCGTCCATCCGTTCAGGCCGTTGTGGGTCGGCCAACGGGACGTGACCGCCCGCCAGCCCTTGGCGGGGTCTTCGCGGGTGTACAGGACGGCGGTGGACTGGCTGGACCCGTACGCTTCACCGGTCACGACGAGCGCCTGCCGGGTGTCGACCGGGATCCTGCCCGCGGTCCGCAGCCCCAGCCCGGGGATCAGCGCGGGGCGGATGCCCGGGGCCCGTGGCGCGGGAGCGGCGGCCTGCCCCGGCGGCCCGTCCGCCTGCGCCCCGCCGAACGCCTTTCCACTGCCCCGCGCGTCCCCGGCCTGCGCGCCGTCGCCGGTGGAGGAGGTGGAGGAGGTGGAGGGCGCCGGGGAGGCGTGGGAGGCGGCGTCGGAAACGGCGGCGGTGTCGGTGCCGGAGGTGTCGCCGCAGGCAGCGAGCGACAGGAGCGCGGCGAGACAGGCGCAGGCCCGGACTGCGTACGGGGGGCGACGCCGGGCGGCCGACGTACGGGGCACGGACACGGGCTCTCTCCTCAGCGGTCGTGGGGCCACTCAGCCGTCGTGGAGCGACGGGGGCGGCGCGGCACGTGGGGTGGCACGGGTGGTCGTGGACACGCGGACGCGATGGGATTCGCCGTCACACCTGGCCCCGCCGACCCCAGTTAACGACGAGTCACGGGAACGCGAACCCACACGGGGGCCATACGGCGGTACACACGCCGCTTCCGGGTCCCGCTCCCCCACTCGCCCCGACCGCGCCGCCCGCCCATAGTGTTCGGTCACCGTTCGAGCCGGCCGACGGTACGCCCGACCACCCTCCGTCCGCCAGCCACCGCATCGCCATCAGTGAACCGCCCGATCTGCGCCGGCACCCGACCACCTGCGCCCAGAGCCTTCGAGGCCCACTTGACACTCGGGTTGTCCGATGCTGCAGCGCCTCCGCTTATGGCTGATTCCGCATCTGGACAAGAGGGCGCCGGGCAGTCTCTGCCGTCGGCTACCGTGCATACCGGGTCCTCGTTCTCCGGAGGCCGCGAACGGGGGCTTGAGCAGCGGCAGTTGAACAGAAAGCCCTTGGGAGGGCAGATGTCTTTCGAGGACGAATGGGCGCAACTCAAAGCTGAGGCGCGTGCGGAACGTTCCGCGCGCATGCGTCTGAATCAGGCCGATGGTGGAGGAGGCCAGGGTTCCAAGGGGAAGTTGCACGTTACCCCGTCGGTCCTTAGGAGCTTCGCGAAGAAGGCGGAGGAAAAGGCCGCGAAAGAATTCCGGGAGGCGCATTCAGTCGCGGTTTCCAAGACCTCCGAGGTGTCCGGCTCCATGAAGGGATTCACTTGCGATGAGGCGCTCACCAGCTTCATCGAATCCTGGAAGAACGGGGTCAAATACGTCTCCGGCCAAATCGGGAGTGACGGGCTCGCCAAGAATCTCAGGTCGGCTGCGGACTGCTTCGTCACCGAAGACCAAGCAAGGCGGGACAGCATGCGCAGTGTGCCCACGTACAAGCCGGGCGACGTCATCTGAGGGCCCCGCCGGCCTTCGGCCATGTGCGCGCATCGCATGTGCACATACGCACGGAAGGGCGATCGCCATGCGGCACGCCCGCACGGCCGTTGAGGGCACACCGGCGCGGCCGGTGAAGTCGAGATCTCATCCATGATCAGCAGTTACAGAAAACCCTTGGAAGACTGATATATGCCATTGACATACTCAGAACTCACTGAAGTGAATCTCGAAAAGCTCTCAGCCGCTGTCGACGCCTGGGCGAACCTGCCGACACTTATTCGTAGTGCTGCCTGGACCTTCAAGAATGAGGTGGCAAAAGGACTCCGAGAGTCGGATTGGGAGGGGGAAGCGGCGCAGGCCGCTTTCACTTCCCTCAACGGGATTTCAAACCAGATCGATAATTCTGAGAACGAGGCGAAGAGCGTCCATAAGCTCTTGAGCAACTGCCTCGACATATTTCGCTCGACAAAAGGCGAGCTGGAGAACATAACCAACGGCCTGGCCGGGCATGAGCATCTTTCGATCAACCCTCACGGGCTGGTTTTTCTGGACCCGAAAAAAGTTGAACCGGACGATTTCGACCGCTTGGCGGTGGCATATCAACCCACCATAGCCTCGTACAAGGAAAGAACCCTTCAGGCTCTACAGGATGCCGACGAAGCAGATTTCACGCTTCGTTGGGCATTGCAGAGCATGAGCGAGAGCTACGACATCGGGTTTCTCCCCACAGCCCCGGCCTCTCTCGCTGAAGCCCGGCAGATGCGCAATGAAATCTCCATGGAAATTTCGGGAGACAAGGGGAAAATATCCCTCAAGGAGCTCTCCGACAAGGAGATTCAAACTCGGATCGATAACGCTTCCCGCGGCAAGTTCGGTAACAGCACCATCAAGCCTGCCGCAGAATTCCTCGGATACAGGGCTTGGCTGAACAGCGTCGACAGTGTCGGCAAGAGGGACTGGGCCAGCGCCAAGTCCTATTTCATCGACGGAACACCAGCCTATGCGGCCGGCATGGAGGCCTCGCTCTTGGAGACCTCCGGCGGCGGGGGGCGGCACCGAAAGCCGACCTTGATGAACAGAGTTGGAAGCCTGGGCGGGAAGGTTTTCGGTGTCCCTGTCGCGCTCGTCGCCACTGGACTGGATTTCTATTACACTCCCGCACAGCATGCTTCGGAAGGACCCAACGCGAAGATCATGACACCAAAGGACCCAGGGAATGTTCACTGGAAGTAGGCGCATAAAAAGCGGAAGGGGAATCGAAGCATGTCGGAGCGAATCAAGCGGTTCCTGATCGTCGGGTTCCTCGGGAATCACAGGACCCTACTCATGGGGTTCATCGGGCTCGCGGTGGGCGTGATGGGGACGATCTTCGGAATCTCCGACGGGGAAGGGGCCGGTGAAATCCTTCCGTTCCTCGGGATCGGCGTACTGGGACTACTTCTCGTGATCGGCTATGTCTACGCCTTGGTGATGCAATCCAAAACACAGAGGCGCTCCCGGTGACCTTTCCGGTCCCGAGCCAAACGTCATTCGCGCTCGGCACACGACTCGACTGCGTGAGCCGCGCCCCGTTGTCCTGATGACCTCGCAGGTGCGGGCCCATATGTCTTCGCAGGTGGAAGGCCATCCGTCGCCCGCCACCCGCTGCGTGCAAGCGAACAGCTCCCGGCCGGAGGAATCCGGCCGGGAGCTGTTTCACGTGGAACCCGAAGCACCCGGACGTCAGGGGCTCAGGAATCGGGTGTCGGACACCGACGGACGAGGGGTTCGCCGTCAGCCCTTGTCCTTCGCCTCGACCGGCTTGCGGAGCTGGATGTTCAGCTCGCGCAGGCGGGACTCGTCCAGCTCCGTCGGGGCACCCATCATCAGGTCCTGGGCGTTGCCGTTGAGCGGGAAGGCGATCGTCTCGCGGATGTTCGGCTCGTCCGCGAGGAGCATTACGATGCGGTCGACGCCCGGGGCGATGCCGCCGTGCGGCGGGGCGCCGAGGCGGAAGGCGCGGAGCATGCCCGCGAACTCGTGCTCGACGGTCTCGCGGTCGTAACCGGCGATCTCGAACGCCTTGAGCATGACATCGGGCTCATGGTTGCGGATGGCGCCGGAGGACAGCTCGATGCCGTTGCAGACGATGTCGTACTGCCAGGCCAGGATGTCGAGCGGGTCCTTCTCCTCCAGGTCCTTCATGCCGCCCTGGGGCATCGAGAAGGGGTTGTGCGAGAAGTCGATCCTTCCGGTGTCCTCGTCCTTCTCGTACATCGGGAAGTCGACGATCCAGCAGAACCGGAAGACGTCCTCCTCGAAGTGGCCGGCGCGCTTGGCGGCCTCGACGCGGACGACGGACATGATCTTGGAAACCTCGTCGAACTCGCCCGCACCGAAGAAGACGGCGTGGCCCGGGACGAGGGACAGGCGCTCGGTGAGCGTCTTGACGTCGTTCTCGGTGAGGAACTTGGCGATCGGTCCGGTGAGCGCACCGTCCTCGGCGACCCGGACCCAGGCCAGGCCCTTGGCGCCGTGCTGGACGGCGTAGGCGCCGAGGCCGTCGAAGAACTTCCGGGACTGGCCCGCGGTGTCCGGGACCGGCAGGGCGCGGACGTGCTTGCCGGCGAACGCCTTGAACTCCGAGTCGGCGAAGATGTCGGAGATGTCGACCAGTTCCAGCTTGGCGCGCAGGTCCGGCTTGTCGTTGCCGTACTTCAGCATCGACTCGCGGAACGGGATGCGCGGGAACGGCGAGGTGACGTGGCGGCCGTTGCCGAACTCCTCGAAGAGCTCGGTCATGAGCTTCTCGATCGGCTGGAAGACGTCCTCCTGCTCGACGAACGACATCTCGACGTCGAGCTGGTAGAACTCGCCGGGCGAGCGGTCGGCGCGGGCGTCCTCGTCGCGGAAGCACGGCGCGATCTGGAAGTAGCGGTCGAAGCCGGAGATCATCAGCAGCTGCTTGAACTGCTGCGGGGCCTGCGGCAGCGCGTAGAACTTGCCCGGGTTCAGGCGGGACGGAACGACGAAGTCACGGGCGCCCTCGGGGGAGGTCGCGGTGAGGATCGGCGTCGCCATCTCGTTGAAGCCGAGGGCCACCATCTTGGCGCGGATGGAGGCGATGACGGCCGAGCGCAGCATGATGTTGCGGTGCATGCGCTCGCGGCGCAGGTCGAGGAAGCGGTACTCCAGGCGCCGCTCCTCGTTGACCCCGTCCTCGGTGTTGATCGTGAACGGCAGCGGGGCGGCCTCGCCCAGTACCTCGACCTCGGTGACCTCGATCTCGATGTCGCCGGTCGGCAGCTCCGGGTTGATGTTCTCGGCGCCACGCGCGGAGACCTTGCCGTCGACGCGTACGACGGTCTCCTTGGTGAGCTTCGCCAGCGCCTCGTTGGCAGGGGTGCCGGGGCGGGCGACGAGCTGCACCAGACCGTAGTGGTCGCGCAGATCGATGAAGAGGATGCCGCCCAGGTCTCGGCGATTGTGCAGCCAGCCGCTCAGCCGGACGTCGGTGCCGACGTCAGAGGCGCGGAGCTCGCCGCAGGTGTGGGACCTGTACCGATGCATCGTCGTTCATCCAGTCTTCGCGATTCGGGGTGGATTCAACCACCCCAGGCTACCGCCCGCGCCCGCCCCAAAACATTGACATTGACATTTCAAGATCGCCCGGAGGCGGACAGACGCCCATGACCCACAGCCCGGACACTCCGATGCGTCATGACCACAGCACTCCGGACAACCAGGACATCTCACCGCGGTTGCACACCCCAGCGGGACCACAGGGCGCGGACGCATCCGGCGGACCGCGGCCCGCCGGACATCACCCCGGCACCTCCGCCGGGTCCCGGCCGGGTCCCGGCCAGGTCCCGGCCAGGTCCCGGCCAGGTCCCGCCCGGCGCCGCCCGGAGCGGTCCTGGATGGCCGCCCACAGTGGCGTTTACCGAGCACATCTTCTTAAAGTAGGGCAATGCGTACCGAAGACGTCCTGGCCGCGACCGCGACCGGCCTGTGGCGCTGGGACAGCGGAGCCCGGACCGTGACGCTTGACACGGAGGCGGCCCGGCTGCTCGGGCTGCCCGCGAAACCCGGTGTCTTCCG
Source organism: Streptomyces sp. NPDC052042 (assembly GCF_044548345.1). Taxonomy (NCBI): domain Bacteria; kingdom Bacillati; phylum Actinomycetota; class Actinomycetes; order Kitasatosporales; family Streptomycetaceae; genus Streptomyces; species Streptomyces sp. NPDC052042. The sequence continues at coordinate 143,011 of NZ_JBIUBU010000007.1, read as the reverse complement.
CGAGTCGGCGGTGCGTTCCCGGTTCCACCCGGTGGACTGGAACGAGATCCACGGGGTGGTGGGACTCGCCCTCGCCGAGGGCACCTTCGCCGAGGCCCGGTTGCGGGTCGTGGACCCGCAAGGACGGGTGCTGCGCACGGTACGCAGCAGGTCCAAGCCGCTCACGCTTGAGAACGAGGCGCTGCCGCCGGTGGACAAGGCGCTGCCGCCCGTGGACGAGGCGCTGCCGCCCCGCACGCCGTCCCCGGGCGACCATCGGCCGGCCGAAGCGTCATCCGTGCCCCGCACAAGCCGCACGTCCCCCGCAAACCCCGTGCCCCACCAAAGCCCCACGGCCGCCGCAAACCCCACAGCTCCCGTGAGCCCCGCGAACCGCGCGCAGCCCGCCGCTCCCGCGCCGCCCGGAGACGGCGAGGGGTCCGAGGACGCGTTGGTGCCGCCCAGGAAGCCGGGCGGCTTCTCCTTTGTCTTGATCGGCACTCTCCAGGAGGTCGCCGAACGACAGCACAGCGCCGCCGGGGACACCCCCGTCACCGGGGACTGGCGCCGCTCCCGCGAGGCGTTCCTGCTGGACGCGGGCCGCGCGCTGGCCGAGGCCCGGTCCACCGAGGAAGTGCTGCGGGTCGCCTCCTCCCTCTCCATGCCCGGGTTCTCGCCGGACGGCCTGGCGGTCTTCGGCATCGCAGGCGACCGGCTGACAATCACCGGACATCATGGGCACAAGGCGGGGGACGACCGCCCGTTCAACGGCATGCCCCTGGACGCCGACTACCCCGCCGCCGAGGTCATACGGACGGGGCAGGCGATCTATCTGCCCTCGCCCGAGGAGTACCGGCGCCGTTACCCGGAGACCTGGCCGCTCGCCAGCGTGTTCGGCCGCCGTTCCTGGGCCTTTCTGCCGCTGACGGTGGCGGGGCGGACGATGGGTGCCTGGCTGGCGGCGTTCCGCCACCCGGTCACGTTCACGGCGGACGAGCGGTCGGTGCTGACGACGGTGGCGCGCATGCTCGCCCAGGCCCTGGCCCGCGCCGGGGTCGCCGAGACCGAACGCGAACTCTCACTGGGGCTGCAGCGCTCGATGATGCCGTCCCTCGGGCCCGGGGTTCCCGGGATGACGGTCGCCGCCCGCTACGTCCCGACCGGCGGCGGGCTCCAGGTCGGCGGCGACTGGTACGACATGATCCCGCTCCCCAACGGCCGCATCGCCCTCGTCATCGGTGACGTGCAGGGCCATGACGTGCGGGCCGCGGGGCTGATGGGGCAGTTGCGGATCGCCCTGCGCGCGTACGCCGCCGAGGGGCACCGGCCGGACGCGGTGCTCTCCCGCGCGTCCCGTTTCCTCTCCGGGCTCACCGACGCCTACGAGGGCGGGGAGCAGACCGGGCCGCGCTTCGCGACCTGCCTGTACGCGGAGGCCGACCCGGAGACCGGAACCCTCGACATCGCGCGGGCCGGCCACCCCCACCCCGTGGTGGTGACGGCCGACGGGACCGCGACGATCCGTTTCACCGACGGCGGACTGCCGCTCGGCATCGAGTCGGACGCGGACTACCCGACGAGCCGGCTCACCCTGGAGCCCGGGGAGACGATCATGCTCTGCACCGACGGGCTGATCGAGACCGGCGGCCATGACATGGCGACGGGCTGGCTCCGGCTGCGGTCGGTCCTGGAGCAGCAGACGGCCGACCTGGAGAAGCTCGCCGACACCCTGGTGCAGGCAGTGCACGGACCGGCGTCCCGCTACATGACGGGCCCGCTGGCGGACCGCCGCGAGGACGACGTCGCCGTACTGCTGCTGCGGCGCGACGGCGGACCGTCACGGACGACGACGCGCCGGGCCACGCTGGCGATCGCACAGGCCGAACCGGATCAGATCTCGACGGCGCGGCAGCAGCTGCGGGAGCTGTTGTACGACTGGGAGGATCCTGAGCAGGTCGACGCGGCGGTGCTGATGGTCTCCGAGATGACCACCAACGTCCTCGTCCACACGGACGGGGACGCGTTGATGGTCGTCCGGGCGACGGGGGAGCCGGGCGAACGGCGGCTCAGGGTCGAGGTGGCCGACGGCAGCGACGAGCTGCCGCACCGGCGGTACCCGGGAGAACTGGCTTCCAGCGGGCGGGGGCTGGTGCTGCTGGAGATGCTCGCCGACGCGTGGGGGGTGGACCCCCGGGGCGCGGGGAAGCTGATCTGGTTCGAGCTGTACGAACCGGGCGCGAAGGCGGAAGCAGGGACCGTCACGGACACGGCTGCGGAAGCGACATCGGACCAGGAACCGGAACCGGACCAGGACGCGGGGGCGACGGCGGCCACGACACCGGTGACGGCCACGGCGACGGCGACCGGGGCGGGAACGGCCCCCGAGGTCCCCGCCGAATTGGAAGACCTGGCGGAAGCAGAAGACCCGGGAGAACCGGCAGAATCAGCAGGCCCGGCGGAACCGGAAGGCCCCGCCTCGGGCCGACCGGCCGACCGGGACCGAAAGGCTCAGCCCTCGGCCTGACCGGAACCAGCAGAACCGGAAGGCCCCGCAGAACCTGCGGGCCCCGCAGGGCCGGGCTCCCCGGCGGACCCGGCCGGGCCGGGGTGCTCCCCGCGCAGTTCGCCGATGACCCCGAAGGCCGCCGCGCACAGCGGTACGGCGAGCAGCATGCCCAGCAGTCCCGCCACCCCGGCGCCCGCGGTGAGCGCGATCATGATCGTGGCCGGGTGCATCTGGACCGTACGGCTCTGAATCATCGGTTGCAGGACGTGCCCCTCCAGCACCTGTACGGCGAGCACGACGCCCAGCGCCCACAGTCCGATCACCACCCCCCGGTCGGCGACCGCCACCAGGACCGCGACGGTACCGGAGATGAACGCCCCGAGGTACGGGATGTACGCGCCGACTAAGACCAGTGCGCCCAGCCCCACCGCACCGGGTACCCGCAGGATCAGCAGGCCGATGGTGATGCAGACCGCGTCGATCAGGGCGATGACCGTGGTGCCGCGCATGAAGCCCTGGACCGCCTCGAAGGCCCGTCGCCCCATCGCCTCGACCAGCTCGCCCGTCCCGCGCGGGGCGACCGCGTGGGCGAGACCGGCGGCCCGGTCGGAGTCACGCAGGAAGAAGAAGGTCAGCAGCATGGCGAGGAGGCCCGTCGCGATCAGCGAACCGATCAGGCTGATCCCGGAGAGGAGCCCGCCCGCGGCGCTCGCGCCGAACTTCTCCAGGATCTTCTGGGCGTTGGCGGCGAGAGCGTCCACATCGGTGGTCCCGCTGATCCCGAGGTGGTCGACGAGCCACTGCCCGATGCGCTTGAGCGAACGGAGGATCTGCGGGCCGCTGTCGACGAGCGCGGTGACGACGATGTATCCGGCGCCGCCGACCACCGCGACGAGCAGGGCGCAGGTGAGCCCCGCGGAGAGCGAGCGGTTCAGACCGCGGGCGGTCAGCCTGCGGTGGACCGGACCGAGCAGGGCCGTACCGAGCAGGGCGAGCAGTACGGGTGTGACGGCCGTCTTGAAGGCGACGCACAACCAGACGGCGATTGCCGCGACCCCGCTGACGAGAAGGACGACACCGCACCAGGCGGCCGTGCGCCGGGCGCCGTCGGGCAGAAGGGGCTTCTGGGTCTGCACCCTCCCCACCCGATCACGGTGCGGAGGCCGTGTCTCGCCCGCGCCGTCGTATGGGTGATCGGCTGTCACATCCGTTCGTCACGGACATGTTCCGGCACGGGACAACGTTCCCGCACGGCCACAGCTGACGAGGGCCCGGGCCCGACGGAGGGCACGCTCCGTCAGGAGGATGCCCTCCACCAGGGGGTGCCCTGCGTCAGCGGATGCCGTTCGTCAGGCATCCCGCCCGAAGCGGTCGGCTCACATGCCGTGGACGGCGGGCACCTGGCCGAGCCGGCCGGCCTGGAAATCCTCGAACGCCTGCCGCAGTTCTTCCTGGCTGTTCATCACGAACGGCCCGTAGTGCGCCATCGGCTCGCGGATCGGGCGGCCACCGAGCAGCACGACCTCCAGGTCCGGGGTGTTGCCGTCCTGCTTCTCGTCCGCGCGGACGGTCAGCGAGGAACCAGCGCCGAAGACCGCGGTCTGCCCCAGGCGGATCGGACGGCGCTCCGCGCCGACGCTGCCGCGCCCCGCCATCACGTAGGCGAGCCCGTTGAAGTCCTCGCGCCACGGCAGGGTCAGCTCGGCGCCGGGGCGGATGGTGGCGTGGATCATCGTGATCGGGGTGTGGGTGATGCCGGGGCCCTCGTGCCCGTCGAGCTCACCGGCGATGACGCGGATCAGCGCGCCACCGTCCGGGGAGGCGAGGAGCTGGACCTGGCCGCCGCGGATGTCCTGGTAGCGGGGGTCCATCATCTTGTGGGACCTGGGCAGGTTCACCCAGAGCTGGAGGCCGTGGAAGAGCCCGCCCGACATCACGAGGGACTCCGGCGGAGCCTCGATGTGCAGGAGCCCGGAACCGGCCGTCATCCACTGGGTGTCACCGTTCTGGATGGTGCCGCCACCGCCGTTGGAGTCCTGGTGGACGAAGGTGCCGTCGATCAGGTACGTGACGGTCTCGAAGCCCCGGTGCGGGTGCCACGGGGTGCCCTTCGGCTCGCCCGCCGCGTACTCCACCTCGCCCATCTGGTCCATCATGATGAACGGGTCGAGGTGCCTGTAGTTGATCCCGGCGAACGCACGACGAACCGGGAAGCCCTCACCCTCGTAGCCGCTCGGCGCGGTCGTGACGGTGAGCACGGGACGGGCCACGGCGTCGGCGGACGCGGCGACCTTGGGCAGGGTCAGCGGGTTTTCGACGGTCACTGCGGGCATGAGAGCCACCTCCGGTTTGTCCTGCATCCAATTTAGTTGAACACTGAACATCTTGCAAGGCATCCGGCATTCCCGCCGCCCGGAGCCCGGCTCCCACCACCCCCACCACCCGCCATCCGGAGCCCGCTCCTCCTGGACCCGCCACCCCGGCCCGGGCACCGCCCTACGCCCGCCACCCCTCACTGATCGCCCCCACGCCCGTCGCGTCCACCACCCCGAAGCCCTCCGCCCCCACCTCCCGTCGTCTCCGGTCGCCCCTGATCGCCCCCGGTCGCCCGCGCGCCGAAACGGCCAGGAGCCCGCACCGCGCCCGGATGCCGCCGGCTGTTCACCGGCGGTGTCCGAACGCGGTACGGGCTCCTCGTGCGAGCGCGGACGTCAGCCGCACACACAAGCGCGCCTCAGCCCTGCATGCGGCGCCTCGGCCGCACCGACGGCGCCTCAGCCGTACATGCGACGCATCGCGTAGTCGACCATCTGCTCCACGGCCTTGGCGTCGAAGACCATGCGGTGGTCGCCCTCCATGTCGAGGACGAAGCCGTACCCGGTCGGCAGCAGGTCGATCACCTCGGCTCCGGTGATCACGAAGTACTTGGACTCCTTGCCCGCGTACCGCCGCAACTCCTTGAGCGTGGTGAACATCGGGATCACCGGTTGCTGCGTGTTGTGCAGCGCAAGGAATCCCGGGTTGTCGCCGCGCGGGCAGTAGACCTTCGACGTCGCGAAGATCTGCTGGAAGTCCTCGGCGGACAGCGAGCCGGTGGTGAAGGCCCGCACCGCGTCCCGGAGAGACGGCGGCGAGGGCTCGGGGTACAGCGGCTGCTCGCCGTAGCCGCCGCCCATCTGCTGCTGTGCGCCCGGGTTCTGGTCGTAGCCGTACATGCGCCAAAGAGTAATCGGACACATCGCACCCTTGAGGGGTTGCGTCTTATTACTGGCGGGTAGCATCATCGGAGAGGTCAGCTGATATACGCACCGCCAGCTCGTCGCCCGCCCGGCTCGCACGCCGTGCCCGAGGCGTCGCGTGCCACTGCTAGTGATTACGGAGCCTTCCATGGGGCACTACAAGTCGAATCTCCGCGACATCGAGTTCAACCTCTTCGAGGTTCTCGGTCGCGACAAGACGTACGGGACCGGACCGTTCGCCGAGATGGACGTCGAGACGGCGAAGAGCATCCTCGACGAGGTCACCCGCCTCGCGGAGAACGAGCTGGCCGAGTCCTTCGCCGACGCCGACCGCAACCCGCCGGTCTTCGCCCCGGAGACCAACACCGCGCCGGTCCCGGACACCTTCAAGAAGTCGTACCAGGCGTTCATGGACTCCGAGTACTGGCGCCTGGGCCTGCCCGAGGAGATCGGCGGCACCACCTCGCCGCGCTCCCTCATCTGGGCCTACGCGGAGCTGCTGCTCGGCTCGAACCCGGCCATCTGGATGTACTCCTCCGGCCCGGCGTTCGCCGGCATTCTTTTCGACGAGGGCAACGAGGCACAAAAGAAGGTCGCCGAGATCGCCGTCGAGAGGCAGTGGGGCTCGACGATGGTGCTGACCGAGCCGGACGCCGGTTCGGACGTCGGCGCGGGCCGTTCGAAGGCCGTCCAGCAGGAGGACGGCTCCTGGCACATCGAGGGCGTGAAGCGCTTCATCACCTCGGGCGAGCACGACATGTCCGAGAACATCCTCCACTACGTGCTGGCCCGTCCCGAGGGGGCCGGCGCCGGCACCAAGGGCCTCTCGCTCTTCCTCGTCCCCAAGTTCCACTTCGACTGGGAGACCGGCGAGCTGGGCGAGCGCAACGGCGTGTACGCGACGAACGTCGAGCACAAGATGGGCCTCAAGGCGTCCAACACCTGCGAGATGACGTTCGGCGACAAGCACCCGGCCAAGGGCTGGCTGATCGGTGACAAGCACGAGGGCATCCGCCAGATGTTCCGCATCATCGAGTTCGCCCGCATGATGGTCGGCACGAAGGCCATCGCGACCCTGTCGACCGGTTACCTGAACGCCCTGGAGTACGCCAAGGAGCGCGTCCAGGGCAGCGACCTGTCGCAGTTCACGGACAAGGCCGCGCCCAAGGTCACCATCACGCACCACCCCGACGTGCGCCGCTCCCTCATGACGCAGAAGGCGTACGCGGAGGGCATGCGCTCCCTCGTCCTGTACACCGCCACCGTCCAGGACGCGATCCAGGAGAAGGAGGCCGCGGGCGAGGATGCCAAGGCGCTGCACGGTCTGAACGACCTGCTGCTCCCGATCGTGAAGGGCTACGGCTCCGAGAAGTCGTACGAGCAGCTGGCGCAGTCGCTCCAGACGTTCGGCGGCTCCGGGTACCTCCAGGAGTACCCGATCGAGCAGTACATCCGTGACGCCAAGATCGACACGCTCTACGAGGGCACGACGGCGATCCAGGGCCAGGACTTCTTCTTCCGGAAGATCGTCCGCGACCAGGGTGCCTCGCTGAACGCCCTGTCCGAGGAGATCAAGCAGTTCCTCAAGGATGCCCAGGGCGACGAGCAGCTGGCCGGGGCGCTGAACTCGCTCGCCAAGGCGGCCGTGGACCTGGAGGCGATCGTCGGCCGGATGATCACCGACCTCACCGCGACCGGCGAGGACGTCAAGAACATCTACAAGGTGGGCCTGAACACCACCCGTCTGCTGATGGCCTCCGGCGATGTCATCGTCGGCTACCTGCTACTGAAGGGCGCGCACATCGCGGCCCAGAAGCTGCCGACCGCCTCCGCGAAGGACGTCGCCTTCTACCAGGGCAAGATCGCCGCCGCGAAGTTCTTCGCCGCGAACGTCCTGCCCGGCGTCGCCACCGAGCGGGCCATCGCGGAGTCCGTCGACAACTCGCTGATGGAGCTGGACGAGGCCGCGTTCTAGTCGGACGGTCCCGTCGGGCGCTCCCGTCGGACGTTCCCGTCGGACGTTCCCGCCGGGAGTCCTTCCAAGAAGGACTCCCGGCTCCACTCCGAGGCTCCTCCCGGGGTCATCAGCCGACACCGCCACCCGTACGCGCTTTCGGGTGGCGGTGCCGTCGTACGGGCTGGGTGCGCCGGGGACACGGCCGAGAATCCCGTTCACGGGCAGAACCACGACTACCGATGTCCTGCTCGCGGTCGCCGTCGTCCCGCCCGACTCCGAGGCCCGCGACCGCGACACCAAGCCGCACCAGTACGCGGGGGCGGGCATCCCGAATTTCCGGCTCGTCGAACCTGGCTCGTCGAAATGGCGGAGAACGACCGACTCGTGGTCTGGACCTATGAGCTGGACCCCGTGCGCAAGCAGTACGTCTCCACCGGTGTCCACACGACCGGCTGAAGCCCTCCACCCCCTATGACATCGACATCGATCTGACCGCCATCGACAAGCTTTGGCCCGGAATCGGACGACCTCCGGAACTGTGCATTCCGGTGCGGCGGGGAGATCGTCCCGATGGTCGCCGGGCATTGGCGCGGACGGACCATCGACGGCGAGGAAAGGATCCGGTCCGGCCTCGTTACAGTGAAGAACATGAGTTCCTCCCTCCGCTTCGACCGCGGGCACACCGACGACCTGATGGCCTTCCTGATGGCCTCCCCCTCCCCGTACCACGCGGTGGCCACGGCGGCCGCGCGGCTGGAGAAGGCCGGCTTCCGGCAGGTCGAGGAGACCGCGGCCTGGGACGGCACCAGCGGGGGGAAGTACGTCCTGCGCGGCGGCGCGATCATCGCCTGGTACGTGCCGGAGGGCGCCGAGGCGCACACCCCGTACCGGATCGTCGGCGCGCACACCGACTCGCCGAACCTGCGGGTCAAGCCGCTGCCCGACACCGGGGTGCACGGCTGGCGTCAGGTCGCCGTGGAGATCTACGGCGGAACGCTCCTCAACACCTGGCTCGACCGCGACCTCGGCCTCGCCGGGCGGATCTCGCTGCGCGGGGGCACCCACCGGCTGGTGAACATCGACCGGCCGCTGCTGCGCGTGCCGCAGCTGGCCGTGCACCTGGACCGGTCGGCCAATCCGGACGGCCTGAAGCTCGACCGGCAGAAGCACATGCAACCGATCTGGGGCCTCGGGGACGTCGAGGAGGGTGACCTGATCCGGTTCGTCGCCCAGGAGGCCGGGGTCGACGCCGAGGACGTCATCGGCTGGGACCTGATGCCGCACCCCGTCGAGCCGCCGGCCTATCTGGGGCGGGACCGCGAGCTGCTGGCCGGCCCGCGGATGGACAACCTGCTCTCCGTGCACGCGGCGACCGCCGCGCTCGCCGCCGTCGCCGAGCAGCCGGACGCCGAGCTTCCGCACATCCCGGTCATGGCGGCCTTCGACCACGAGGAGAACGGCTCCCAGTCGGACACCGGCGCCGACGGGCCGCTGCTGGGCACGGTGCTGGAGCGTTCGGTGTTCGCGCGCGGCGGTTCGTACGAGGACCGCGCACGGGCGTTCGCCGGGACCATCTGCCTCTCCTCCGACACCGGCCACGCCATCCACCCCAACTACGCCGAGCGCCACGACCCGACCCACCACCCGGTGGTCAACGGCGGCCCGATCCTCAAGGTCAACGTCAACATGCGGTACGCGACCGACGGCGGCGGCCGGGCCGTGTTCGCGGAGGCGTGCCGGAAGGCGGACGTGCCGTGGCAGACGTTCGTCTCCAACAACTCGATGCCCTGCGGCACCACCATCGGGCCGATCACCGCCGCCCGGCACGGCATCCAGACCGTGGACATCGGGGCCCCGATCCTGTCGATGCACAGCGCCCGCGAACTCTGCGGCGCGGATGATCCGTACCTGCTGGCCAACGCGCTCTCGGCGTTCCTGGCGGGCTGATCCGGCGCAGGCCGCGGGGCCGGGGCCGGGCAGCGGGTCCGGCAACGGCTCCGGCCCGGCAACGGGGGTCCGGCTCCGGCCCGGCATGCCGGAAGCTGATACCACGCAAACCCGGGACCGGTCCGGCGCAGGCCGGGAGGCCGTGAACGGGGGCGGGGCCGGAGGACCGGCCCCCGCCCCCTGGCCGTCCCGGCCCGCCCGGCACCCGGTCGACAGCCCCACGGCAACCACGCCCCCACACACCGCCCGCCCCGCGGCTCGGCACCCGGGCCGGCGGCGCCGTAGCCGACCGGGGACTTCGCGGCAACGGCCCCTTAACTGGCGGGAATCGCCGCTCTCGGCGTTCCGGCACCCCCGATATCCTGACGCTTTGCAGTGCCCCCTCCGGGGCGCATCCTGTCCGGAAGGGGAGCCGCCCGTGGAGTTCCGGCTGCTCGGCACCGTCTCCGTCGAGACGCACAGCGGGTTGCTGCCGCTCGGTCCCGCGAAGCGCCGCAGCCTGCTCGCGGCGCTGCTGCTGTCCGCCAATACCCCTGTCTCCATCGCCCGGTTGACGGACTCGCTGTGGGACGACACCCCGCCGTTGCACGCCCGCGGCGTCATCCAGGGGCATGTGTCGCGCCTTCGCGCCCTCCTGGTCGGCGCGGACGCCCAGGCATACGGGGTGGAGCTGGTCACGCTCGGCGACGCCTATCTGCTGCGGGTTCCGGAGACTCTGCTGGACTCGCACCGGTTCGAGGAACTCCTGTCACTGGCTCGGGAACAGCGCGACCCCGCCGACTCCGTACTGATGCTCAAGGAGGCCCTGTCCCTGTGGCAGGGCCCGGCACTCACCGGGGTGGCCGCCGCCCCGCCGCTCCGGGCCGCCGCGCACGCGCTGGAGGAGTCACGCCTGTCGGCGGTCGAACAGCTCGCCTGCTTCTACGGAGAGTTGGCGAACCACAGCCAGGCGGTGGCGGTACTGCGCGCGGAAGCGGTCGCGCACCCGATGCGTGAGTCGCTGGCCGCCGCGCTGATGACGGCGCTCTACCAGGCGGGGCGCCAATCCGAGGCGCTGGACTGGTTCCACCGCACCCGGCGGCTGCTCGCCGACGAACTGGGTGTCGATCCGGGGCACGAACTGGCCGACGCGTACGCGCTGATCCTGCGCGGCGACCCCGGCCCGGACCTCCGCACCGAATCGTCCGGACCGGCTCGTACCGGCGGACCGGACCGGGCGGACGACACGAATCGGACGGACGGGCCGGACCGTACCCGCAGCACGGGCCGCACGACCGACCCGCACGGAAGAGACGGTACGGACCGCGCGGCCGACACAGCTGGCGTGGGCGGCACGGGCGGGGCTCACGCTCCACCGCCGTCCCGTACCGCCGCCGCACCGGTCGCCCAGCCGCCCGCCCGGCCGCCCGCCGCCGCACCGGCCCCCGGGACCGGCGGAACGCTCCCCGCCGATCTGCTCCCCCGTGCCCCCCGCGGCTTCCACGGGCGGGCTGCCGAACTGGCCGCGCTCGGCCGGGCCTCGGCGGGCGAGGCGCCCGTCTGCCTGGTCACCGGACCGGCCGGGGTGGGGAAGACCGCGCTGGCCCTCCAGTGGGCGCACCGCAGCGCCGCGGCCTTCCCGGACGGGCGGCTCTTCGCCGATCTGCGCGGGTTCAGCAACACCGGCGAACCCTCGCCCACGGAGGTCCTGCGCGAGTTCCTGCTGGCGCTGGGCGTCGCACCGCGTCGCGTCCCGGAGTCCGAGGCCGCCGCCGCCGCGTTGTTCCGGTCGCTGACCGACCGGCGCCGCCTGCTCGTCGTGCTCGACAACGCCCGGGACTCCGCCGCCGTCCGGCCGCTGCTGCCGGGCGGCGCCGACTGCGTCACGCTGGTCACCAGCCGCAACCGGCTGGAGGGCCTCATCGCCTCGGACGCCGCCCGTCCCGTGCCGGTCGACGTCCTCGAACCACGGGACGGCACCGCCCTGCTGGCCGGGGTCCTCGGCGAGGAGCGGGTCCGCACCGAGCCCATGGCCGCCCTCAGGCTCGCCGAGCTGTGCGGGGGTCTGCCACTGGCCCTGCGGGTCACCGCGGCCCGGCTGGCGGGGCGACCCCGGTGGACACTGGCCGGTCTCGCCGACGAACTCGCGGACGAACGCAGCCGGTTGACGTACCTCGACGTGGACGACACCGGTGTGCCGGCCGCGCTCCGGCTGACCGTGCAGCAGCTCCCGCCGGACGCCGTGCACCAGTTCACCCGGCTCGGGCACCACCCCGGCAGCCACTTCGACGCGTACACGGCCGCCGCCCTCGCCGGTACGGACCCGGTCGTGGCCACGGCGGCGCTGGGACGGCTCGCCACCGCCCACCTCGTCGCCGAGACGGCGCCCGGTCGCTGGGTGCTGCACGATCTGGTGCGCCTCTACGCCCGGGGCCTGGACCCCTCGTCCGCAAGCGAGGCGCTGCACGGGGTCCTCGACCACTACATCGCCACCGCGCTGGCCGCCGCCGACACGGCCGAGCCCGGCGGTGAACCCTGCTTCGTGCTGCCCGACGACCACCGCGCCCCGGCCGCCGTCCGGGACTTCGCCGACCGTTCGGCGGCCATGAGCTGGCTGGCCGCCGAACGTGACGACCTCGCACTGGCCACCGTGGCCGCCCGTGCGGCGGGGCTGCACGACCGGGCCTGGCGCCTCGTCCTGCTCCAGTGGCCGCAGGTGGTGTGGCGGGTACGGGACGGCTGGTCCCCGCCGCTGGAGCTGGCCCTGGACTCCGCCCGTGCCGAGAAGGACCCTTACGCGGAGTCGCGGGTGCTCAACCTGCTGGGCTGGGTGCTGACCGAAGAGGGCAGGACCGCCGAGGCGCTCGCCCTGCTGGAGCGTTCGCCCGGTCTCGCCCGACGGTCCGGTGACCGGCTCGGGGAGGCGACCGCGCTGGTCAATCTGGCGGTGGTCCAGGCCGAGGACGGCGCGCTCGACGCGGCGCTGGAGGGCTGCGCGCGCGCCGTCGCCCTGGCCCGCGAGGAGGACGACGCGCACACCGAGATGCTCGCCCTGCAACACCTCGCCCGGATGCAGCTCACCACGGACCGGCCGTGGGAAGCCCTCGACTCCGCCCGCACCGCGCTGGGCCTCGGGCCCGAGCACGGGGAGCCTGTCCGCCGGGTGCTGCTGCTGACCATCAGCGGCGAGGCCCGGCTGGCACTGGGCGACGAGGACGAGGGCATCCGTCTGCTGGACCTGGCGGCCGGGGAGGCGGAACAGGCCGGGTACGACGAGGGCGCGGCGCGGGCCCTCGGAGCGCTGCTGCGGGTCACGGCCCGCCCGGACCACATCCGGCGGCACGAACAGGCGGTCAGCCGGCTCACCGCCGACGACGTCTGACACCCGCGCGCCCCGTGGTTGCGGGGGTGTCAGGTCCCACCGGCGGGGACATCAGCGGTACGTCAGCGGGACGACAGCGGAACATGAGCGGCGGCCGCCAGAGTCATGGGTGTCAGCAAGCCGGAGGCATTCGCCACAGGACCGGGCGTCCGCCTCCCTACACCCGGGGGACTCCCATGCCTGCCTTCCGCAACCGCTCCGCCGCCCTCGCGGCCGCCACCACCGCCGTGCTCGCCCTGGCCCTCACCGCCTGCACCGACGACGGCACCGGCACCCAGTCCGCCGGCCAGGCGAACGACACCGCATCGGCCACCGCTCCGGCGGACGCCTCCCAGCCCGCCGCCGACGCGACGACCACGAACACCGCGAAGACCGGCGATGCCGCGCAGAACGCCGAAGCCGCGAAGACGGGCACCTCGAAGACCGGCGCGTCCGGCAGCAGCGCCAAGACGGGCGGAAACACCAGCGACAGCTACGCCTACAAGCACCCGTGCAAGATCGGGGACCTGTCGGTGCGCGTGTACCCCCGCGAGGGCTCGGCCACCCAGCATGTGATCGAGGTCAACAACGTCGGCGCGAACTCCTGCGGCCTGAGCTACTTCCCGCTGGTCAGTCTGGGCGCCGCGAAGGCCACGGACCACAGCGGGGACGTCCAGCCGGCGGTTCCCGGTGGCCTGGGCGGCGCACCGGCCTACCCGGTCAAGCCGAAGACGGCCGCCATCGCGGTGATCGACCTCAACCCGAAGGGCGGCGACGGCATGACCTGGGTCAACGAGATGAGCGTGCTCGCCGACGGCGACCACATGGCCAACGCGGACACGAAGAACTTCTCGCTCGGCCCCGATGTGAAGGTGCTCGACCCGAAGCTGGGCCTGTACCGGAGCACGGTCGCCGACGCGGTGAGCTCCATGCAGCAGGCGGGCACCTCCTGACCTCGGTCGGGAACATCCCGGCCCGCTGAGCCGGGCCGTACGACGCGCCCCGCGGGACGGCGCCCCGCGGGGCGCGGACCCTTCCTCGCCGCACCCACCGCACCCGGCGCGGAACGCCCTCCGCGTCCAGGGCTCCGCCCGCTGCCGTGCTCAGCCCTGCTCGTCCATGCCCGCCAGCACCAGCGGCAGCCGGGGCGTTCCCCCGGCGGTCACGCGGACGGGGACGCCCCAGTCCTGCTGGTGGACGTGGCAGGCCGGGTACTCGTTCTCCGGGTCGTCGTCGCAGGATGCCGCCATCGCGGACACGTGCAGCACGCCCTCGGTGACGCCGTCGGCCAGGACCAGATCACGGAACAGGTTCGTACCGGCGCCGGAGCCCTCCGCCAGCAGCTCGGGCGGGGTCGCCGAGACCAGCAGCCGGGTCGAAGGACCGTACCGGGTGTCCAGCTTCTGCCCGGCGGGCGCCTGGAAGACCACGTCGAGCCGGAGCGTGCCCGGGGCGATCTCGGTGGCCGCGCGCTGCGTGTGATGCGCCTGGCCGGCGACGCGTACGGCCTCCTCCGGGAGCCGCAGCCGGGTCAGCCGGTGCCGGGCGGACTCGACGACGACGAGATCGCCGTCGGCCAGGACGGCGTCGCTGGGCTCGCGCAGATCCGTCGCGAGGGTGGTGACCTCGCCGCTCACGGGGTCGTAGCGCCGCAGCGCGTGGTTGTACGTGTCGCAGACGGCGACCGAGCCGTCGGGCAGCGCGGTCACGCCCAGCGGGTGCTGGAACAGCGCCTGGCCGGCGGGGCCGTCGCGGTGGCCGAAGTCGAAGAGGCCGGTGCCGACGGTCGTACGGACGACGAAGCCGGTGCCGTCCCGCTCGGCGTAGCGCAGGGCGGACGTCTCCGAGTCGGCGACCCACAGCCGCTCCCCGTCGGCCGAGGCGGCCAGCCCGGACGGCTGCGCGAACCACGCCTCCTCGGCCGGCCCGTCGACCAGGCCCTCGTTGGTCGTGCCCGCGGCGACCCGGACGGTGTCCGTCGCGGGGTCGTACGTCCAGAGCTGGTGGACCCCGGCCATGGCGATCCACAGCCGGTCAGCGAACCAGGCGAGGTCCCAGGGCGAGGAGAGATCGACCTCGCGGGCCGGACCGCTCGTCGGCGACCCCTGCCACCACTGGCGGCCGGTACCGGCGAGGGTGCTGGTCTCGCCGGTGGCGGGATCGAGGGCACGGATCGCGTGGTTCACGGTGTCCGCGACCGCGATCCGCCCGTCGGGCAGCACGGCCAGGCCCTGGGGTTCGGAGAACCGCGCCTCGCCGGGACCGCCGTCGACGATCCCCCGCTCCCCCGTTCCGATGTGGCGGCGCACCGTCTCGCCGTCGGCTTCGATCTCGACCAGGCGGTGCCGGGTGGTGTCGGAGACGAGGAATCCGCCGTCGGGCAGCAGCAGGACCTTGCCGGGGAACCGCAGGTGCGTGGCGACCGGCTCGGGCGGAACGTACGGCCCGTCGCCGCGCCGCAGCGTGCCCTTCGCCGCGTGCTCGGCCTCCAGCTCCTCGACCAGCTTCTCGATGGCGTGCGCATGCCCCTCGCCCGCGTGCTGGGCGACGACATAGCCCTCGGGGTCGATCACGACCAGCGTGGGCCAGGCCCGTACGGCGTACTGCTTCCAGGTCTCCAGCTCCGGATCGTCGAGGACCGGGTGCCGGACCTCGTACCGCTCGACGGCGTCGACGACCGCCTCGTGGTCGGCCTCGTGGACGAACTTCGGCGAGTGGACGCCGATGATCACGACGGTGTCGCGGTGCTTCTCCTCCAGCTCGCGCAGCTCGTCGAGAACGTGCAGGCAGTTCACGCAACAGAAGGTCCAGAAATCTACAACAACACACTTACCTCGGAGGTCGGCGAGGGTCAGATTCCTGCCACCCGTGTTGAGCCACCCGCCCTTGCCGATCAGCTCAGGGGCACGGACACGGCCACGGGCACGGCGCGGAGCGGAGGAATCATCGTTCATGCACCAAGAGTGCCATTCGCCTGTGAGCATCAGTGTCCCTCGGGGTGGCGCCGCATGTAGACGTTGCAGTCGGACACCGTGGTCATGTCGCCTCCGGCTCGGGCGCGGGAGCGCACGTCGGCCAGTTCGGCGCAGCCTGCACACCCCTCCACCGGGGCCGGCTCCGACTCCAGGTTCAAGGGCAGTTCGATCGGTGGGGCGCTGTAGCGCTTCGGTTCGGTCACGAGGAGAGCGTCACCCACCCTCTCGGACGTATCTCCCCCTGCTCACCAGACAGTTGAGACGTTCGACACCAGGGTCGGAGAAAGCCCAAAAGGTCACGGCGAGGGGGTTGACTTGAACGCTGCTCTTCAGTCCGCGATGGAACGCACCGGGGTGTCCACGCGTCAGCTGGCGTACCGGGTGGGGGTATCCGCGAAGCAGGTGGAACGATGGCTGAGCAATGCTGATCTGACACCACACGCAAGAAACCGAGCGGACGCCTGCCGAGCGCTGGGAGTGGACGAAGAGATGTTGTGGCCGAAGGCTGTACAGGAACGCGTGAAGACCGGCACCGATCGTGAGCTGGTCCACAGCTATCCCTACCGATCCGCATGCCCGTCAACGGTCTGGACGGAACTTGTGGAGTCGGCGCGCACGGAAATCTTCCTCGCCGGCTACACGAACTACTTCTTCTGGACGCAGGTCCCCCACTTCGCGGAGACGATCCGACGCAAGGCCGAGGCAGGGTGCCGCGTGCGGTTCCTCGTGGGAGACCCGGACGGGGAGGTGACCCACCAGCGGGAGGCGATCGAGGACGTGGCCCTGTCCGTCTCCACGCGCATCAGGATCACAGGGGAGCACCTGGAACGTCTGGGGCCCCTCAAAGGGGTGGAGGCGCGTGTCTCCACCCCGCTGGACGCCATCAATCACGTGAGCCTGTCCGTGTTCCGCTTCGATGACGAAGCCCTGGTGACACCGCATCTCGCCCGCCTCGTCGGCCACGACTCGCCCCTCCTGCATCTGCGTCGCCACGACAGCGGGGGCATGTTCGACCGGTTCGCGGAACACGGCGAGGAGCTGTGGGAGCGGGCTGCGCCTTGGCACCTCGCATCCCGTGCATGAACAGCGGGCTTGTCCGCGTCCATCACAGACGGACTCCCCCGTACGCCCCTGCGCCTTGGGCAGCGCCCAGGCGCGCCGAGTGCGCTCCACGATCATGTCCCGCTCCAGTTCAGCGAAGGCCGCGCATTCCGGCGGGTCCGCCCGTCCCACGGGGTCCGCCCGTTCCGGACGGGCACCCCGCTCCGGAGAGCCGCGAGCTCCGCATGGGCCACGCGTTCCGGAAGGTCCACGTGTTGCGGGGGATCATGGGGGAACCTGTGGGCCATGAGATTCCTGGTGCGTGAACGCCTCTTCGGCATCGGTGACGACTACTGGATCGAGGACGCGGACGGCCGCAAGGTCTTCCTCGTCGACGGCAAGGCCATGCGGGTGCGGGACACCTTCGAACTGAAGGACACCGATGGCCGCGTGCTGGTCGAGATCCACAAGAAACTGCTCAGTCTGCGCGACACCATGATCATCGAGCGCGACGGCGAACGGCTCGCCACGGTCAAGCGCAAACGGCTGTCGCTACTGCGCAACCACTACCGGGTCGCCCTGATCGAGGGCACCGACCTGGACGTCAGCGGCAGGATCCTGGACCACGAGTTCTCCATCGAGTACGACGGGGAGCTGTTGGCCCAGATCTCGCGGCGCTGGCTGACGGTCCGGGACACCTACGGCATCGACATCGTGCGGGAGGACGCGGACGCGGCGCTGCTCATCGCCGTATCGGTGTGCGTCATCGTGCTCGCGGAGAAGGAGCACGAGGGCTGACCGGGCCCGGCACGGCCCCGTCCGGCTCCGGGTGAACGGGGCGGGCGTCCGCCGGACATGCCCCGTGCCCGGCGAGCACGCCGGCGGACGCGTCCGCGCACCCGTGGGCCCCGCTGCGGCACCGGGGCCGGTGAGTGGCCGCGCACGGGGCCGCGGTCGGCCGTTGAGCCCCACCGCCCCGCCGGGTGCCGCCGGGTCGCGGCTACGGGCGGGTCGTGGGCGCGGCGAGGCCCAGGCGACGGTCCTTGAGCGCGGGGAACTGCGCGCGGGTCGTCGCCACCCTCGCCGGGTCGAACTCCACGCTCAGCACCTCCTCGTCCGCGCCCGCCTCCGCGAGCGTCTCGCCCCAGGGGTCGACGACGATGCTGTGGCCGGCCTGCTCGACCCCGGCGTGGGTGCCGGCGGTGGCGACCCCCAGGACGTACGCCTGGTTCTCGACGGCGCGGGCCCGGGCCAGCAGCGTCCAGTGGGCGCGGCGCCGCTCGGGCCAGCCCGCCGCGACGACCAGGGTCTGGGCGCCCGCGTCCACCAGACTGCGGAACAGCTCCGGGAAGCGCAGGTCGTAGCAGGTGGCGAGGCCCAGAGTGGTGTGCGGCAGAGCCACCGTGACCAGTTCCTCGCCCGCCCCCATCATGACCGCCTCGCCCTCGTCGAAGCCGAAGAGGTGGATCTTGCGGTACACGGCGGCCCGCTCGCCCTCGGGCGTGAAGACGAGTGCGGTGTTGTAGAGCGTGCCGTCGGGCGCGCGCTCGACGAAGGAGCCCGCGTGCAGCCAGACCCCGGCGTCGGCCGCGGCCTTCGCCATGATCTCGTGGGTGGGCCCCTGGAGCGGTTCGGCCTCGTTCCGGAAGGAGTCGTGCGCGAAGGCGCCGACCGGCCAGAGCTCGGGCAGGACGACCAGGTCCGCGCCGCGCTGCGCCGAGACCAGCGAAGCAGCGCGCTGCCTGCGGGAATCAACCGATTCGTCCGGGTCTACTGCGATCTGGATGAGGGAGGCGCGCACACTACCACCGTCCTGGCATTCGAGTCGTCAACACGGGCCTACGATCGTCACACGAAAGCACTGCCCGGGTGCCTGCTCGCAGCGTAACTTAGCGATCGAGCCTCCCACGCAGTCCGCCGCCCGCGCCCAGCACTCCAGCCCATGCACCGCAGAACCGCACGAGGGGTCCCGTGACCGTCCATCCCAGTCTTCAGAACTACGCCGATGCCTGGACCCACTCCATCGAGGCGATAGCCGAGCTGGTGAAGCCGCTCGCCGAGGAGGAGTGGAACAGCCGTACGCCGTGTCCCGCCTGGTCGGTGCGAGACATCGTCTCGCACATCATCGGCATGGAATGCGAGCAACTCGGCGATCCACGCCCGATCCACTCACTGCCGCGCGACCTGTACCACATGCAGAACGACCTCGCCCGTTACATGGAGATGCAGGTCGACGTACGGCGCCACCACACCTCGCCGGAGATGCTCGCCGAGCTGGATTACACGCTCATCCGGCGCGCGCGTCAGCTCCGCAACGAGAACCGCGCCCCCGAGACGATGGTCAGGGCCCCGCTGGGCGCCGAGCAGACCCTCGAAGTGGCCCTGCGGATGAGGGCGTTCGACGTCTGGGTGCACGAGCAGGACCTGCGGGTGGCGCTGGGCCGGCCCGGCAACCTGGACTCCCCCGGCGCCACCATCGCCCGGGACGTCCTGCTGGAGGCGTTGCCGAAGGTGGTCGCCAAGGACGCGGGGGTGCCTCCGAATTCGGCGGTGGTGATCGATGTGCACGGTCCGGTGGAGTTCCTGCGCACCGTCAGGGTGGACGCGGAGGGCCGGGGTTCGGTGGACGGTTCGCCGTCGCTCGGTCCGGTGGTGACCCTGGCGACGGACTGGGAGACGTACTCCCGGCTGGCCTGCGGGCGGGTGCGCGCGGGCGCGGTGGCGGACCGCATGAAGGTCGAGGGCGACCCGGAGCTGGCGGACGCGATCCTGCGGAACTTCGCCGTGACGCCGTGACACCGTGATGCCACGCGCCGCTGCCGTGACGCGGTGACACACCGCTGCCACGACGCGGTGACGCGGTGCCGCCACTCATGGTGACGCGGTGCCGCCGTACAGCTCCAGCAGGATGACGCCCCGACACGGTGCCGCGCACGGCTCGGCCCGCTGACACCGTGACGCCCCGGCGCCTGTCGGCCGCGACCACCGGGATCGGCGACGCCCGTCGGACGGGGACGGGCGCGCCGCCGATCCGGCGTGATGGGTGCCCTGCGGGCGTCACGCGAGCGGGAGGCCGGGCGGGCCCCCGCGGCAAAGGGCTCACGCGGGCACGTGCACGGCCTCCACGCGGCTGATCACGCGCTGCTCGCGCTCGCGGTGTGCGGCCCGGGAGCGCAGCCGCAGGATCTGGACGACACCGACCGCCTCCAGCACGAAGACCGAGGCGAACGCGATCCGGTAGTCGTCCCCGGTGGCGTCCAGCAGCACGCCGACGGCGAGCAGGGTGGTCATCGACGCGATGAAGCCGCCCATGTTGACGATGCCCGAGGCGGTGCCCTGGCGCTCCGGCGGGTTCGCGGGCCGCGCGAAGTCGAAGCCGATCATCGAGGCGGGACCGCAGGCGCCGAGCACCACGCACAGCACGATCAGCAGCCAGGTCGGCGCGTGGGCGGCGGGGTAGAAAATGGTCGACGCCCAGAGCAGGGCGGTCGCCGCGACCGTCCCGAGAGCCAGCGGGATCCTGGCCTCATGGTGCCGGGCGACGATCTGCCCGTAGACCAGTCCGAACACCATGGTGGAGAGCACCACCAGGGTGAGCAGCTCACCGGCGGTGGACCGGCTGAGCCCCTGCGCCTCCACCAGGAACGGCAGCCCCCACAGCAGCAGGAACACCATGGCCGGGAACTGCGTGGTGAAGTGCACCCACATGCCGAGCCGGGTGCCGGGCTCCCGCCAGGAGGCGCCGATCTGCCGGCGCACGAAGGCGGACCCCTTGTGCGTGGCGGGCGGCGGCTCGTGCCCCTCGGGGTGGTCCTTCAGGAACAGCAGCAGGAGCACCAGGACGACGACCCCGGCGGCGGCGCTGCCGACGAAGGTGGTGGTCCAGCCGAGTCCGTGCAGGGCCCGCGCGATGAGAAGCGTGGAGACGAGGTTGCCCGCCATCCCGAACAGCGCCGCGACCTGTCCGATCAGCGGACCGCGCCGGGCCGGGAACCAGCGGGTGCCGAGCCGCAGCACGCTGATGAACGTCATCGCGTCGCCGCAGCCGAGCAGGCCCCTGGACACCAGCGCCATGCCGTACGAGGGCGAGAGCGCGAAGCCGAGCTGGCCCAGCGTGAACAGGACGGCTCCCAGGGCGAGGACCTTCTTGGTGCCGAGCCGGTCGATCATCAGGCCGACGGGTATCTGCATGCCGGCGTAGACGAGCAGTTGGAGGATGGAGAACGTGGAGAGCGCGGAGGCGTTGACGTGGAAGCGGTCGGCGGCGTCGAGCCCGGCGACGCCCAGGCTGGTGCGGAAGATGATGGCGACGAAGTAGACGGCGACGCCGATGCCCCACACCCACGCGGCGCGTCGGCCGCCGGGTGGGTCGCCGGGCAGGGACGGGGCGGGAGCGGCGGAACTCACCGGTCCTCACCCCTGACCAGCACCTTGACCCGGCCGACGTGGCGCCGCACGGCCTGCGCGGCACCGTCCGCGTCGCCGGACCTGATCGCCTCCAGCAGCTCGCCGTGCTCGGTGATGTTCGCGGCGATCCTGTCCGGATGTGCCTCCATCACGGCGACCCCCATTCTCAACTGCCGGTCGCGCAACTGGTCGTAGAGACGGGCGAGGATGTCGTTGCCCGCGTTGCGCACGATCTCCGCGTGGAAGCAGCGGTCTTTGACGGCCACCGCGGCCAGGTCACCCTCCTGGGCCAACTGCCGCTGCTCTTCGAGGAGTTCTTCGAGCCGCTCGATCAGCCGCGCCGAGGCGGGCACGGCCTTGCGCGCCGCGAACTCCTCGACCAGCAGCCGGGTCTCCACCACGTCGGCGATCTCCTGCGCGGAGACGGCGAGCACGAGGGCGCCCTTCTTCGGGTAGAGCTTGATCAGCCCCTCGACCTCCAGCCGGAGCAGCGCCTCGCGCACCGGGGTGCGCGAGACCCCGACCGCCTCGGCGAGATGGCCTTCGGTGAGCAGCGTGCCGCCCTCGTAACGGCGGCCCAGTACCGCTTCCTTGACGTGGGTGTAGACGCGCTCGGCGGCGGGCGGCTGCTTGGTCGCGGCCGGCTTCGCCTCCCCCGTCCCCCCTGTCGGCTTCGCGGGCGCCTTCACGGCGGTCTTCACGGTGGACTCGGTTGCGGACTCGGCAAGGATCTTCACGACTGGGAGGGGGGAGGGCATGCACACATGATAGATACAACATGCGTACATCATGAAAATCGTCCAACCCGCGGACGGGCATCCGAGCAGGTTCCGGGCTGATCCCGTCCGGCATGTCCGCCCGTAGCCGCGCGGCATCTCCCTCGACGGGCCCCGCCCACCCCCTCGACACCCCGTCCCGACCTCCCGCCAAAACCCACTTGACCCCGAAATTGCCCCGGAAACCCCAGGAATCAGCGCATCCTTTCCCGCACCTCGCGCGTCTCATCACCGAGCGGCATCTTCATGTGGCCGCATTTCAGGGGCATTTGGGAGCACTCAAGTTGAAAATCGGCATTAAGGGCATACACCGCGTTTCTGCCACTGCCACCGTGGCCCTCACGGCGGGTGCCGTCATCGCGGGCAGCGTGTTCGCCTCCACAGCACAGGCCGCCGCACTGCCCAATCCGACGATCACCGCCAAGGGCGGTTTCGTGATGAACAACGGAAACGGCAAGGCGCTGTTCGCCAAAACCGCGGACACCCGCCGCTCCACCGGTTCCACCACCAAGATCATGACCGCCAAGGTCGTCCTGGAGCAGAAGAACCTCAACCTGGACTCCAAGGTCACGATCCAGAAGGCGTACAGCGACTACATCGTCTCCAAGGGCGCCTCGTCGGCCCGTCTGATCGTGGGCGACAAGGTCACGGTCCGCCAGCTGCTCTACGGCCTGATGCTGCCGTCCGGCTGCGACGCCGCGTACGCGCTGGCCGACAAGTTCGGCTCCGGCTCCACCCGTGCGGCGCGCGTGAAGTCGTTCGTCGGCAAGATGAACACCTCCGCCAAGGCCCTCGGCCTGAAGAACACTCACTTCGACTCGTTCGACGGCATCGGAAACGGTTCGAACTACTCGACGCCGCGCGACCTGACGAAGATCGCCTCCAGTGCGATGAAGAACTCCACGTTCCGCACGATCGTGAAGACCAAGTCGACGAAGCAGAAGGTCACCACGAAGTCCGGTGGCTACCGCTACATGTCGTGGTCCAACACCAACACGATGCTCAGCAGCTACAGCGGGGCGATCGGCATCAAGACCGGCTCCGGCCCGGCGGCCAAGTACTGCCTGGTCTTCGCCGCGACCCGCAACGGCAAGACGGTCGTCGGCACCGTGCTCGGCTCCACGAGCGCGACCACCCGCTCGGCGGACATGAAGAAAATCATGGACTACGGCTTCAAGAAGTAGCCCGGTCCGCGTCACACGCGCCGGCCGACGGCGCACGCATGAGGAGGGGCCCCGCACCGTGCGGGGCCCCTCCTGTCGTACGCACCGCCACGCAGGCCGCTGCGCGCCCGCGAGGGCCGGCATCCGCATCACCGGTATCGGGGCTAATCTGCCTGCTTGTCGGCACATGTCGGAGGTCGTGAAGGGCAGCGAGCATGGACTTTCGTCAGATCCAGTACTTCAAGGCCGTCGTCGAGGCCGGATCGGTTTCACAGGCCGCCAAGAACCTCAACATGACGCAGCCGCCGGTGAGCCATGCCATCGCGAAGCTGGAGAGCGAACTCGGGGTACGCCTCCTCGAACGCACGGCGAAGGGCGTCCACCCCACCCCGGCCGGGCTCTACCTGCTGTCCAAGGGCGGGCGCCTGGTGGCCGACCGGGACCGCGCCGTGGAGACGCTGAAGCTGATGGGCGAAGGCGCGGTCGGTGACCTGCGCATCGGTGTGGAGCCCATGGTCATCAACGAGGTCGTCGCCGATGTGCTGGCCGAGTTCCTGGACCAGGCTCCAGGGGCCCGCGTCAGCCTGACCGACGTCACCCCCGATCTCATCGTGCAGGGCATCCGGGACGGCCGGCTGGACATGGGATGCATTCCCTTCGGCCCCAGCCAGTTCGCCGGTTTTGTCACCGACTTCTGCGATTCGTATCCCATCATGGGAATCGACCTGAAACTCGCCGTCCCCCGGTATCGCGCGCGCGAGGACCACCCCGGCGGAAAAGGATGGGGGCGCTGGATTCTGCCTTATCGGATTCCAGCATTCGTGGGAATGCCCGAGGTCGTCGGAAACGCCCTCGTCGGCGACGAGACCTTCGAGGTCCTCGAAGTGTCCACGCCGCAGACCGCCGTCGCCTTCGTCGCGGCCGGGCTCGGCGTGGCCCCCGTGAGCCGGCGCATCGCGGGCCGGACCGACGCGGTGACCCTCCTCGATCCCCCGCGCTGGCTCGCACCCATGCAGGCCACGCTGCTGTGGCGGCGTGAGGGCGAGATCAGTCCGCTGATGCGGCACTGGATGGAGGCGACCCGCGTGGTCGCCGAACACCGGCGCGCGCTCAGGTCCTGAGCGAGACCGTCCACGGACGCAGCGTCCGCGGACGGCGTTCCGGAATGTACGGGACAACGGGCGCCGAACACCGGGCACCTGAAGAGGCGGCACCCGAATGATGCCATACACGAAACTATGCCCCCCTCTATCGCACCGCATATGGATCGCGCGGGAAAAAGCTCCGAGGTATCTCGTAAAACGAGATGAATTCCATGTGACGTGCGTCACTTTCAAGGGTGTCCCGGTCGGCCCTTGACCTGCCCACCGGAGCAGAAAAGGCCAGTTCAGAGCCGTTTTGCCGACCGTTCACCGCTTGGTGGGCGGCTCGACGGCCGACGCCCCCGCGCCTCCCGTCCGTTCCTGCCGTCTATTGCCCGGCTCTACCCCCCGTGCAAGTCTTCCCGGCAATTCGACGCCGCAGGCGGCTTCCGATCGGCACAACAAATCCCTCTTCACGGGCAGCTGATCGCGTATGGCCTGTTCCGGCGACGTGGTCCATTCCGTCGGGGAGAAGATGGGGTTTCGGTCCATGAACACGGGAAATTCAAATCAGTCGGCACACGACCCCGCCGACCGTGAAAACATCCCCTTTACCGGTGCGGAGTATCTGGAGAGCCTGAACGACGGGCGCGAGGTCTGGATCTACGGGGAGCGGGTCGAGAACATCGCCGAGCACCCCGCATTCCGCAATTCGGCCCGCATGATCGCCCGCATGTACGACGCCCTCCACGACCCGGCGCGCAAGGACATCCTGACCGCGCCCACCGACTGGGGCGGGTTCACCCACCGCTTCTACCAGGCTCCGAAGACCGTCGAGGAGCAGGTGGCCGCGCGCGACGCGATCGCCGAGTGGCAGAAGATCACCTGGGGCTGGATGGGCCGCTCCCCCGATTACAAGGGCTGTTTCCTCGGCACGCTGGGCGCCAACGCGGAGTTCTACCGCGGGTTCGAGGACAACGCGCGCAACTGGTACCGCAAGGCTCAACAGAAGACCTGGTACATCAACCACGCGATCATGAACCCGCCGGTCGACCGCGGTCTCGGCGCCGACGCGGGCAAGGACGTGTTCATCCGGGTCACCCGGGAGACCGACGCGGGCTTCTACGTCAGCGGCGCCAAGGTGGTGGCCACGGGCTCGGCCCTGACCCACTACACCTTCGTCGGCCACGTCGGCCAGGTCGCCGTGCAGGACCCGGCCTACTCGCCGGTGTTCATCATGCCGACGAACGCTCCCGGCGTGAAGCTGCTCTGCCGCACATCCAACGAGTACCGGGCGGCCGTGCTGGGCAGTCCGTTCGACTACCCGCTGTCCAGCCGCCTGGACGAGAACGACGCGATCCTGGTCCTCGACGACGTGTTCATCCCCTGGGAGAACGCGTTCATCTACAACGACCTGGAGCAGGCCAACAAGTACAACATCCACTCGGGCTACCTGGAGCGCGCCTCCCTGCACGGCTGCACCCGCTTCGCCGTCAAGATGGACTTCCTGGTCGGCATGCTGGCCCGTGCCCTCGACGTCACCGGGGCCGGACAGTTCCACGGCGTCATGTCGCAGCTCGGCGAGGTCATCGCCTGGCGCAACACGTTCTGGGCGCTGTCGGACGCGATGGCGAAGAGCGCGGTGCCGTGGAAGGGCGGCATGATCCAGCCCGACCCGCAGTTCGCCGGGGCCTACCGCGTGATGAACCAGCTCGCCATGCCGAAGATCAAGAACATCATCGAGCAGGTCGTGGCCAGTGGGCTGATCTACCTCAACTCGCACGCCGACGACTTCAAGACCCCCGAGATCCGCGGCTACCTGGACACCTACCTGCGCGGCACCGGCGGCATCGACGCCGAGGAACGCGTCAAGGTCATGAAGATGCTCTGGGACTCCATCGGCACCGAGTTCGGGGCCCGCCACGAGCTGTACGAGATCAACTACATCGGCAGCAACGACGTGACCCGGCAGACCAACCTGTTCGGCGCGCGGGGCAGCGGTCTCCTCGACTACTGCAAGGACTTCGCGCAGAGCGCCATGGACGAGTACGACCTGGACGGCTGGACCGTGCCGGACCTGATCGGGCCGGACGACGTCAGCATCCTCAAGCGCTGACCACCGGTCGTCCACGACCGGGCGCCGGCCGACGGACCGGCGGCCTCGGCCGGCGGCCGAGCCCCGTCCGCACGGCTCCCCGCCGCGGGAGCCCGCCCCACCCGTCGGCGACGCCCCGAGCGCACCGACCCGCTCCCACCCACCACAGGAGGACCCGTGGCCACGGCAATCGATGCTGCCCACGTCACCTACGAGGCGCCTGATCTCGAAGTGATGGAGAAGTTCCTCACCGCGTTCGGCATGACCAGGGCCGAGGGCAGCGACGACCGGACGCTGTACATGCGGGGCACCGGAACCCAGCACCACATCCACGTCACCCGCAAGGCTGCCAAGCAGCGCTTCGTCGGCGCCTCGATCGAGGTCGCCACGTACCAGGACCTCGTCGAACTCGCGGCACTGTCAGGGTCCTCCCCGGTCACCGAGTCGACCGAGCCCGGCGGCGGACAGGTGGTCTCGATGACCATGCCGGACGGCATCGAGATCCGGGCGATCTGGGGCCGGGACAAGGTCGAACCGATCGCCGACCGGGAACCCTTCGCGATGAACAACATCCGCGACAAGAACCGGGTGAACGCCTTCGTCCGCCAGCCAGTCGCGCCGTGCACCATCGCTCGTCTCGGCCACTTCGTGCTCCATGTGAAGGACCACGACGCCTCGATGGCCTGGCTGAACGAGCGCTTCAACTTCCTGCCCTCCGACTACTTCCTCCCGCCGGGCGAGGACGGTCCCGTCGTCGGCACGTTCGTCCGGCTCGACCTGGGCGAGCAGCTCGTGGATCACCACTTCATGCTCGTGCTCCAGTCGGACTGGGTGGGCGTGCACCACAGCGCGTTCGAGGTCACCGACGTGGACGCGGTCATGTCCTCGCACGACTACCTCCTCCAGCAGGGCTACAGCCTGGACGTCGGGGTCGGCCGCCATCTGCTCGGCAGCCAGATCTTCGATTACTGGAAGGACCCGTTCGGCTTCCGCATCGAGCACTACACCGACGGCGACACCGTGGACGGCAACCACCGGCCCGGGAAGTTCAACGGCACCGCCAGCGACACCACGCAGTGGGGGAACCGTCCGCCGCTGGAGTTCTTCCAGTGAGCGGCGAAGCGCGCGCGGCACGCGCCGAACCCACGTCGTCGGTCCACGCACCGCTGTCGCCGACCGTGCGCGAGCAGTTGGCGCGGGCCGGCTCGTCCACCGTCGCCAACATGCTGCTCCGGCACGGCCTGCGCAACGTCCTGATGGCCGGGGTCCGGCCGCTGACCGCGGGCGGGGAGCCGATGGTGGGGCCGGCCAGCACGCTGCGGTTCATCCCGGCGCGCGAGGACCTGGACACCCTCGCCAACTACGCGAGCAGCGAGAACCCGCACCGCCGCGCGATCGAGGAGTGCCCGCCCGGCGCGGTGCTCGTGATCGACGCGTTCGGCTCCACGGCGGCGGCGTCCATGGGCGACATGATGGCGGCGCGGCTCAAGCGGCGCGGTGTGTCCGGCGTGGTCACGGACGGCGGCTACCGGGACTCCGGCGCCATCGCCGCGACCGGGCTGCCGTGCTTCCACCGGGGCAACGCCCCCGCGGCGACACCGATCGCCCTGCACCCGGTCGCGCTGGACGAGCCGGTCGGCTGCGGCGGAGTGGCGGTCTACCCCGGCGATGTGGTGCTGGGCGACGACGACGGGGTCGCGGTGATCCCGCGTCATCTGGTCGCCGAAGTGGCGGCACGGGCCGCCGACGCCGCCGCGTACGAGGAGTTCGCGGCTCTGGAGATCCGGCGCGGGCGGTCCCTCTTCGGGCTCTTCCCCGCCACGCCGGAGAGCCGCCAGGAATACGAGACATGGGTGGCATCGGGCCGCCCGGGTTTGGAGTGAACAGTGGACATCGACCCCACGACCATGAAGTCCCTCGAAGTCCTCATCCACGCCGCCGACCTCGACGAGGCGAACTGGATCGACTACCCCGACTACGGGTTCCGCCAGTACTTCCTCTTCAAGAACCCCGAGACCGGCGCCAGCATCGCCCTCCTGGAGTACGAGAAGGGCGGCACGATCCCGACCAAGCACACGCACGCCTCGAACCAGTTCATGTACTGCCTCGAAGGCGACTACGAGTACACCGACTCCGGCCTGCGGCTGCGCCCCGGTTCGTTCTACATGAACCCGAAGGACCACCCCCACGGCCCGACGCTCGCCCACGAGCGCAGCGTGCTGATCGAGATCTACGACGGCCCGCACTACTACGAGAAGCCCGAGTACCACACCGACGAGACGATCGGGGACTTCCTTGCGAAGGACTGAGGCGCCCACGCGCTGCCAGGAGTTCGCCGGGCCCGCGACCACGGCGGGGGAGTGAGGAAAGTGACGATGAGCGAAACCACCAGGACCAACCGGACGGCCGAGGCCCTGTTCGACACCGAGAGCGTGCTGGCCGCGTTCGGCCTGGACCATGTGCATTCCGGCACCTACGCCGACTCCCTCGGCTGGGGCGCCGTCGAGGACCGTCCGGTCATCGAGGCGGTCTGCCCCGCCGACGGGCAGATCGTGGGCCGGATCGCGTCCTCCGACGCCGAGGACTACGAGCGGATCGTGGCCGCCGCCGTCGAGACGCAGAAGAAGTGGCGGATGGTCCCGCCGCCGCGCCGGGGCGAATTCGTGCGTCGGATCGGCCAGTTGATCGAGGAGAACATCGACAGCCTGGCGGCCGTCGTCTCCCTCGACACCGGCAAGTCGACGATGGAGGCCAAGGGCGAGCTGCGCGAGGCGGTGGACATGTCCACGCTGGCCGCGGGCCAGGCACGGATGATGTACGGCTTCACCCAGCAGTCGCAGCGTGCCGAGCACCGCATGTACGACCAGTGGCTGCCGCTGGGCGTGGTCGGGCTGATCAGCGCGTACAACTTCCCGGCCGCCGTCTGGGCGCAGAACGGGTTCCTCTCCGCGATCGCCGGCAACACGGTGGTCTGGAAGCCGAGCCCCAAGGTGCCGCTCACCGCCGTCGCCGTGCAGAAGCTGGTCAACCAGGCCGCGGCGGAGATGGGGTGCGAGGGCGTCTTCTCCCTGTTCATCCCCGCCGACAACGCCGTCGCCGAGCGGCTGGTCGCCGACGCCCGGGTCGCGATGATCTCCTTCACGGGTTCCACCGGCGTGGGGCGCAAGGTCGCGGAGATCGTCGGATCGACGCTCGGACGCCGCTACCAGCTGGAGTGCTCCGGCAACAACGGCTGCATCGTCGACGAGACCGCCGATCTCGAACTCGCGGCGAAGGCGCTGACGTTCGGCGTGGTCGGCACCACCGGCCAGCGCTGCACCAGCACCCGCCGGGTCATCGCGCACCGGAGCATCGCCGACGAGCTCGTCGAGCTGATGAAGAAGGCCTTCGACCAGATCACCATCGGGGACCCGAGGGATCCGGGCACCGTCGTCGGCCCCCTGATCGACGCCCAGGCGGTGGAGGACTACCGCGCCGTCCTCGCCGGTGCCGAGCGCGACGGGGCCACCGTGGTGTACGGCGGCCAGGTGATCGACCGGCCGGGGCTGTACGTGGAGCCGGCGATCGTCACCGGGGTGGAGCCGCACTTCGCGATCGCCCAGTCCGAGACCTTCGTCCCGATCGTCTCCGTCCTGGTCTACGACGACCTCGACGAGGCCATCGAGATCCATAACGGCGTGGCCCAGGGCCTGGCCTCGGGCATGCACAGCACCAACCTGAACCACATCGAGACCTTCCTGTCCGCCCGGGGCAGCGACTGCGGCATCGTGCGCGTGAACATGGGCACCACGGGTGCCGACGTCGGCGCCGCGTTCGGCGGCGAGAAGGAGACCGGCGGCGGCCGTACGGCCGGTTCCACCGCCTGGCAGGGATTCATGCGCCGCCAGAGCGTGTGCGTGAACTGGGGCGGAACGTCCGCCTGGGACAGCCGAATCGACCTGTGAGGATCACCGCAACCATGAAGAAGGAACGTTTCTTCTCCGATGCCGTGCGCGAGCCGGCGGACAAGACCTGGTCGAACTGCCTCCGCGTCGACGACCTGATCCTGATCTCCGGCATGACCGCGCGCGGCATGGACGGGGACAGCCTCCTCGGCGACACCGCCTACGAGCAGGCCAAGGCCGTCTTCCAGAAGATCAAGGACCTGGTCGAGGCGGCCGGCGGCGCGATGGACGACGTCGTCAAGATGACCATCTTCGTCACGGACATGAGTGACAACGCCCAGGTGTGGAAGGCCCGCGCGGAGTTCTTCACCGGCAACTTCCCGGCCTGCTCGCTGGTCCAGGTCGCCGCCCTGGCCAAGCCGGAAATCCTGGTCGAGATCGAGGCCATCGCGATCGCGGGCTGCAGCAAGGACTGATCGAACACGGCGACACCCGGCGCGTTCCCCCGCGGAACGCGCCGTGGGCGCCCTCTCTTCTCCGATGGGTAGGAACTGTGTCGTCATCAACATCGAACCCCGCGAGATCCATCGACTCGACGCTGTCCGCCGCGGCTGAGGACCATGCCCTGGTCAGCGTCCCGGCGGCCGAGCGCCGAAGCGGATACCAGCTCGCCCTCAGCCCGGTCAGCGTCGCCACCGCACTCGTCGTCTTCGCCATCGCGGGCTTCACCGTCGTCCTCGCGGGTTTCACCGTGGGACTGATCGTCGGAGCCCTCGTCGCGGCCTTCGGGGTGTTCCTCGGCAAGGCTCTCGGGCGGATGGCCTTCGAGACCGGCATGTCCAGCACCATCACCTCCCGGTTCTTCGGATTCGGCCTCAGGGGATCGTCGATCGGCTCGGCGATCTTCGCGTTCATGATCCTCGGCTTCCTGGCCGTGGAGTCCGCCCTGCTCTACCAGGGCACCCTCCTGATGTTCGACCTGCCCGACTCCTGGGCGGTTCGCATCCTGCTCTACGGCCTCATGACCGTGCTGTGGATCACGCTCGCCATCTTCGGGCTCAAGCTCGCGCTGCGCGCCTCCGGCGTGCTGACGGCGGTCACGCTCCTCGTCACGATCTACATGATCATCCACATCTACGTGGTCAAGGGCGCCGACCCGATGGACGTGTTCCGCTACGCGGGCGTCGTCCCCGGGGGCCTGTGGCCGAGGTTCGAGGCCGCGCTCTCGGTCATGGGCGCCACCGCCGGAACCATCGCCCTCGTCACCACGGACTTCGCCCGCTACTGCCGGACCCGTCGCGACGTCACCGTCCTGGCCTCCGCCGGACCGATCACCCAGAACATCCTGATGACCGTGCTGGGATCGCTCGTCGTCATCGGCGGCATGCCCGACGTCGTCAAGTACCTCATGGACCACGACCCGAGCATGACTCCGGAGGCGGCCGGTGCGGCGGGCAGCACCTTCGTCATGGAGAACACCGGCGCCTTCTTCGTGATCTTCGCCGCCTGGATGGGCTTCGTCACCATCTACGCGGCGCAGGCCAAAGCACAGGCCATCAACGCCTACTCCGGCTCGCTCTCGCTGGTCAACCTGGTCGACGCCCTCACCGGCTGGAAGCCCGGCAGGGCCGTGATGGTGATCGTCGGAAACATCATCGCCCTGGTGATGATCGGCGCCGGGATCCTGGAGAAGTTCTCCACCTACCTCGCGTACCTGGGCGCCATGACCCTGGGCATGTGCGGCGTGATGATCGCCGACTACTACCTGGTGCGCAAAGCCCGGTACGACAGCAGCGCCCACCGGGTGGAGCAGTGGAACTGGGCCGGCGTCATCACGCTGGCGGTGTCCGCCGCCGTCGGCATGGTCCTGATGGCCACCGACGTCTTCGCCCTCGGCTTCCTGGTGTCGTTCGCCCTGGCACTCCTCCTCTACCCGCTGCTGCGGGCATGGCTGCCCGAGGGCACGGGCACCTCCTTCGCCGCCAGTGAGGAGGCCGTCGAAGAAGCCCTCTGACCCGGGCCACCGGGCGGCCGCGTCCGATCAGCGCGGCTGCCCGCCGCTTCCGCTCCCCACCCCTCCCCTCGCGCCCTCGCCCCCGCTTCCCTTTCCGCACGCCCGCCCGCTCCGGCTCCGTCCGCGGGCCCCACGACCCCATCCAGGAGGTTCGCCGATGACCGACGTCATGTGGGACGCCGAGATCTACGAGAAGGCCGCCGACGCCAGGCCCCCCGCGTCGGACACCGCCCTTCCCCCGATCTGCGACCCCCGCCAACTCCGCAACACCCTGGGCAACTTCGCCACCGGCGTCGTCGTCCTCACCTACCAGGCGGGCGAGGACTTCTACGGCGTCACCGTGAACTCCTTCACCTCCGTGTCCCTGGACCCGCCGCTGGTGCTGGTGTCCATGCAGCGCACCTCGCGCGCCCTGGCCTACCTGCTGGAACGCCCCTTCGCGGTCAACGTCCTCGGGGACAACCAGCTCGACACCGCGCTCCACTTCGCGGGCAAGCCGCAGTCCCGCCCCGTCGACTGGGTCACGGACGGCCCGGCACCGCGCATCGGCGGCTCACCGGCCTACCTCCAGTGCACGCCCTGGGCGGGCTACGACGGCGGTGACCACGTCCTGGTGCTCGGCCGCGTGACGGCGTACGGCCAGCAGGACGACGCCCGGCCGCTGCTCTTCTACCGCGGCCAGTGGAGCGCACTGGCCCAGGAATCCGAGGACGGCACCGCAAACGGCGCCCGTTCCGAAAGGAGCTGACCGTGACGCGGTCCACCACCCACGCATCCTCCGACGTCTCCGCGCTCCTCACGGACCTGGACGCGATCCTCCCCCTGCTGCTGAGCGAGGCCGGCGACAGCGAACGGCTGCGCCGCCCGACGCCCGCGGTCCAGGACGCGCTCCGCGGCAGCGGCATCTTCCGGCTGACCGTGCCCGCCGAACTCGGGGGTCTGGACGCCTCCCCGCTCCAGGTCCTGGAGGTGATGGAGAAGCTGTCCCACACGGACGCCTCGCTGGGCTGGCTGGTCCGTGCCCTGACCAGCGAGACCGCGACCGCCGCCGCCTACCTGGGCGACGCGGCCGTGGCCGAACTCTTCGCCGACGGCACGCATCCGCTGGTGGCGGGCCAGTCCACCTCGTACACCGGCCGGGCGGTGCGCGTCGAGGGCGGCTACCGGGTCAGCGGCGCCTGGCAGTTCGCCCCCGGCGTGTCCATGGCCACGCACCTCAACCTCGCCGCCACGGTCGAGGGAACCGGGGAACGGGTGGTCTGTCTCGTCCCCCGTACCGCCGTGCGGGTCAGCGACAACTGGGACATGCTCGGGCTGCGCGCGACCGCGAGCCTGGACTACCAGGCCGAGGACGTGCTGGTCGAGGACGCGTACGTGTACGGCATCGGCCCGGGGAACGCCCGGCGGGGCCGCCCCGCGAACCGGCTGAGCCCCGCCCTTTCCGCGGGACTGCACCAGGCCGCCTGGTCGCAGGGGGTCGCCCGGCGCATGCTCGACGAGCTGCGCGAGCTGACCCTGCGCAAGGACCCCGCGCAGGAGTCCCCGGTCACCAGCGACGAGTTCTTCGGCGAGTTCGCCCGCCACTTCTCGCACGTGCGCGGCACGATGGCGCTGCTCCGCGAGACCTGGCGCGACAACGAATCGACCCTCGCCACCGGAGCGCGGCTCAGCGACGAGCAGGAGACCATGTCGCGCCTCGCGTGCAGTCTCGCCGGCCGGACCGCGGTGGAGATCAGTCAACTCGTGCACCGTTTCGCGGGAGCACGGGTCATGCGCGACGGCGTACTGCAGCGCTTCTTCCGTGACAGCCACGCCGGCAGCCAGCACCGGGGCTCCTCGCACATCGTGACGCAGAAGTGCGGCCGGATGTTGTCGGGCACCCTGCCCACGGGCGCGCACTGGGGATTCTTCGACCTGGTCGTCCCCGAGCACTCCGCCGTAGACGCCTGAACACGCCCCGCGCGAGGGAACACGCCCCGCGGGAAGGAACACGCCCCGCGGGAAGGAACACGCCCCGCGGGAAGAGAAAGAGAACGAGATGAAACTGGCAACCGTGCGCACCGCCGACGGAACGATCGCGGCCCGCCTGGACGGCGAGGTGTTCACCGAGATCCCCGGTCATGCCGACATCGGCGCCCTGCTGCGGGAGGAGAACTGGCGGCAGCTCGCGGCCGACGCCACCGGACGTCGCATCCCGGCCGCCGGGGCCGAACTCGACACGATCGTGCCGAACCCTTCGAAGGTGCTGTGCACCGGCCTCAACTACACCGGGCACATCGAGGAGATGGGCCGGGGCCTGCCCTCCCACCCCACCCTGTTCGCGAAGTTCGCCGACACCCTGACCGGCCCCACCGATGCCGTGGCCGCCGTGCCGGAGGACCCGGAGATGGACTGGGAGGGCGAACTCGCCGTCGTCATCGGCCGCACCGCGTACCAGGTGGACGAGGACGAGGCGGCCGACTGCATCGCCGGGTACACCGTGGCCAACGACATTTCGATGCGTGGCTGGCAGTACCGCACCACGGAATGGCTCCAGGGCAAGATCTGGGCCCGCACCACCCCCGTGGGCCCGTACCTCACCACGTCCGACGCCTTCGACCCCGACACCGCGACGCTGTGCACCACGGTCAACGGCACGACCGTGCAGGAACACGCGATCGCCGACCTCCTCTTCACCCCCGCCCGACTGGTCGCGTACATCTCCACCATGCTGCCGCTCCGCCCCGGCGACCTGCTCCTCACCGGCACCCCCGGAGGCGTGGGAAGGGCCCGCACCCCGCGGTGGTACCTGAAGTCCGGCGACGTGGTCGAGGTGACCATCGACGGAATCGGCACCCTGACCACCCCGATCGTCTGAGCCTCGCCCCGTGGCGAAATCCGCTGCCGGCCGCGGCCCTCATCCCACAGAGCAATACAACTGGCTCCCTGTTTCGCTTGGCTGGGCTGGGCTGGGCCGCACTGGCGGCGGTGGTCCGGTGGTGACGGTTGCCGGTCGCGGGGCGGGCATGGCGTGGGCCCGGCGCTCAGGTGTTACGTCGTTGGCAGCGGATCAGTCCCACCGGTCGCAGCTCACCAGTCCCGGGTGGCGATCAGCTCCTCCGCGTCCGCGTCCGCGAACCCGTAGGCCGAGGCGACAAACCAGAAGTCCTCACCGATCTCCTCGCGGGCAACCGTCTCGATCTCACTCCCGGCCGCTTCGAACTCCGCCTCCAGAAGGTTGAACTCCTCCGTCGCGGCGTGGGTGAGCGCATAGAGGGCCGCCAGATCCGACGGCTGCTCAGCCTCGATCCGCTCGCACAGCCGCAGCAGGATCGCCCTGCCCTTGTCGACGACGTGATCGGGGAAGTACGAGTCCGCGTACAGCGGCCCCAGAAAGGCGCGCTCCGTTATCTGCTGGTTTGTGATCGGCATAGCGACCCGTCCCTGTAGAAGAACTGACGCACCGATCATGCACGACACCACTGACAACGACGCCGCTCCCGAGCGCCGGGCCGATCGTGACCGGCACTTTCACCACCGGCGCCGACGTCGTAACGGGCCGCGGTCGCGGCCGGGCGTGACGGTCGCGGTCAGACTCCGCTGACGGCGGGCTCCACCTGGTCCGCCGTCCGCAGCGCGGCGCGCACCAGGGCGCGGCCTCTGGCGGTCGTCCGCGCGCGGCGGGCACGGTCGTCGTCGGGTCGGGATTCGCCGGTTGGGCGGGTGCAGTGACAGGCGCCCTTGTCCGGGACCAGCCGGCCGCAAGCTTCGCACTCGTCCCAGCACGCCACGGTCGGGCGCGAGGTCCTGAGCGCCCCAAGCACCTCGGATTCCGGCGGCGGGGGCAACTTCCGAGTCAGGCGGTTGCGCAGGAGCGCCGAGGCGGAGTGGATACGGGCGGGCAGCCCGCCCAGCAGGGCCCCGGCCAAGTCGCGGTGGTCGTAGCCGCGTTCCAGCCAGGCCGAGACGAGGGGTGCCAGGTCGAGCGTTTCGACCACGCCGAGCCGCAGGCGCCTTTCCGGCGCGATCACCCGCAACAGCGTGGCCACGGCCGCACCGTGAGCCTCGGCAGCACCATGGGTCTCGGCCGCACCATGGGTCTCGGCCGCACCATGAGCCTCGGCCGCACCGTGTGCCTCGGCAGCCGACGGATCGACAAGGTCCCGAGCGGCCCCAGGTCCGGCCTCCGCACCAGCCTCAGCCCCAGGCCCGGTCCCCGCTCCGGCTCCGGCTCCGGCTCCGGCTCCGAATGCCTCCCCTGCCGTGGCTACCCCCCGGGCCGCAGGTGTCTTCAGCGCCACCGGAAGCCCCGGCACCGTGGGCACCTCCGGTGGCTCTCCCGCACTGGTGGGCACGCTCGCCGCTTCGGCCCGGCCCGGTCGCCGACGCCGACCGGGGAGGGAGGGTGTTTTCCTCCGGTTCTTTACGGGGTTGGCGCCCGGCCCACCGGCGGTCGGCCCACCGGAACCCGGACGGCTGGTACCCGGTACCACCTGGCACATCACGCCCGAACCCGATCCCGAGACGGGCTGCGGGGTGTCGTAGACATGGGCCTCGCTGACGAACGTCCCGTCCTCACGACGGATTTTGTGGACCCGGTAGTACCCGAAGGCCGTCAGCTCCCGCAGCGCCTTCGCCACCGCCGACCGCCCCTGCGGACTCGTATCCGCCATCCGTCGGCCGTCCTCGCACCAACCGTCCGGACGGGACAGAAGATCGGCCAACAAACCACGAGCGGTGTACGACAACCGCCGATCCTGCAACAACGCGTTGGACAGGACCGTGAAACCGCACGTGTGGCGGCTACGATGAATCTGCATGAGGAGCTCTTTCTCCTTGTGCCGGACCCCGGGGCGTTGGCGCGCTGCCGGGGTCGCCTTATTGAGTTCAAGGTGACTGAACGTACCACGTCCAACACACTCGGTTTCCCGATCTGGCGGTTGGCAGCGTGATCGCCGTGGCAGAGCTGGAAGAGCTGGTCCTCACCGCCGACGAACGG
Source organism: Streptomyces sp. NPDC052042 (assembly GCF_044548345.1). Taxonomy (NCBI): domain Bacteria; kingdom Bacillati; phylum Actinomycetota; class Actinomycetes; order Kitasatosporales; family Streptomycetaceae; genus Streptomyces; species Streptomyces sp. NPDC052042. The sequence goes on along the minus strand of NZ_JBIUBU010000007.1, from coordinate 105,628 downwards.
GCCCGGGGCGTCCGAGTCGACGGCGTGACGTTCACGATGGGGCCGATCTGGAGAACCAGGGCGGCGTACTCAAGAACGCCGGGGTCGTGGACGACGGCGACCTGGTCACGGCGGGCGGCATCACCTCCGGTCTCGACCTCGCGCTGTGGCTCGTACGCCGGGAGCTCGGCGCGGAGGTGGCGACCGAGGTCGAGACGATGCCGGGGTACGAGGCACGGGGCATGGTCCGGGTACCCGACCGGCGACGGTGAACGACGTGGGCGACGGTCGGGCAGCATGGCGGGCCACTCCCGCCCGGCACCGCACGGGCGGGAGGATGCGGATGACGGCGAGGCGGCCCGCAGTCAGCGGCTGTTCGCGTAGGAGGCCAGAGTCGAACACGGTTCGGCGTCATGAGGGTCATGGACAAGACGTGCGAGCACGCGCCCAGGTGAGGCGTTGCCCGTCGGGACCGACGTGCAGCCGCATACGGTCGGTGGACGGGCGTCCGTCCGCCTTCCACTGTGCAAGGCGTTCGGTGATCTCGTCCCACAGGCGCCCCGTGCCGCCCTGTCGGACCATCCACCGCGCGCCGTCTCGGAAGACGACCGCCCACGTCTCGGCGTCCACGTCGATCACGACGTGTTCCGTCCGCCCGTCGCGTTCCAGTGTGAGCCGCTGTGCGCGCGGTGCGGCGAACTGCGCGACGAACCGGGCGGACCAGTCGTCGAGCACATCCGCGCCCAACTCCGCGGGCACCTCCTCGCCCTCGCTGAGGTTCGGCAAGATCCCGAACGGAGGCGGAAGGTGGGGGCGGGCCAGCATGAACGAGACCTGTCCGCCGAGAACCGGACCGCTGGCCGTTCCGTCGTCCGCGACCGTGAGTCGTACGAGTTCGGATGCGTGCATCCAACCGCCGACCGTGACCAGGACCTCACCGCCGGGCCGGGTCTGCGCGAGCCAGTCGGCCGGTACCGTGTGCACACCGCACGTGGCGATCACGCGATCGTACGGGCCGCCCTCCTCGCAGCCCGCCAAGCCGTCACCGACCACGCGGACAGGCCAATACCCGACGCCCGCGAGCGCGATCCCGGCACGGGCGGACACCTCCGCGTCGACCTCGACCGTGGTCACGTTGTCCTCACCGACGACATGGCACAGCAGCGCGGTTGAGTAGCCCGTGCCCGTGCCGATCTCCAGAACCCGCATCCCCTCGGTCGCCCGCAGGTCTTCGAGCATCCGCACGACCAGACTCGGCAGGGTGGACGACGACGAGGGGGCTGCGGCGATGCGCCCCGCGACCTGGTGGGGGAAGACGCCCCCGGCCACCTGCGTCACGAGGGTGTCGTCTTGGTAGATGCGCGCGAGTCCTTCAGCGGAGTCTCCGGCCGCGGGCCGGTACCAGCCGCCTTCTTCGTACTCGAACCAGCCACGCGAGAGGAACGCCTCACGGGGCACGGACAACACGGCCGCTTCCCATTCCGGGCCGCGCAGAGCACCGGCCTTGGACAGGCGCCGAGCGAGGTCGGCCCGTAGGTGTTCCGACGGCAGGGGGTCACTCATGCTGACTCGCTCCGTTCTCCAACAGGTCTGCGATGGCGGTGGTGATCGGCAGTCCGGCGGCGTCTTCGAGCCACGCCCACTGGCCGTTGGGGTTGCACTCCAGAAACCACCATCCGCCGTCCGCGGTCACGGCGAAGTCGAAGGCGCCGAAGTCCAGCCCGAAGGCGGTGAGGAACCGCGCCAGCGCCCCGTGCATCTCCTCCGGGCAGACGACCGGCTCATAGGTGAGGCTCCGGTATTCGGCTCTCCAGTCCACGACCCCAGGCGGCGCGGTGATCCGGGCACTGAACACCTGCTCGCCGACGACGACCGCGCGCACGTCCGCCGCCTTGGGCACCTGTGCCTGGAACAGGTGCGCACTGTGGCTCACCGCGCCGTCGACCCCGCCCGCCTCGACCGGGGCGGCCCAGATTCCGGCAGGCTCGCCCTCGGCCTCGTACGCCCCCGCGTGCAACGGCTTGTAGATGGTCGGTTGTGCGGCGCAGAACGCCTTGGCCTCCATCGGATCGTTCGTGATCAGGGTGGCCGGGACCGTGAGCCCGGCCCGGAGCGCTGCGGACAACTGCGCAGGCTTGTACTCGGCCCGCGCGATGGCCTGCGGGTGGCTCAGGTACAGGCACCCCGGCAGCGCGCCCAGCACACCGCCCAGGCCGCGCCGGTTCTCCTGCGCGGCGAACCGGGCCGCCTGCTCGCCGTTACCCGTCGGGTAGGGACTCGGCCGACGGTGGTACAGGGCGCGTACGGCGGACAGGTCGGCCGTACGTTCCCCGACCGTCAGCCGCCCGCCCCAAGGCGATCCGCGAGAGCCTGCCGGGCCTGCTGAGCACTTGAGGACGGGGAGACGGCCATGGTTCCGGCGGATCAGCGGGGCCGGTACTCCTCATGCGGGACCGCGCGTTGCCACACAGCCTCAAAGGCTTCTGCGCAGAGCTTCACCAGCGCGGGATCGTCCGTGTACTCCCGGCCGTCCTGGTCCAACTGACCATCCCCCGTGAAGTGGTGGAACAGCACCTGCGCGCCGTCGAATACCCAGAAGTCCGTAACGGGCAGGGCGAGATCGGTCGCCTGTCGCCTGGGCAGCCAGCAGACAAGCTCACCCGCCGCGACATTGGTGAACGTGCAGTCGTACTCGTACCGCACGTAATCACTGATCGGCTCAGAGACGATCCGCGCACGCCGGATAGCGACCCCGCGTGCGACGGCGTCACGCACGGCATCGTGCCATCCGCCCCACCACGACGACCGATCGGCGGGGTCGAGCCGCTTGCCGTTCTGCCACGCGGTGAACTCGGGGTCATCGAGCATGTACGAATCTCGCAGCTCAAGGTGGATCGCCGAGCGTTGGGCCTGCGCCAGGGCGTTACGCGCCGGGGGTTGCACTTGCTGTCTCTCCGTTGCTGTCGGCCGGGCGGGGGATGTACTTCAACATCACTGCCGGAAGCCTGATGATCGTCTCGTGTGCTGGCACGTCCGTGGAATGACCGGGGATCGATCCGGCTTCCTGGCAAGCCCTCACTTCCTCTTCGGTCGCCTTGTACGACTGAATCAGAAGGTCGCCGGTCTCCTCGTGAAGCCACATCGTCGGAGATTCATCGGTCGGCGTGTTCGGAATGATGCCGAGAAACTTCAGGGTCACGCGATCACTCCCACATCGAATGGGTTCCACCGATGTGGACGAGCCTCAGCCCGCGCGTGATCAGCGTCAAGAGCGCGTTGGCAGGAGCACACCCCCCTCGGCCACGCGGGGATGTCGGCCTGGGCAACCTGACGCACCCGGCGCGCGCCGCGTCTCTCGAAGCCCGACGAAGGCCGATGCCTCGAAAGCATCGGCCGTTTCAAGGTCAGTGCCACTGATCCAGCCCCGCCCGGAAGGCGTCCCAGGCAGCGGGCGTCACGACCAGGACCGGGCCGACGGGGTCCTTGGAGTCACGGACGGCGACGGCTCCGGGGACGTTGCGGGCAACCTCGACACGGGGCACCCGCGAGGCAGGGCACCACCTGAAGTTTCACGTTCGGCGGCCGGGACACGTCCAGCAAGCGCCCAAGCTGCTCCCGCATGACGTCCCTGCCGCCGACCAGTTGACGCAGCGCGCCTTCGCTCATCACCGCCCACAGTTCCAGCGGTCGTTGCCCGGTCAAACGCGCCCGGCGGGCCATCCTGGACTCCACGAAGGGCTCGATCTCGTCCGGATCATCCCAGGAGCCGTTGCCCACAGCGAGCGCACACGGTAGTCGGCGGTCTGGAGCAGGCCAGGCACGATGGAAAGTTGCCAGGTACGCAGACCAGTGGCGATGTCCTCAAGTGCCACGTACTCCACCATGGACTGAAGCTGCGGGTACTGGTTCCACCATCCGCTGGCCTTGCGCCGTCTCCGAAGAACGCTCAGTCGAGACAGAACTCGTTGCCCTCGACGTCCTGCATCACAATGCACGATTCGTTTTCGTCATCGGCATACAGCACCTGCACGCACACCGCGCCGAGCGCGATCAGCCGATCGCGTTCGGCCTCAAGGGTGGCCAGGCGCTCCTCGCCCACGAGCCCGGTGCCGGCCCGCACGTCGAGATGCACCCGGTTCTTGGCGACCTTCCCCTCGGGAACGCGCTGGAAGTACATGCGCGGGCCCTCACCCGTGGGATCGGAGCACACGGCCCATGATCCCTGCCCATCGGAAGGCAGCGTTATGACGTACCCCAACACCTCGCACCAAAAACGAGCCACATGCTCGGGTTCTGCGCAGTCGAAAGTGACCTGGAGCTTCTTGACCGATGCCATCGAACCACTCTAACAACGTTCCTCCTCGGCCCAATTACCGGTGAGGATGAGCATGTTGACCAGCGAATGAACGGCAATCGGCCCGACTGCCGCCCCACGCCCCCAGAGGTGCCCCGCTCCCGCGAGGAGCACGCCATATCGGCGGCGATATCGCTGTCGCGCCCGCACGGGTTGTCGCTCCGTGCGGTGATGAATGCGTCAGCTCTCCCAATCGACGGAAACCACCGTCCCGTCCCGAGTCAACTTGACGGCGAGTATTTGATCACTGAGATCGGGATCAAACATGTAGTCCAAGATGACAGGGGGCTCATCGGACAGGTCGCTCAGCCATAGGCCGACACTGCTCAGGCGCATGGCGGCGACGAAGGAATCGACTCCGACCGCTTCGTCGGCTGCGTCCCGTACAAGACGAACAACCGTCTCACTGTCTTCAAGCTCCTCAACATGGAAGTCGATGAAGTAGCGATCCTCGTGCAGGTACGTTCGCAGCGCCGTGCGAGCCGCTGTGTCGAGAGCCGACAGGCCGGTCACGCATGCTGCACATGCGTCCAGCTCTTCGGCGTCCGGCTCGCTGGACGGTCCGGCCCACAACTGGACCTCCACCTCACCCTCTCCAAGTCGTGAGGTGCTTTCCCAGACGACATCCGCGCCATCCAGCGCACTTGTTTCCACGCGTCCGAAGAAGGCGTGCTCAATGGCTTTCACGAGGGACCACCGTCCTCTTTTCGCACTGAATGCCGGAAATTGCCACCGGGGTCCGATCGATGCAGCGGCGTCTCCTTGCCTCCGCTCGTGTGCGCGGCCGGACCGCCCCGCCCCGCCCCTGACGGCGGCAGGGCACGAACGGAAGGTGGGTCCGCGCGAACTCCGCGCGGACCCACCTCGTACGCGTACCGCCGAAGGCACGCGTACCGCTGAAACCCCTACGCCCAGGTGATCAGCCGCTTCGGCTGTTCCAGGATCGCGGCGACGTCCGCCAGGACCTTGGAGCCGAGCTCGCCGTCGACCAGGCGGTGGTCGAACGACAGAGCCAGCGTGGTGACCTGACGGGGCTTCACCTTGCCCTTGTGGACCCACGGCTGGAGCTTGATCGCACCGACCGCGAGGATCGCGGACTCGCCGGGGTTGAGGATCGGTGTGCCCGTGTCGACGCCGAAGACGCCGACGTTGGTGATCGTCACCGTGCCGCCCGCCATGGCCGCGGGGGACGTCTTGCCGTCACGTGCCGTGGCGACCAGCTCGCCCAGTGCGGCGGCGAGTTCGGGCAGGGTCTTGTCGTGCGCGTCCTTGATGTTCGGCACGATCAGGCCGCGCGGGGTGGCGGCGGCGATGCCCAGGTTGACGTAGTGCTTGCGCACGATCTCCTGGTTCGCCTCGTCCCAGGCGGCGTTGATGTCCGGGTTGCGGCGGATCGCGACCAGGAACGCCTTGGCGATGATCAGGAGCGGGTTGACCCGGACCCCCGCGAGGTCCTTGTCCTCCTTGAGCTCCGCGACCAGCTTCATCGTCCGCGTCACGTCGACGGTCACGAACTCCGTGACGTGCGGCGCGGTGAAGGCGCTGCCGACCATCGCCTGGGCGATGGCCTTCCGTACGCCCTTGACCGGAATACGGGTCTCCCTGGCGCCCGCGAGGGGCTGCTCCTCGCCGGACACGGGAGCGGCGGCCGGGGCCGGGGCGTACGCCACCGGGGCGGGCTCGGCCGGTGCCGCCGCGGCGACCGGCGTCGGCTGCGCCTGGGCCGGTACGGGGCGGGCCGCCGCGTGGACGTCCTCGCGGGTGATGATCCCGCCCGCGCCCGTCGGGACGACCGTCGCCAGGTCGATGCCCAGGTCCTTGGCCAGCTTGCGGACCGGCGGCTTGGCGAGCGGCCGGCTCTCGCGGACGGCCGTCGCCACGGAGCCGGAGCCGGAGCCGTGGCCGTTCAGCTCGCCCTGCACCGCTGCCGCCGCGGTCGCGGCAGCCGTACGGGCCGCCGCCGCGTCGCCCTTGCGGGCGCGCCGCTTGGTGGAGGTCTCGGCGACGCCGTACCCCACCAGGACCGGCTGACGGCCCGAGCCCGTCGCGGGCTCCGAAGGCCCAGGTGCGGGCTCGGCAGCAGGCGCGGACGCGGACGGCGCCTCACCGCCCGGCGCCACGTCCACCGCGATGATCACCTCGCCGACGTCGACGGTCGTGCCCTCGGGGAAGCGCAGCTCGTGCACCACCCCGTCGAAGGGGATCGGCAGCTCCACGGCCGCCTTCGCCGTCTCCACCTCGCACACGACCTGGCCGTCGGTGACCGTGTCACCCGGCTGGACGTACCACTTGAGGATCTCGGCCTCGGTCAGGCCCTCGCCCACGTCGGGCATCTTGAACTCGCGGACGCGGGCACCGTTGGAAGTGTCGGTCGTCATCGTTGTCACGCCCCAGTCCTCAGTACGCCAGCGAGCGGTCGACGGCGTCGAGCACACGGTCGAGACCCGGCAGGTATTCGTCCTCCAGCCGCGCCGGCGGATACGGGGCGTGGTAGCCGCCGACCCTCAGCACCGGTGCCTCCAGGTGGTAGAAGCAGCGCTCCGTGATGTGAGCGGCGATCTCGGCCCCGGAGCCGTAGAACACCGGTGCCTCGTGGACCACCACGAGCCGGCCGGTCTTCTCGACCGACGCCTGAATGGTGTCGAAGTCGATCGGGGACATCGAGCGCAGGTCCAGGACCTCGATCGACCGGCCCTCCTCCTGCGCCGCCTCGGCCGCCGCCTGGCAGACCTTCACCATCGGTCCGTACGCGGCGAGCGTGAGGTCGGAGCCGGTGCGCACCACCGCCGCCCGGTGCAGCGGGCCGGGGATGGCGTCGGTCACGACCTCGCCCTTGTCCCAGTAGCGACGCTTCGGCTCGAAGAAGATGATCGGGTCGTCGCTCTGGACGGCCTGCTGCATCATCCAGTACGCATCGTTCGCGTTCGACGGCGAGACCACCTTCAGGCCCGCGACGTGCGCGAACAGCGCCTCGGGGGACTCGCTGTGGTGCTCGACCGCGCCGATGCCGCCGCCGTAGGGGATCCGCACGACGACCGGCAGCTTGACCTTGCCGAGCGCGCGGGCGTGCATCTTGGCGAGCTGGGTGACGATCTGGTCGTAGGCGGGGAAGACGAAGCCGTCGAACTGGATCTCCACGATCGGCCGGTAGCCGCGCAGGGCCAGACCGATCGCGGTGCCGACGATGCCGGACTCGGCGAGCGGGGTGTCGATCACCCGGTCCTCGCCGAAGTCCTTCTGGAGTCCGTCGGTGATCCGGAAGACGCCACCGAGCTTGCCGACGTCCTCACCCATGATGAGGACCTTGGGGTCGGTGTCGAGGGCCTTGCGCAGCGACTCGTTGAGCGCCTTCGCGATCGACATCTTTTCCACGGCCATGGCTACTTGCCCTCCTCGGCGTCCGCGAACGATGCCTGGTACGCGGCGAACTGTGCGCGCTCCTCGTCGACGAGCGGGTTCCCGTCGGCGTAGACGTGGTCGAACATGGCCATCGGGTCCGGATCGGGCATCGCCCGCACCGCCTCCCGCACGCGCTTGCCGAGGGCCTCGCTCTCGGCCTCGAGACCGGCGAAGAACGCCTCGTCGGCGGAGCCCTCCTTCTCCAGGTACCTGCGCAACCGCAGGATCGGGTCCTTGGCCTCCCAGGCGGCGCGCTCCTCGTCCGACCGGTACTTCGTCGGGTCGTCGGAGGTGGTGTGCGCACCCATGCGGTAGGTGAAGGCCTCGATCAGCATGGGCCCCTCGCCCCGGCGGGCCCGCTCCAGCGCCGCCCTGGTGACGGCCAGGCAGGCGAGCACGTCGTTGCCGTCGACCCGGACACCGGGGAAGCCGAAGCCCTGGGCGCGCTGGTAGAGCGGGACGCGGGTCTGCTTCTCGGTCGGCTCGGAGATGGCCCACTGGTTGTTCTGGCAGAAGAAGACGACCGGGGCGTTGTAGACGGCGGAGAACGTGAAGGACTCGGCGACGTCCCCCTGGCTGGAGGCGCCGTCACCGAAGTACGCGATCACGGCCGAGTCCGCGCCGTCCTTGGCGATGCCCATGGCGTAGCCGGCGGCGTGCAGGGTCTGCGAGCCGATGACGATCGTGTACAGGTGGAAGTTGTTGCTGTTGGGGTCCCAGCCGCCGTGGTTCACGCCGCGGAACATGCCGAGGAGGTTGGTCGGGTCGACGCCCCGGCACCAGGCCACGCCGTGCTCGCGGTAGGTCGGGAAGACGTAGTCGTCGTCGCGAAGGGCCCGGCCGGAGCCGATCTGGGCGGCCTCCTGGCCGAGCAGCGAGGCCCACAGGCCCAGTTCGCCCTGGCGCTGGAGGGCGGTGGCCTCGGCGTCGAAGCGGCGTGTGAGGACCATGTCCCGGTACAGCCCGCGCAGTTCCTCGGCGGTCAGGTCCACCCCGTAGTCGGGGTGCTCGACGCGTTCGCCCTCGGGCGTCAGCAGCTGTACGAGCTCGGGCTCGGAATTCCGCGGGGTCCTGGCGGACTTCTTCGCGGTCGTCCCGGTGGCGGCCTTGGCGGGCTTCTTAGCGGTCGCCTTCGAGGCCGTCTTCGTCGTCTTCACGGCGCTGGTCCGCTTGCTGCTGCGTCGCGGTGTGCGCGCGGCAGTGCTCTCCACGGTCACGTGCGTGCTCCTCCGTCGGTCCGGCCCCCGGGGTCTGCCGGGAAGCCAGTGCGGCTCGCCTGCGCCCGTACCCGTGCACGGGGTGGGTGCCGCTCGGTTCGGGGAGCAGGCGTGACAGGTGCCCCGGCGAGCGCCCTGTCAAAAGCACGTTACCCAGTGCGCCGCATAACTGCGAAACCCTATCTGACCTGCGATTTTGCTTGGATTTCCAAGTAAATCGAAAAAGTAGGGAACTCTCGCTGGTCACAGCCCTGGGAACAGCCTTGCGGGCTGCCGGAACACCGGCACGTTATCCCGCCGTTCGGCGGCAGGGAAGAGGCGAGTGTGTGAGACTTCGTTTTGTGCGCGAACAAGGAAAAATCACCGTTTTTCTGCTGGACGACCACGAAGTGGTCCGGCGCGGGGTCCACGAATTGCTGTCGGGCGAGGACGACATCGAGGTGGTCGGCGAGGCCGGTACGGCGGCGGACGCGCTGGTCCGCATCCCGGCGACCCGGCCGGACGTGGCCGTGCTCGACGTACGGTTGCCGGACGGGAGCGGGGTGGAGGTCTGCCGGGAGATCCGCTCCCAGGACGACGGCATCAAGTGCCTGATGCTGACCTCGTACGCCGATGACGAGGCGCTCTTCGACGCCATCATGGCGGGCGCCTCGGGATATGTGCTGAAGGCGATTCGCGGCACCGAACTGCTGAACGCGGTGCGGGATGTGGCGGCCGGGAAGTCGCTGCTGGACCCGGTAGCGACCGCCCAGGTGCTGGAGCGCCTGCGCGAAGGGAAGAAGGGCGGGGGCGACGGGCGGCTCGACACGCTCACCGAACAGGAGCGCAAGATCCTCGACCTGATCGGGGAAGGGCTGACCAACCGCGCGATCGGCGAGCGGCTGCACCTCGCGGAGAAGACCATCAAGAACTACGTATCCAGCCTGCTCGCCAAGCTGGGCATGGAACGGCGCTCGCAGGCCGCCGCGTACGTGGCCAGGCTCCAGGCGCAGAAGCGCTGAACGGCCCCGGCATCGCCGGAGCGGCCCGCGTGGCGACCCGGCCGGTCGTCGGCGGCCCTGCCGGCCTCCCGGTGGCCTCCGCCGGCCTCCCGGTGGCCTCCCGGTGGCCTCCCACCAGCCTCCCGGTCGCCTTGGGATCACGGTGGCCTTCGGGACTTTGGTCCCGGTCCAACCGGGGCGGCGGTCTCTTCCGGCCGTCCGTCGCCGTGACGGAGAGTGGGGGCATGCCCTCCGAGGATCTCCACGCGCTCGAACTGCTCGGCCGCGTCGCATACGGCCGACTGGCGACGAGCATGCGGGCCCTTCCGATACTGGCGGTGGCCCGTCACATCGTGGCCGACGGCCGCGTCGTCCTGCGGATGCACGAGGGCCTCGGCTATCACGACGCCTGTGACGGCACGGTGGTGGCGTACGGAGCGGACAACTACAACACCGCGCCCTCGGAGAGCGACGACGAGCTGTGGTCCGTGCAGTTCACCGGCCCCGCGCAGATCGTGCACCCGACCCCCGGGCAGCGGGAACGCTTCGGCACCGCGCCCGCCGTGGTCAACGGGGAGCCCTTCGCCCCGGCCTACCTCTCGGTCGTCCCGCACTTCGTCACCGTGCACACCACCGGCTTCCACGCACACCCCGGACTTCCACGCAAGTCAGCCGATCCGCAACACAGCGTGATCTAACATCTGACGAGTGGCGCGCTCATCTGTATCGCTTTCCTCGTCTCCGCAGGTCACCTCCGCCCCATCGACCGACAGGGCGCCTGGCCCGACGGTGCCTCGCCCGGCCGCACCTCGCCGTCCGGTCACGGAACGTGCTCGGACCGGCCCCACGGTGCCGGGCGGCGCGACGGCGGACCGCACGGCCCCGGGCCGTGCGGCGGCCGCCCGCCCGGCCGCGAGCCGCGCGGACACGAGCCGTCCGCACGCGCACCACCCGGCGACGAACCACCCAGCCGTGCCGCGCCCGCCCGTGCCGCCGGTGGAAGAGGTGCTGCGCCGCCACCCGCACGCCGGTGCGCCGCTCGCCTGCGAGCCCGTCACGCAGGGCCTGCTCAACCACGGCTACCGGGTCTCCACCACACGCGGCTCCTACTTCCTCAAGCACCACCTCGACGCCTCCACCGGCGACCGGGCCACGATCGTCCGCCAGCACCGCGCCACCCGGCGCCTCCAGTCGCTCGGTTTACCGGTCGCCCCGCCCGTCGAGGACGTCGAGGGCGACACGGTCACGGAGATCGGCGGCCGGTGCTATGCCCTGCACCCCTGGGTCGACGGACTGCACCGGACCGGTGACCAGTTGACCCGCGCCGAGTCACGGCGGCTCGGCGCCCTGCTGGGGGCCGTGCACACCGGCCTGGAGCGGGTCATGGGTGCGGCGCCCGAGCCGGGCGGCCGGTCCGGCCGGCACCCGAGCCCCGACCCCGTCGACACCTTCACGCTGATCGACGAACTGCTGGCCGCCGCGCGCGGGCGGCGCCACCGCGACTGCTTCGACGAACTGGCCGAACACCGGCTCCGGGAACGCCGCGCCCTGCTGGAGCGGCACGCCGACCGCCGCCCGCCCGCCCCGGACGTCCCGGCCACCGGCTGGGTGCACGGCGACTTCCATCCGCTGAACGTCCTCTACCGGGGCACGGACCCGGTCGCGATCCTCGACTGGGACCGGCTGGGGGTCCAGCCCCGGGCGGAGGAGGCGGTGCGGGCCGCGGCGATCTTCTTCGTGCAGCCGGGCGGAAAACTGGAGCTGGCGAAGGTACGGGCGTACGCGGGCGCCTACCGGCGAGCGGCCGGGGCGGGGGCGGCCGAACTGGCCGCGGCGGTGCACCGGGTCTGGTGGGAACGGCTCAACGACTTCTGGATGCTGCGCTGGCGCTACTGCCTGCACGACCGGAGGGCCGACCCGCAGTTTCCTGCGGTGTCGGCCCTGGCGGTCTGGTGGACGCGCGAGTACGACGCGGTGCGCGAGGCTTTCACGGGGTGAGGCCCGTTCATACGTGGCCTGTTCCGGCGTCGCCCGGTCGCGCATGAGACCGTTCGCGATCGTCCCGGTCACGCGGTCGTCCCGTTCATAGTCGTCCCGGTCACGGTCGTCCCGGTCACGCGCGTGGTTCGTCCCGGGACGAGGCCCGCCCGTGGATGCCTCGTCCAGGAGCGGGCCCGTTCACGCATGAGGCCGTTCCAGGGGGAAGCCCGTCGGGCGGCCCGCGGCGGGGCCGACGGGCAGTCGCGCACGGGCGGCCCCGGGCTGGGCGGAGTTCACCGCCTCGGGCCCTGCGGGACCGCCCTCCCGGGCCGCCCCGGGCGTGTGATTCACGTGTGGTTCAACGGCCCGGGGCGGCCCGGAGGGTCACGAGGTGGTGCCGGTCGAGGTTCCCAGCGGGCCGGAGTTGGTCCCCATCGGCCCGCCGACACTGCCTTCCGCCGTACCGGACCCTCCGTCACCGCCGCTGCCACTGCCACTGCCCGATCCGGTGCCCGTGCCGGGACCGGTGCCGCCGTCGCCGGTACCCGTGCTCGTGCCCTCGCTCGAACCGGGGCTGGTGCCCTCATTCGTCCCCGTGCCGCCGTCGGCCGAGCCCGTGCCGCCGTCCGCCGCACCGCCCGTCTCCGGGGTCGACGGCTCGTCGGAGGACGGCTCGCTCGGCTCGCTCGGCCGGACCGGCGGGGTGTAGGAGTGGCGGGGCCACGTTCCCTGCTGGTCCCCGTTGGAGTTCTCCGGCTGCTGGTTCTGCTCGGTCTCCTCGTCGCTCGGCTTCGGCGAACTCTCCGGCGAGGACGTCGTACTGGAGACCGGAGCCGGCTGCTTCTTGTGCTGGTCGTCGCTGCCCTTCGCGGCATTCACCGCGAGGGCGACCCCGGAGCCGATGGCGATCAGCGCGAGCACGACGAACAGCCACAGCTTGCCGCGCCCGCCACCGGCCTGGTGCCCACCCTCGTAGCCGCCGTCGTCCGGGTTCATCGGCGGCAGGATCGGGCCCTGCGAGGTGTCGCCGGGGTGGGGGTGGTTCATCGCCATCGTGGCACCGGTGACGCCCATGGGCGGGGTGTGACCGGCCTCGTGCGCCGCGACCGGACCGGTGTTCCACGTGCCGGTGTGGCCGCCCTGTGCCTGGAGCATCTGCAGGCTGTACTGGATGAGCCCGCGCATCTCCTCGGCGCTCTGGAACCGGTCGTCCGGGTCCTTCGCGAGCGAGCGCATGACCAGCCCGTCCAGCTCCGGCGGGGCCGCCTCCAGCACCTGGGACGGCGGAACCGCGGTGTCCTGCACATGCTGGTACACGACGGAGAGCGGGGTCTCACCCGTGAACGGGGGCCGCAGCGCGAGGAGTTCGTACAGCAGGCAGCCGGTCGCGTAGAGGTCGGAGCGGTGGTCGACGGCCTTGCCCAGAGCCTGCTCCGGGGAGAGGTACTGCGGCGTGCCCATGACCATGCCGGTCTGCGTCATCGTCGACTGCGCGCCGTGCAGCGCGCGGGCGATGCCGAAGTCCATCACCTTGACCGCGCCCGAGTTCGTGATGATCACGTTGGCGGGCTTGATGTCGCGGTGCACGATGCCGTGCTGGTGCGAGTACGCCAGCGCCTCCAGCACCCCCGAGACGATGATCAGCGCCTGCTCGGGCGGCGGGGCATCGGCGTTGAGGAGCAGATCGCGGATGGTGCGGCCCTCGACCAGCTCCATCACGATGTAGGGGACGGTCTGACTGCCCACGACGTCCTCGCCGGAGTCGTACACCGCGACGATCGCGTGGTGGTTGAGACCGGCCACCGACTGCGCCTCGCGCGTGAACCGGGCCTTGGAAACCGGGTCCTCGGCGAGATCGGAGCGCAGAAGCTTCACCGCGACCGTGCGTCCCAGTCTGACGTCCTCGGCCGCGAAGACCTCCGCCATGCCGCCCCGGCCGAGGCGGTGGGTCATCCGGTAGCGACCGTCACCGACGACGCCGCCGATGCCCCAGGAGTCGGTGCCATCCGAGACTCCGCCGCCGTTTGCTTCGGAATCGGGTGCCATCAGTCCTCGCCGTCGTATCTGTCCGCGCGTCCGCGGGTTCTCACGGTGTCTAGCTGCATTGCCACGTCACGCTACAGCCTTTGGCGGACACCCCGTTCCCGAGAGGGAGCGGGGCCGGAACCGGCGGGTGGGGAGCGCGCGTGTATTCCATGCGGTTCTTGTGACGCTTCCGGAACGCTTCTTGTGCGGAGGGTCACGGAACGGGCACCCCGGCTTGACGTGTCGTACCCCTCGGGCAGACTTGGCGCGTAATAGGCGTCACCGCGTGACTCACGCGCCGAGGGGGAAGCAAGTCATGAGCCAGGACGGCGCACACGGCGCACAGGGCACGCAGGGCCGCTATGCGGGCGGTGCGATAGCCGGCGGCCGCTACCAGCTGCGCGACCTGCTCGGCGAAGGCGGCATGGCGTCCGTGTACCTGGCGTACGACGCCGCGCTGGACCGACAGGTCGCCATCAAGACACTCCACACGGAGCTGGGCCGCGAGCAGTCGTTCCGCGAGCGGTTCCGCCGCGAGGCGCAGGCCGTCGCCAAACTGCAGCACACCAACATCGTCTCGGTCTTCGACACCGGCGAGGACGAGCTCGGCGGCGCGCTGATGCCGTACATCGTCATGGAGTACGTGGAGGGGCAGCCGCTCGGCTCCGTGCTCCAGGCGGACATCCAGAAGTACGGGGCGATGCCCGCCGACAAGGCGCTCAAGGTGACGTCCGACGTGCTGGCCGCGCTGGACACCAGCCATGAGATGGGGCTGGTCCACCGCGACATCAAGCCGGGCAACGTGATGATGACCAAGCGCGGTGTCGTGAAGGTCATGGACTTCGGCATCGCCCGCGCGATGCAGTCCGGTGTCACGTCGATGACGCAGACCGGCATGGTCGTCGGCACCCCGCAGTACCTCTCCCCCGAGCAGGCGCTGGGCCGCAGTGTGGACGCCCGCTCCGACCTGTACTCGGTCGGCATCATGCTGTTCCAGCTGCTGACCGGCCGCCTCCCGTTCGACGCGGACTCGCCGCTCGCCATCGCGTACGCGCACGTCCAGGAGGAGCCGGTCGCGCCCTCCACCATCAACCGCGCGATCACCCCGGCGATGGACGCGCTCGTCGCCCGGGCGTTGAGGAAGAACCCCAACGAACGTTTCCCGAGCGCCGCGGCGATGCAGGACGAGATCGCGCGCGTGCTGAACGCGGGCGGGCAGACGGGCGCCCCGGCGATCGTCGCGGGCGGCGGGCCGGTGAACAGCGGCTCGGGCGTCGGCTCGACGGTCTTCCCGCCGATCGACCAGGGCGTCCCGGCACCGCAGAGCGTCCAGACTCCGTACCAGCCGGGCCCGTACGGTCCGGCGACCCCGGCCCCCGCGCCCGCGCCCGCGTACGGCTACCCACAGGCGGCCCCGGCGTACCAGAACCAGCCGGCGATGTCATCGGTGCCGTCGATGCAGCAGACCCCTCCGCCGTACGCGGTCGGACCGCAGACGCAGCCGCAGCCCATGTCGGGCGGGGGCAGGCCGAAGCGGTCCCTGTCGGTGCTCGTCGGCGCGATCGTGGTCGCGCTGGTCGCGGTAGGCGGGGTGATCACCGTGCTCTCGCTGCGCAGCTCGGACAAGGTCGGGAACACCACCGCGAACGAGAACCCGGCCGCGACGGATGAGCACAAGCCCCCGGAGCGGAACCGGACGATGCGGACCGAGAAGTGCACGGACCCCCTGGAGAGCACCGACGACCCGGACAAGGTCGACGCGCCGAAGTTCCTCTACAAGGACTTCCTCTCCGCCAAGGCGTGCGCGGACGCGGCCGGCTGGATCGTCAAGAAGATCGAAGTGCCGGGGAACACGTACGCCGAGGACCAGATCATCGACCAGTTCCCCTCCGCCGGCACCGCCGTGGACAAGGTGGGTGCCAAGTTCGAGCTGCGCGTCGCGACGGGCGACCCGGCCTGAGCGGTCCGGCCCCGCCGAGCGGCGGTGTGGGCGGTGTGACGGACCGGGGCTGGGTCACGGACCGGGGCTGGCCGGCGTGGTCGCGGCCGGGCCGGCCGCAGTGGGGCAGGAGTCATCCTGGGGCCGGACCTGGCCATGGGAGCGGGAGTCGCGCCCGGGGCCGGTCGGCGTGGTGGGCGCGGCCCCGGGTATGGCGGGGCGAGCGGCGTGCGGGTCGGCTCAGGAGGCATCCGTGTGACGGCACATCGGGCACATAGCACCCCTTATGTCCGAGATGCCGGACATAAGGCCCCATGTGACGCTGACTTCATGGCTCAAGGACTTCTGCCCTCGCGATCCACGAGATGTGTGGCCTGCCTCATACTCTCAGCGGGCGCGGCACTGGGGGCCGCGGCCGGTGAGGCACACATGGGCCGACGCCCGGCCGGCGACATACCGGGGTCGGCCGGCACGCCCGTGACGTCACCGGCGTCCGGGGCCCCCGCGCCCCTCGCCCGCCCCTCCCCGGCCCCCGGTGCCGAGCCGACGGACAGAAGTCTCACTCCTTCAGCCGATCCGTCCGCGATACCCACGGCCGCACCCCCCGAGGACGACCCGGCCGCCTTCGCCCGCCCGGCGCCCGGACCGCCTCCGCTTCCCCCGTCCCACCTGTCGCTTCCGCCCCGATCCATATCCCCCTTCGCATCCCCCTTCGCGCTTCCCTCCGCCGCGGCCTCCACCCCCGCGGCTCCCACCCCTGCAACCTCTACAACCACTCCGGGGCCCACGCCGCCCCCGGCCTCCCCAGCCACCCCCACCGCCGCCTCCGCCACTGCTGCCGCCTCCGCCACTGCCGCCTCCTCCGCCTCCACCGACGAGGCGTCGACGCATCCGGATGCGCAGCCTCCACTGGCCGGGCGCGAGGCCGGGGAGGGGCGACCGCGACCCGGCCGACCGCTCTCACCACAGGGAAGCTCGCAGGAACTCACACAGGACCCCGCGCAGGAGGTCGCACCGGCGGACAGTTCGCCCGACGGGTCCGGTTCCGTCGGAGTCGAATCCGACGCACTCGACGAGCTCGACGAGCTCGACGAGGCCACCGGACCCGGCGAGCTCGGCGCGTACGACGCACGCCCCGCGGCCTCCGATCCGGCACCCGTGATGCCCGCCGGGGAGCCGGCGCCGAGCACACCCCCCGGAGGCGACCGGAGCACCTCGGAGGCCCTCGACGGCCCTGCGGTGCGACAGGCCCGGCAGGTGTCGATGGGTGCGGGAATCGCGCTGATAGGGCTGGGTCTGGGCTTTCTGGCCCTGCGCTTCCGCCGCCCGGACTGACCCCTCCTCCGCCCTTCCCACCAGCGATCTCGCTCCCCGATGGCGACTTGCGCTGGCCAGCATACTCGGTATACATACTCAGTATGTCGATCCGCCATGGGCTCTTGGCCCTGCTGGAGCGGGGCCCCAGATACGGCTCCCAGCTCCGTACCGAATTCGAGTCGCGCACCGGCTCCACGTGGCCGCTCAACGTCGGTCAGGTGTACACGACGCTGAGCCGTCTGGAGCGCGACGGCCTGGTCGTCCAGGACGACGAGGACGACCAGGGGCACACCCTCTACGCGATCACCGACGACGGCCGAGCTGAGCTGCGGAACTGGTTCGAGACACCCGTCAACCGCAGCAGTCCGCCCCGCGACGAACTGGCCATCAAACTCGCCATGGCGGTCGGTGCGCCGGGCGTGGACATCCGGGCCGTCATCCAGGCGCAGCGCCACCACACCGTGAAGGCGATGCAGGACTACACCCGCCTCAAGGCGCAGGCCCTGGCAGACGTCCCGGCCAACCGCGACGAGGTCGCCTGGCTGCTCGTGCTCGAACAGCTGATCTTCCAGGCGGAGGCCGAGGCGCGCTGGCTGGACCACTGCGAGTCCCGGCTGGTCCGCCTCGCCGAGGCCGCCACCACGGAGCCGGCGCCCGAGCCACGTGCCCCGCTCCGTGGCCCGGCCCGCTCCTCGGCCCGTACGCCTGCCCGCATCGGCCGCCCGCGCGGCCGGGACTGACCGCACCACCGGTCGACCGCACAGCCGCCCGGCACCACCGGGACCGCCGAGGCCGACCGGACCGGCCGGGAAGCACCCGGCACCGGCCGGGGAACACCTGCGCCGGCCCGAGAACACCTGCACCGTCCGGGAACCACCCGCGTCGGGCCGGGGAACACCGGGGCCGCAGAGGCCGCGAGAAGGCCGCTGAAGGCCATCCCGGCGCATCCCGCCACGGGCGGCCCGCCACAACGCACCCGCCCGTCACGGGCGCCCCGCACACGCACCCGCCATCACCGGCGAACGGACCGCCTCGGCGTCCGGCGCCGCACCACAGAACCGTCACAGGGGGGAACCACCACCATGTCCGCACACACCCCGTCCCGACCCGAATCCCCGGCCACCGTCCCGCCGGGCTCCCCTGTACCGGGCGGCCCACCGGTGCTCGAACTGCGGGCCCTCACCCGCACCCACGGCAGCGGCGTCGCCGAAGTGCACGCCCTGCGCGGCATCGACCTGTCCGTGTACCCGGGTGAACTCGTCGCGGTGATGGGCCCGTCCGGTTCCGGCAAGTCCACCCTGCTGACCATCGCCGGCGGGCTCGACACCGCGACCAGCGGCCAGGTGATCATCGAGGGGCAGGACATATCCCGTCTCGGCCGCAAGGGGATCGCCGCCCTGCGCCGCCGCAGCGTCGGCTACGTCTTCCAGGACTACAACCTGATCCCGGCGCTCACCGCGGCCGAGAACATCGCCCTGCCGCGCGAGCTCGACGGGGTCTCCGTGCGCAAGGCCCGCAAGGAGGCGCGCGCGGCGCTGGAGGAGATGAACCTTCTCCAGGTCGCCGACCGGTTCCCCGACGAGATGTCCGGCGGCCAGCAGCAGCGCGTGGCGATCGCCCGCGCCCTGGTCGGCGACCGGCGCCTCGTGCTCGCCGACGAGCCGACCGGGGCGCTGGACTCCGAGACCGGCGAGAGCGTGCTGGCGCTGCTGCGCAGCCGCTGCGACCAGGGGGCCGCGGCCGTGATGGTGACGCACGAACCGCGGTTCGCGGCCTGGGCGGACCGGGTCGTGTTCCTGCGGGACGGCTCGATCGTCGACCAGGCGCTCACCGTCGGGGCCGACGCGCTGCTGACCGGCGAGGGCGCCAAGTGAGCGTGTTCACGGGCTGGCGTGCCGCCCTCCGGATAGCCGGACGCGACGCGATGCGCGCCAAGGGCCGCAGCGCGCTGGTGGTCGCGATGATCGCGGTGCCGGTGCTGGGCGTCACGGCCCTCGACGTCACGTACCGCAGCATGACGCCGAGCACCGCCGAGAAGCTGACCGCCCAGATGGGTGCGGCGGACGCCCACTTCACCGACCAGCAAATGGGCCCGCTGCAGCAGATGCCCGACGCGGAGATGTACGAGCAGGTCGAGCCGGACGGCCCGGGGCCCTACGAGCCCCCGCCCCCGGTCGATGTCACGACCACGTTCCCCAAGGGCGCGCGCGCGATCAGCATCCAGTCCGTACCGGCGAACGTCACCTCCAAGTACGGCATCGCCGACACGGACATCTACGAATTCCGTACCTCGGACGGAATGGCGCGCGGCAAGACCGATCTCGTGCGCGGCTCCTACCCGCACGGCGCGGGGGAGGTGGCCGCCACCGAAATGTTCCTCAAGGAAACCGGCCTGAGCGTCGGCTCGACGACCACCGTGCGCAACTACGGGGCGAAGTTCACGATCACCGGCGTGATCGAACGACCGGACGAGCTGAAGAGCAACGCCCTGTTCGCCGACCCGGGAACGGTCATCGCCCCGTGGAAGGCGAAGGCCGACCACGACAAGAAGGTGCTGCCGCCGAACGCCAGCCCCAAGGAATGGCTGGTCAAGGGTCCGGCCGGGGTGGGAGTGACCTGGCCCGACATTCTGGAGGCCAACAGGGCGGGCGTCCTCGTCACCTCCCGTCAGGTCGTCCTCGACCCGCCGCCGGACTCCGAGGTCCCGCTGCTCAAGAAGGGGGAACGCCCGTCCTGGGGCGATTCGAGTGGTGAGTGGAGTGCCGCCCTCCTCACCGTGGTCTCCATGGCGGTCCTGGAGATCGTGCTGCTCGCCGGGCCCGCGTTCGCGGTCGGCGCGCGCCGCTCCCGCCGCCAGCTCGGCCTGCTGGGCACCTGCGGCGGGGACCGGCAGCACGTTCGGGCCGTGGTGCTCGGTGGCGGTCTGGTGCTCGGCGGCATCGGCGCCGTGACCGGTGTGGTGCTCGGTCTCGGGCTCACCGCGGTGTTCCGGCCCATGCTGGAGGACTGGGCCGGACACCGTTTCGCCTCCCTCGTCATGCGGCCGACGGACCTGCTCATCATCGCCGCGGTCGGCCTGGTCACCGGCCTTCTGGCGGCGTTCGCCCCGGCCGTCGTGGCCAGTCGGCAGTCCGTGCTGGAGTCGCTCAGCGGCCGTCGCGGCGTCCGGCGCTCCTCCCGGGTGCTGCCCATCGTGGGCGCCTGCGTGCTGGCGCTCGGCTGCGTCGCCGCCGCGTACGGCGCCACCAGCGGGGACGGCTCCCTGGTCGCCGTCGGCTCGGTCGTCGCCGAACTGGGAATGCTCGGCTGCATCCCGGTGGTGGTCGGCCTTCTCGGGCGGCTCGGCCGCAGGCTGCCGCTCTCGCCCCGCATGGCGCTGCGCGACGCGGCCCGCAACCGTGGTCGCACCGCCCCTGCGGTCGCCGCGGTGATGGCCGCCGTGGCCGGTTCAGTGGCGATCGCCACCTTCATGTCCAGCAGAGTCGCCGAGAGCCAGTACCAGTACACGCCCTCGCTCACCCCGGGCACCCTCTCCGTCATGGCGAACAGCGACGGGTCGGTCGAACGGCTGCCGCTGGCCCGCGCCGCCGTCGAGCGGAACATGCCCGTCAGCGGCGGACACGCCGAATTCAAGCGGGTCTGGGCGGGCAGCGACTGCAGCGTCTACTACGAGGAGGAGAACGACTGCGGCACCTTGAAGCTGGTCAAGCCCACCGGCGAGGGCCACACCTGCCCCCTCAAGGGCAAGGGCGCCCGGGAACTCGCGGCGCGGCTCTCCGCGGACGAGCACAGGGAGCTGATGAACTCCCCGGTCTGCCTGGGCGAGTACATGCCCTCGCACGCGCTCCCCAGCGGCGAGGACGAGATCCTCGTGGCCGACGTGAACATCCTCAGTACCTACGTGAAGCTCGACGACCCCGCGGCCGCCGATGCCCTGGCCGCCGGCACCCCGGTGCTGCTCAACCCGGCGTACGCCAAGGACGGTGAGATCACCCTCACCGCGGTCCACAAGTACAACGAACGCGACAAGGAGAACCGGAAGCTGCACCCGGGCAAGGCACGGACCACCACGGACCGGCTGAAGGTGTACGTGGCCTCCCCGCAGTACGCCGCGACCCCCGGTATCCGGCTGATCCTCCCGCAGAAGACCGCGGACCGGCTCGGCCTTCACACCGAACCGGCCGGCAGCATGTATGCCGTCTCGCATACGCCGACGGGCGTCGAGGAGCAGCGGACCAACGCGGCGCTCGACCAGGCGGGCGGCGGCTTCTGGGCCCAGTTCGATACCGGCCCCGTGCGGCAGGAGAGCGCGACCATGCTGGTCCTGACGCTGTTCGCCGGTGTGGTCACGCTGGGCGCGGCGGCGATCACGACCGGCCTCGCGAAGGCGGACGCGGAAGCGGACCTGACCACGCTGAGCGCGGTTGGCGCACCCCCGAGCGTGCGACGGGCGCTGACCGGCTTCCAGTGCCTGGTGGTGGCGCTCACGGGTGTGGTCCTGGGCACGATCACGGGCCTGGTGCCCGCGGTGGCCCTGCGCCTCGTCGACCTGCGCGCGGCAATGGAGGCGATGCGGGCCGAACCGATGGAATCGGCGTACACGCCGATCGTGCTGCCCTGGGGCACGCTCGCCGTGCTGGTCGTGGGCGTTCCGCTGATCGCCGGGGCTCTCGCGGCGGCGATCACCCGGTCGCGTCAGACCCTGACCCGACGGGCCGGCTGACGGCACGCTCCGGCGGCACGGCGCGGACGCCCCGGCCCTGCTGACGCCCTGGCCCTGCTGACGGACACGCGGACCTGCTGACGTCCGCCCGCCGGCGGGCAGCAGGGGCGGGCGGACGCTGGCGGGCGGACGCTGGCGGGCGGACGCCGACAGGTGCCGAGGGCGTCCGATATGCCGCGCGTCCGCTGTGCCGCGTGTCCGGTCTGACCAGGCCGTTCCAGTGCCCTCGCAATCGGCAGATCCAGCGTTTGCGGGGGCACCGCCGTGTCGGACGGTGAGTGTGGGAGACAATGACGCCATGGAGATGCCGAGGAATGAACGGTCGCAGGAGCACCCCCAGGTCCTCGTGGTGGGGCAGGACGGCATGGCGATCGGCGGCGGTGGCGCGGACGACGAGTCGCGTGAGGTCCCGGTGACGGAGATGGTCGAGCAGCCCGCGAAGGTCATGCGCATCGGCAGCATGATCAAGCAACTCCTGGAAGAGGTCAGGGCGGCTCCTCTCGACGAGGCGAGCCGGGTCAGGCTCAAGGAGATCCACGCCGGCTCCGTGAAGGAGCTGGAGGACGGGCTCGCGCCGGAGCTGGTGGAGGAACTGGAGCGGCTCTCCCTGCCGTTCACCGAGGACGCGGTGCCGTCCGAGGCGGAACTCCGGATCGCGCAGGCGCAGTTGGTGGGCTGGCTGGAGGGCCTGTTCCACGGCATCCAGACCGCGTTGTTCGCCCAGCAGATGGCGGCGCGGGCCCAGCTTGAGCAGATGCGCCGCGCCCTTCCGTCGGGCGGCATGCATGAGGAGCCGGACGGTAGCCCGGACCAGGGCGGAGCCATCCGGACCGGCCCGTACCTCTGATCCCGGGCCACTGATCCCCGGACCGCGGTCCTCGGACTCGCGGGTCCTCGGATCCACCGGCCCTCGGATCCGCCTGTCCTCGGGCCCGCGCTCGTAGCCGGTTCTCTGGCCGAGCCAGTGCCCCGCGGGTCGTACCCCGGTCGTTCGGTCCGCACCGCGCGATCACATGCAGCACCTCGAACACAAGGAACGGGAGGCCCGGCGCACACGGTCGACAACCGGTGCGCCGGGCCTCCTCGTGGTTCCGGGTCTTCTCATGTACGTGCCGGGCGGGCGGCGCGCGCGACGGGCCATCGGACATACGCAGCCCCAGCAAGATCGGGGTCGGCACGGGTACCAGGCCCGCCCCACGCCCATCAGGCACGCCGCAGGGCCGCAAGAGCCATGGGGTGGCTGTCCAGAGCCCAAAGACATGGCATTCCGGCCACGCAGCACGGCCCCTCAGACGAGGGGGCCCGTAAGCCATCGGCACGGCACCGGCCGCACGACACGGCTCCTGGGCGCGCGAAGCGCCGCCGGACGCCCAGGCTGCCGTCAAGCGGCTGGTGCCGTCAGGCCGCGGGCACCGTCAGGCCGCGGGCACCGTCAGGCCGCGGGCACCGTCAGGCTGCGGGGTTTCTCAGCAGCACCTTTCCGATGTGGGCGCTGGACTCCAGCACCCGGTGCGCCTCGGCGGCGTCCGGCAGCGGCAGTGAGCGGTCCACGATCGGTCGGACGACGCCACCGGCGATCAGCGGCCAGACGTGCTCGCGCACCGCGGCGACGATCGCCGCCTTCTCGGCGAGCGGGCGACCCCGCAGTGAGGTCGCCGTGATCGCGGCCCGCTTGCGCAGCAGGGCGTTCAGGTTCAACTCGCCCTTCACTCCGCCCTGAAGGCCGATGATGGCCAGTCGGCCGTTGACCGCGAGCGCCTTCACGTTCCGGTCCAGGTACTTCGCACCGATGATGTCGAGGATGACGTCCGCGCCCGCCCCGTCCGTCGCCCTGCGCAGTTCCTGGACGAAGTCCTGTTCCCGATAGTCGATCAGGACATCGGCCCCGAGCTCCGCGCAGCGCGCCAGCTTCTCCGGTCCACCCGCGGTCACCGCGACCCGCGCGCCCACCGCCTTGGCGAGCTGGATCGCCATCGTGCCGATGCCGCTGGACCCGCCGTGCACCAGCAGCGTCTCACCGGGACGCAGATGAGCCACCATGAACACGTTCGACCAGACCGTGGCCGTCACCTCGGGCAGCGCCGCGGCCGTCGCCAGGTCGACTCCCTCCGGCACCGGCAGCAGCTGCCCCGCGGGCACGGCGACCTTCTCCGCATATCCGCCGCCCGCGAGCAGCGCGCACACCTCGTCGCCGACCGACCAGCCACTGACGCCGGGCCCCACCGCCGAGATACGGCCGGCGCACTCCAGGCCCGGGAACGGTGACGCACCGGGCGGCGGGTTGTAGAACCCCTGCCGCTGCAGCACGTCGGCGCGATTGACCGCGCTGGACACGACATCGACGAGGACCTCGCCCTCGCCGACCACCGGATCGGGTACCTCGGCCCACACGAGTGCCTCGGGGCCACCGGGTTGGGGGATCGTGATCGCATACATGGCCGCGAGGCTACTCCGTACCGCGAGCCGGACGGCCTGACGCGAGCCGGACAACCCTGTCACGGACCCGGAGCACCGCCACACGGCCCCGACAACATCGCGGCAGGGCGGGCAGCCACACCGGACACGGACCGGGCAGCGCCACCGCACGACCCCGGCAGCACGCGTGACGCGGTACCCGTCCACACCGCTCCGCGTACCCGTCGGCAAACCCGCCGACACGCGGTGCGGGCGATACGTCCGGGCGATACGTCCGGGCGATGCCTGCAGGCGATACGTGCGAGCGATACGTCCGGGCAGCGGCTCGGGGCGTCGCCTCCGGCACCGATCCGGGGCTCAGGGGACGCGTACAGCACCGCGCAGCCGCCGACCAGGGCCGCGATCAGACCACGACTACGGGCGCGGACCGCCGGGCGCCGGGGTGCCGAGTGCCTGCTCTCTGGGGAGGCGCACGATGGTGATCACGCGGTCCGTCAACTGCAACGGACTCGCCGCCGGGTCGTCGTAGGCGAGCAGTCGATGCCCGCGCAGCACACTCACCACGAGATCGTCCACTTCCCGGACGCTCTTGCCCACCTCGGCCTTTATCACCGGCCGCTCGACGAGGTCGAGACCGCTTCCCTGCTGGATCAGGTCCTCCATCACCGTGCCCGCGCTGGGGCTGAGGACAGAGAGTCCGAGCAGCCGACCGGCCGCGCTGGCGCTGGTGATCACGGCGTCGGCGCCGGACTGCCGCAGCAGCGGGGCGTTCTCCTCCTCGCGCACTGCGGCGACGATCTTCGCGCCCCGGTTGAGTTGTCGCGCCGTCAGCGTCACCAGTACCGCCGTGTCGTCGCGCTGAGTGGCGATGATGATCTGGCGCGCCTTCTGAAGCTCGGCCCGCAACAGCACCTCGCTGCGTGTCGCGTCACCGACCACTCCCACGAACCCCTCGGCGTTGGCGATCTCTATCACCTTGCTCACCGGGTCGACGACGACGATCTGCTCGTTTCTCAGACCGGAGGAACGCAGGGTCTGGATGGCCGAACGGCCCTTCGTGCCGAAACCGACGATGATGGTGTGGTCACGCAAGTTGGTTCTCCAACGCTTCAGCCGGAAGTCCTCCCTGGTCCGTTCCGCCAGGACCTCAAGGGTGGTGCCGACCAGGATGATCAGGAAGAGCACCCGCAGCGGCGTCACGAGCACCACATTGGCGAGCCGGGCACTGTCGCTGTACGGGGTGATGTCGCCGTATCCGGTGGTGGAGAGGGTGACCGTCGTGTAATACACGGCGTCCAGCAGGTCCACCTTGTCATCGGCACCGTCGTGGTATCCGTCGCGGTCCACATAGACGATCACCACGGTGATGGCCAGCACCAGCAGTGCCATCAACAGCCGTTTGGCCACCTGCCGGGCCGGGCGATCGACGACCCTGCGCGGTAGCTGCACCCTCGTGGGGACGACATGCTCGTCAGCGCGCCTGGCCATCGCATCGTGGCCGGGAAGTTTCACGTGAAACACCCTTCCGTCCACGGCGTCGCCGACGCCCACGGTAGTTCGAGGATCTCCACCTCGGTGCCGGACCGTACCCCGCCCGGCGGCACCACGGCCAGCCCGTCCGCTGCGGCGATGCCCCGCAGCATCGCCGGACCGTCGTAGCGCAGCGGTACGACGTACTCGGCGACGCCTCCGGTTCCCGCCCCACCCGCTCCCGGGCCGACGGCCCCCTGCCCACCGTTCCGTCGGCCACCGGCCGCGTCGCGAGGCGCCGACGCGCGGTGGACGACGGGCACCAGCCGGGTGTCATGCGGATGCCCCTGTAGCTCGTCGCGCATGACGGCCCAGTAGGGCTCACACGGAACATGGCCTGCCAGACCGTGAAGCAACGGTTCGGCAAGTGTGAGGAGACCCGACACGGCAGCGAGCGGATTGCCCGGCAGCCCGACGACGTACAGACCGGTCTCTGTCCTTTCCCTAGCGTCTGCCCCGGTTCCGGTTCCAGCGGGTCCAGCAAGTCCGGCGGGTCCTGTTCCTCTAGGTCCCGTTCCTCTGGGGCCGACTGCCTTGAGTCTGGCCAGCAGCATCGGGTGGCCTGGTCGGACGGCGACACCGTCGACCAGCAATTCGGCGCCGAGCTCGGCAAGCACCGGGTGGACGTGATCGACAGGCCCCGAGGCCGTACCCCCCGTGGTGACGACCAGATCGGCATCGGAGCCGCTGAGAGCGTGCCGCAGGGCCACAGCGTCGTCGCCGAGACGCCGCGGAGCGGAGACGACGGCACCCAGCGCCCGAAGCCAGGGACCGATCATCGGTCCGAGCGCGTCACGGATCAGCCCGTCGTGCGGCAGACCACCGGTCAGCAGTTCGTCACCGAGAACGAGAACGTCGACGCGGGGGCGGGGAACGGCGACCAGTTCGTCGTACCCCGCGGCGGCGGCCAGACCGAGGACGGCGGGGGTCACCACGGCTCCGGCGGGCAGGAGCACATCGCCCGAGCGGCACTCCTGCCCGCGGGGCCTGATGTCCTGCCCGGGGTGTACCCGGTAGCGCGCGTGGAGCAGTCCCTTGGCCTCGTCGACATGGCCGTGTTCGCTGCGGATCACGGCGTTGGCATCCGCCGGGATACGCGCCCCGGTGGCGATCCGTACGGCATCCCCGTCGGGGAGCCTGGCGGGAGCGCGGCGCCCTGCGAGGATCCCCAACCCCTGCCCCGGACGGGTTTGCGCGCCCGGTACTGCGGCCTCCGCCGCCTCCCCGGCTTCTGCGAGACCTTCCCCGGTCTCCGCCGTCTCACGGATGGTCCACGGTCCCGGCCCGCTGACGACCCAGCCGTCCATGGCGGAGGTGTCGAAGGGCGGCAGGTCGGTGAGTGCCACGAGCGGTTCGGCGAGTACGTGCCCGAGCGTCTGGTCAAGGGGGAGGCGCTGGGCGCGTGCGGGAACGCTGCGGCCCGACCGGGCGGCACGAGCGCGGGCCTCTCGCCAGGGGGTCGCCCGCTCGCGCCATTCCCGCCCCTGTGGACGGTCGGTGCGCTGGTTCGGGGTCGAGGACCGGTCGTCGTGGCCATTCGGGGCCGAGGGCCGATCACCGCGGTCGTTCGAGGCCGAGGACCGGGCCGCGTGCGCCTGCTCCGCCGCGGAGCCCGGACGACCGGCCTCGGGCCCCTGCCCGGCGGAGGCGGCCCAATGGGCTCCGGAGCCCTGGTCCGCCGCGGCACACCGACCGGCGGGACGGGGCTCACCCGACGACTGGTTCCTCACCAGGGCAAGGGCCTGCTCGACGGCCAGCTCCTCCTCGGCTGCCCGCATCTCCTCCGGACTCGCGACCGGTTCCGTGCCTGCGACCGGCTCCGGACTCGTACCCGTGCCCGTACCCGTGCCCAGGCATGAACCCGCCCTCGGTTCCGACCGCCCTCCCGACCCTGGTCCCGGCTCCGATCCCGGTCTCGGTCCCAGACTCGGTTCCGGTCCCAGACTCGGGCTCGGGCTCGGGCTCGGACCCAGTGTCGGCAGCGGCTCCGCCGCAAGCGGGTCGGGTCTGCCGTCCCGGGTCATCATCGGCTCTCGTTCTCGTCCGCCCACCGCCGGGCCAGCGCGGCAGCCTTGCGGGCTGCCTCGGCCACCGCCGCCGGACCGCCGCCCTCACCGCCCGCCTTCGCCGCCGCGTAACCGACCAGGAAGGTCGTCAACGGCGCTGCGGGCCGAGCGACGCCATGGGCGGCATCGCGGGCCAGGTCGAGCAGGACATCGGTGTCCACGTCGAGTTCGATGCCCAGTTCGTTCTTGACTGCGGTGATCCATTCGTCCAGCACGGCCCCATGCTCCCTGATCCGGTCCCGGGCCCGCGCGATGTCCTCCCAGGTGTCGCAGTCGAAGGAAGCCAGCGGGTCGGCCGGCACCCGCACGAGGTCCAGTCCGTCCGTCAGCAGCCGCAGCGGCAGCCCGGACAGGCCGCTGCGCTCCGCGGCGATCAGGGCGAGTTCACGGCGCAGCGGCTCGGCCCGGTAGACGGCGACGAGAGGCTGGTCGCGCCCCGTCTGATCCGTGCACAGCGCTCCCTCCTGTTCCCCGTCGCCGAGGGCGTCCAGCAGTGCCGCGACGGCGCTCTCCCCGAGGAACGGCAGGTCGGCGGAGAGCACGAGCAACCGTTCCGCACCGGTGCACCGGACCCCGGCGTCCAGCGCGGCCAAGGGCCCACCGCCCGGCGGCACCTCGCGTGTCCAGGTCACGTCTCGCGTCGTGGGCCGGCGCGTGCCCACCACCACGGTGGTCGAGGCACCCGCACACGCCGCGAGCACCCGGTCGAGCAGCGTGCGGCCACCGACCCGGATCCCGGGCTTGTCCGCTCCACCGAGCCGTGCGGCGGCCCCTCCGGCAAGGACGATGGCGTCATACGCGGTCATGCACCCGAGTATGCGGGCAGCGGCCTCCCACGGGTCCTCCCGGCCCCCGGCCCCACCACGCCCCCAGACCGCCGGGTACTGCGGGCGCTCCGGGCGCTTTCCTCCCCGGCCGCGTCCTCGCTCACGACCACAGGCGGACCCCCGGACGGGGAGGAAAGGAACTACACGGGCGGGAAGGAACTACAAGAAAGGAACTACAGAGAGGAATGGAGGGGGCCCGGTGGGGAGCGGAAAACCGCGACCGTTCCCCACCGCGTCCCCTCGACCGCCCCGCTACAACGTGCGCAGCAGGACCGCCGGTTGCTCCACGCAGTCGGCCACGTAGCGCAGGAACCCTCCCGCCGTCCCACCGTCGCAGACCCGGTGGTCGAAGGTCAGCGAGAGCTGGACGACCTGGCGTACGGCGAGTTCGCCCCGGTGCACCCACGGCTTGGGCACGATCCGGCCGACGCCGAGCATCGCCGCCTCCGGGTGGTTGATGATCGGGGTCGACCCGTCGACGCCGAACACCCCGTAGTTGTTCAGCGTGAACGTGCCTCCGGTCAGCTCCGCCGGGGTGAGCGTCCCGGCCCGTGCCGCCTCGGTCAGCCGGCCTATCTCGGTCCCGATCGACTCCACGTTCCGGGCATGCGCGTCCCGCACGACGGGAACGACCAACCCGCGCTCGGTCTGGGCCGCGAACCCGAGGTGGACCTCCGGCAGCCGCACGATCTCCCGCGCCTCGGTGTCCACCGTGGAGTTGAGCTCCGGGAACCGCGCCAGCGCGGCGGTGCAGATGCGTGCCAGCAGGGCCAGCACCGACACCTTGGGCCCCGCCGCCGAGCCGCCCGCGCCGTTCATCGCGGCTCTGGCCGCCATCAGCTCGGTGGCATCCGCATCGACCCAGCATGTGGCATCGGGAATCTCCCGACGACTGCGCGCCAGCTTCTCGGCGACCGCGCCCCGTACCCCGCGCAACGGAATCCGCTCCGCTGCCGGGACCGTGCCGCCCACCGACGACGGCCGCCCCGACGGCGCCGCTGCCGCCGCCGTCCCCGGGCCCGCAACCGCCTGCGGGGCCAAAGAAGCGGCGGTGACGGGCGCGGGGCCCACCGTCCGGGACGCCGGAGCCTCCGCCAGCGCTCTGATCGCGGCCTCGACATCGGACCGGAGAATCAGCCCCTCGCGCCCGGACCCCGTCAGTCGGCGCAGATCGAGGCCGTGCTGTCGCGCCAACTTCCTCACCAGCGGCGAGACGACGGCCACCGGCCCCTGCGCCGCATCCGGAACGGCGGCGGAAGCGGTCGGAACGGCGGCGGAAGCGGTCGGGACGGACCCGGCCGAAACACCCGCATCCCGCGCGACGCCCGGCAACGCCCACGCCGCTGGACGCACGCGTCGGCGACGGGCCACCGGCGCACCTGTCCCGTACCCGACCAGCACATTCCCGGACTTCTCCGTCGCACCGCCTCCGGACGCCTCCGCGGACCTCCCGGCACCGGCCCCCGCCGCCTCACCAGACCCCGCGCTCGCACCCGGCAACCCACCGGCCCCTGAAGTCCCCACTGCCCCTCTGGGTCCGGCAGACCCCGCAGAGTCTCCACTCCCCTCAGCTCCCATGGACCTCTCAGGCCCCTCACCCCCTGCGGGCGTCCCGCTCCCCCCGTCCTCCCCGGAGCCCACCGCCACGGTCAACAGTGGTGCCCCGACAGGAAGTTCCGCGCCCTCCTCACCGAACCGCGCCGTCACCACGCCCCCGTACGGGCACGGCACCTCCACCATCGCCTTGGCCGTCTCGACCTCGACGACCGGCTGATCGATGGTGACGACATCGCCGACCTCCACCAGCCAGCGCACAATCTCCGCCTCTGTGAGGCCCTCGCCGAGGTCCGGCAGCCTGAATTCGAGTACCTGGGCCATCAGCTCTCCGCCTCCCACTGCAGACGGGCGACCGCGTCGAGCACCCGGTCCACGCCCGGCAGGTGGTGCCGCTCCTGCATCGGTGGCGGGTACGGGATGTCGAAGCCGGCGACCCGCAGCACCGGGGCCTCCAGATGGTGGAAGCACCGTTCGGTGACCCGCGCCGCTATCTCGCCGCCCGGACCGCCGAACCCGGAGGACTCGTGGACGACGACCGCGCGCCCCGTACGCCGCACCGAGGCATTGACCGTCTCGTCGTCGAACGGCACCAATGAGCGCAGATCGACGACCTCGAGGTCCCAACCCTCCTCGACGGCCGCTTCCGCCGCCTCCATGCAGACCGACAGCGACGGCCCGTACGTGATCAGCGTCGCGCTGCGCCCCCGTCGGCGGACGACGGCCCGGCCGATCGGCTCGACGGCCACGGGGGCGTCCGGCGACCAGTCCGCCTTCGACCAGTAGAGCCGTTTCGGCTCCATGAAGACCACCGGGTCGTCGGAGGCGATCGACGCCCTCAGCAGCCCGTACGCGTCCTCGACCGTGGCCGGTGTGACGACATGGAGGCCCGGCGTCGCCATGTAGTACGCCTCCGAGGAGTCGCTGTGGTGCTCGACCCCGCCGATCCCGCCGCCGTAGGGCATCCGGACCGTGATCGGCAGCGGCATGGCACCGCCGGTCCGGTTCCGCATCTTGGCGACGTGGCTGATGAGCTGCTCGAACGCCGGGTACGCGAACGCGTCGAACTGCATCTCCACCACGGGCCGCAGCCCGTACATCGCCATGCCGACAGCCGTGCCGAGGATGCCCGCCTCGGCCAGCGGGGTGTCCGTGCAACGGTCATCGCCGAACTCCTTCGCCAGGCCGTCGGTGATCCGGAAGACCCCGCCGAGCGTGCCGACGTCCTCACCGAGGACGTGCATCGTGGGATCTTCGGCCATCGAGTCACGCAGCGCCCGCCCGAGGGCCTGCGCCATCGTGGCGGGTCTGGCCTTCGCGGTCCGCCCGCCGATCGGCGCCGCTGCGGTGGTCATCGCCCCTCCTTCGCCTCGTCACGGATGTGCTGGTCCTGCTGTCGGTCCTGCCCGGCCTCCGACTCGGCGCGCAACAGGGCCTCCTGCTCTCGCAGTTGCGGGGTTCGTTCCGCGTAGACATGGGCGAAGAGATCCATCGGGTCCAGCACCGGATCGGTGTTCATCCGCTCGCGCAGCGCCGCCGCCATCCGCTCGGCGGCCTCCCGCGCCTTCTCCTTCCCGGCGTCGTCGAGCAGCCCCCGCTCGGTCAGCTCCCGTTCCAGCAACCGGATCGGATCGTGCGCGCGCCACGCCTCCACTTCGCTGTCGGTGCGGTAGCGCGTGGCGTCGTCGGCGTTCGTGTGGGCGTCCATGCGGTACGTCACCGCCTCGACGAGCGTCGGACCGCCGCCGTTCCGTGCTCTCGCCACCGCCTCGCCGAGGACCTGGTGCACGGCCGCCGCGTCATTGCCGTCCACCAGCCGGCCCGGCATCCCGTACCCCACGGCCTTGTGCGCCAAGGACGGGGCGGCGGTCTGCTTCGCCAGCGGCACGGAGATCGCGAAGCCGTTGTTCTGCACGAAGAAGACGACCGGCGCCCGCCAGACGGCCGCGAAATTGAGCGCCTCGTGGAAGTCCCCCTCGCTGGTGCCGCCGTCGCCGACCATGGCCAGGGCCACGACGTCGTCACCCCGGAGGCGCGCCGCGTGCGCCAGCCCCACGGCATGCGGCAGCTGGGTGGCGAGCGGGGTGCAGAGCGGTGCGATGCGGTGCTCACGCGGGTCGTAACCGCTGTGCCGGTCGCCCCGGAGCAGCGTCAGGGCCTCGACCGGGTCCAGACCGCGCGCCACGGCCGCCAGCGTGTCCCGGTAGCTCGGGAAGAGCCAATCCCGGTCTTCCAGCACCAGCGCGGCCGCGATCTCGCAGGCCTCCTGCCCGGTGCTCGACGGGTAGACGGCAAGCCGCCCCTGCTTGGTCAGGGCGGTGGCCTGCGCGTTGTACCTGCGGCCGCGGACCAGTTCCCCGTAGAGACGGAGCAGCAGACCGGGATCGGCGTCGCCCGCGGCGTCCGTGCCGAGCACACGGTACGGCTCGGGGTCCGGGAGCAGCGGCGCGGGATCGGTGAGCGGCTTCCAGGCCGGGGGCGGCGTGGGGCGGTAAGCCGCCGCGCCGGGCAGCTCTTGGACCGTCATGACAAGCACCTCCTGGCGTCGAGGGTTTCGAGCGGCGTCTGTCGGCGTCGGGGATCGTCCGAAACCGAGGGGTGTCGAAATACATCGAAATGTCGAGTGCTGTCGAGGGGCGGCTGTGGCGCTCCTCACCTACCGATTGTTCGGTCGCGAGCGCATTTTGGCTACAGGCGCCTTCAGCCTGTGGACAAACGGTTATCCACAGCCTGGGATAGGGGCAGGTCGTCCAGGACGAGGAGGCGCGGACACATGGCAGCTGAACAAATGGCCGAGGAGACCGAGGTATCCGACCGGATACCGCCGGCGCGTCCGCTCGACGCCATCGACCGGGACATCCTGCGGCTGCTCCAGACGGACGGCCGCGCCTCGATACGGTCGGTGGCCGAACGCGTTCATGTGTCCCGCGCCAACGCGTACGCGCGGATCAACCGGCTCATCGACGACGGCGTGATCCGTGGTTTCAGTGCCCGCGTCAACCACGAACGGGCAGGCCAGGGCGCCTCCGCCTACATCACGCTCAAGATCGTCCAGAATTCCTGGCGCACCGTGCGCGAGCAACTCCAGGCCCTGCCGGGTGCGACCCACATCGCGCTCGTCAGCGGCGACTTCGATGTCCTGCTGCTCGTGCACACCCCGGACAACCGGTCGCTGCGCGAACTGGTCCTGACGAAGATCCAGGCCATTCCGGAGGTGCTCTCCACCCGCACGCTTCTCGTGTTCGAGGAGACGGACCTGGGCCCGGGTCCGGACCAGCCCACCGAGCTCACCTGACGGTGGCCAGGGCCGCGCGGGCAGCCCGGGCGCCCGCGAAGAGCGGCGGATGACGAGGGCGGTTCCGCCGTCGACGGCCGGGGCGCCAGGATTTCCGCGGGCAGAACCACGACCGGACCTCGCCGAGCCGGCCCGTCCGCCGCACTCCACCGGCCGGCGCTCACCGGTTCCCCCACCCCGCCCGACCAGCCGCCACCGGATAGTGGGCACCCGATCCCGCCCGGCACGGTCCCCCGACCGCCGGGGCGGACGCCCCGCTCCCACCCGCCAGGTCTCGGGTGCCGGGCCTCAGCCGCTGGAGCGCATCCCCTCGAAGGCCACCCGCACGAGCGTGTCCGCCAGCCGCTCGCCGTCAACGCCGCCGTCCGGCTGCGGTCGGTACCACTCCACCAGGGAGTTGACCATTCCGAACAGCAGCCGCGTCACCAGTCGTATGTCCATGTCGGAGCGGAGATCGCCTTCGGCGACGGCCGCCCCGAGCAGCTCGGTCACCCGCTGGTCGAACTCGCGCCGCCGCTCCATCGCCCAGCGCTCCGTCTTCGTGTTGCCCCGCACACGCAGCAACAGGGTGACGTAGGGGAGCTCGGCTATCAGCACGTCGACGGTTCGACGCGTGACGTACTCGACGCGCTCGATCGCCCGCCCCTGCGTCGCGCCGGGTTCGTCGAGAATGCCAAAGAGCCCGTCCAGCGCCCGGCTCACCGCACGGTGGAGCAGGTCCTCCTTGCCCGTGACGTGGTGGTAGATGGAGGACTTGGAGATGCCCGCCGCCCTGGAGAGATGCTCCATCGACGTGCCGTCGTAGCCGCGCTCGTTGAAGACACGGACGGCGACGGTGAGCAGGGTCTCCGGTGTGTACGTGTCCCGCTTGGCCGTGGTCATGTCCGCGATCCTCCCCTACGAGTTGTCCACAGGTTTGGCGGGCCCCCTTGTCCCGACCGATCGTTCGGTTACTCTAACTCTGTCCATCCGTCCCTGCCCAGCTCGATGAGGAGTTGGTCCGTCATGGCCGACGAGCTCACCCCGCATCTGCTTTCCGAGAAGCACCGCCCCACGCTCGACCAGGCCCTCGACGCGATCCGCACGCGCGCGTACTGGTCCCCGCATCCCGAGCATCCGAAGGCGTACGGCGACGGCGGCGCCCCAGGCAGCCTGAGCCCCGCCGAGGGCAAGGCGGCCTTCGACGCCGTGCTGCACACCCGATTCGACCTCGACCAGCCGGGCACCGACGGCTGGACGGGCAAGGAGGTCTCCCCCTACGGGCCGGAGCTGGGCGTCGAGTACCCGCACACCGACCCGGACGTACTGCTCCCGGCGATGCGCGCCGGCATGGCCGCCTGGCGGGCGGCGGGCCCCGAGACCAGAGCCCTGGTCTGCCTGGAGATCCTTTCGCGGATCAGCGCAAGGACCCACGAGTTCGCCCACGCCGTGATGCACACCAGCGGCCAGGCATTCATGATGGCGTTCCAGGCGGGCGGTCCACACGCCCAGGACCGCGGGCTGGAGGCCGTGGCATACGCCTACGCCGAGCAGGTCCGCACCCCGCGGAGCGCCGACTGGTCCAAGCCGCAGGGCAAACGCGATCCGCTCCGGCTGCACAAGTCGTTCACCGCCACGCCGCGTGGCATCTCGCTGCTGATCGGCTGCAACACGTTCCCCACGTGGAACGGCTATCCCGGGCTGTTCGCCTCGCTGGCCACGGGCAATCCCGTCCTGGTCAAGCCGCATCCGCGCGCCGTGCTCCCGCTCGCCCTCACGGTCGGGCTGGCCCGCGAGGTGCTCGCCGAGGCGGGCTTCGACGCCAACCTGGTCGCCCTGGCTGCCGAACGGCCCGACGAAGGCATCGCGAAGGCCCTCGCCGTACGCCCCGAGATCAAGATCATCGACTACACCGGGTCCACCGCCTTCGGCGACTGGCTGGAGACCAACGCCCGCCAGGCCCAGGTCTACACGGAGAAGGCCGGGGTCAACACGATCGTCCTCGACTCCACCGACGACTACCGGGGCATGCTCGCCAACCTGGCCTTCTCCCTGTCGCTGTACAGCGGCCAGATGTGCACCACCCCGCAGAACCTGCTGATCCCCCGCAACGGCATCGCGACCGACGCCGGCCACAAGACGTACGACGAGGTCGTCGCCGACATCGGTGCGGCGGTCGACGGCCTGCTGGGCGACGACGCGCGCGCGAGCGCCCTGCTGGGTGCCCTCGTCAACCCCGATGTGAAAGCCCGGCTG
This sequence comes from Streptomyces sp. NPDC052042, assembly GCF_044548345.1. Classification (NCBI taxonomy): domain Bacteria; kingdom Bacillati; phylum Actinomycetota; class Actinomycetes; order Kitasatosporales; family Streptomycetaceae; genus Streptomyces; species Streptomyces sp. NPDC052042. The sequence continues at coordinate 69,793 of NZ_JBIUBU010000007.1, read as the reverse complement.
GAGGCGACAGCGGGGCTGGGCGAGGTCGCCCTGCCCTCCCGCGAGGTGGCCAACGCGGAGTTCCCCGACGCCGTGGTCCGCACGCCCACGGTCGTCAAGCTGGACGGCAACAAGCCGGACCACTCGGAGCACTACATGTCGGAGTGCTTCGGCCCCGTCTCCTTCGCCGTCGCCGTCGACTCGACGGCCGACGCCGTGGAACTGCTCCGCCGCACGATCCGCGACAAGGGCGCGATGACGGTCGGCGCGTACACCACTTCCCCGGAGGTGGAGCGCGCCGTGGAGGACATCTGTCTGGACGAGCCGGCCCAGCTGTCGCTGAACCTCACCGGTGGCGTGTACGTCAACCAGACCGCGGCGTTCTCCGACTTCCACGGCTCGGGCGGCAACCCGGCGGCGAACGCGGCCCTGTGCGACGGCGCCTTCGTGGCCAACCGCTTCCGCATGGTGGAGGTCCGCCGCCAGGCGTGATCCCGCCGACGGGATCACGCTCCTGTCAGAACCCCTGCCCCGCCGCCGGGATCTCCGCATACCTCTGCACCCACGCGTGCATGGCGATCGCGGCGGCGGCGCCGGCGTTGATCGACCGTGTCGATCCGAACTGCGCGATGGAGCACACCATGGCAGCGTGCTCGCGGGCTTCTTCGGTCAGACCGGGCCCTTCCTGGCCGAAGAGCAGCACGCACCGCCGCGGCAGCTCGGTCCGCTCCAGCGGCACCGAGCCGGGGAGGTTGTCGATACCGATGATCGGCAGCCCCTCCGCCGCCGCCCACGCGGTCAGCGACTCCGTGTCGGGGTGGTGGCGCACATGCTGGTACCGGTCGGTGACCATCGCACCGCGCCGGTTCCAGCGCCGCCGCCCCACGATGTGGACCCCCTTGGCGAGGAACGCGTTCGCGGTGCGCACCACGGAGCCGATGTTGAAGTCGTGCCCCCAGTTCTCGACCGCCACGTGGAAGTCGTGCCGCCGCAGATCCAGGTCGGCGACGATCGCCTCCCGCGTCCAGTAGCGGTAGGCGTCGGCGACGTTGCGCCGGTCCCCCTGGGCAAGCAGCTCCGGGTCGTATCGCTCCCCAACGGGCCAGGGAAGCGGATGCGGCCCGACCCCGACCTGCGTTCCGTACCCCTCGTCGTACTGCGTCGGCTCCACCGCCGCTACGGGCACGTCGGACGTCCTGGGTTCGGGCAGTTCCCCGGTCGGCCGTTTCCCGCCGTCCGAGGAGCCGCCGAAACCACCGGTGTGACCGATGCCGTCGGTGCTGCTGCCGTTCTCACTACTCACCCGACGAGCGTATGGCCTTCGCCCCTGCTTCGCTGCGGGGCCTCCTCGACCTCGGCGGACCGCCGCTGGCCGGGCACGTCGACCTCGCGCCCGAGCAGCAACCGCCACCCGAGGGACACCCGGTCGCCGAGCCACACCAGGAAGGCGGTCGGCAGGAACACCGAGTCGGCGGCGATCATCGCCATGGAGAAGAAGGGCAGCCCGAGCAGCAGAGCGATGCCGGCGTGCTCACAGATCATGGCCACGATCAGGACGTTCTTCACCCTCCGGTTGAAGAGGGTGAAGGGGAACGCGACCTGCACGATCACCGTGCCGTAGCTCACCAGCATCACGATCAGACCGCTGGACGCGAGAACGTCCGACAGCGCGGGCCATGGCGTGAAGTAGTCGAGGTTCAGCGGGTAGTACAAGGCCGTGCCGTCCTGCCACCGCGAACCCTGGATCTTGTACCACCCGGCCGTCGCGTAGATCAGGCAGACCTCGGCCATGATCACGGCGAGGGTGGCGTTGTGGACGAGGTTGGCGAGGACATCGAGCAGGGTGCGCACCTCGCCCTGCGGAGCGCGCCGGTTCACGATCCACCAGAGCCCGTGGCCCGCCCAGAGGACCCACAGGAGGGTCGGGAACCACCAGGTGCCGCCGAGGCCGCTGGTCAAAGTGGCCGCGATCAGGACCAGGCCCAGCGCCCCCCAGAGGGCCGGGCCGATCACATCCCGCCGTACCGGCCTCACCGGATCGCTGCCCGGCACCCCCGCAGACGTGCCCGGCCCGATGGGCGACCCCGCAAGGGCACCCGGCCCTGTCGGCGCCCCCTCGGACGCTCCCTCCCGCACCGGTGCTTCCACGCCTGCCGATCGCGGCAGCACCGCGGCCCGGGCGGCGCGCGCCGTACGGGCCGCGCGTCGCGCGTCCAGCGACCACACCTGCCCGCAGCGTGTCAGGACAAGGTAGATCGCCATCAGGTGGATGACGTTGTCACCGCCGTCACCCATGAAGATGCTGCGGTTCTGCAGGGAGAGCACACCGGCCATGAAGAGGACCGACACGGCACGGGTGCGCCATCCCACCATCAGCAGCGCCGCCGAGAGCACGGCGACCGCGTACACGATCTCGAACCAGGCCGTGCTGTCCGACCACATGAGCGCGGTGAACGCCTGGTTGCCCGATATGAGCCGCTGCGCCATGTCCCAGTGCCAGGGGGCTTCGGGACCGTACATCTCATGGCGGTTCGGTATCTCGCGCAGCAGGAACAGCAGATAGGTGGCGGAGAAACCGATCCGGATGACGGCGCTCTGATACGGGCCGAGGGCCGAGGAGGTGATGCGCTGAATGGCCCGCGCGAGCCCGCGTTCGAGGGATGCCTTGTTCACTTGTCGCTCCCCTCGGCCTTCCCGGGAAGGTCGGCGGGGGTCACGGCCCACCACGGCAGCACCCGGTAGGACGGCTTGGTGCCGATCTTCTCGTTGCTCCAGTCGGGTGCCTCGACGGACCGCACCTCGGAACGGAGCTGAATGCGCTCGACGGTCCCGCCGTAGTCGTGTCCGGCGAGGCGCCGCATCGCGATGCGGCGGATGTAGCGCTCGGACAGCTCACCGCGCAGGCCGTTGGCCCGGTTCTGGTTGTCGTGGGAGTTGATGTAGAAGTCCCAGGCGCGCCGCAGTTCGTTCTGGTGGATGTGGCTGGGTATGACGTTGCCGCGTATCGCCTCGATGTCCTCGCCGGTCAGGTTGGTCCAGGCGGTGGTGTGCTGCCGGCCGTCGGCTCCCGACACCTCGGCCCGTACGTGCACCGCCACGTTCTGCTGGAGCGGGTTCGGGGCGAACAGCTTCCAGTTCTGTTCGAACTCCGGATAGATCCAGTCGTCGACCGCTTCGCCGTGCTGCTTGGTCAGGGTGTTGGACGGTGCGACGTGCAGGAAGACCATGGCCAGATGGGCGCAGGCGACCAGCCCGATCACCGACAGCGCGATCGCCGCGACGGCCTGGTACGGAAGGGAGAGTGCGGCGATACCGCCCGGGGAGGCTCGGCCGGGTTCCGGATCGGCGGCCGACGTGGTCTCGCCGGGCCCGTGCCGCCCCCGCACCGGTCCCGGCGAAGCTCCCCCGTTCGCGTTCTCGCCGTCCGTTTGGTCGTACGAATCCATCCCGCCCCGATCCCCGTCGATCCCGGTGAGTTGTCCACAGGGTTGACACCCTACGGGCCGTCGACTCACCATTGTAGACAGCGAACCGAACGATCGGTCGGTCGGTAGGGAGTCCGGGATGACGGCAGTGACTGCGGGCCAGACGACGCAGACGGAAGCGGGTGGGGCCGGGGGGGCCGAGGAGGCGCTCCAAGCGGCTTTCGACGCCGCGGTGGCGGCCGACGAGCGCATCGAGCCGCGCGACTGGATGCCTGACGCGTACCGCGCCTCGCTGATCCGGCAGATGGCCCAGCACGCCCATTCCGAGATCATCGGCATGCAGCCGGAGGCCAACTGGATCTCGCGGGCACCCTCGCTGCGCCGCAAGGCGATCCTGATGGCCAAGGTGCAGGACGAGGCAGGACACGGGCTCTACCTGTACAGCGCCACGGAGACGCTGGGCGTCGGCCGTGACGAGCTGCTCGACAAGCTTCACGCGGGCCGCCAGCGGTATTCATCGATCTTCAACTACCCCACGCTGACCTGGGCGGACGTCGGAGCGATCGGCTGGCTGGTGGACGGCGCCGCGATCACCAACCAGGTGCCGCTCTGCCGCTGCTCCTACGGCCCCTACGCCCGGGCGATGGTCCGCATCTGCAAGGAGGAGTCGTTCCACCAGCGCCAGGGGTACGAGCTGCTGCTCGCCCTCAGCCGCGGCACCCCGGCCCAGCACGAAATGGCGCAGGACGCGGTGAACCGCTGGTGGTGGCCTTCCCTGATGATGTTCGGCCCGCCGGACGACGCCTCGGCCCACTCGGCGCGGTCGATGGCCTGGAAGATCAAGCGGCATTCCAACGACGAACTGCGGCAGCGCTTCGTGGACATATGCGTCCCGCAGGCCGAGGCCCTGGGCCTCACCCTCCCGGACCCGGACCTGCGGTGGAACGAGCAGCACGGACACCACGACTTCGGGACGATCGACTGGACGGAGTTCCAGGAGGTCCTCAAGGGCAACGGCCCGTGCAACGAGCAGCGCATCGGCCAACGCCGCCGGGCGCACGAGGAAGGCGCCTGGGTCAGGGACGCGGCAACCGCGTACGCCGCGAAGCACACACCGGTACGGAACAACGGGGAGGCGACGGCATGAGCAGCTCGACCGATTGGCCGCTGTGGGAGGTGTTCGTGCGTTCGCGCCGCGGACTGTCCCACACCCACGCGGGCAGCCTGCACGCCCCGGACGCGGAGATGGCCCTGCGCAACGCACGCGATCTGTACACGCGCCGGTCCGAGGGCGTCTCCATCTGGGTCGTTCCGTCCACCCAGGTGACGGCCTCCTCGCCGGACGAGAAGGACTCGTTCTTCGAACCGGCCGCCGACAAGCCCTACCGGCACCCGACGTTCTACGAGATCCCCGAAGGGGTGAAGCACCTGTGACCGCGGCACTCGCCCTCGGCGACGACGCGCTGGTGCTCTCGCACCGGCTGGGGGAATGGGCCGGCCACGCCCCCGTGCTGGAAGAGGAGGTGGCGCTGGCCAACATCGCACTGGATCTGCTGGGGCAGGCGCGTGTGCTGCTCTCCCTCGTGGGCGATGAGGACGAACTGGCGTATCTGCGCGAAGAACGCGCCTTCCGCAACGTCCAACTGGTCGAGCTGCCGAACGGCGACTTCGCCCACACCATCGCCCGGCAGCTCTACTTCTCCGCCTACCAGCACCTGCTGTACGGGCAACTGGCGGTGGGCGACGGCCCGTTCGCGGGTCTGGCGGCGAAGGCGGTCAAGGAGGTCGCGTACCACCTGGACCACGCGGAGCACTGGACCCTGCGGCTCGGCGACGGCACGGCCGAGAGTCATGAGCGGATGCAGCGCGCCGTGGACTCCCTCTGGCGGTTCACCGGCGAGCTGTTCCAGCCCGTCGAGGGGGTGGAGGTCGACTGGCCGTCGCTGCGGGACGGTTGGGCGAAATCCGTCACGGACGTGCTGGAGCGGGCCACGCTGACCGTGCCGGACGGCCCCCGGTGCACGGCCTGGACGGCGGGTGCCGGACGTCAGGGCATCCACACCGAACCCTTCGGCCGGATGCTCGCCGAGATGCAGCATCTGCATCGCAGCCACCCGGGGGCGACATGGTGACCGAGACCCCTCTCGAAGCGGAACTGCACCGGCTGGCGGGCTCCGTGCCCGATCCCGAGATGCCCGTGCTGACACTGGAGGAGCTGGGCGTACTGCGCGGCGTGCAGGTGCTCGCCCCCGGACGGGTCACCGTGCGCCTCACCCCGACGTACACCGGCTGCCCGGCGATCGAGGCCATGTCCGCCGACATCCAGCGGGTACTGAACGACCACGGCATACCGGACGTCTCCGTGGTCACCGTGCTCTCCCCGGCATGGTCCACGGACGACATCAGCGCGGAGGGTCGGCGCAAGCTGGCCGAGTCCGGCATCGCGCCCCCGCGCCCGTGCGACGCCACGGCCGCGGCCCCCGCCGGCGGTCCGGTCCCGCTCACACTCTCGGTCCGCTGCCCGCATTGCGGCTCGGCCGAAACGGAACTGCTGAGCCGGTTCTCCTCCACGGCGTGCAAGGCGCTGCGCCGGTGCGTGACGTGTCACGAACCGTTCGACCACTTCAAGGAGTTGTAGATGTTCCATCCGCTCCGGGTCCACGCGATCGAACGGCTCACGGATGATTCGGCGGCCGTCACCCTCGCCGTGCCGCCCGGGCTGCGCGAGACCTTCCGCCACAAACCCGGTCAGCACCTCAATGTCCGCTACACCGTCGACGGCGAGGAGATCCGCCGTTCGTACTCGATCTGCTCCCCGGCCACCGGGGAGCAGGCCGGTCCGACACTGCGCGTGGGCATCCGGCTCGTCGACGGCGGCGTGTTCTCCACCTACGCGCTGAAGGAACTCGTCGTGGGCGACGTGGTCGAGGCCATGCCCCCGATGGGCGGTTTCGTGCTCATGCCGCGCCCCGGGCGCTTCGCGGCGATCGTCGGGGGCAGCGGAATCACCCCGGTGCTGTCGATGGCCTCAACGCTCCTGGAACGGGAGCCGGACGCCTCCTTCTGCCTGATCCGGAGCGACCGGACGGCCGGATCGACGATGTTCCTGGACGAGGTCGCCGACCTGAAGGACCGCCACCCTGACAGGTTCCAACTGGTCACGGCGCTCTCCCGGGAGGAGCAGCAAGCGGGCCTGCCCTCCGGCCGACTGGACCGGGACCGGCTCGGCCGGCTGCTGCCGGCGCTGCTCCCGGTGGCGGAGGTGGACGGCTGGTATCTGTGCGGGCCGTTCGGACTGGTGCAGGCGGCAAAGGGCGCGCTGCGCGGGTTGGGCGTCGACCGTTCGCGCATCCACCAAGAGATCTTCCACGTGGACGACGGCCCGGAGACGGTCACCGGGCCCCGGCCCGAAGCGCCTGCCCACAGCAGCCTCACAGCCACCCTGCACGGCCGGTCCGGCACCTGGCCGGTGCCGGAGGGCGAGTCGCTGCTGGAGACGATCCTGCGCAGCCGCTCCGACGCGCCGTACGCCTGCAAGGGCGGTGTGTGCGGGACCTGCCGGGCGTTCCTGGTGTCGGGCGAGGTCCGGATGGACCGCAACTTCGCGCTGGAACCCGAAGAGACGGACGCGGGATATGTGCTGGCATGCCAGTCCCATCCGGCGACACCGGAGGTGGAGCTGGACTTCGACCGCTGACCCCGCCCGCGACATCCGCCCGCTCCGCCGCACCGGCTCCGCTCACCCCGCTTCGGCCTCCACCCGCCCCTCGCACGCCCGCTCACGCCTTCCTGTTCCCTTCCCGTAGAATTTGTTCTAAGTTGACGCTCCGTCAGGTACGGGCACAGGAACGGCGGTTCGCGGAAGGACGGGACGATGGACTTCACCTTCACCGAGGAACAGCAGGCGGCCGCGGAGGCCGCGGAAGCGGTCTTCTCGGGTGTCGCACCCGACGGTGTGCCCAGCCCAGCCCTCGTGGCGGGAGCGGTGGCCGATGACATCGACCGGCCTCTGTGGGCCCGGCTCGCCGCGAGCGACTTGCTGAGCCTGACGCTGTCGCCGGAGCACGGCGGAGCGGGGCTGGATCCCGTCGCGCTCTGCCTGGTGCTGCGGGAGTCCGCGAAGGTGCTCGCTCGGGTACCGCTGCTGGAGACGAGCGCGGTCGCGATGGCGCTCCAGCGCTACGGCGACCCCTCGCTTGCCGCCGGCCTGCTGCCCCGGGTCGGCCGGGGGGAACTGGTCCTCACCGTCGGGGCCAACGGCCGCTCCGGCCACGACCCGGCGGATCTCGCCGTCACCGCCCGTCGGCAGGCCCGGATGGCGGACTGTGGAACGGCCCCCGGAATGGGCCGAGGGGCGAACGACGAACGATCCGGCGAAGGCCGTGCGAGTGGGAGCTCCACCGGCCGGGACCGTGTCGAAGGCGCCGGGAGCGCCACCGACGCCCCCACCGGGAGCATCGCGGGAGATGCCCCCCGTGGCGCCCCGGATGATGCTCCCGGTGGCGATCGCCGTGACGCGGCCGACCGCGGGTGCGACGACTCCGTCTGGGTGCTGGACGGAGTGCAGACGGGGGTGCCGTGGGCGGGATCCGCGGACTGGATCGCCGTTCCCGCCCGTACGGACGAGGGCCAAACGGTCCTCGCCCTCGTCCGGCCCTCCCAGAAAGGCATCACCCTGGCCGAGCAGATCTCCACCAATGGTGAACCGTTCGCCGAGGTCCGGCTGGATTCCGTACGCGTCGGCAGCGACGCGCTGATCGACACTCCCGGGGCCTGGGAGTGGCTGCGCGCCCTGCTCACCACCGGAACGTGCGCACTCGCACTGGGACTGGGCGAGGCCGTGCTCGCCATGACGAGCGAATACACCGGCAGACGCGAGCAGTTCGGCCATCCGATCGCGACCTTCCAGGCCGTCGCCGTACAGGCCGCGGACCGCTACATCGACCTTCAGGCCATGGAGGTCACGCTCTGGCAGGCGGCCTGGCGCCTGTCCACCGGGGCCGGTGGCGCCCTTCCGGTCGAGGGCGACATCGCCGTGGCGAAGATCTGGGCTTCGGACGGTGTGCGACGGGTCGTGCAGACGGCACAGCATCTGCATGGAGGCTTCGGCGCGGACACCGACTACCCACTGCACCGCTTCCATGCCTGGGCGAAACAGGTGGAACTCTCCCTCGGCCCGGCGGCCGCGCACGAGGAAGCACTGGGCGACCTGCTGGCCGCCCACCTCCTCGGCTGACCTCCACGGCACGCCGGCCGGACGGCACCGGCACGCCTCCCGGTTCGGGAGACCCCTCGTTCAGCACCCCCGGTCCAGGACGCCTCCGGCTTCAGGATGTCGCTGGCTCAGGATTTCTCCGGTTCGAGTGGACGCGCCGGGCCGTCTCAGAGCACGACGGCCGGGCTGCCGTTGTCGGTGACCATCGGGCGCCCGGCGCCCTCCCAGGCGAGCATGCCGCCGTCGATGTTGACGGCATCGATGCCCTGGCCCACCAGGTACTGGGTGACCTGGGCGGACCGGCCGCCCACCCGGCACATCACATGCACGCGCCGACCGTCCCCGACGGCCTCGGTCAGCTCGCCGAAACGCCCCACGAAGTCACTCATCGGAATGTGCAGGGCGCCTTCGACGTGCCCGGCCGCCCACTCGTCCTCCTCCCGGACGTCCAGCACGAAGCCGTCCGACGGAACCGCCGCGGCATCCAACGAGGGCAGCGGGGCGAAATTCATGGGGGGTTCCTTCTCTCGTACGAACGCTCCTGAGTCACCAGGAACGCTACTGCACCAGTTCCGCCAGCTCCTCCTCGCGCCGGGCGACCTCGGTCAGCAACTGATCGGCGATCTCGTCGAGCAGCCGGTCCGGATCGTCGGGCGCCATCCGCAGCATGGCCCCGATGGCGCTCTCCTCCAGCTCGCGCGCCAGCGCCGTCAGGAGTTCCTTGCGCTCGGCCAGCCAGTTCAGCCGGGCGTAGAGCTCCTCGCTCTCGCTCGGCTCCGCCTCCGGCACCGCCGGACCCGCCGCCCACTCCTGCGCCAGCTCCGCCAGCAGCACCTCGTCCCCACGCCCGTACGCGGCGTTGACGCGGGTGATGAACTCCTCCCGGCGGGCCCGCTCCGTCTCGTCCTGAGCCAGGTCCGGGTGGGCCTTGCGCGCCAGCTCACGGTAGAGCTTGCGCGCCTCCTCGGTCGGCCGGACCCGCTTCGGCGGCCGTACCGGCTGCTCGTTCAGCATCGCCGCCGCCTCGGGGGACAGCCCATCGGAATCGATCCAGTCGTAGAACAGCTCGTCGACACCCGGCATCGGCATCACGGCCGCCCGAGCCTCCCGAGCCTTGCGCAGATCCTCGGGATCACCCGTTCTGGCGGCCCGGGCCTCCAAGATCTGCGCATCGAGCTCGTCGAGACGCGCGTACATCGGCCCGAGCTTCTGGTGGTGCAGCCGGGAGAAGTTCTCGATCTCGACCCGGAAGGTCTCCACCGCGATCTCGAACTCGATCAGCGCCTGCTCCGCCGCCCGTACAGCCCTGGCGAGCCGCGCCTCGGGCCGTTGCTCCTCGGCCGCCCCGTCCGCGGCTCCCGTGCTCCCGGCGGCGCCGGTCTCCGGCCCACCGTCGGCCGGCCGACCGTCCCGCTCGGGCCGGGCGTGCTGCTCGTACTGCCGGTCGTCGTCCTGTCGGTCATCGTCGTTCCGGGTGGTCGGCACCCCGGCGGCTTCGTGCGTCACCCGACCAGCGTATGGGCACCGCCGCCGCCCCGAGGACACACGGTGGCGCGACACCGCCTCCGCACGCCCTACACGCCCCGCTCGGCGGCTATCCGTCCCGCCGCTATGGCCCGCAGCAACTCAGCGTGGTCCGCCTCCGTACGGTCCGCGTACGTCACCGCGAACGCGGCCACCGCCGTGTCCAGTTCATCGTTCTTGCCGCAGTATCCGGCGATCAGTCGCGGGTCGGCGCTGTGCGCATGGGCCCGCGCCAACAGCGCCCCGGTCATCCGGCCGTAGTCGTCCACCAGGTCGGCCGCCAGAGCCGCCGGGTCCACGCTGCCCTTGCGGTTCCTGAACTGCCGTACCTGGTAGGGACGCCCGTCCACGGTGGCCCAGCCCAGCAGGATGTCGCTCACGACCTGCATTCGTCTCTGCCCCGACACCACCCGGCGCCCCTCGTGCGCCACCTCCGGCACGTCGAACCCGATGGCCGGCAGGTACGGCGCGAGTGCGGAGGGCCGTGCCTCCTTCACCTGGAGCACCAGGGGCTCGCCCCGGTGATCGAGCAGGAGCACCACGTACGACCGGGTGCCGACGCTCCCCGTACCGACCACCCGGAACGCCACGTCGTGTATGGCGTACCTGCCCAGGAGCGGCACGAGCTCCTCGGGGATCGTGTCCAGGTAGCCGCCCAGCGCCGCCGCCACCGCCGCGGCCTCCTCGTCCGGAACCCTCCGCAGCACGGGCGGGGCGTCGACGAAGCGGCGGCCTCCCTCCCCGGAGTCCTCGGTGGACTTGGCGGCGAAACGGGCGCTGGTGTTGCTGCGGGCCTTCTCCGAGACGCGCTCCAGCGTGCCGAGCAGATCCCGCGCGTCCGTGTGCGAGACGAGTTCCTCGTCCGCGATGGCGTTCCAGGCGTCGAGCGCGGGCAGTCCGGCCAGCAGCCGCATCGTCCGCCGGTAGGCGCCCACCGTGTCGTACGCGCCCCGGCGGCAGGTGTCCTCGTCCGCCCCGGCCTCCCGCCCGGCCAGCACCAGCGAGGTGACGAGGCGCTTGAGGTCCCATTCCCAGGGGCCGAACACGGTCTCGTCGAAGTCGTTCAGGTCGATGACGAGGCTGCCCCGCGCATCGCCGTACAACCCGAAATTGGCCGCATGCGCATCGCCGCAGAGCTGGGCACCCACCCCGCTGACCGGCGTGCCCACCAGGTCGTGCGCCATCAGTCCGGCCGAGCCACGCAGGAAGGCGAACGGTGTGGCCGCCATCCGCCCCACCCGTATCGGGGCGAGAGCGGGAACCCTGCCCAGATTCGACTGTTCGACCGCTCGCACGGCATCGGGCCGAGCGGACGGAAGGACCAAGGACGAGTGCGAGGCCCTGGGCACCCGCTCCCGCAGCGCCTTGCCCGCCGCCTTGGGCGACCGCGACACCTGCCCGCCGCCCCTGGCCACCGTGCGCACCCGAGGCACGAATCCGGGCACGGCCGGAATGCGCGGACGCCCGGCCGCCGACCCCTGATCCGGCGCCGCCGCTCCGTCCGGCACCGTCGCCCGGCCCGCCGCCTCCCGCCCCGACGCGGTCGCTTCGATGTCGCGCATGCCGCGCAGCCTCCCCCGAGTCCGTCCTGCCACCGGCCCTGCGCCCCGTCGCAGATCGATCGCGATGACGCTACCTCTGCTCGCCGAAAGCCGTCTCCCCCTGTGGACAATTCTGTGGAAAACTTCCACCCAACCTGTGGACTCACCAGTCCGCGAACGGCGATCCTGCCCCGGTCGGACACCCCGGTCGGCTGCCCCGGTCGGACGCCGACGGCTCCCTCCAGCCCCTGGTGCTCTGTACCAGTCCGGGCGTCGGTCCCGACGTGCCGCCCCGCCCGTGCGTCCCTTCGCCCGACCGCTTCGGCGGCATCGGTGGTGCCGACCCGATTCGTCCCCGCCGGAACCGTCACCGAGGCTGCCTTCCGTCACCGACGGCCGCCTTCCGCCGCCAGGACCCGGCCGGACCGACCAGTCAGGTCATCGCCAGGCCCGCCCCACGACGGCAAGGGAACGAGGACCGGGACGATTCCGTACGAGAACACCCACATCACAGAACTCCCCACAATGGGGTGTTCCACGTGAAACACAGCTCAACGGCCCGACGGCCCGACCAGTCCCCGCCACTCCGTCTCGCACCGGACGCCCCGCAGCCCAGGTCGAACCGGCCATGGGCGGCCCCCACCCAGACCTCCCTCTACAGCCCCGCGTCCCTCGCCAGCAGAGCGGCCTGGACCCGGTTGTCACACCCCAGCTTCGCCAGAATCCGACTCACATACGTCTTCACCGTCGCCTCGCTCATGTGCAGGCGACGGCCCGCGTCCGCGTTGGAGAGCCCTTCCCCGAGCAGGGCGAGAACCTCCCGTTCCCGCTCGCTGAGCGCCGCGACCCGCTGCCGCGCCTCCTCACCCCGGACCGCGGCCCGCCCCAGGCTCAGCTGATCCACCACATGCCGGGTGGCAGCGGGCGAAAGATACGCGTCCCCAGCCGCCGCGGCCCGCACGGCCTGGATCAGTTCGGCCGGGGCGGTGTCCTTGAGCAGGAAGCCGGCGCCTCCCTGTTCCAGCGCCCGCAGGACGTTCTCCCGCTCACCGAACGTGGTGAGCACGATCACCCGCGCCTTCGGAGCCGCCGTACGCAGTTCCGCCAGCGCCGTGAGCCCGTCCATCACCGGCATCTGTATGTCGAGCAGCACCACGTCCACCGCGTGGGCACGGGCCAGCTTCACGGCCTCGCGCCCGTTGGGGGCCTCCGCGACGACCTCGATGGAGGGGTCGGAGGTGAGGATCATCCGTATCCCGGCCCGGATGAGGGGCTCGTCATCAGCGATGACGACCCTGATCGGCTGCCCCGTCACTTCACTCGCACCCCCGCACTCGTCCCGGGCGCCTCATCTGCCGACGACCTCGTAGGACCTCTTCTCGATCAGCTTGCCGTCCCGGAAACAGAACCGGAACACGGGCTCGGTATTGAGGTCGTCGCCCAGCTCGGTGGACATCAGGACCAGGCACCGTGCCCCGGCCGGCTTCTGTGGCCCCTCTCGGTCCAGTCCGGCCACGACGAATGTATCCCCGGCCGGCAGTTGCTCCCGCACCTCGTCCTCGGGCGTCCCGACCTTGATCGACTCGTACTGGCTCGGTTCGATCGTCGCTTTGTCCAGCTCCGTCGTCAGGAAGTAAAGGCCCCATCCACAGGCCAGCACCAGCAGCACCAGCGCTCCCACTCCTATGCCGCAGCCCAGCGCGATCCCGGTGCCCGTGCTCCTCCTGTTGCCGCCCATCGCCAACTCCCGCTCGGAAACCGTCCAGTCCATGACCGGACCACCGTTCCCCTGCGGGGCCTGCTGCGACTGCTGCCGAAAGTCGTCCTCCATGTCGACCAACGGCGCCCCCACCACACCCCCGGGCGCTCCCTCGGTGCCGTAGGGAAGCACTCCGGCCACCCGGAAGCCCCCGTTCTCCGTCCGGCCGGTGTGCACCATGCCGCCGACCAGCCGGGCCCGCTCGTGCAGACCGGGCAGCCCCTGCCCGCCGCTCACCACCTCCCCCGCAGGCTGCGCCTCGCTCTGCGGCCCGTTGACGATCTCGACGACGAAGGAATCCGGCTCGTAGCGCAGCTCGACCGTGATCGCCGCACCCGGTGCGTGCTTGTACGCGTTGGTCAGCGCCTCCTGGACGATGCGATAGGCCGCCCGGTCCGAGGGGCCCGCCAGCTCCCGCACCTCGCCGGTCCGGCGGAGCCGCACCGCGCTCCCGGCGGCCCGCGCGGCCTCCGTCAGTTCCTCGATGCCCGCCGTCCCGCGCGCCGCCGGCTGCCCGCCCTCGGCGCCGTGCGCCGGTGCCTCGACGCCGTCCCGGAGAATGCCGACGACCTCGCGCAACTCGTGCATCGCGTGCACCGAGGCGCCCCGCAGCACCCCGACCACTTCCCGCTGCCGCTCCGTCAGCTCCCGGTCGACCTCCAGCGCACCCGTGTGGACGGAGATGAGCGCAAGTTGATGACCGAGGCTGTCGTGCATGTCCTGAGCGATCCGCTGGCGCTCCATGAGCCGCGCCTGGCCCACGATCATGGCCCGCTCGCGGATGAGCTGGGCATTGCGCTCCTGGAGGGCGTGCAGCAGGGTACGGCGCTGTGTCCAGTACCGGCTGGCGAGACCGGGCACGAGCGTCGTCGCGAGGAAGTAGAGAGTGGTGAACAGGACCTGCGTCAGGGGGCGCAGCGAGGTCCAGTTCATCGCGACGGTCAGCCCCGCGTAGAGCGCGTACGAGGCGGTGAAGGCGCCCAGGGCCCGCCCCGCCCCCGCGATCCTGCGCCCGGAACTCCAGGCCACGACCATCAGCAGCAAGGCGAAGCCGCCGGAGAGACCGGCCAGGGCGGAGGTCACCACCAGCACCGTCACCGGGAGTCGGCGCCTCATCAGGGACAGCACCACGACCGCGACCGAAACCGCCCACAAGCGCGGTCCCCCGCTGCCCAGCAACTCCTCCGTGCCGGCCGCGAGCAGCCCCAGCACCATGGCCAGCACCGCCTCGCCGGCCGTTCTGCGCCGGGACCACAGCTCGGGCGCGGCCCACCACCGCCACCCGGCCCGGAGCTTCGATATCGCGTACACGTCTTGCACCCTAGACAGCCCCGTATGCCTGCGACGCCCCACTTTCGTCGCCCCCGCTCCGACGAAAGTCTTCGCCCCGCGCATGGAGATCACGAGAAGACCGGGGTGGGCGAGGGGGAAACAGAAGGGATCCGACCACACCCCAAGAGCGCCGAGAACACCAGGAGCCCCTTCGAGAGCACCGAGAACGCCGGGAAGCCACCATGAACACCAGGGAGCGTCGCAGAACACCGGAAAGCTGCTCCGAATGACAGGAACGACGGGAAGTGCCGGAAAGGGCCGAAAATGTCATGGCACACCGGAAACGAAGAAGCCCCACGGATCGTTGATCCGTGGGGCTTCTTCCTTTGTGCGCGAGGGGGGATTTGAACCCCCACGTCCATAAGGACACTGGCACCTGAAGCCAGCGCGTCTGCCGTTCCGCCACTCGCGCATGAGTGGTGTTTCCGGGCTCCCCCACCGTTTGGTGCGTTCGCCTGGCGACATCCGGAAGATTAGCACGCTGGAGAGGGTGGATTCACATCCGTTGTTTCATCGAAGACCTGGCGGGAACCGGGAACGCCGAGCGGCCGCCCCCCACTCCTCCTCAGTACCCCCCTTGTGCGGGACACTGTCAGGAGGCCGCCTCTACGATCCGTGTGAGAGGTGACACTCATCCACAGGGCAGACAAGGGGAACCAGCCGATTTCCCGACGCGTGGATACGATCAGTAAGCAGTACCGGGACGACCACAACGGAGGAGGTGCCCCATGGGAGTCATGAAGCGTTTCGAGCAGCGTCTCGAGGGTCTGGTCAACGGCACCTTCGCCAAGGTCTTCAAGTCCGAGGTCCAGCCGGTGGAGATCGCGGGAGCCCTCCAGCGCGAGTGCGACAACAACGCGACGATCTGGAACCGCGAGCGGACCGTCGTCCCCAACGACTTCATCGTCGAGCTCAGCACCCCCGACTACGAGCGACTCAGCCCGTACTCGGGCCAGTTGGGCGACGAACTCTCCGGGCTGGTCCGCGACTACGCCAAGCAGCAGCGGTACACCTTCATGGGCCCGATCAAGGTCCACCTGGAGAAGGCCGACGACCTCGACACCGGTCTCTACCGGGTGCGCAGCCGCACCCTGGCGTCGAGTTCGTCACAGCACCAGGACCTCGGTCGGCCGGACGCGCCGAACCACCCGGGACAGCACGGCCAGTCCCCGTACCCGGGCCAGGGGCGTACCCCGCAGCCCACCGGCGGCTACGGATACCCGCCCACCGCCGCCCCGCCCATGCCCACGGCCCCGCCGCCGGGAGCCCCCGGCCCCGGCTCCCCGTCGAACGCGCAGGTGCGGCGCTGGATCGAGATCAACGGCACACGGCACCAGATCTCCCGCCCGACGCTGGTACTGGGGCGCAGCACCGACGCCGACGTGCGGATCGATGATCCCGGCGTATCGCGCCGGCACTGCGAGATCCGGACCGGAACGCCCTCGACGATCCAGGATCTCGGGTCCACCAACGGCATCGTGGTGGACGGGCAGCACACCACCCGCGCTACGCTCCGCGACGGCTCGCGGATCGTCGTGGGCAGCACCACCATCGTTTACCGGCAAGCCGAAGGGTGAAGCGGGGGCAATGTCAGAGCTGACCCTGACGGTCATGCGGCTGGGTTTCCTGGCTGTTCTGTGGCTGTTCGTCATCGTGGCCGTCCAGGTCATCCGCAGCGATCTGTTCGGAACGCGCGTCACGCAGCGCGGCTCGCGCCGCACCGCGAACGACGCACGACCACAGCAGGCGCGACAGAGCGCCGCGGCGCCGCCGCAGCAGCGCCAGCAGTCCGGCCGCCAGCGCCGCGGAGCGCCCACGAAGCTGGTCGTCTCCGAGGGGTCGCTCACCGGCACCACGGTCGCGCTCCAGGGGCAGACCATCACGCTGGGACGGGCCCACGATTCGACGATCGTGCTGGACGACGACTACGCGTCCAGCCGGCATGCCAGGATCTACCCGGACCGTGACGGCCAGTGGATCGTCGAGGACCTCGGGTCCACCAACGGCACGTACCTCGACCGGACCCGGCTCACCACCCCGACGCCTGTTCCGCTGGGCGCGCCGATCCGTATCGGCAAGACCGTCATCGAGCTGCGGAAGTAGTACGACAATGAGCGAGCGGAGCGAGCGAGCCGCAGCAGCCCGGGCAACGGCCCCGGCCCGGCTCCCGACCGGAGGGTGGGCAGTGTGGCTCGAGACCGGCGGTACCCCGAGCCGACGGGCGAGGTGCGCATGAGTCTTTCCCTGCGCTTCGGCGCCGGATCGCACAAGGGCATGATCCGGGAGGGCAACGAGGACTCCGGCTACGCCGGTCCGCGCCTTCTCGCCATCGCCGACGGCATGGGCGGTCAGGCGGCCGGCGAGGTCGCCAGCTCCGAGGTGATCTCCACTCTCGTCCAGCTCGACGACGACGTCCCGGGCTCGGACATCCTCACCTCGCTCGGCTCGGCGGTCCAGCGGGCCAACGAACAGCTGCGCATGATGGTCGAGGAGGACCCCCAGCTGGAGGGCATGGGCACCACGCTCACCGCCCTGCTCTGGACCGGGCAGCGCCTCGGTCTCGTCCACGTCGGCGACTCCCGTGCGTATCTGCTGCGCGACGGTGTGCTCACCCAGATCACGCAGGACCACACCTGGGTCCAGCGGCTGGTCGACGAGGGCCGGATCACCGAGGAGGAGGCCACCACCCACCCGCAGCGGGCCCTCCTGATGCGGGCGCTGGGCAGTGGCGACCACGTCGAGCCCGATCTCTCCATCCGTGAGGTGCGGATCGGAGACCGCTATCTGATCTGCTCCGACGGGCTCTCGGGCGTCGTCTCCCACCAGACGCTGGAGGAGACCCTCGCCAGCTACCAGGGCCCCCAGGAGACCATCCAGGAACTGATCCAGCTCGCCCTGCGCGGCGGTGGCCCGGACAACATCACCTGCATCGTCGCCGATGTCCTCGACGTGGACAACAGCGACACCCTGTCCGGGCGGCTCAACGACATCCCGGTCGTCGTGGGCGCGGTCGCCGAGAACCAGGCCGCGCAGATGGCCGCCGCCGAGAGCACGGCCGCCATGCAGACCCCCGCCGGGCGGGCGGCCGGCCTGGGCCGCCCCGTACCGCCTCCCGCGGGCGGGTTCGGGCCGCCCGGGAGCGGCGACGCCGCCGACTACGGAGAGCTGCCCGAGAGCTCCTTCGACGCGTACACCGACGAGGACTTCGTCAAGCCGGGCGGCGGCCGGAAGTGGCTCAAAAGGTCCTTCTACACCGCCCTGGCGCTGGCCGTCATCGGCGGCGGCGTCTACAGCGGCTACCGCTGGACCCAGAACCAGTTCTACGTCGGCGCGAACAACGAGCACGTCGCGCTGTTCCGGGGCATCAGCCAGGACCTGGCGTGGGTCTCGCTCTCGAAGGTCGAGAAGGACCACCCCGAGATCGAACTCAAGTACCTCCCGGCCTATCAGCGCAAGCAGGTGGAGTCGACGATCGCCGAGAGCGACCTCGTCTCCGCCCGCGAGAAGATCGACGAACTCGCCCTCCAGGCATCCGCCTGCAAGAAGGACGCCCAGCGGCGCGCGGCCGAGAAGGCCCACTCCGACGAGGCCCGGGCCGGTGGCACGGGATCGGACGCCACCAAGGCGTTCGACGAACCGGGCGCCTCCAAGACCAAGTCGACCGCAGCGACCCCCACTCCCGGTCCCAGCCTCTCGGCGGAAGAGAAAAAGCTGGTCCCGCAGTGCGGTAAGCCGTAAAGCCGTAGGGGGCCTTCAGCACCATGAGCGTTGTCACGAATACCACCACGATCGGCGCGATCGACGCGCCCAGCCGTCGCAACACCGAGTTGATGATGATGGTCTTCGCCATCGGCATCTCGGTGTTCGCGTACGCCAACGTCGGGCTCGCCATCGACGGCAAACTCCCGCCCGGCATGCTGGGTTACGGCGGCGGTCTCATCCTGCTCGGCGGCGTCGCCCACCTCGTGGTGCGCAAGTTCGCCCCCTACGCGGACCCGCTGCTGCTGCCGCTGGCGACCCTGCTCAACGGTCTGGGGCTGGTGCTGATCTGGCGGCTCGACCAGTCGGAACGACTGATCAAACGGGCTGAATACCTGTACGGGGCGTACAGTCCGGACGCCCCCAAGCAGCTGCTCTACTCCGCGATCGGCGTCGCCTTCTTCGTCGCCGTGCTGATGATCCTCAAGGATCACCGCATCCTGCAGCGCTACACCTACATCTCGATGGCCGTGGCGCTGGTCCTGCTGATCGTGCCGATGTTCTTCCCCGCGGTGAACGGCGCCAAGATCTGGATCAGCCTCGGCCCGTTCTCCATCCAGCCGGGGGAGTTCGCCAAGATCCTGATCGCGGTGTTCTTCTCCGGCTACCTCATGGTGAAACGTGACGCGCTGGCGCTGGCCAGTCGCCGCTTCATGGGGATGTACCTGCCGCGCGGACGGGACCTCGGTCCGATCATCACGATCTGGGCCCTGTCGATCCTGATCCTGGTCTTCGAGACCGACCTCGGTACCTCGCTGCTGTTCTTCGGCCTCTTCGTGGTGATGCTGTACGTCGCCACGGAACGGACCAGCTGGATCGTCTTCGGTCTGCTGATGTCCGCGGTCGGCGCCGTGGGGGTCGCGTCCTTCGAGTCCCATGTGCAGTCCCGTGTGAACGCCTGGCTCGACCCGTTCGCCGAGGCGACGTGGGCACAGAGCGATCAGCTCGCCCAGTCGCTGATGGCCTTCGGCTCCGGCGGCACGCTCGGCACCGGCCTGGGCCAGGGCCACTCCGACCTGATCATGTTCGCCGCCAACGCCGACTTCATCCTCTCCACCGTCGGCGAGGAGCTGGGCCTGGCCGGAATGATGGCCGTCCTGCTGGTCTACGGCCTGATCATCGAGCGGGGTATCCGTACGGCGCTCGCCGCCCGCGACCCCTTCGGCAAGCTGCTCGCCGTCGGACTGTCCGGCGCCTTCGCGATCCAGATCTTCGTGGTCGCCGGCGGCGTGACGGGGCTCATCCCGCTCAGTGGTATGACCATGCCCTTCATGGCCTACGGTGGTTCGTCCGTGCTCGCCAACTGGGCGCTGATCGCCATCCTGATCCGGATCAGCGACACCGCCCGCCGCCCCGCACCGGCCCCCGCACCGTCCCCCGACGCCGAGATGACCCAGGTGGTCCGAACGTGAACAAGCCCCTGCGCCGGATCGCGATCTTCTGCGGTGTCCTCATCCTCGCTCTGCTCGTGCGCACCAACTACCTCCAGTACGTGCGCGCCGACGAACTGAACAGCCGGAAGGAGAACCGCCGCGTCCGCATCGAGCGCTACGCGCACGAGCGCGGCAACATCATCGTCGACGGCAATCCGGTCACCGGCTCGGTCGAGACCAAGGAAGGCGACTTCAAGTACAAGCGGGTCTGGAAGGACGGCCCCATGTGGGCCCCCGTGACCGGTTACTCCTCCCAGGCGTTCGACGCCTCGCAGATCGAGAAGCTCGAGGACGGCATCCTCACCGGCAACGACGACCAGCTCTTCTTCGACCGGACGCTGTCGATGTTCACCGGTGAGAAGAAGCAGGGTGGCAACATCGTCACCACCCTCAACTCCGCCGCGCAGAAGGCCGCGTTCAGGGGGCTCGGCGACAAGAAGGGCGCCGTCGCGGCACTCGACCCGCAGACCGGAGCCATCCTGGCCCTCGCCAGCACCCCCTCCTACGACCCCTCGACCTTCGCGGGCAACTCCAAGAAGGATACGGAAGCCTGGCAGGGGCTCCTGAAGGACAAGGACAAGCCGATGCTCAACCGGGCATTGCGCGAGACCTACCCGCCGGGCTCGACCTTCAAGGTCGTCACCGCCGCCGCAGCCCTGGAGAACGGGCTGTACACCGACATCGACGCGAAGACGAACTCGCCGCTGCCCTGGCAGCTGCCCCTGTCGACACGGCCGCTGAACAACGAGGGCAACATCCCGTGTGAGAACGCCTCGCTCCGGGAGGCTCTGCGGTGGTCCTGCAACACCGTCTTCGGCAAGATCAGCGATGACCTGGGCAACCAGAAGATGATCGACCAGTCGGACAAGTTCGGCTTCAACAAGGAGATCTTCACCCCGGTACGGGCCAACGCCAGCGTCTACCCCAAGGACAACCGGCCGCAGAACGCCATGGCCGGCATCGGCCAGGCGTCCAACCGCTCCACCCCGCTCCAGATGGCCATGGTCGCCGCCGCCGTCGCCAACGACGGCAAGCTGATGCAGCCGTACATGGTCGCCCAGCGCCAGGCGCCCGGCCTGGACGTCATCTACACCCACAAGCAGGAACAGCTCGGCCAGCCCCTTTCGGCCGAGAACGCGCAGAAGCTCCAGTCGATGATGGAGACGGTCGTCCAGGACGGCACCGGCAAGAACGCCCAGATCCCCGGCGTCACGGTCGGCGGCAAGACCGGTACCGCCCAGCACGGCCTCAACAACAGCGAGAAGCCGTACGCCTGGTTCATCTCGTACGCCAAGACCGACAAGGGCTCTCCCGTCGCCGTGGCCGTGGTCGTCGAGGACGGCGACGCGAACCGGGGCGACATCTCCGGTGGCGGTCTGGCCGCCCCGATCGCCAAGGCCGTCATGAACGCGGTCATCAACAAGAGGTGATGACCATCACACCAAGGGTCATACCTGCACCTTCGGATACCGGTCAGGTATCAGGTCCGGTCTCCGGGCCGACCGGGTAGTGCGCGGCCGGTAGCGTAGGCGCGAGCAGCACACCGCCGGACCGCGCATCGGTGCGGTCGGGACTGACGGAGAGGGCTGGAACAGTTATGGAAGAGCCGCGTCGCCTCGGCGGCCGGTACGAGCTGGGCTCGGTGCTCGGCCGTGGTGGCATGGCCGAGGTCTACCTCGCACACGACACCCGGCTCGGCCGCACCGTAGCTGTGAAGACACTCCGGGCCGACCTGGCACGCGACCCGTCCTTCCAAGCCCGGTTCCGCCGTGAGGCCCAGTCCGCCGCGTCGCTCAACCATCCGGCGATCGTCGCCGTCTACGACACCGGCGAGGACTACGTCGACGGGGTCTCCATCCCGTACATCGTGATGGAGTACGTCGACGGATCGACCCTCAGGGAGCTTCTGCACTCCGGCCGCAAGCTGCTGCCCGAGCGCACCCTGGAGATGACCATCGGCATCCTCCAGGCGCTGGAGTACTCGCACCGCGCGGGCATCGTCCACCGGGACATCAAGCCGGCGAACGTCATGCTGACGCGCACCGGCCAGGTCAAGGTCATGGACTTCGGCATCGCCCGCGCCATGGGCGATTCCGGCATGACGATGACCCAGACCGCGGCCGTCATCGGCACCGCCCAGTACCTCTCGCCGGAGCAGGCCAAGGGCGAGCAGGTCGACGCACGCTCCGACCTGTACTCGACGGGCTGCCTGCTCTACGAGCTGCTCACCGTCCGGCCGCCGTTCGTCGGGGACTCCCCCGTCGCGGTCGCCTACCAGCACGTCCGGGAAGAGCCGCAGCCGCCCAGCAACTTCGACCCCGAGATCACGCCCGCGATGGACGCGATCGTGTTGAAGGCCCTGGTCAAGGACCCCGACTACCGCTATCAGTCGGCCGACGAGATGCGCGCCGACATCGAGGCGTGCCTCGACGGTCAGCCCGTCGCCGCCGCGGCGATGGCCGCGCCCGGTTACGGCGGCGGTTACGGCGATCAGCCCACCACGGCGCTGCACTCCGCCGACCAGCACGGCGCGGGCGCCACCTCCATGCTTCCCCCCGTCAACCCGGACGACGGCGGTTACGGCTACGACGACCGCCCGGACCGTCGCCGCCAGAAGAAGAACAACGCCTCGACGATCCTGCTGGTCGTCGCCGGTCTCCTGGTCCTGATCGGCGCGATACTGATCGGCAAATCGATGTTCAGCAGCACCGACAACGACCAGGTCGGTGTGCCGAACCTGGTCGGATCGACCGTGGACGAGGCCCAGAAACTCGCGGACACTGCTGATGTCGTCCTCAAGGTCGGCTCACAGGAACCCTGCGAGGACCAGCCCAAGGGCAAGATCTGCAGCCAGACCCCGACCGCCGACGGCAAGATGCCGGTGAAGGACACCGTCACGGTCGTCGTCTCCACCGGTGCACCGAAGGTCGAGGTCCCGGACGTCACGGAGAAGTCCGAGGCCAACGCCCGCAAGCTCCTTGAGGAGAAGGGCTTCACGGTCAACGTCACCGCGGTCGAGTCCGAGGCCAACCCGGGCACGGTCATCAAGCAGGACCCCGCGGGCGGCGAGAAGGCCGAGAAGAACTCCGAGATCACGATCACGGTCGCCAAGCAGCAGATGGCGGATCTGCCGGACGTCCGCGGTCGGACCGTCGAGCAGGCACTGGCCCAGCTCACGCCCCTTGGCTTCACCAACGTCTCTCAGACGCCGGTGGATTCGGACGAACCAGCAGGTACGGTCACCGGTCAGACCCCCTCCGGTCCCAGCAAGCAGGCGAAAGATGTGCAGGTTGTCCTGAGCGTCTCCAAGGGACCGCAGCAGCCGGAGCAGACCACGGTTCCCGAGATCCAGGGCAAGTCCCTCGGAGAGGCGAAGAACCTGCTCGCCGGGGCGGGACTACGGCTCGGCGAGGTGCGGGGCCCGAACAACGACGATGCCCGGATCGTCGCCTCCCAGCCCGGCCAGGGACAACAGGCCGACAAGAACAGCGAGGTCAAAGTGATGACCATTCCGGGCGGCGGGGACGGCAACTCCTTCGGCGGCCCGGACAGCGAGCGGAGGCACTGACCCGGCCCCGGCCTCATCGGGCCCCGGTCACCCGGCAACGGGTGACCGGGGCCCTTCCGCTTCCGTCACCATGGCCTTGGTGACGGCACGGCCGTGTTGCCACCGTGCCCATGGTGACGGAAGAAACCACCGGAACCACCCGGGGCGTGCCCCGGCCGGAGGGCACCCCCGCCGCCAGGGACGTCAGCGCAGCTCGGCCGGCTTCGTACGGTCCTTGTCGACCTTCTCCGTGCGCAGCAGCTCGCCCCACACGATGTAGCGGTAGTTCGACGTGTAGACCGGTGTGCAGGTCGTCAGCGTGATGTAGCGGCTGGGCTTCTTCGCGCCCGAGCCCTTCGGCACCGGCAGCAGCACGTCGACGTTGTACTTCGACGTCTCGGGAAGCTCCTTGAACACCTTGTAGACGTACCAGGTGTCCCTGGTCTCGAAGACGATCGAGTCGCCCGACCGCACCTTGTGGATGTTGTGGAACTTGGCGCCATGACCGTCGCGGTGCGCCGCCAGGGTGAAGTTGCCCTTCTCGTCCCAGGGCAGGGCCGACTTCACCGGGTCCGTGTAATAGCCCGCGATGCCGTCGTTGAGGGTCTCGTCGTCGGTGCCCTTCTTGACCAGCACCTCGCCGTTCTTCATCGACGGAACGTGCAGGAAGCCGATGCCGTCCTTGGTGTCCAGCGCGCCCGGCCCGTCCGCCCAGCGGTCGCGGACGGTCTCGCCCTGTTTGGTCGCCGCACGGTCGGCGAGCACATTGGTCCACCAGAGGGAATACGCCACGAAGAGGCCCAGGACCAGGCCCGCCGTGATCAGGAGTTCACCGAAAACGCTGATCGCGATCGCGACGGGATGGCGGCCCGTACGCCGAGGCGGGGGCGCGGACTCGCCGGTCAGCTCTTCGTGCTCGGTCCTCGTTGTCACCGCACCCGTCCCTGTGGTGATGATGTGTCAGTCGAGAAGCGCGTCGGGCTTCCCCTTGCTGCGCGGTCGTTCGTCGACCATCTTGCCCCAGACGATCAATCGGTACGTACTCGTGAATTCCGGTGTACACGTCGTCAGCGTGATGTATCGGCCGGGATCGGTGAATCCCGACTCCGGCGGCACCGGATTGATGACCGAGATGTTGGACGGCGAGGTCTGCGGCAGCATCTTCGTCATCTCGTACGTGTAGTACGTGTCCTGCGTCTCGACCACGATCGGGTCACCGGGGCCCAGCCGGTTGATGTAGCGGAAGGGCTCGCCGTGCGTGTTGCGGTGGCCCGCGATCGCGAAGTTGCCCTGCTCGTCCGACGGCATCGCGGTGCGCAGCGCGCCCTCGGCGTAGTGCCCGATCATGCCGCGGTCGAGGACCTTCTCCTTGCTGATGCCCTCGGCGATCGGGGCGACCACGTCCAGCTTGGGAATGTGGAGGATGGCGAAGCCCTGGCCCGCCTCGAAGGCGCCGGGGGCGCGGTCGCCCTTCGCCTTCGCCCAGTCGTCCTGGATCTTGTGCGTCTCCTGGCCGGCGTACTGAACGGCGCGCACGTTCGTCCACCACAGCTGGTACGTGACGAACAGCAGCATCAGCACACCGAGCGTGATGAACAGTTCGCCGACGAACCGGCTGGCGACGACGGCCGGGCTCTCCTTGGCCGCGCGCGCCGCACGCCGTGCCTCGACACGTGACATGGGTCTGTCGGGCGTCGGCGGGGCCGGGGCGGCACGCCCCTGCCGCGGTTCGGCACGGCGGCGGCCCCGCCCCTTCGCGGCCCGTCGGCGCTCGGCACGGCCTCCGGTACGCGGTTCCTCCGGCGCCGGGTCCGAGTCACGGTCCAAGGCCGGGTCGCGGTCCGAAACCGGATCCGGCCCGGGAACGGGGATGGAGACGGCCGGCATCCGCCGGGTCGACTCCAGCGGGCCGTCCGGGCCTCCGAGGGCCGTGGTCCGCGCTCCGGCCGCCTCGTCGTCCGCCGAAGGGGAATGCGCGGAAGGGGAAGCAGGGGGAACGGAATCGGGGAAAACGGAAGCGGGGGCGGGAGACGGACGGACCGGCTGCGCCTCGGGCGCCGGCGCGGGGCTCCGCGGCCCGTACCAGTCCCGTTCGAACCCCTCCGGGTCGTACCACTCAGGCGGCGCCTTCTGAGCGCCATGCGCCGCCGGGGAAGGCCGTGACGGCTGCGCCTGGTCCGGGGCCGGGGTGGGCGCCGACTCCTGCTCCGGCCGTTCCTGAGCCCGGTGCCGTCCCTGTCCCCGTCCATGCCTCGGGCCCGGACTCTCCGACGACGGAACGTCCGCACGGAACCACGGCGAGGTGTGCTCTCCCGGGGCCGAGGACGGAAGCGGGTCGTTCAGCGGGTCGGCCAGTCGGCCGACCGCCGCCTCAAGGTCCCCCGCCTCTTCGAAGGCTCCCGCCGCCTCGAACACGCCCGCCGGCCCGGAGGAACCCGCTTCGTACGCTCCTCGCTCGTACGGGCTGTCCTGGTCGGCGTCGTGTTCGGGGCGGAGTTCGGTCACGCTACGGCCTTGCCCACCACCGGCGCGAGCCCCGCCGCTCTCGCGACGGCCCCCGTGTCGCCGCACTGCGCCAGCCAGTTGGCCAGCATCAGGTGGCCGTGCTCGGTCAGCACCGACTCCGGGTGGAACTGCACGCCCTCCACCGGAAGTTCGCGGTGGCGCAGCCCCATGACAATGCCGTCGGCCGTACGGGCCGTCACCGCCAGCTCCGGCGGAATCGTGTCCGGTTCGGCGGCGAGCGAGTGGTAGCGGGTCGCGGTGAAGGGAGAGGGCAGGCCCGTGAAGACGCCGGTGCCGTCATGGGTGACCGGCGAGGTCTTGCCGTGCAGCAACTCCGGGGCACGGTCCACCACACCGCCGTACGCCACCGCCATCGACTGCATCCCGAGACAGACCCCGAAGACCGGAACGCCCGTCGCCGCGCAGTGGCGCACCATCTCCATGCAGACGCCCGCCTGCTCGGGGGTGCCGGGGCCGGGGGACAGCAGGACGCCGTCGAAGCCGTCCTGGGCGTGCGCCGTGGTCACCTCGTCGTTCCGCAGCACTTCGCAGTCGGCGCCGAGCTGGTAGAGGTACTGGACGAGGTTGAAGACGAAGCTGTCGTAGTTGTCCACGACGAGGATGCGGGCACTCATCGTCCGGCCCCCGCTCCGCTCTCGCCGTCGACCGTCACGTCGCCGAACGGAAGCAGTGGCTCCGCCCACGGGAAGACGTACTGGAAAAGCGCGTAGACGACGGCCAACACCAGCACGAGCGAGATGAGCGCGCGCACCCACGCGTTGCCCGGCAGATGCCGCCAGATCCAGCCGTACATGCAGTCCCCTCCATTCGGTACCGGAACCAGACTAAAGGGCCGAGGCGCACATGTGGGTCAGCTGAGGAAAGCCGCCGGTCCGCCCTCGGCCACGGGCCGGGTCGCATCGAGGTGCGCCCAGGCGATCAACCGGTGGCTGCTGCCCCACTCGGGGTCGCAGGTGGTCAGCGTCAGATAGCGGCCCGGACCGTCGTACCCGGACTTGCGGGGGACCGGGTCGATGACGCCGGTGTCGGTCGGCACCGTCCGGTACGGCCTCCAGTCGATGCGGTACGTGAACCACGTCGTCCCGTCCGTCAGCAGCACCGCGTCCCCGGGGCGGAGCTTCGGGAAGTCCTTGAACGGATCTCCGTAGGTGCGGCGGTGTCCGGCGAGGGCGAAGTTGCCCCGCTCGCCGAGGCTGGCGGTCCCCGAGTAGTGGCCGATCCCCTTCTGCAGGGTGCCGACCTCGGTGTTCTCCAGGATGGGCCATTCCCACCCCGCGCCGAAGCGGGGTATGTACAGCATCGCGAACGGCTTGCCGTCCCGGTACTTCGCGGGGGCGGGCTCCGGAACGGCACCCGGCGCCGCGGAGGGTACGGGCGGGACGGGAGACGTGGACGGCGCGGGGGCGGCGGCCATGGTGCGCGCCCACTGGTCGCGCAGGGTGCCGATCTGGTCCTCGGCCGCGCTCGCGGCCCGCACCCCGGTCCAGAAGAGCACGTACACCACGAAGAGCACGATCAGGGCGCCGACGGTGATACAGAGTTCGCTGAACGTCCGCACGATCAGTCGCACCGACACCGCGCCGGCCTCCCCCCGAGCCGCTCGCTACCGCACCGGCTCCGCCTGGTGGAGGTCCACTGTGCCCGAGTAGCCGGGAAGAGTCACCGCCTGGTGCTCGTCGACTTTCCAGCCGAGCCCGTACGCCTTCACGTACAGCAGGTAGTTGCTGATCGCCGGGGAGTCGTCGAGCGCCTTCTTGAGAAGGGACGGATCGCCGACCGCGGTGATCTTGTACGGCGGTGAGTAGACCCGGCCCTGGAGGATCAGGGTGTTGCCGACGCAGCGGACCGCGCTGGTGGAGATGAGCCGCTGATCCATGACCTGGATGCCCTGGGCACCGCCCGCCCAGAGCGCGTTGACCACCGCCTGGAGGTCCTGCTGGTGGATGACCAGGTCGTTGGGCTGGGGATCGGGGTAGCCGGGGTTCGCGGTGGCATCGGGCGGGGCGTCGTCGAGGGTGACGGACACCGCACGGCCGGAGAGCTTCGCGGTACCCGCGGCCCGCTCCAGCTCCTTGAGCCGGGCGTTCTCCGTCTTGGTGGCGCCGTCGTCGCGCTGGACGAGGTCGTCGATCTCCTCGCGTACGGAGGCGTTCGTCTCGTCCAGCTGGGCGTTCTTGCCGCTGCGCTGCTGGACGAGGTCGGAGAGCTTCAGCAGGGAGGAGTCGGTGCGGATGTTGGTGCCCTTGGCCGTGTTGGCGCTGGTGACGAAGATCAGCCCGGCGAGGGCGAAAACCGCAGCCGTGAGCACTCGGGCCGGGTGCCGGAAGGCGCGGCGGCCCGGTCCTCCGGGGGAGTCGGCAGAATTGCTCAACGTACCCTTATCTCCTTCGGCGCCACGGAAGCACTACGCTAACGGACGCTTGGGGGAGGCAGCATTCCCCCTCGCACCCCGCCCCGGCGCCAGCCACAGATACCTGCGCGGTCACGCAGCGCATCGACAGGAGAGTTCCTCGTGCCGAAGTCACGTATCCGCAAGAAGGCCGACTTCACGCCCCCTCCGGCGAAGCAGACGAACAACTTGAAACTGAGCGGCCGCAGCTGGGTGGCGCCGGTGATGCTGGCGCTCTTCCTGATCGGCCTGGCCTGGATCGTCGTCTTCTATGTGACCGACGGCGAGCTCCCGATCACGTCGCTGCACAACTGGAACATCGTGGTCGGCTTCGGCTTCATCGCCGGGGGCTTCGGCGTCTCCACACAGTGGAAGTAGGGCCGCGGCGGATCTGAGCTCCTTTGATCCACTGACCCACCGATCCGCTCCGAGCTCCTCCGATCCGCTTCCGCAGCGGGCCTCGAATCCCACAGCGGCCCACACTCGCGCAAGCCTTGCCCCAAGTTACCCACAGCGTTATCCACAGGCAGGGGAAAAGGTCAGACGATCTGTGGATAACTCACCGGCCGTTGACACCGATGTGACTGCGCCTTCCCCCGTCCGGGGACGGTACGCCCCTTGTCCCTGCTGGAAAACCCAGCTCAGCGACAAGGGGCTCAGTTGTTCCCACAGAACGCACAAGATCTGGCACATGCTGTGGACAACTGAACCATTCATCACCCCCACGCGCAGCCGCCCGCCCCCGTCACCCACACCTGGTCGCCCACCCACGGCTGCCCTCTCGCCGACACGGCTGCTTTCCGGGCTCGACGGCACGGTCGTTCTCCGGCCCGACGGCGCGGCCGTTCTCCCTCAGGTCAGCGCGGCCGTTCGGGCGACGAC
Source organism: Streptomyces sp. NPDC052042 (assembly GCF_044548345.1). Lineage (NCBI taxonomy): Bacteria > Bacillati > Actinomycetota > Actinomycetes > Kitasatosporales > Streptomycetaceae > Streptomyces > Streptomyces sp. NPDC052042. The sequence continues at coordinate 40,482 of NZ_JBIUBU010000007.1, read as the reverse complement.
GATGCCGATCACCGCCAGCAGGACCAGGGCACAGGTGCCGTACTGCACCAGCGCACGCCGTTCGCGGGGTGCGTGCACCATGCCGATCGCGATCAGCGTGCCCGCGATCAGTCCGCCGACATGCGCCTGCCAGGCGATTCCGCCCCAGGGGTTGAAGGTGATGACCAGGTTCACGGCGAGGAGCACGAAGACCGGGCGCATGTCGTAGTTGAGCCGGCGCATCAGCACGGCGGTGGCACCGAGCAGGCCGAAGATCGCGCCGGAGGCTCCGAGCGAACCCTGCACCGGCGAGGAGAGCCAGTAGGTCAGAGCCCCGCCCGCCAGGCCGGAGAGCATGTACAGGGTGAGATAGCGGGCCCGGCCGAGCGCCGCCTCCAGCGGGCCGCCGAGCCACCACAGCCCCAGCATGTTGAAGAGGATGTGCCACACCTGCTGGTGCAGGAACATCGACGTCACCAGGCGGTACCACTGCCCCTCGGCGACACCCTCCAGCGGGCCGCCGTAGTAGGTGATCGCGCGACCGAGCAGCAGCAGTTCGTTGAGCAGTTCGTCGCCCTTCACCCAGACGGCGATGAACACGGCGACGTTGATCCCCAGAAGGATCTTGGTGACGAGCCGGGGATCGGCCGTGACCGTGGCGCCCGCGACGGTACGCGGACGGGCGGCGGACGGACCGTGTCCCGTACTGGCGCCCTGCCGGACGCAGTCCGGGCACTGGAAGCCGACCGAGGCATTGACCATGCAGTCGGGGCAGATCGGACGGTCGCAGCGGGTGCAGCGGATGTGTGTCCCGCGGTCCGGGTGCCGGTAACAGGTGAGCGAGCCGTCCGCGGCGGCATGCCGCTCCCGGCCCACCGGCGGCTGCTCGTCCATCGGTCCCCTCACTTCCCGTCCCCTCGGTCCTCGTCGTCGGCGGGCACGAGACGGCCCCGCCCGTCCGCCATGTAACAAGTACGGACGAGCGGGGCGATTGGTTCCCGGACGGACGACCAGAACGTGATCATCCGATGACCGCAGGTGATCAGCGCTTCTCGATGACGACCGACTCGACGACGACGTCCTCCACCGGACGGTCGGTGCGGGGGTTGGTCCGGGTGGACGCGATGGCGTCGACGACCTTCTGGCTGGCCGGGTCGGCGACCTCGCCGAAGATGGTGTGCTTACCGGTCAGCCAGGCGGTCGGCGCGACGGTCACGAAGAACTGCGAGCCGTTGGTGCCCGGGCCGGCGTTGGCCATGGCCAGCAGGTACGGCTTGGTGAAGGCCAGGTCGGGGTGGAACTCGTCGGCGAACTCGTACCCCGGCCCGCCGGTGCCGTTGCCCAGCGGGTCGCCGCCCTGGATCATGAAACCGCTGATGACGCGGTGGAAGATGGTGCCGTCGTACAACCTGTCCGTGGACTTCTTGCCGGTCTCGGGGTGCGTCCACTCGCGCTCGCCCTGGGCGAGCTCGACGAAGTTCTTGACCGTCTTGGGCGCGTGGTTCGGCAGGAGCCGGATCTCGATGTCGCCCTGGTTGGTCTTCAAGGTGGCGTAAAGCTGCTCGGCCACGATCTGCCTTCCGTAAGTCCTCGATGACGTCAGTCGTTCGGTGACGCCCGTCGATCCTCGCACGGACCGCCCGTTCCGGCGCCCGGCCGCCACCCCGCACGCGCCCCGCTCACCTCGTTGCCCGACCCCGCCCCGCGCTCCCGCCCGGCCTCCCGGGCCCGCGCTCCACACCGCTCCCACAGGAAGCTCCGTGCCGCTCCCCGCAGGAACGCGTGCGGCCAGGCGCGTGACGAACCGGCGCGGGCTCAGCCGAACCCCGGCCCCCTCGTCGGCAAGCTCGGCTTGCACCCCGTTCAACCCGAAAGTCACATGAGGCCCGGGAAGGCCCTATGGACTCCGGGCCGGGGCGCACCGGAAACCGGGGGACCGCACGAACGGCCGGAACCCGAAGACACGAGCACGAAAGGCCGACGGCCCCGGACCGCTCACGACGCCTGCCCCGGATGCCCACCCCGCATGCCGGACCCGCCTTCGGCAGGCATGATCTCTCAATGGGTGGAAAGGCGGACCAACCACCCGCCACCGAGGAGGAGGATCCCGTGACCCGCATCGACAGCGTGCGCGCCGCAACCGGCTCGGCGAAGGACAGCGTGCAGCACGCCGCGGACGTGGTGGCGCCCTACGCCGACACCGCCAAGGAGCAGGCCGCGCTACTCGCGTGCGAGGCCCGCGCACGGCTCGCGCCGAAGGTGTCGAGGGCGGCCCAGCAGGCCCGCGCCCGTTACGGCACGCATCTCGCACCACGCATCGAACAGGCCCGCACCCATGTGCCGCCCAGGGTCGATGAGGTCGCGCAGCGCGCCGCGTACCACACCCGCCGTGCCGCCCGTACCGCCGCGGACTACACCGTGCCGCGCGTCGAGCACGCGATGACCGTGGCCCAGCCCATGGCCGAGGAGGCGTCGGCCCGCGGCGCGGCGGCGCTGGCCGCGCTGCGCAGCCAGGTCACCGCGGAGGAGATCAGGCGACTGTCCAGGAAGCACGAGCGTCGGGCGAGGGCCGGCCGGCTGTGCAGGGGCTTCTTGGCGGCCGGCGTCCTGGCGGGCGCCGCCTACGTCGCCTGGAGGTGGTGGGACAAGCAGGCCAACCCCGACTGGCTGGTCGAACCGTCCGCTCCCACGGAGGTCTCCGAGCAGACCCCGCCGTCCTCGGTCGACGGCTCCGGTCCGACGCCGCTCGACCCGGAGGAGGGGGAGACCGGCGAGGCGGGACAGGAAGGGAAGGACAAGAGGGGGGACGGCCCCGAAGGTGTGAACGGCACCGGACCCGACGACCTCGGCTGAGCCGCCCGGCCCCGGGCCGTCGAGCCGGGCATCGAGCTCCTGGCCGCACCACGAAACCGAGCGGCCCTCGCACGACGAAGCGGGCGCCGGAGAATCCTGGGATTCTCCGGCGCCCGCTTCGTCGTGTTCGGTGGAGCCTAGGAGATTCGAACTCCTGACATCTGCCTTGCAAAGGCAGCGCTCTACCAACTGAGCTAAGGCCCCGAAAAGGCGGACAACACCGGACGTTTCAGCGCCTCGGCTACCGCCGCAGACCAGAGTACCGGGTACTCCCCGGAATCTCGCAAAAAAGATGGGGACTCCCGGTCGGCGACCACTCTCCGTAAGATGCACGACGAGGTTCGCAGCAGCGAAGCGGCAGCGAAGGGGAGACGCCATGGACGCAGCTCAGCAAGAGGCGACGGCAAGAGCCAGAGAGCTTCAGCGCAGTTGGTACGGAGAGCCTCTCGGGGCGCTGTTCCGCCGCCTGATCGACGACCTCGGCCTGAACCAGGCCCGGCTCGCAGCGGTCCTCGGGCTGTCCGCCCCGATGCTCTCCCAGCTGATGAGCGGTCAGCGTGCGAAGATCGGCAATCCCGCGGTCGTCCAGCGCGTCCAAGCCCTTCAGGAACTGGCCGGCCAGGTGGCCGACGGCAGCGTCAGCGCGGGCGAGGCCGCCGACCGCATGGAAGAGGTCAAGAAGTCCCAGGGCGGCTCCGTCCTCACCGCCCCCAGCCAGACCTCGCACACCGGCGGTGCCCCGACCGTCCGGCGTGTGGTGCGCGAGATCCAGTCACTGCTGCGATCCGTCGCCGCGGCCGGTGACATCATCGAAGCCGCCGACTCACTCGCCCCGACCCACCCGGAGCTGGCAGAGTTCCTCAAGGTCTACGGCGCGGGACGCACCGCGGAGGCCGTGGCGCACTACGAGGGGCACCAGGGCTGACGACTCGTCCGCGGAGAACGGAACGCGGACGGCGGAAAGCGGGGGACGGGCCCGAGTCGGGCCGGAAGTCAGGGACGGGGAGCGGACGCAGCGCAATGGGTGAGGTCTTCGCCGGTCGGTACGAACTGGTCGATCCGATCGGGCGCGGTGGAGTCGGAGCCGTCTGGCGTGCCTGGGACCACCGCCGCCGCCGCTATGTGGCGGCCAAGGTCCTCCAGCAGAGCGACGCCCACACGCTGCTGCGCTTCGTTCGCGAACAGGCGCTGCGGATCGAGCACCCCCATGTACTCGCCCCGGCCAGCTGGGCCGCGGACGACGACCAGGTGCTCTTCACCATGGACCTGGTGAGCGGAGGTTCGCTCGCCCATCTGATCGGTGACTACGGTCCGTTGCCGCCACGCTTCGTGTGCGTGCTGCTCGACCAGTTGCTGTCCGGGCTCTCCACGGTGCACGCGGAGGGCGTGGTCCACCGGGACATCAAGCCCGCCAACATCCTTCTGGACGCCACCGGCACCGGCCGGCCGCACCTGCGGCTGTCCGACTTCGGTATCTCCATGCGGAAGGGCGAGCCACGCCTCACCGAGACCAACTACGTGGTCGGAACGCCCGGTTACTTCGCCCCCGAGCAGATGATGGGCGCGGAGCCCGACTTCCCCGCGGACCTGTTCGCCGTCGGTCTGGTCGCGCTCTATCTGCTCCAGGGCCGGAAGCCGGACGCGCGGGCGATCGTCGAGCACTTCGCCGCGCACGGCACCCCCGGCGCCCCGGACGGCCTCCCCGAACCGCTGTGGCAGGTCCTCGCCGGTCTGCTGCAACCGGACCCCCAGGCCAGGTTCCGTACGGCGACGGGGGCGCGCAAGGCGCTGTCGGCCGCGGTCGAGATGCTGCCCGAGCCCGGCCCCGACGACGAGCTGGTGGAGGTCTTCGACCAGATCGGTCCGCTGCCCGCCGGTTTCGGCCCCGACGGGCCGGTCGCGGAACCCCGGGCGGACGCGGTGGCAGAACCCCGCGCGGACATACGCGACGACCGGTCCGCGCCGCCGCCCCCAGTGCCCGGACCGCCGTCCCACGAACCCACGTGGACGCCTCCGCCGAACGCGCCGTCGGGGACCGGGGCGGCACCGGACCCCGCCGCGCAGGGGCGACCGGTCGGCCAGGGGGCGTCCCCCATGCAGCCGCCCGTGTCGATGTCGGAGACGGGCAGCTTCCACCTCCCGCCGCCCCCTGTACAGCCCGCGCCGCCGGCCTCACGGGAACCCGCGCCCACGCCTCCGGTACCGCACGCGCCACATCCGGCCGCCGCTCCCTTCCCCGCGCCGGACCCCTCTCAGCTGCCCACGACCGGGGTGCCGCGCGATCCGGCCTTCACCCAGGCGTACACCGCCGGGCAGCCGCCCTTCCCCGCAACGGGAACGGGAGCGTCGGGCGCGCCTCCCCGGGTCGCCGTTCCGGCGCCGGCGAAGCGCCCGGGACCGCCCCCGAAGGTGGCGGTCCCGGTCCTGATCGTGGCACTGCTCTGCTTCACCGTGGGCATCTGGGCGCTGGCCCTGAGCTGAGCCGAGGCGCCGGAACCCTTCCCGCACGCGGCGGTCCCGCCCCGGCGCCTCCCGGCCTGGCCGCTACCAGCCCTGCGGCGGCCCTCCGTACGGGGACCGGCCGTCCCCGGCCGGTCCCCCCGGCACGGCTCCGCCCTGTGCAGGTCCACTCGGCACCGGGCCGGCCGGGGCCGGGACCGCCGCGGCGCGGCGCCGGGCCAACAGCGTCCACACCCCCAGTCCGAGCACCAGCACGACACCCGTGCCGATCCCGGCCACCCCGACCGTCCTCATCGTGCTGCTCCGGGCGGCCTCGGGGACGCTCTTCCCGTTCCTCGCCATGTCCTTGTCGCTCCCGGTGACCGAGAAGATCCCGGCGTCCCCCGCGTACGGCGACTTCCCCGGCGACCCCTTCACCGTGACCTTGAGGCTGAGCGGAATCGCCTTGTCGCCGTACGCCTCCGCCACCTTGGGGCTCAGCGTGACCGACAGGTAGTACCACCCGGCGAACCGCATGCCACTGACGCTGTCGCGGGAGGAGTAGCGGTTCTCGTACGCCACCGGCGGCAGCGGGTCCAGCGATACCGACGTGGACTTGCCGGAGTAGGACAGCGGCATGGCGTCGTCGACGCGGCCGTGGGCCGGGTTGTCCAGGGACAGCGTGAGCGCGCTGCCGACGAACTCGGTGGAGGCGTTGTTGTTGCCCAGGTCAACGGTGGCGAAGAGCTGCTGGCCCCAGTCGACCGGCACCCGGTAGAAGCGGGTCTGCCCCGGCGCGACGTCGTCGTGCCACTCACCGGTCTCCACGCCGATCGCGTCGTAGTAGCTGGTGCCGCCCGAGCGCATCTGCGGGGTGGCGGTCGGTGGCGCGGGCGACTCCGACGGCCAGTTCCCCGGCGCCTCGGTCGGCATCGCGCCGCCCGTCCCGAGCCGCGGCTCCGACGCATAGCGCAGTTCCAGGTCCCACGCCTCGGGCGAGGAGGTCTCCTTGCTCTCGCGCTCGATCAGGACGCTGTACGTCCCGGCCTCCTGGCAGGCACCGCCGTCCTTGTCGACGGTCCGGTGGGCGTACGCGGCGATCGGGCGCGGGAACTCCGCCGACGCGAAGCGGGCGGTCTCGTAACCGCACTGCCGGTCCGTGCTGTCCCGGATGCTGACCGTGAAGCCGTCGCCGTACGCGACCTTTCCGCCGCCCTTGGGCACGGCCACGACGGAGACGTACGCGTTCGTCTTCGCGTCGAGGTCGAGGCGGTAGTAGAGCTTCTCGCCGCCCTTGATCGAGCTCCGGTGGACCGACCCGGTCGTGAGCGGCGACGCCTCGATGCTCACCTCGGCGCCGTTGATCTTCTTCGCCCCGGGATCGAAGGTGTACGCGGTGGTCTCCCCGGCCGCGTACGCCTGCCCCGGCAGCGCCGCCGCCGCGCACATCGCCGCGACCGCGGCCAGCGCCGCCCGGCCCCTGCTGCGCTGCCTCATCACGCGCTTTCCCCTCGTCGTCCGTGCGGCCCGCCCGCGACGCCGGGGCATACGGACACGGGTCACGCGATCCCAGCCGCGGCGCCCGCCCAGGGGCGGCAATGCCGGTCCATCCTGCCCCGACCGCCCGGCCGCTGTCTTCGACACCGAACCGATTGCCCGCCTTGTCCGTTTTCCCGGCGCTCTCGGCGTTCCCGATGCTCTCGGCACTCTCGGCGTTCCCGATGCTCTCGGTGTTTCCATGCGCTCGATGTGCTCGGCGCCCGGTTCCCGCCGCCCGCGCTCCCGAAGGGCTCCGCACCCCGTGGATTCGCGCGGGCGAACCCGGAGGCACGGGTCTCCACCCCCACAACAGCACGAAGCCCCGGCCGCTCAGCGACCGGGGCCCGCAATCAGGTTGTCTGTCTCATACACCCGAACCTGCGGGCACGGAGTCAGTCGCCTCCGTCCACAGATCCTGCTCGGCGCGATCCGCCTGGATCTGGCGGTACACGAGGAGCCCGCCGATGGCGGCCAGTGCGACCAGGAGAAGCTTCTTCACCGCGCGACCTCGTCTTTCCTTGACGTAGGGGACTTCTGTCGCCCGACTATACACACCGGCCGATATCGATCAGTGACCTGTGCGCGACCCAACTGGCGCCACAGAATGAGCGATCACCGCGCCCGCCGACGCCGGTGACCATTCGATGAATCGTTCTAATGGCGCCCCTGGAAGCCACCTCCGGGTGCACGCCGCGACCGACCGGCCTCCCGGGTGCGGGGCCGCACCGATCGCCTCGCAGAAGCCCATGGAGGCCGGTTGCACCAGATGAGTGGTGTTGATCTGAAGATCGACGGATTCGAGGCGTCGGTCCACGGAATCGCGGGTCACGTCCACATCATCAGAAAGGTAAGCAAAACGGACTGCCCGAAAGCGAGGGGCCATGCGCACCTTCACGCCCAAGAGCATCTGGACCGCCTTCGTCACCGCCTTCTTCGCGCTCCTCGCCGCGCTGGGATTCATGAGCGCCCCCGCGGCGGCCACGCAGCAGAACGCCATCGAGCCGACTGCCACGAACCAGGAGCACGCGGCCGTGACTGCGGCAACCGCGACCGCCCCGTCCATCCGGTGGACTCTTCCCCGTGACAGGTCGCTGCCGCCGACGATGAAGCAGCGCATCCAGGCCGAGGCGCACGGCTCCTCGCCCGCCGCGAGACGGCTGCTCCCGGACATCGGGCACGCCACAGCGGCCATGAGCTTCGCCCGACCCGCCCACCGGCCCCCGGCGGGGGACATGTCCCTCCTGCCGCCCTGAGAGCGGCGCCCCTTGAACGCACGAGCCCCCGAGACCGGTTCACACCGGGCGGGGGCTTCTTCACGCGCTCCGTCCCCGCGCTGTCACGCCCTCCCGCCCGCGCTGTCACGCCCTCCGGTCCAGCGCGGTCGTGCACGTCCCGCCCCGTCCCTCGCGCAGACTCCGCTCATCGATCGGCGACGACATGTTTCCTGGCATACGAGGCTGCAAGGGCTGTCCCGCAGGCGGATCGAAGAGAACGGATCGAGAAGAGCGGGTCAAGGAGAGCGGGTCGGTGCTCCGCCACCGTCATGCGGACGCTTCCGCCCTCCGTACACGCCGAAGGCCCCCGACCGGATCGGTCGGGGGCCTTCGTACTGGTGGGGCTAACAGGATTTGAACCTGTGGCCTCATCCTTATCAGGGATGCGCTCTAACCAACTGAGCTATAGCCCCTCCGCGCTGCGCGCTGACTCCTGAAGATTAGCGCACGTCGGGGCCAGTCCCAAAATCGATTGCCCGAGCGCTACTCGTCCTCGGCCAGCGTGAGCTCGACACCGCCCACGAAACCCGCCGAGAGGTTGTAGATGAACGAGCCCAGCGTCGCCAGCGCGGTCGCCAACACCACGTCGATCAACGCGATGACCGACGTGAAGAGGAGGACCCGCGGCAGTGACAGGAACGACTGGAGGTCGAAGCCGTTGTTCTCGTTCGAGCCGGTGGCCTCGCTGATCGTGCCGCCCACGGCGGAGAAGACGCCCATCGCGTCCATCACCATCCACAGCACCGCGACCGCCACGATCGTGCAGATGCCGAGTGCTATCGAGAGCAGGAAGCTCACCTTCATCACCGACCACGGGTCGGCCTTCGCCACCCGCAGACGGGCCTTGCGAGTACGCGGAGTCGTCCGCGCCCCCGTCCGCGGCATCCGGGCCGCCTGCGCGGCGCCGGCGCCCTGCGTACCGCCCTGGGTGCCGGCCGGCCGGCCGCCCTTGGTCTCGCCCGCGGGCGAGGGGTACGCCTGCGGCGGGTGGTACGGCCCGCTCGCCTGCCCCGGTGCGGGCTCGCGATCGCCGGGCAGTGGCCCGGTCGCATAGCCCTCGTACTGGGGCTGAGGCCCCCGGGTGTCCGTCACAGTGCCCCCTTGGGAGTCCGCGGCGGGGCCACGGGCACCGTTCGCTCCGACTCCGGAAGCGGCCGAACCGGCGCCCGTGGCTCCACTCACGCTCTACTCCTCGTGCTCCCCAGCCGAAGACGACGTGTCTTCGGCGTTGCCCTCGACCGTGCTTGCGGTCGCACTCTCAACCGTGGTCTCGGCGGCCTCCGCCTGCGGGGCCCCGGTGTCCTCCTCGGACCCCTCGACCTCGTCGGCCTCCTGGCCGGCTTCGGCGTTGCGTGCGATACCGACGACGGCATCGCGCTTGCCCAGATTGATCAGTTGAACGCCCATGGTGTCACGGCCCGTCTCCCTGACTTCATTGACTCGCGTACGAATCACACCGCCGCCCAGAGTGATGGCGAGAATCTCGTCCGATTCCTCCACCACCAGCGCACCGACCAGCGAACCACGGTCCTCCACGATCTTGGCGGCCTTGATGCCGAGGCCGCCGCGACCCTGAACTCGGTACTCGTCGACGGAAGTCCGCTTCGCGTAACCGCCGTCGGTGGCAGTGAACACGAACGTGCCCGGACGGACAACATTCATCGAGAGAAGTTCGTCGTCCGCGCGGAAACTCATGCCCTTGACACCCGAGGTGGCACGTCCCATCGGGCGCAGCGCCTCGTCCGTCGCCGTGAACCGGATCGACTGCGCCTTCTTGCTGATGAGCAGCAGATCGTCCTCGGCCGACACCAGCTCCGCACCGATCAGCTCGTCGTCGGAACCGTCCTCCATCTCGCGGAGGTTGATGGCGATGACACCGCCGGAACGGGGCGAGTCGTAGTCCTTCAGCGCGGTCTTCTTCACCAGACCGCCCTTCGTGGCCAGGATCAGATACGGCGCCGCCTCGTAGTCGCGGATCGCCAGGACCTGCGCGATCTGCTCGTCCGGCTGGAAGGCCAGCAGGTTGGCGACGTGCTGACCGCGCGCGTCCCGTCCGGCGTCCGGGAGTTCGTACGCCTTCGCGCGGTACACCCGGCCCTTGTTGGTGAAGAACAGCAGCCAGTGGTGGGTCGTCGACACGAAGAAGTGGTCGACGATGTCGTCTTCCTTGAGCTTGGTGCCGCGCACGCCCTTGCCGCCGCGCTTCTGCGAGCGGTAGTCGTCCGTCTTCGTGCGCTTTACATAGCCGCCGCGGCTGATCGTGACGACGATATCCTCCTCGGCGATCAGGTCCTCGATGGACATGTCGCCCTCGAAGGGCACCAGCTTGGAACGCCGGTCGTCGCCGAACTTCTCGACGATCGCGGCCAGTTCCTCGCTGACGATCTTCCGCTGCCGCTCCGGCGACACCAGGATCGCGTTGTACTCGTCGATCTTCGCCTGGAGTTCGTCGTGCTCGGCGGTGATCTTCTGGCGCTCCAGCGCGGCCAGCCGGCGCAGCTGCATCTCCAGGATCGCGTTGGCCTGGATCTCGTCGATCTCCAGCAGGCCCATCAGGCCCTCGCGCGCCACCTCGACCGTCTGGCTGCTCCGGATGAGTGCGATGACCTCGTCGATCGCGTCCAGCGCCTTGAGCAGACCGCGCAGGATGTGTGCCCGCTCCTCCGCCTTGCGCAGCCGGAACCGCGTACGGCGGACGATGACCTCGATCTGGTGCGTCACCCAGTGGCGGATGAACGCGTCGATCGACAGCGTGCGCGGCACGCCGTCCACCAGCGCCAGCATGTTGGCGCCGAAGTTGGTCTGGAGTTCGGTGTGCTTGTACAGGTTGTTCAGCACGACCTTGGCGACCGCGTCCCGCTTCAGCACGACGACGAGCCGCTGGCCGGTGCGTGAGGAGGACTCGTCGCGGACGTCCGCGATGCCGCCGATCTTGCCGTCCTTCACCAGGTCGGCGATCTTCTGCGCCAGGTTGTCCGGGTTGGTCTGGTAGGGGAGCTCCGTGACCACCAGGCACTGACGGTTCTGGATCTCCTCGACCTCGACGACCGCGCGCATCGTGATCGAGCCGCGGCCGGTGCGGTACGCCTCCTCAATGCCCTTGCGGCCCACGACGAGCGCGCCGGTGGGGAAGTCCGGGCCCTTGATGCGCTCGATCAGCGCGTCCAGGAGCTCCTCCTGGGTGGCCTCCGGGTGCTCCAGGTACCACTGCGCGCCGTCCGCGACCTCGCGCAGGTTGTGCGGCGGGATGTTGGTCGCCATGCCGACCGCGATCCCCGCCGAACCGTTGACCAGCAGGTTCGGGAAGCGGGCCGGCAGGACCGTCGGCTCCTGGTTGCGGCCGTCGTAGTTGTCCTGGAAGTCGACGGTCTCCTCGTCGATGTCGCGGACCATCTCCATGGACAGCGGCATCATCTTGCACTCGGTGTACCGCATGGCGGCGGCCGGGTCGTTGCCCGGGGAGCCGAAGTTGCCGTTGGAGTCCACCAGCGGCATCCGCATCGACCAGGGCTGTGCCAGACGCACCAGCGCGTCGTAGATCGAGGAGTCGCCGTGCGGGTGGTACGTGCCCATGACGTCGCCGACGACGCGGGCGCACTTGTAGAAGCCCTTCTCGGGCCGGTAGCCGCCGTCGTACATCGCGTACAGCACCCGGCGGTGGACCGGCTTGAGGCCGTCCCGCACGTCCGGCAGCGCACGCGAGACGATCACGGACATCGCGTAGTCGAGGTAGGAGCGCTGCATCTCCGTCTCGAGCCCCACGGGCTCGACACGCATGCCTCCGCCGGCGGCGGGCTCCTCTTCAGGTGTCACAGGGGTGTTCTCGTCGGCCATTGCTGGTCAAAGTCCTTTCGAGCGGCGGCTTGCTGGTACGGCCGACTCAGATGTCGAGGAAGCGGACGTCCTTGGCGTTGCGCTGGATGAACGAGCGCCGCGCCTCGACGTCCTCGCCCATGAGCACCGAGAAAAGGTCGTCGGCCTGCGCCGCGTCGTCCAGCGTGACCTGGCCGAGGACCCGGTGGTCGATGTCCATGGTGGTGACGCGCAGTTCCTCGGCGTTCATCTCGCCGAGGCCCTTGAAGCGCTGGATCGAGTCCTCCTTGATCCGCTTGCCGTTCTGCTTGCCCAGCGCCACCAGGGCGTCGCGCTCCCGGTCCGAGTACGCGTACTCGAAGTCGTCCCGGCCCCACTTGATCTTGTAGAGCGGCGGGCGGGAGAGGAACACGTGCCCGGCCTCGACCAGCGGACGCATGAAACGGAAGAGGAACGTCAGCAGCAGGGTGTTGATGTGCTGGCCGTCGACATCGGCGTCCGCCATCAGAATGATCTTGTGGTAGCGGAGCTTCTCGATGTCGAAGTCCTCGTGGACCCCGGTGCCGAAGGCCGAGATCAGCGCCTGGATCTCGGTGTTCTGCAGGATCTTGTCGACACGGGCCTTCTCGACGTTCAGGATCTTGCCGCGGATCGGCAGGATCGCCTGGTACATCGGGTTGCGGCCGGACTTCGCCGAACCACCGGCGGAGTCGCCCTCGACGATGAAGATCTCGCACTTCGTCGGGTCGTTGGACTGGCAGTCGCTCAGCTTGCCCGGCAGCGAAGCGCTCTCCAGCAGCCCCTTGCGGCGGGTCAGGTCGCGTGCCTTGCGGGCCGCGACCCGGGCCGTGGCCGCCGCGATCCCCTTGCGGACGATGTCGGCCGCCTCGTTGGGATTGCGGTCGAACCAGTCGGTGAGCTGCTCGTGGACGACCTTCTGGACGAAGGTCTTCGCCTCCGTGTTGCCCAGCTTGGTCTTGGTCTGGCCCTCGAACTGCGGCTCGCCCAGCTTCACCGAGATGATCGCCGTCAGACCCTCGCGGATGTCGTCGCCCGTGAGGTTGTCGTCCTTGTCGCGGAGCAGCTTCTTCTCGCGCGCGTACTTGTTGACCAGCGTGGTCAGCGCGGCGCGGAAACCCTCCTCGTGCGTACCGCCCTCATGCGTGTGGATCGTGTTCGCGAAGGAGTACACGCCCTCCGTGTACTGCGTGTTCCACTGCATCGCGATCTCGGCCGAGAGCATGCGCTCCTTGTCCTCGGCCTCGATGTCAATCACCGACTGGTGGATGACGTCGCCCTTGCGGGAGTTGAGGTACTTCACGAAGTCGACGATGCCGCCCTCGTAGTGGTACGTGACCGTGCGGGCCTGCTCCTCCTCGGCGACCTCGGCCACCTCGGCGACGTCCGCGCCCGCCGTCGCCTTCGCCGACTCGCGCTCGTCGGTGAGCCGGATCGTCAGGCCCTTGTTGAGGAAGGCCATCTCCTGGAAGCGGCGCGACAGCGTCTCGAAGGAGTACTCGGTGGTCTCGAAGATGTCCCCGTCGGCCCAGAAGGTGACCGACGTACCGGACTCCTCGGTGGCCTCGTTGCGGGCCAGCGGGGCCGTGGGCGCGCCGAACTCGTAGTCCTGGGTCCAGCGGTAACCGTCCGTCTTGACGTCCACGGACAGGCGCGTCGACAGCGCGTTCACCACGGAGACGCCGACACCGTGCAGACCGCCGGAGACGGCGTAGCCGCCGCCGCCGAACTTGCCGCCCGCGTGCAGGACCGTCAGCACGACCTCGACCGCCGGCTTCTTCTCCGACGGCACGATGCCGACCGGGATACCGCGGCCGTTGTCGACCACGCGGACACCGCCGTCGGCGAGGAGCGTGACGTCGATCGTGTCCGCGTGCCCGGCCATCGCCTCGTCGACCGAGTTGTCGACGACCTCCTGCACGAGGTGGTGCAGGCCGCGTTCACCGGTCGAGCCGATGTACATGCCAGGTCGCTTGCGGACCGCGTCCAGGCCCTCCAGGACGGTGATCGCACTGGCGTCGTACGAGGCGGCCGGATCGCCGGAGGCGGGCGCCTCGACGGTGGCGGCTGCCTCGGCGGGGGCGACGCCCTCGCCGTTCTCACCGGATGCGGACGGAATGTTCTCGTTGGGGTTGCCGGAATCGGCCACGAAGCGCCCTTTCTGGCACAGCACAGGCCATCCTCCGGACAGTCCGGAGCGGCTGCGTCGTTCGGCTTGTCATCGACGACTCCCGCGACATGCGGGATTGTCCACCAGTCTACCGGTAGCACTGACACTCATGGGGGTTTGCTGGCGCCTGAGTACGCATGTGCCGCCCTCAACCAGCGACTGACGACTCCCCATATTCGGGAAGGGCCCCCAGGGGGCTCACGCGGGCATTGTGCGCTTCGGGCTGTCAACCTCCGACTACCGTGAGGGACGCCCCATTTCCACCACGTGGTTTCGACCACCGCACAGCCGTGCGACATGAGGTGCGGCGGGCGGCGAACCCCCGCGGATCCGTGCGGCCACGGACCGGAACGCACGACCCCCGGCCCCTCGCCCCGCCGTGCGCGGAGAGCCACGGCACGCCGCCCGCGAACCCCGTGAAAGCGCCCACCAACCCCGTGAACGGAAGAACCCGGACCGCGCCGCCCGTGGCCGCCCCGGCGCCTCACCCGTAGGTGTCGCCCGGCCCCCTGCTCCCCGGCGCCCGCAACGGGCCGTACCGGTGCTGCGGACCGCCCGGCCCCAGCACCTTGATCATCCGGACGGTGCCATGCCCCAGGTCCGCGTTGAGCCGGGCCACCAGCTGGGGCGCCAGCAGCCGCAGCTGCGTCGCCCACACCGTCGAGTCGCACCGCACGGTCAGCACCCGCTCGTCCGGCTCCTCGTCGTACCTCAGCGGCACGCAGTGCTTGGCCAGGTCCTCGCCCACGATCTGCGGCCAGCGGCCCATCACCCCGCCCACCGCGGCGGGCGTCTCCCAGCCCCGCTCGGTGATCAGACGGTTGATCGCGGCGCCCAGCGGCAACGGATCACGTCCATCGGCCCGCGCCCCGGAACGCAGACCTCCGCCCCGCCGGGCCTGCTTCCGCTGCTGCACCGCGGCGCCGCGCGCCCGCGCCTGCTCCTTCGCCGCGCGCAGCGCCACCCGGGCCAGATCGACACCCGACGGCTCCGGCAGCCCCGCCCCCGCCGGACGCGCCCCCTCCGCGGCAGCCCCGGAGACCCCGGAGACCTCTGCGGCCCTGGAAACCTCGCCCCGACCCGTCACAGCCGCTCCACCTCGCCCGCGGCCACCGCGTACCGCGCACCCGCCAGCACCCCGGGGACGTCATCGTCCACCGCGGCCGTCACCAGCACCTGCTCGCCCGGAGCGACCAGCTCCGCCAGCCGCTCGCGCCGACTGGCGTCCAACTCGGCGAAGACGTCGTCCAGCACCAGGACCGGCTCGTTCCCCTCGCCGCGCAGCAGCTCGTACGAGGCCAGCCGCAGCGCCAGTGCGTACGACCAGGACTCGCCGTGGCTCGCGTACCCCTTGGCCGGCATCCCGCGCAGCCCCAGCAGCAGATCGTCGCGGTGCGGACCGACCAGCGTCACTCCCCGCTCGATCTCCTGCTTGCGGACCTCGGCCAGGGCCGCGATCATCCGCTCGTACAGTTCCTCGCGCGTCCCCGCCGACCCCGCGTCCGCACCGACCGAGCTCCGGTACTCCAGCGTCACGGGTCCGCCGCCCGGCGCCACGTCCCCGTACGCCTTGTCGGCCAGCGGCCCCAGGGCAGCGATCAGATCGAGCCGCCGCGCCAGCAGCTCCGCGCCCGCCCGGCCCAGGTGCTGGTCCCACACGTCGAGGGTGGACAGGTCCATCGACCGGCCGCCGTGCCGACGCGCCATCGCCGCCGACTTCAGCAGGGTGTTGCGCTGCTTGAGCACCCGTTCGTAGTCGGCGCGCACCCCCGCCATCCTCGGCGAACGCGCCGTGATCAGCTCGTCGAGGAAACGCCGGCGCTCACCCGGGTCTCCCTTGACCAGTGCCAGGTCCTCCGGGGCGAACAGCACCGTACGCACGATCCCCAGCACGTCCCTGGGTCTGACCTGCGAGGATCTATTGATCCTGGCCCGGTTGGCCTTGCCCGGATTGAGTTCCAGCTCGATCAGCTGCGAACGCTCGCCCTGGGTGACGGCGGCCCGTATCACCGCCCGCTCCGCGCCCATCCGCACCAGCGGCGCGTCGGAGGAGACCCGGTGACTGCCGAGCGTCGCCAGATAGCCGACGGCCTCCACGAGGTTCGTCTTGCCCTGGCCGTTGGGCCCCACGAAGGCGGTGACGCCCGGATCGAGGGGAACCTCGACCCGGGCGTACGAGCGGAAGTCGGCCAGCGAGAGATGCGTGACATGCATGGGTGCGCCGACCTTCCCGCCTTGCTGTTCCGTACTGCGTGCTCCGGGGTACGGGCCGGGACGGCCCCCGTTCCTTGCCCCGTCGCCGTTACTTCTTGGTCTCGACCGCGTGGCCGCCGAACTGGTTGCGCAGCGCGGCGATCATCTTCATCTGCGGGGAGTCCTCCTGCCGCGAGGCGAACCGCGCGAAGAGCGACGCCGTGATCGCGGGCAGCGGGACCGCGTTGTCGATCGCGGCCTCCACCGTCCAGCGGCCCTCGCCGGAGTCGGCGGCGTACCCGCGGAGCTTGTCGAGGTGCTCGTCCTCGTTCAGCGCGTTGACCGCCAGGTCCAGCAGCCAGGAACGGATGACCGTGCCCTCCTGCCAGGAACGGAAGACCTCGCGCACATCGGTGACGGAATCGACCTTCTCCAGCAGTTCCCAGCCCTCGGCGTAGGCCTGCATCATGGCGTACTCGATGCCGTTGTGGACCATCTTCGCGAAGTGGCCGGCGCCGACCTTGCCCGCGTGCACGGAACCGAAGTCCCCGGCGGGCTTCAACGCGTCGAAGATCGGCTGGACCTTCGCCACGTTCTCGGCGTCGCCGCCGTACATCAGCGCGTAGCCGTTCTCCAGGCCCCAGACGCCGCCGGAGACGCCGCAGTCCACGAAGCCGATGCCCTTGATGCCCAGCTCGACCGCGTGCCTCTCGTCGTCCGTCCAGCGGGAGTTCCCGCCGTCCACGACGACGTCACCGGGGGACAGGAGCCCGGCCAGCTCGTCGACGGTGGCCTGGGTCGGGGCACCGGCCGGCACCATCACCCAGACGACGCGCGGGCCCTTCAGCTTGCCCACGAGTTCTTCCAGGCCGGCGACATCCGAGAGGTCCGGATTGCGGTCGTAGCCGATGACGGTGTGGCCTGCGCGGCGGATGCGCTCGCGCATGTTGCCGCCCATCTTGCCGAGGCCGACGAGACCGAGCTCCATCAGAGATTCCTTAAGCGTTGTGCCGATTCGTACCCGGGACCGAGCCTACGCCCGGAAGGGGCCGGACCGGTGGGCGTGCCCGCCGCAGAGCGCGCCCGCCGTGGTCGTCGAAACGGCCGTACCGGCCCCGGCGAAAACGCGTCGGGGACCGGTGGCCGAAAGCCCGGTCAGCCGGAGAGGCGCACCGGCATGATCAGGTACTTGTACGCCTCGTCGGCCTCGGCATCGACCGCCGGACGGCCGCTCAGCAGCGCGGGCTTGGTCGACGTCGTGAAGGACAACTGGGCGACCGGGGAGTCGATCGCGCTCAGGCCGTCCAGCAGGAAGGTCGGGTTGAAGGCGATCGAGATGTCGTCGCCCTCCAGCACCGCGTCGACCCTCTCCACAGCCTGTGCGTCGTCGCTCGAACCGGCTTCCAGGATCAGTACGCCCTGCTCGAAGCTGAGCCGCACCGGGGTGTTCCGCTCGGCGACGAGGGCCACACGCTTGACGGCCTCGACGAACGGGGCGGTCTCGATGACCGCGACCGAGTTGAACTCGGTGGGGAACAGCGTGCGGTACTTCGGCAGATCGCCTTCGAGAAGCCGCGTGGTGGTGCGTCGGCCCGCGCCCTCGAAACCGATCAGGCCCTCTCCGGCACCCGAACCCGACAGCGCCAGCGTCACCGAGTCGCCGCTGGTCAGGGCCTTGGCGGTGTCCAGCAGCGTCTTGGCGGGCACCAGCGCGACGGCCGAGGCGTCCGGGTTCTCCGGCTTCCACAGGAACTCGCGGACCGCGAAGCGGTACCGGTCGGTGGAGGCCAGGGTGACCGTCTCGCCCTCGATCTCGATGCGTACACCGGTCAGCACCGGCAGCGTGTCGTCACGGCCCGCGGCGATGGCCACCTGCGCGACGGCGGAGGAGAAGACCTCACCCGGAACCGTCCCCGTCGCGGTGGGCATCTCCGGGAGCGCCGGGTACTCCTCCACAGGAAGGGTGTGGAGTGTGAACCGAGAGGAGCCGCAGACCACGGTCGCCCGTACACCGTCGGTGGAGATCTCCACCGGCCGGTTGGGCAGGGCGCGGCAGATGTCGGCGAGCAGCCGGCCGGAGACCAGGACCGTGCCGTCCTCCTCGACCTCGGCATCCACCGAGACCCGGGCCGATACCTCGTAGTCGAAGCTGGAGAAGCTGAGCGCGCCGTCCTCCGCCTTCAGCAGCAGGCCCGCGAGGACGGGCGCCGGCGGACGGGCCGGAAGGCTGCGGGCCACCCAGGCCACCGCCTCCGCGAGTACATCGCGCTCCACCCGGATCTTCACCGGAACCGCCTCCTGCTTTTGCTCGCTCGCCCTGCCGGCCTTCGACATCTGATCGGGCCCCCCGTCCATGGCGGCGGGAGGACGCCGGGGACCAGTCTGGCCTACTGCACCGACACTCGGTGCCCGCTCGCGGTCAAGTCGCGGCAAGGCGTCCGGCGAGCGTCGACCCCGAGTTGTGCACAGCCCCTGCTTCCAAACGGATTCCGAGCTAACTCTAGGTGGGAGTAGTAGTAGGGCTTGTGGAAACCGTGGATAACGCTGTTTTCGCAGGTCAAGGCAGATTTTTTGTCCACTGCCCCTGTGGGCGCCGCGGTGGAGAACTCGGCACTTCTGTGGACACACGGAAGTTCTGCACAACCGATACACAGGGCAGGGGGGTTTCTCCCCAGAGCCGTCCCCAGCTTTACCCGCGTTCCCCACAGCCCAACCGCCCCTCTTGGTGTGACGCCTTTCACTCGGCGCGGTGAGAAGCGGTGTCGTGTTGCCGAACAGTGGACAGGGGTGTGGAGAAGCACGCATTGGCTGGGGACAACGCGCTCGTGGCTGTGGGCTCTCAGTGGACAACAGCAGCAAGGCCCTGTGGGCGAAGATTTTTTCCACAGGCTGTGGATCACTGTTTGCCACAAATCCCCAGGCGCCTGACCTGGGCTGATGAACTGCCACCCAACACTGCTGTGGAAGCAGTATGGACAACCTCCGGATCCCCAGGCTGTGGAGGGGAAAATCTCCCCAGATCTGTGGAGAACAGGCCGCGGGCGACAGGTATTCGAACACCGCCATCGCTCCGGAGCCACGGCGGAGGCGCTGCAAGGGGTTCGGTCCGGCTGTGGAGCGGCCCACGGCCGGGCCGCGAACGCCCCGTGGAGACACGCTGGGACGGGCTTCGCGTCGTCCTCGCCGGGCTCGGGAAGGCAACGGGAGGCTTCGGGGCGGACGCGGGGGCGAGCCGCCCAGCCGTCGGCGGGACGGGAGCGCGGGGAGCCCGGAGAAAGGCCGGGAAGTCCGGGGGAGCGGACGGAGAGAACGGGGGAGCGGATGGGAAAGCGGACGAGGGGCCCGGTGCACTCAGGGGGCCGGGGTACGGACGGCAGTTCTTCGCCCGGTCGGCGAGGGCCGCGCGCCGACCGGTTCCGCCCACGTGCGCCTCGTGGCCGGCACGGGTGAGGTTCCAGGGGCGGCCCTCGTGGCGCGTACGGCGCGGTCCAGGCGGTCCAGGCGGTCCAGGCGGTCCGGTCACAGCCGGGACCGCCTGGACGGTCAGCCGTTCTTGATGCGGTTCGTGAGCTCGGTGACCTGGTTGTAGATGGACCGCCGCTCCGCCATCAGCGCACGGATCTTCCGGTCCGCGTGCATCACCGTCGTGTGGTCGCGCCCGCCGAACTGCGCTCCGATCTTCGGCAACGAGAGATCGGTCAACTCACGGCAGAGGTACATGGCGATCTGGCGGGCCGTCACCAGCACACGGCTGCGCGAGGTTCCGCAGAGATCGTCCACCGTCAGGCCGAAGTAGTCCGCGGTCGAGGCCATGATGGCCGTCGCCGTGATCTCCGGTGACGTGTCCTCGCCGCCCGGGATCAGGTCCTTCAGCACGTGCTCGGTCAGCCCCAGGTCCACCGGCTGGCGGTTGAGGCTGGCGAACGCCGTGACCCGGATCAACGCGCCCTCCAGCTCCCGGATGTTCCGGGAGATGCGGGAGGCGATGAACTCCAGGACCTCCGGCGGGGCGTTGAGCTGTTCCTGTACCGCCTTCTTACGGAGGATCGCGATCCGCGTCTCCAGCTCCGGCGGCTGCACATCGGTGGTCAGCCCCCACTCGAAGCGGTTGCGCAGCCGGTCCTCCAGGGTCACCAGCTGCTTGGGCGGCCGGTCCGAGGACAGCACGATCTGCTTGTTGGCGTTGTGGAGCGTGTTGAAGGTGTGGAAGAACTCCTCCTGCGTCGACTCCTTGCTCGCCAGGAACTGGATGTCGTCGACCAGCAGGATGTCCACATCGCGGTACCGCTTGCGGAAGGTGTCGCCCTTGCCGTCGCGGATCGAGTTGATGAACTCGTTGGTGAACTCCTCGGAGCTCACGTACCGCACCCGGGTACCCGGGTAGAGGCTGCGGGCGTAGTGCCCGATGGCGTGCAGCAGGTGCGTCTTCCCGAGCCCGGACTCCCCGTAGATGAAGAGCGGGTTGTACGCCTTGGCGGGGGCCTCGGCGACCGCGACCGCCGCGGCGTGCGCGAACCGGTTGGACGCACCGATCACGAAGGTGTCGAAGAGGTACTTCGGGTTCAGCCGCGCCGCCGGTTCGCCGGGGCCGGGCAGGGCCGAGGACTGCGTGCCCATCGGCCCGGGAGCGCCGCCGGGCCTTCCGGTGCCGGGGACGGCGGGCCGGTGCGGCGCCTGGGGGTCCGGCAGCTCCGGGCGTTCGGGACGCGGCTGCTCGTAGCCCGGGTGCTCGGACGGCTGGGGCCGATAGTCGTGCGGGGTGTGGCTGCCGGGGTACGGCTCGCGCCACTGGTCCGCGCCGGTGTCCCGGTCCTGGAACCCACCGAGCCGGGGCTGCTGCCAGGAGAGGTCCTCCTGGGTGCGGGGCCACGCCCCGGGGTCGGGGCGCTGCTGCTGGTAGCCGGGATAGGCGGGCCGGGCGGTCGGCATGCCGTCGTCCGAGGGCCGGTGCCCGTAACCGTCGTACACGTCGGCGCGCTGACGCTCGTCGTGCTGGGGCCCCGGGTAGCGCGGCGGCTGGTGCATCGGGGGCGCGGGCGGGCTCACGGGCTCGCCCGCGGAGTCGTCGACGGTGATCGCGATGCGGATCGGGCGGCCGCACTCGCGGCTCAGCGTCTCGCTGATGAGCGGCGCCAGCCGGCCTTCGAGCACGCGCTTGCCCCACTCGTTGGGGACGGCGAGCAGTGCCGTGTCGGCGACCAGCGCGAGCGGCTGGCAGCGCTCGACCCACTGCTTGTCCTTCGGCTCGATGCCCTGCTGGCCCTCCCCGAGGAGCTGTTCCAGCACGCGTGGCCACACTGCGGCAAGATCGGCAGGTACGTCAGCCACAAAGCACGCTCTCTCGCTGGTCCCACGAATGTGTGGTTCTCGGGACGGGGTGGGTCGGTATAGGTGAGGACCGGCAGGCAGGAAGAAAAAGAACCGGGGTTCGGCCACGGTAGTCAGGGCGACCCGCGTCGTTCAAGTTGTTGTCCACAGCCTGTGCACAGTGGGGGGTGTCGCAGAGCTGGTTTGACCGGATGGCTTAGCCGCGCGTACCGTGACGAGGTCGAGTTGTCGATGGCTGCTGCTGCCTGCCTCCGATAGGCAAAGGTCACGATCTGTGATCGCGAAGCGGTGCGCTTGAGCGTTTACGCGAGTCTCTCGTGGGCGCACGGTGACAGCCAGACGACGTCCCGCCAAAACCCGAGTCATTTCTGGAGCCCCCGAGTGAGCAAGCGCACCTTCCAGCCGAACAACCGTCGTCGCGCGAAGACCCACGGCTTCCGGCTGCGGATGCGCACCCGTGCCGGCCGCGCGATTCTCGCGTCCCGCCGTGCCAAGGGTCGCGCCAACCTGTCCGCCTGATCGCTTACAGGTCATGACGTGCTGCCTACCGAGAATCGGCTGAGGCGGCGCGAGGACTTCGCGACCGCGGTACGCCGAGGACGCCGGGCCGGCCGTCCGCTCCTCGTCGTTCATCTACGCAGCGGTGCCACGGACCCGCACGTGACAGGGGAGGGAGCTCCCCCGCCACGTGCGGGTTTCGTTGTCAGCAAAGCCGTGGGTGGCGCGGTGGTGCGCACGGCGGTGAAGCGCAGGCTTCGCCATCTGGTCCGCGACCGGCTGGCCCTGCTGCCCCCCGGTAGCCTGGTTGTCGTACGGGCGCTGCCCGGAGCGGGCGACGCCGCTTACGAAGCACTGGCCCGAGACCTGGACGCTGCACTCCAGCGGCTGCTGGGAGGGGGCGCGCGATGAAGTACCCGCTGCTGGCTCTCATCAAGCTCTATCAGTGGACGATCAGCCCGCTTCTCGGGCCTGTCTGCCGTTACTACCCGTCGTGTTCCCACTATGGATATACGGCGATCGACCGGCACGGAGCGATCAAAGGAACCGCGCTGACGGCTTGGCGCATCCTGCGATGCAATCCGTGGTCGCCCGGTGGCGTGGACCATGTTCCACCACGCAAACGTCCGCGCTGGCACGAACTGCTGCGTAACGCCATGCGCGGTGGCAAGGGCGGAGACTCCGCCGCTGATGTGCCTCCCGGAGGGACGGTTCCCGAACCTCCGAGCCCGGCCGCAGAGACTTCGCCCAATGCTCAAGGAGCCTGATTAGTGGACACGATTGCCAGTCTGTTCAGCTTTATCACCTGGCCCGTCTCATGGGTCATCGTCCAGTTCCACAAGTTGTACGGTGCGCTCTTCGGCGACAACACCGGCTGGGCCTGGGGCCTGTCCATCGTGTCCTTGGTGGTGCTGATCCGGGTCTGCCTGATCCCGCTCTTCGTGAAGCAGATCAAGTCGACCCGCAACATGCAGGTGCTCCAGCCGAAGATGAAGGCGATCCAGGAGCGCTACAAGAACGACAAGCAGCGTCAGTCCGAAGAGATGATGAAGCTGTACAAGGAGACGGGCACCAACCCGCTCTCCTCGTGCCTTCCCATCCTGGCGCAGTCGCCGTTCTTCTTCGCCCTGTACCACGTGCTCTCGTCCATCGCCTCGGGCAAGACGATCGGCGTCATCGACCAGCCGCTGCTCGACAGCGCCCGTCAGGCGCACATCTTCGGCGCCCCGCTCGCGGTCAAGTTCATGGACACCGAGGCGAAGGCCCAGGCCCTCGGAGCCTCGCTGACCGATGTCCGGGTCGTCACCGCGATCATGATCGTGCTGATGTCGGCGTCCCAGTTCTTCACCCAGCGCCAGCTGATGACGAAGAACGTCGACCTGACGGTCAAGACGCCGTTCATGCAGCAGCAGAAGATGCTGATGTACATCTTCCCGCTGATCTTCGCCGTCATGGGCGTCAACTTCCCCGTCGGTGTCCTCGTCTACTGGCTGACCACCAACCTCTGGACCATGGGCCAGCAGATGTACGTGATCAACCAGAACCCGACCCCGGGCAGCAAGGCCCAGGACCAGTACCTGCAACGGCTGCTGAAGAACGTCGGCACTCATGGCCAGGTGCGCGGCAGGACCAGGCGGAGCATGGTCAAGCGCATCGTGTCCAAGGGGCCGGACCGCAATGACATCGAGCGGAAGTTCATCACGGGCCTGGCCAAGCAGGGCTTCGCCGCCCAGGAGGACGGCACGGTGATCAAGAGCGACACGGCTCTTGCCGAGGCCGAGGGGGCCGCGCAGCGGCGCCAGCAGCCCAAGCGCCAGACCAAGGCCCAGCGCCAGAGCGGTGCCGGCACGGCCCAGCAGACGGGCGCCAAGGAAGCCGGCGCCACACCCGCGCGGTCCAGGGCTTCCCAGCCGAAGTCGGACGACACGTCGAAGCCGGCGGGCAAGGCCGCGTCCGGCTCCTCACGCCAAGCCAAGTCCGGACAGGGCAAGGGCCCGCAGCGGCCCAAGCACCCGTCCAAGAAGTAAGAAGGAGTCCATCCGTGACGGAAGGCACCACCTCCACGGCCGCTGAGGGCAGCGACACCCTGACCCGCCTTGAGCAGGAGGGCGAGATTGCCGCGGACTACCTCGAGGGCCTGCTCGACATCGCCGACCTCGACGGCGACATCGATATGGACGTCGAGGCGGACCGGGCCGCGGTCTCGATCATCAGCGACTCGACTCGTGATCTGCAGAAGCTCGTGGGCCGCGACGGTGAGGTGCTGGAGGCGCTCCAGGAGCTGACGCGGCTCGCCGTGCACCGGGAAACCGGTGATCGCAGCCGCCTGATGCTGGACATCGCCGGCTTTCGGGCCAAGAAGCGGGCCCAGCTCGCCGAACTGGGCGCCAAGGCCGCGGACGAGGTCAAGAGCACCGGTCAGCCGGTGAAGCTGGACCCGATGACGCCGTTCGAGCGCAAGGTCGTGCACGATGCGGTGGCGGCCGCCGGTCTGCACAGCGAGTCCGAGGGCGAGGAGCCGCAGCGCTTCGTCATCGTTCTCCCGGCCTGACCGGACCCTTGTTCTGTCGGCCCCGTCTGTTCACAGGCGGGGCCGATCTTTGTCAGCCTGGTAGTCGGCCGGCCACGGTGCGGTCGAGCGGTATGGAAGGACGGTTCCGGTGACGGCGGAAGTAGAGCTTCCCCCAGCGCCTGAAAGTGCGCGGACGGTATTCGATGACTTCTTCCCAGAAGCTGTCCGGTACGCGGAACTGCTGGCGGATATCGGGGTGACGCGGGGACTGATCGGTCCGCGCGAGGTGCCACGGCTGTGGGAGCGGCATCTGCTGAACTGCGCGGTGCTCTCCGAGGTCGTACCGGAAGGTGTCACGGTCTGCGATGTGGGCTCCGGAGCGGGCCTTCCCGGGATCCCGTTGGCGCTGGTGCGTCCCGACCTGAAGATCACCCTGCTGGAGCCCTTGCTGCGGCGCACCAACTTCCTCCAGGAAGTCGTCGAGCTGCTGGGGCTGGAGCATGTGACGGTGGTCCGCGGCCGGGCCGAGGAGGTTCTGGGAAAGGTTCAGCCGGTCCATGTGGTGACGGCTCGCGCCGTGGCGCCGCTTGATCGGCTGGCCGGCTGGGGCGTTCCGCTCTTGCGCCCGTACGGGGAGATGCTTGCCCTCAAGGGCGATACCGCCGAGGAGGAGCTCAACGGCGCGCGCGCCGCGCTGAGCAAGCTCGGCGTGGTGGAGACCGAGGTGCTGCACGTCGGTGAGGGCATCGTCGACCCCATGTCCACGGTCGTCCGTGTCGTGGTCGGGGAGAGCCCGGGTGGCGTCAGGTTCGCTGCGAAGAGGGCCAAGGCCGCGAGGACGAGTCGAACGAGACGTCGGCGCTGACACGCATGGACGTGCCGCTGAGGTACCGGCTGCTCAGGTTCTGGGTAGCCGGTGGTGATGGTCTCGGCACGTCACCCTGTGTGCGAGATGCGGAGTGTCGTGCCCCTGCAGCCAAGCTGCGGGGGCATCGTGTTTCACGTGAAACGTCGCTCTTTGCTGCATGGGATCATCGACCGCGGTCGTGCTGCTGCCGCACCGCGGCATCGCAGGCCCGTTAGGGCTACGGAGTTGTCCACAGAAGTGGATTCGTCCACAGAAGAGCGGGCCTCGCTGGTTCACGACCCCGGAAGCATGGCAGGCTCTGTTCATTGCGAGCCTGAAGTCGAGGAGAGTGAATCCTTGCGGTCCGACGCCAACATCGCGGGGCCGATGACCGACCCGGTCCCCGGTCCCCGAACCGAATCGGCGGGGGAGGGTGTTTCACGTGAAACACCGCCGCCGATGGATGACACACCCATCGGTCGTGCGGCACAGCTGGCGGTGCAGGCCATCGGCCGCGCTGGTGAGGGCCTGCCCCGCCCCGACCGGACACGCATCATGGTGGTGGCCAATCAGAAGGGCGGTGTGGGCAAGACGACCACGACGGTCAACCTTGCTGCTTCGCTCGCGCTTCACGGTGCACGCGTTCTGGTGATCGACCTGGACCCGCAGGGGAACGCCTCTACAGCGCTGGGGATCGATCACCATGCCGAAGTCCCCTCTATCTACGACGTTTTGGTGGACAGCAGGCCGCTCTCTGAAGTGGTTCAGCCCGTTCGGGACGTCGAGGGCCTTTTCTGTGCTCCCGCCACCATCGATCTCGCCGGTGCGGAGATCGAACTGGTGTCGCTGGTGGCGAGGGAGAGCCGGCTCCAGCGGGCGATCCAAGCGTATGAGCAGCCGCTGGACTACATCATGATTGACTGCCCGCCGTCGCTCGGTCTGCTGACGGTCAACGCCCTGGTCGCCGGCGCCGAGGTACTGATCCCCATCCAGTGCGAGTACTACGCGCTGGAAGGGCTCGGGCAGTTGCTGCGCAACGTGGAGCTGGTGCGAGGACACCTCAACCCCGAACTTCATGTGTCGACGATCTTGCTCACCATGTACGACGGCAGGACCAGGCTCGCCTCACAGGTCGCGGAGGAGGTGCGGAGCCACTTCGGCAAGGAGGTGCTGCGCACCAACATTCCCCGGTCGGTGCGCATCTCGGAGGCACCGAGTTACGGGCAGACCGTGCTGACCTATGACCCGGGTTCGAGCGGGGCGTTGTCTTACCTCGAAGCGGCGCGTGAGATCGCCCTGCGAGGTGTTGGGGTGCAGTACGAGGCCCGGCATGCCCACACGGGCAGCGGGAACAGTCAGCAGAGCAATTCGGAGGGGATTCAGTGAGTGAGCGTCGTAGAGGGTTGGGGCGTGGGCTGGGTGCCCTGATCCCCGCCGCTCCGCAGGAGAAGCAGGTGCCGGGCGCGGCCTCTGCCGGTGCGGGCCCCATCATGGCGTCGGAGCGCGGGGTGGCTGCCGCGAAGGTGGCCTCTCTGGCGTCCGCCCCTGCCGTGCCGGAGCCCAGTGCGCCGGTCTCGGAGCCTGCGGCGGCGGGAACGGTGGGTGTCGCGGGGGCGTACTTCGCCGAGGTTTCACTCGATGCGATCACACCCAATCCGCGTCAGCCCCGCGAGGTGTTCGACGAGGACGCGCTCGCCGAGTTGGTGACGTCCATCAAGGAAGTCGGCCTTCTCCAGCCCATCGTTGTCCGGAAGGTGGGACCGGACCGCTATGAGCTCATCATGGGGGAGCGGCGCTGGAGGGCGTGCCGCGAGGCGGGGCTGGAGCGGATCCCCGCCATCGTCCGGGCCACGGAGGACGAGAAGCTTCTTCTGGACGCCCTCCTGGAGAACCTTCACCGGGCTCAGCTGAATCCCCTGGAGGAAGCGGCCGCTTACGACCAGCTGCTCAAGGACTTCAAGTGCACCCATGACCAGCTGGCCGATCGGATCGGGCGCTCCCGCCCGCAGGTCTCCAATACATTGCGACTGCTGAGGCTGTCGCCGCAGGTGCAGCGCAGAGTCGCGGCCGGGGTGCTGTCGGCCGGGCACGCGCGGGCGCTGCTCTCTGTGGAGGACTCGGAGGAGCAGGACAAGCTGGCGCATCGGATCGTGGCCGAGGGGCTTTCGGTGCGGGCGGTCGAGGAGATCGTGACGCTGCTGGGCTCCGAGTCCAAGGGCTCTGCCAAGGCCAAGGGGCCGAGGGCCGGTGGCCGGGTGTCGCCGGCGTTGTCCGAGCTCGCTTCCCGTCTGTCTGATCGCTTCGAGACGAGGGTGAAGGTCGATCTCGGGCAGAAGAAGGGGAAGATCGTTGTCGAGTTCGCGTCGATAGAGGATCTCGATCGCATTCTCGGCAGCCTGGCACCGGGTGAGGGTCGGGTGCTGGACCAGAGCCAGGCCGAGAAGAGTGACAAGGGCGACGAGGGCGACGAGGGCTGAACCAGAGGGACCAAAGGGCTGGGTGTGTTCCGGCAGACGCCGGAACACACCCAGCCCTTTGCTTTCTCGCAGTGTCGGCCTGATGTACGGGTGGATACGATGCGTTCTGGTACGGCCCTCCGGCTTGAGCCACCTCGGCGGAGCGAGAGCTGCTTCTCCCGCCCACGAGCGGGGCGCGCTGACGGTCGTACGCGATGCGGCAGACGAAGGAAGCGAGGAACAGCCTTCATGGGGCGTCGGCTCGTACCGCTCACACTGGACAACCTCTCCGATCTTCCCAAGCGCTGCCGCTCGTGCATCTTCTGGGAGCTTGATCCGGTCAGTGGGGATGCCGCGGTGAAGGCGGGGACGCCCGAGAGGGAGAAGGAAGCGTGGATCTCGGCCGTCCTGCTGGAGTGGGGGTCGTGCGGCCGTGTGGTCTATGTCGACGAGGTGCCCGTGGGCTTCGTTCTCTATGCGCCGCCGGCCTATGTCCCGCGCTCGATGGCGTTCCCTACGAGTCCCGTCTCTCCCGATGCCGTGCAGTTGATGACCGCGCGGATCACGCCCGGATACCAGGGACAGGGGCTGGGCCGGGTGATGGTGCAGACCGTCGCCAAGGATCTCCTGCGTCGGGGGTTCAAGGCGGTCGAGGCTTTCGGGGACGCCCGTTGGAAGGAGCCGGCCTGCGTCCTTCCCGCGGATCATCTCCTCGCGGTCGGCTTCAAGACCGTGCGGCCCCATCCCATGCATCCGCGGCTGCGACTGGAACTCCGGGCGACACTCTCGTGGAAGGAGGACGTCGAGCAGGCGTTGGATCGGTTGCTGGGAGCCGTCCAGAAAGAGCCGGCTCTTCGGCCGTTGTGATCCAGTTGCTGTGATCCGGAATTCTGGAGCAAAGCGAAACGGTCCACCCCAGGGGTGGACCGTTTCACGTGAAACAGCGAACGGCTGTCCTACTCGCCGATGAAGCCTTCGAGGTCGCGGAGGATCGCGGCCTTCGGCTTGGCGCCGACGATGGTCTTGGCGACCTCGCCGCCCTGGTAGACGTTCAGGGTCGGGATGGACATGACGCCGTACTTGGCGGCCGTGGCGGGGTTCTCGTCGATGTTGAGCTTGACGATCTCGATCTGGTCGCCGTGTTCGGCGGCGATGGCCTCCAGGGACGGCGCGATCTGGCGGCACGGACCGCACCAGGCGGCCCAGAAGTCCACCAGCACGGGCTTGTCGCTCTTCAGGACGACCTCGTCGAAGGTGTCGTCAGTCACGTTCTTCAGGGCGCCGGCCACGGCGGCCTCCTTCTGCTCGGGGTGTGGGGTGTGGGGATGTGGATCAGACGGTCGCCGTCGCGGCCTTCTCCTCGTCGGCGAGTGTGGCGAGGAAGCGCTCGGCGTCGAGAGCGGCCGAGCAACCCGTGCCGGCGGCGGTGATCGCCTGCCGGTAGGTGTGGTCGACGACGTCACCGGCGCCGAAGACGCCGGTCAGGTTGGTGCGGGTCGAGGGAGCGTCGACCTTGAGGTAGCCCTCGTCATCGAGGTCGAGCTGCCCCTTGAAGAGCTCGGTGCGCGGGTCGTGGCCCACCGCGATGAACAGGCCGGTCACCGCGATCTGCGACGTCTCACCGGTCTTGGTGTTGCGGAGGGTGAGGCCGGAGAGCTTCTGGTCGCCGTGGATCTCTGCGACTTCGCTGTCCCAGGCGAACTTGATCTTCGGGTCGGCGAAGGCACGCTCCTGCATGGTCTTGGAGGCACGCAGCGCGTCACGGCGGTGGACGATGGTGACCGACTTGGCGAAGCGCGAGAGGAAGGTCGCCTCCTCCATCGCGGTGTCGCCACCGCCGACCACGGCGATGTCCTGGTCCTTGAAGAAGAAGCCGTCGCAGGTGGCGCACCAGGAGACGCCGCGTCCCGAGAGGACGTCCTCGTTGGGGAGGCCCAGCTTGCGGTGCTGGGACCCGGTCGCCACGATGACGGCCTTGGCCTGGTGGACCGTGCCCGCCGTGTCGGTGACCGTCTTGATGTCGCCGGAGAGGTCCACGGAGATGATGTCGTCGGGGATGAGCTCGGCGCCGAAGCGCTCGGCCTGGGCGCGCATGTTGTCCATGAGCTCGGGGCCCATGATCCCGTCCTGGAAGCCCGGGAAGTTCTCGACGTCGGTGGTGTTCATCAGCGCGCCACCTGCGGTGACGGCGCCCTCGAAGACCAGCGGCTTCAGCGAGGCACGTGCGGTGTAAAGGGCGGCCGTGTACCCCGCGGGGCCGGAGCCGATGATGATCACGTTACGGACGTCGCTCACGGGTTTCTTCCTCGTCTCTGCAGACTGCCTACGGTCCACGCCTACTGGGGTCGGTTCAACGACTCTCACCCCACCCAACGGATCCTACGGGGGATGCATTCCCATCGTGTGAGGGTCGCCCCAGCGCCCTTTCAGGGCCGGGCGTAGGCGTGGGTGAGCAGTAGCTTCCCCATGGCGGTGTCCTTGTCGCGGGTACAGGCGGCGTCGACTATGTACGCCTGGACGCGGGCGGAGTCGGAGGGGTGGGGGAGGACGACGAGGAAGGCACTCGTCCCCTCAAAGGTTCCCGCTTCCGCGGCAAGGGCCGGGGTGTCGCGGCCGATTCCCTGCTGGACGCAGTTCGGGACGGATGCGGCGGGCGTGCGCAGAGGCGTTTGGGGCGCCTCGGACACGGAAGAGGTGTTTCCGGGCGTCGACTGGGACCGGACGGAGGGCGGTTTCCTTTCCGCGCCGCCGTTGTCCGGAACCGTCGGTTTCCTGTCGGCACGCCGTAGCAGCGTGCGCACGTCGCTTTCGAGGGTGGATTCCGAGAAGGTCGATGTCCCGCTCGCTGTGGAGTCGGCCTCGCGGTTCGCTGTATCGAGGGCTGTGGCCTCCTGGGCCGTCCGGTCGTTCGGCCACAAGAGGAAGCCCAGGCCGATGACGGCCGCGCTGAGAGCGGCACCGAGTACAGCCACTCGACGGCGGCGCCGGGTGCGACGACGGCCGGGGCCGGTAGCGGCCCCGGGGTGACCTGCCGGGCGGTCGGTGGTGGGCAGGCTCATATCAGGTCGGGTCACCGTGGCCGGTGGTGTTTCACGTGAAACATGGATCGCAGCGTGATCCGTGGTGGTGGCGTCGAGTGCCGCGGCGGCGAGTGCGGCGTCGATCCGGTCCGCGACGTCATCGGGCATGCGCTGTGGTGCGGGCACAGCGCCGAGAAGCTCACGGATCTCGATGAGCGAGGCATGGACGTCGCCGCAGAGTTCGCACCCTTCGACGTGGTCACTCACCTCGACCGCGTGCGCCGACGAGAGAAGTCCCTCCATGAGATCGGAGATCTCCGAAACATCCGGATGCCTGCTCGTGTCGGTCGATGTCATGCGTGTCCACCTCCGCCCTTCACCACGGCAGGACCGTCTGTGCCCGCGTCTCCTGGTCCCGTCGGGGGTGGGACGGTTGCGCGCGGCGTCCGGTTCCTTTCCACAGCAGGGGCGTCCTCGCTCTCGACTCCACTGCGTAGATGCGTGAGCAGGGGGGCGAGCCGGGCCCGGCCCCGCGCACAGCGGCTCTTCACCGTGCCGACGGGTGTGTCGAGGATGCGGGCGGCCTCGGCCACCGGGTAGCCCTGCATGTCCACGAGAACGAGCGCCGCGCGCTGCTCGGCGGGCAGAGTGGCGAGTGCCGCCAGGAGCTCGCGGTGCAGGTCCCGGCGTTCCACCGGTGCCTCCGCGGACTCGTGCGGTTCGAGAAGCTGCTCGAACCGCTCAGTGTCGTCGAGCGGCGAGGTCTTACGGGTGGCCGCTTTGCGCATCCGGTCGAGACAGGCATTGACGGTGATGCGATGGAGCCAGGTGGTGACGGCGGACTGGCCGCGGAACCCGTGCGCGGCACGGAAAGCGGAGACCAGGGCGTCCTGGACTGCGTCGGCTGCTTCCTCGCGGTCGCCGAGGGTGCGCAGCGCCACGGCCCACAACCGGTCCCGATGACGGCGTATCAGCTCACCGAAGGCGTCGGGGTCACCGGCCACATGGCGAGCGAGGAGGTCGGAGTCGCTTGTTGCGCGGGGATCGCTCTCCGCAGAACTCACGGTTCTCCTCCTCGGCCGGTGTCATCCGTGCATTGAAACCGATCCATGCCGAAATGTAAATGTTGGAGAACAATCGAAAGAATAATCGGCTGCCCAATGTCGATGGGAAAGTTCCTCTTTTGTGTTGGGTGTCCCTTTCTTCCGTGGTGGCGGCGATTCATCGCGGGAGAATGGGTTCGAGCCACGCTGAAAGCAGATTGGGAAACCCGTAGCCGTGCGAATCTCCTCACATGGGAAAGCAGGGTCTCGTCAGAGTTTTTCCTCTGACGAGACCCTGCTTTCCCATGCCGCGGTCACTCCGCAGCGGAGAAACTGACATCCGTGATGGCCTGCTTGTAGCCGGAACCGGTATAGGCGTCTCCCGGTGCCTTCGGTGCCGCCGTGAGCCAGACCAGCACGTAACGCGTCTTCACCGGCGTCTCGGCTTCCAGACGGGCCGATACACCACTCGTCTTCCGGGTCGCGAACGGCTTCAGCGAATCGACGGGTGTGCCCGGTGACATGCTGTCCTCCGCATACAGCGAGACCGCCGTGTAATCGCCGCCGTAGAGCAGTTTTATGGAGGCGCTGGAGACGCTCTTCACCGAGCCGAGGTCATAGACGATGCCGAAGCCCTTTTTGTAAGGGGCGAGCACCGGGCCGTCCACAAAGGTCTTGGACCGCCAGAATGTGGAGTCCTTGCCGTCGTAGGTCTTGTCCACGTCGCCGGGAGCCTGCAGAAAACCGTCCGGAGCGTATTCCTGCGCACTCTGGATCTTGATCGGAACGAGCGCCTTCGACTTGTCGTCGTCGGTGCTGTTCTGCGTCGTCCGCTGTTCGTCGGAGCCCTTGTCGCGGTGCAGCACCGTGTCCGCCAGCTGCCAGCTGCCCAGTCCCAGTGCGGCGATGAGCAGCGCGGAGACGGCCCACTTCAGGGCCTTGCCGGCGCGGCTCTGCAGCGGGGCCGGCGGCACGGGGATGGGCGCGGTGGCGGGAATGGGGCCCGCGGGCGGCCGTCGGTAGGTCCCCTGCTGGTAGGTGGTGCGCTGGTACTCCGGGGGCGCCGTGAAGGCGGGCTCCGGGGGCCTGATACGGGGCATCGCGGATACGGCCTTGGCCAGCTCGTCCGGTGTGGTGCACGGCTGTTCCTGACGGGAGGCTGTGGCCCCGTCGTTGGCCAGGGCGCGCATGGCGAGCTCGGAGAGACCCCGGTGCACACCGGCCCGCACCTGGTCGGGGGCGATCAGCCCCATGCCCTTGGGGAGTCCGGACAGCCCGTAGGCGTCCGTCTCGTACGGCCAGCGCTGGGTCAGCGCGGCATAGAGCAGGGCTCCGATCGCCTCCGTGTCCGCCCGCTGCGGTCCGTCGGAGGTGATGCCCCGCAGGGCCGCGTTCACCGCGAGGCCGCGGATCCGGTACTGGCCGGTCGAGCTTCGCAGCACAGCTCCCGGCGTCAGCCTGAGATGGGCCAGGCCCTCCCGGTGCGCCGCCGCCATGGCCTGGGAGACCTGGCTGACGAGCTGGTAAGCGTCGTGCGCCTCCATCGGTCCGGACGCCAGCAGGGAGGTCAGCTCGGTGGCGTCGGGGAGCCATTCGTGGACGACATAGACGAGGTCGTTCTCCTCCACCGCGTCGAGCACCTGCACGAAACGGGGGTCGCCGAGCAGCGCGGCGGACCGGGCGGCCGCCAGCACGGAACGCGCACGGGGGTGGTCGGCGGGGAGCACATGGACCCCGACCGCGCGGCGCAGCTTCTCGTCGACGGCGCGCCAGCTGCTGAATCCGTCCAGACGGGTGACGCACTCCTCAAGCCGGTACCGTCTGGCGAGTTTGTGCCCGCTGTGCAGATCCGGGGCCGGTAGGGAGGCCTCGGAACGGCGTGGTCCACCGTTCGTGTCCTGCGGCTTGGTGCCCGCCGAGTCCTGCGCTTCTGCCGTCCCGTCGGCCGTGGCCCCGTCCGCCTTGGCGGCCAGCGGTTCCTTGCCGCTGTTGTCGGCCACGTCGACGGCAGCCGTGCTACGTTCCGCCACCGTCGTTCCTGCCTCCCCATCCGTTGCGCGTTGCCAGCCGGCTCTGCACAGTCACGCCAATTGTGCCCACACTCCGACGCTATGCACGACACGCCAGGAGTGGTGATGGTTGTGCGCCGGGATCCTCAGCGCCCGAGCCGGCCGCGAACCATGCCGACCAGGCCGTTGATCTCCTCGATCCGCATTCGCTTGCCCGCGGCGACGAAGACGGCCAGCAGAACGGCCCCGCCGCAGACCAGTGCGACGAGCGACCCGACGGCACCCTCACCGAGGCCCATGAGCACGGCGAAGCCGACTCCGCCACCGAGCACCGCCGCCGGGACGGCGGCCAGGCACAGGCGGGCGTAGGTGCGTACGACATGCGCACCGTCCAGATCGCCGCCCAGCCGGTTGCGCAGCCGACGCCAGGCGACGCCCACACCGACGGCGTAGGCGAGTCCGTACGAGGCGGCCATGCCGACCACGGCCCACTGGGCGGGCAGGACGACGTAGCAGAGGGCCGAGGCCGCGGCGTTGACCGCGGCGACGATGACCGTGTTGTAGAAGGGTGTGCGGGTGTCCTCGTAGGCGTAGAAGCCACGCAGCACCACGTACTGCACGGAGTACGGGATCAGGCCGAGACTGAACGCCATGAGGATGAAGCCCATGGAGCGGGCGGCCTCGGTGCCGGCCGAGGAGTACAGCAGGGTGCACATCGGCAGGCCGAGCGCGAGGAACAGGAACGCGACCGGCACGATGGCGACCGCCGAGTTCCGCAGACCGTGGGAGATGTCGTCACGGACGGCGCCCGGGTCGTTGTCATGGGCGGCGCGGGAGATACGGGGCAGCAGAGCGGCCATGACCGACACGGTGATGATCGCCTGCGGCATGCCCCAGATCAGCTGGGCGTTGGAGTAGGCGAGGAACCCGGTGCCGTCCTTGCCGGACAGCTTGCCCGCCGAGGTCGCGAGCTGGGTGACGACGATCACGCCCGCCTGGTTGGCCAGGACGAACAGTACGGTCCACTTGGCCAGCTTGATCGTTTTGCCGAGGCCGTGCCCCCGCCAGTCGAAGCGCGGACGGAACCGGAAGCCCGCCTCACGCAGATAGGGGAGCATGGCCAGCGCCTGGATGATCAGACCGAGCAGCGTGCCGATGCCCAGCAGCCGGACGCCCTCCGGCGGGATCGTCTGGACCCCCATCTGGGACTCGGCGGAGGTGCCGTACACCCAGATGAACATGCCGAACGTGAAGATCATGACGATGTTGTTGAGGACCGGGGTCCACATCATCGCGCCGAACCTGCCGCGGGAATTGAGGATCTGGCCCATCACGACATGGATGCCCATGAAGAAGATGGTGGGCAGGCAGTACCGGGCGAACGTCACCGAGACACGGTTGGCGGCCGGGTCCCCGGCGATCGTCGGCGACATCATGTGGATCAGCCACGGAGCGGCCAGGACCACCACCGCCACGATCAACCCGAGCGCGACCATCACCAGGGTCAGCAGCCGGTTGGCATACGCCTCTCCGCCGTCCTCGTCGTCCTTCATGGAACGGACGAGCTGGGGGACGAAGACCGAGTTCAGACCGCCGCCCACGGTGAGGATGTAGATCATCGTCGGCAGGGTGTAGGCGACGGTGAAGCTGTCGCCGAGCAGGGCCGCGCCGAGCGCGGCGGTCATCACGAGCGTGCGGACGAAGCCGGTGAGACGGGACACCAGCGTGCCGGCCGCCATCAGGGCGCTGGACTTCAGCAGCCCGGACGCCCGGCCCCCGGACTTGCGAGGCGCGGGCGCCGGGGCCGGGACCGGCTCGGGCTCGGCCGCGACGGAGGAAGCCCTCGCGCCCTCCTGGTCGCGGAGCAGATGCGCGAAGGCGTCCGGCTGCCCCCGGTCCCGGGACGCCTGGCTGACGAGATCGTCCACCCCGACGAACTGGGTCGCCGCCGAGGCGTCGCCGTACGGCAGATGGCGCGACGGACCGTCGGGCTCGGGCGGCGGCGTCTGCGCCCAGACGCGCGGATCGGGCGCGTACGGCGCCGGGGGCGGCTGCTGGTACAGCGGCTGGGGCTGCTGGTGGGCGCCATGGGGCGGCGGGGGGTGCGCGGCGCGGTCGTACAACGCTTCGTCCACCGGGTCCTGGGCCGACAGATCCTGGGCCCGGTAGGGATCGTGGTCGTACGCGGCCTGCAGGTACGGATCGGGCACCGGCGGGACCCCGTCCGGCCCCGGGGGGCCGCCGGAGGGCCCAGCTCCGCCCGTACCCCGACCGCGGTCACCGTCGTACGGCGCGTTCATCGAAACCCCACCTCATCGTCCCCGGCCGACCGGCCACGACAGACATCGCTCAACGTTCCACTTTCTCACCCGAGTCCGATGCCCCACGGCTGTCCGGACCGGTGTCCGGCGCAGGGTCACCCGGGTGCTCCGGTTCACCGCCGTCGTTCCCGTCCGCGTCGGCGGCGTTGGCCCGCTTGCGCTGGGTGTACATCCGGATGCCGGCGAGGACCAGCAGCAGCAGCCCGCCGGCGATCACGAGGAGCACGGTCGGGGTGAGCTCCGAGACCTTCACGGTGAAGGTCATCTCCTCGCCGTACGGTGTGCCGTCCTCGGTGTAGAGCTGGGCGGTCATCTGTACCTGACCGTTGACGTTGGCCGCGGCGTCGAACTTCACGGACTGGCTGTGGCCGCCGGAGATCCGGATCGGCTGCTCCGCCACGGCCCCGCCGTTGTTCAGCCTGAGCCGGGTCGCGTTGTCCGACTTCAGGCGGAGCACCAGGTGGTCCACGCCCTGCAGCAGCCGGTTCTGCACGGTCACGGGGATCGTGGCGCTGCGACCGGACAGGGTGACGTCCGACTTCGAGATGAGCTGAACCTCGCCGATGAGGCCCTGGAGATAGCTGCGGACGGAGTCCCGGTACTGCTGGGCCTCCAGGGGCTTGCCTCGCCACGACGTCGACATGGACCGGTTCACCGCGTTGCCGAAGGGCGTGACCACCCGCTCGGGGTGGGTGAGGATCACCTGGAACTTGTTGAGCGAGACCTGCGTGGACTTGATGTCCTGGAACGCCTGGGTGGGCAGCTCCTGGTTGCGGAGCTTTTTCGGGTAGCGGGAGGAGCCCGGGACACTGGTCGTCGCGTCCGCGTCGGGCTTCGCCTCGGCCGCGTCCACGAGCCCGAGGGGCCGGGTCCAGCGGTCGTCGTCGAGGGCCTGCAGGGCGCGGGCCATCGACTGCGCCTGGGCGACCGTCGGCATCCGCTGCGGCGCCACGACGATGCTGCGTTCCTCGTTCGTGCCCTGATCGGTCAGGGCGAGGGTCTGGGCGAGGAACTGCTGCACGGCGAGGGTGGAGCCGTCGGCCCTCGACATGTCGCCCTCGAAAGCGGTGGAGAGCCGGGCGTCGGCGACCACCGCGGTCGTGCCGCCGCCGATCGGACGCGCCGCGGACGGGGTGTACGGCAGCCCGCCGACCTCCTGGAGGCTGTCGCTGCGGGCGATCACCTTGTGGGCGCCGGCGGAGGTGGCGACATCGACGATCGCCGGGTCGATCGCTCCGTTCACCGGCCACGCGAAGTCCGTCGACGGTTTCACGTGAAGGACGGTCTGCACGGTCGCCCCGGCCACCTCCGTGGCGGTCTGCAGATGGCTGAGGGTGCCCGACACGTTCTTGCCGCGGTGGGCGATGGCCGCCAGATCGGGATCGGCGAAGGGCAGCGCGACGACCTCGCCGTCGGACACCGCGGCCTCCAGAGCGGCGAGCCATTGCTTGGCGAGGGCCTGGTTCTTCCCGGCGACGGTGGTGTCACCGGACTTGACCCGGTAGCCACGCGCCATCGCGTCGACACTGGCCAGCAGGTCCGGGTCGATGACCCAGGTCACCGGCAGTCGGCTGCCCAGCGAGACCATTTGCTCAAGGCGTCCGCCCGGAGCGAGCTCGTCGGCCAGCTCGTCGTCGGCGAACACCGGGGTCTGTTCGTCATCGGAGCCGGTCTCGGCGGTGACATGCGGCGGCGCGATGAGTGGCCAGAGGTAGGTGATCTCCGTCCGGGAGTCGCGTTCCTCCTCCTGCCAGGGCAGGAAGGTGCGCTGGATCCCCAGCACCTGCTCATACTGGGCACTGGAGGTCTGCCCCGACAGTGAGACACCGATCGGGTACACACCGTCGTCGCCGAGACCCAGTTTGCCGACCGGTACGGACAGCGTGAAGTCCTGGCTGATCCCGGAGCGGAGCCTGGGGAGCTTCACGCTGTACTTGTCGTCGAGCGGGGCGGGATCGCCGCCCGGGATGTACCCGGAGCGTTTGGCGGCGGCGTCGATGGACGTCCGGCCGACCAGCCTCGAACCCACCCGCAGATCGACCTTCGCGTCGGTGATCGTGGCCTTGCCCCGGTTCATCACCGTGCCGGCGATCGTCAGGGTGTCCCCCTTCACCGGGGCACTGGGAGCCACGGTGTTCAAGGACACCCGCACGGTCTCGGACCCGGAAGGAGCCTTGGCCGGCGCGTCGGCGTGCACGGGCGGTGCGGCCAGCAGAGCGGCGACGAGCGGGGCCCCGGTGATCAGGGCGGCTGTGCGCCGCAGCCACCGGCGGGCAGGAGAGGGACCGATCCCCTGATTGTCTGCCGCCTCGGCCACGCGCCTGCCCGTCCCTCGTCGTAGTCAGATGGTGTCGATGGTTCTCGGTGCTGCGTCCACGCATGGTAACGAGGTGCGCGGGTGCCGAGTGCTGCGGAGTGCACTACAAGATCGCAAGAGTCTCGCAGGGTGGGACGGAATCCGGACGACTGGGCCGGTCCGGGCACGTACCCTTTTCTGTTGTGTCGAACGCCAACGAAGACAGCTCCATCGCCCTGACCCGGGTACAGCAGCGCGCAGTCAGCGAACTGCTGCGGGTGTCACCGGTCGCCGACGACCTCGCCCGCCGCTTCCAGGATGCCGGATTCGGTCTTGCTCTGGTCGGTGGTTCGGTGCGGGACGCCCTTCTCGGCAGGCTCGGGAACGACCTCGACTTCACCACCGACGCCCGACCCGAGGCCGTACTGAAGATCGTGCGGCCCTGGGCGGACGCGGTGTGGGAGGTCGGGATCGCTTTCGGCACGGTCGGTGCCCAGAAGGACGGCTACCAGATCGAGATCACCACCTACCGGTCGGAGGCCTACGACAGGACCTCGCGCAAGCCCGAGGTGTCCTACGGCGACTCCATCGAGGACGACCTCGTCCGCCGCGACTTCACCGTCAACGCGATGGCCGTCGCGCTTCCACAGAAGGACTTCGTCGACCCCCACGGTGGACTGGAGGACCTGGCCCAGCAGGTCCTGCGCACCCCCGGTACGGCCGAGGAGTCCTTCTCGGACGATCCGCTGCGCATGCTGCGTGCCGCCCGTTTCTCCGCGCAGCTGGATTTCGACGTGGCGCCCGACGTGATTACGGCGATGACGGACATGGCCGGACGTATCGAGATCGTCTCCGCCGAACGCGTCAGGGAAGAGCTCAACAAGCTGCTGCTCTCCGCCAACCCTCGCAAGGGCCTGGCGCTCCTCGTCGACACGGGCCTGGCACAACGCGTCCTCCCGGAACTGCCCGCCCTGCGGCTGGAAAGTGATGAGCATCACCGTCACAAGGATGTCTACGAGCATTCGCTGACGGTCCTGGAGCAGGCGATCGAGCTGGAACAGGACGGCCCTGACCTGGTCCTGCGGCTCGCCGCACTCCTGCATGACATCGGCAAGCCGAGGACGCGGCGCTTCGAGAAGGACGGCCGTGTCTCCTTCCACCACCACGAGGTGGTGGGCGCCAAGATGGCCCGTAAGCGGATGACCGCGCTCAAGTACTCCAACGAGATGGTCAAGGACGTCTCGAAGCTCATCGAGCTCCACCTGCGCTTCCATGGATACGGCGACGGCGAGTGGACGGACTCCGCGGTGCGCCGGTACGTGCGTGACGCGGGACCGCTGCTGGAACGGCTGCACAAGCTGACCCGCTCGGACTGCACCACGCGCAACAAGCGCAAGGCGGCCGCCCTCTCCCGGACCTATGACGGCCTTGAGGAGCGCATCGCAGAGTTGCAGCAGCAGGAGGAGCTCGACGCCATCCGGCCCGACCTGGACGGCAACGAGATCATGGCGACCCTGGGCATCGGCCCCGGGCCGGTGATCGGCAAGGCCTACGCCTTCTTGCTGGAGCTGCGGCTGGAGCATGGCCCGCTGGGGCACGATGCGGCGATCGGCAAGCTCAAGGAGTGGTGGGCCGCCCAGAGCTGAGCGGTCGAAGCTCGGACTGGCCGGAGCGTTCTGGCCGGTAGGCCCGTAAGGGTGGGGGTCGGCTGTCGTCGTGTTTCACGTGAAACACGACGACAGCCGGTAGGGGTGGGGGGGGGGGGGTGGGGGGGCAACCCCCCCCCCCCCCCCCCCCCCCCCGGGCGCGGGGGGGGGGCCGGGGGCCCCCCCCCGCCCCCCCCCCCCCCCCCGCCCGGGCCCAACGGAACCCCC
>NZ_JBIUBU010000006.1:0-347533 GCF_044548345.1 Streptomyces sp. NPDC052042 | reverse complement strand
CGCCGTTTCCCACTCCTCTCCCAGTTGATCACTCGATTCGCGTACCAGGCCAGGCCAGAGCAGCTGCCACCCTAGATATAGGTTGAGCGCCATGAGCAATCTCGATCGCCAGGCCGTCCCCTCCGTCTGCGGAGGGCGGGGTTTCGTCGTAGCCGAGCCCGTACGTGAACTGCTCGCACCCCGCCATGTCCAGCTGGGGGAGTCCACCGAGGTCCGCAGGCTGCTGCCCAACCTGGGGCGGCGGATGGTCGGCGCGTGGGCCTTCGTCGATCACTACGGCCCCGATGACATCGCCGACGAGCCCGGGATGCAGGTGCCGCCCCACCCCCACATGGGTCTGCAGACGGTCAGCTGGCTCCACGAGGGCGAGGTCCTGCACCGGGACAGTCTCGGCAGCCTCCAGACGATCCGCCCCCGCGAACTGGGCCTGATGACCTCGGGCCGGGCCATCAGCCACTCCGAGGAGAGCCCGAAGAGCCATGCGAGGTTTCTGCACGGTGCCCAGCTCTGGGTCGCCCTGCCGGACGCGCACCGCCACGTCGAGCCGCACTTCCAGCACCACACCGACCTGCCGGTCGTCACCGCCCCCGGTCTCACGGCCACGCTGATCCTGGGCGAGCTCGACGGCGCCGCCTCACCCGGCACGGCGTACACCCCGATCGTCGGTGCCGACCTCGCCCTCGCGGCCGGTGCCGACGTCCGCGTTCCGGTCGAACCGGACTTCGAGTACGCGGTGCTCGCGATGTCCGGTCAGGCGGAGGTCGACGGTGTACCCGTCCTGCCCGGCTCCATGCTCTACCTCGGCTGCGGACGTCGCGAACTGCCCGTGCGCGCGGACTCCGACGCGGGCCTCATGCTCCTGGGCGGCGAGCCGTTCGAGGAGGAGCTCATCATGTGGTGGAACTTCATCGGCCGCTCCCAGGAGGAGATCGAGGCGGCGCGAAAGAGCTGGATGGAGGGCTCCCGCTTCGGAGAGGTGCACGGCTACGACGGCGATCGCCTTTCGGCCCCCGAACTGCCCCCGGTGCCCCTGAAGCCGCGGGGCCGGGTGCGCTGACCTGGTGCTACGTGTCCGTCAGGCGCCTTTGCCTCGCGCCTTCGGCGGACCCCTTCGCCGAGCTCGCTCCCACCGCCGGGTCGGCTCGGCGCGTGCGACGTCCGACCCGCGGGCCGCACGGCCTCCGTCCCCACGAGATGCCGGGCCCCCGTGTTGCCCGCTCGGCCCTGCGACGCTCCGGTGCCGCCGGGCGGAGGCGGCCGGCACGCCTCCCCGGTCCTCCAGCGGGTCGGTGGAGGACTCGGCGCGTCCCGACGGGGGCGAGGAGGACCAGTTCGCGGGCGGGCTGCTTGATCCGGGAGCCGAGGGGCGGCCGGCGCTTTCGAGGGGGCGGGCCCCACCCGGGACGTGCGCCGCTTCAGGCCGTCGTCGCAGGTGTCCACAGCGATCCGCCTTTCCGCAGGGTCAGGCCGTTCCGTCCGGGTCCCGCCGCGTCCCTTCGGGTGCGTCGCCGACCGCCTCGTCGCCGTTCGCGCCGCCCCCCTCGCCGTCCGCCCCGTCCGGACCGCCGCTGACGACCGTGCAGTGGAGCGAGTTGTCCAGCACGTCCGCCACGATCGTGTCACCGGGCTCGGCATCGCCGCCGAGCAGCAGCAACGCGATACGGTTGTCGAGCTCCGACTGGATGGTGCGCCGCAACGGGCGGGCGCCGAACTCCGGTTGATGACCGTGGGCGATCAGCAGCTTCTTGGCGGCTTCCGTCACCTCCAGCTTCATGCCCTGCGCGTGCACCCGGCGCTTGCTCTGGTCGAGCAGATGGTCCACGATCTGCGCCAGGTCGTCCTCGCCGAGACCGTGGAAGACGATGATGTCGTCGATCCGGTTGAGGAACTCGGGCAGGAACCGCGCCCGCAGCTCGCCCATCAGTTCGTCCTTCAGGTCGGACACGTCGCCCCGGTGATCGAGGATGCGATGCGCGCCGATGTTGGACGTCATGATCACCACGCAGTGCCGGAAATCGACGGTGCGGCCCTGGGCGTCCGTCAGGCGCCCGTCGTCGAGGATCTGGAGCAGCGTGTTGAAGACATCGGGGTGCGCCTTCTCCACCTCGTCGAACAGGACCACGCTGTAGGGATGGCGCCGGACCTTCTCGGTGAGCTGCCCGGCCTCCTCGTAGCCGACGTATCCCGGAGGCGCACCGAGCAGCCGGGCGACCGTGTGTTTCTCCTGGAACTCGCTCATGTCGAAGCGGACCATGCGGTTCTCGTCGCCGAACAGCAGCTCCGCGAGCGTCTTGGCGAGCTCGGTCTTGCCCACGCCGGTGGGCCCGAGGAAGAGGAAGGAGCCGACCGGGCGGTTCGGGTCGCCCATGCCGGAGCGGCTGCGGCGCACCGCCTGCGAGACCGCGGTCACGGCCTCGTCCTGGCCGACGATGCGGGAGTGCATCTCCTCCTCCAGCTTGAGGAGCTTCTCCTTCTCGCTGGCCGTGAGTTGGGAGACCGGGATCCCGGTGCGCCGGGAGACGACGTCGGCGATGTCGCGGGCGGTGACGGAGACGACCCCCTCGCGGCGTTCCTCGATGCCCGCGAGCTCGCTCTCCACCTCGGCGATCTCCCGCTTGAGCTCCGCCGCCCTGTCGAAGTCCTCGGCCGAGACGGCCTGGTCCTGCTCCCGCCGCAGCTTGGCGACGCGGTCCTCGCGGCTGACGACCTCGGTGGAGCGGCCCGCGCTGCGCAGTCGCACCCGTGCGCCGGCCTGGTCCATCACATCGATCGCCTTGTCGGGCAGGAACCGGTCACTGATGTAGCGGTCGGACAGTTCCGCGGCGGCGGCCAGCGCGCCGTCGGCGAAGCGGACCTGGTGGTGCGCCTCGTACGCGTCGCGCAGCCCCTCCAGGATCTGCACCGTCTCCTCCACCGTCGGCTCCGGCACCATCACGGGCTGGAAGCGCCGTTCGAGCGCGGCGTCCTTCTCGACGTGCTTGCGGTACTCGTCGATCGTCGTCGCGCCCACCACATGGAGTTCACCGCGCGCCAGAGCGGGCTTGAGCATGTTGCCCGCGTCCATGGAGCCCTCGCCCGTCGCACCCGCGCCGACGACCGTGTGCAGCTCGTCGATGAACAGGATGATCTCCCCGCCAGCCGTCCGGACGTCCTCGATGACCTGCTTCAGGCGCTCCTCGAACTGCCCGCGGTACTGTGCCCCGGCCACCAGACCGGACAGATCGAGGGAGACCACCCGCTTCCCCTTCAGCACGTCGGGGACCTCATCGGCCACGATGCGCTGGGCCAGGCCCTCGACGATGGCGGTCTTGCCGACCCCCGGTTCCCCGATGAGCACGGGGTTGTTCTTGGAGCGCCGCGAGAGGATCTCGACGGTCTGCTCGATCTCCTCGGCCCGCCCGACCACCGGGTCGAGCTTCCCGGCCCTCGCCTCCTCGGTCAGGTCGCGTCCGTACTCGTCGAGCGTGGTGGCGGCCTTTCTGCTCTCGGTCGGCGCCCCGTCGGCCCGGGCCGTGTGTTCCGTGAGGCCCGCAAGCCGCTTCACGTCCTGGCCCTCCGCCTCCAACAGGCGGGAGGCGCCCGAGTCGGGGTCGTCCAGCAGCGCGCCCAGAATGTGCTCGGGACCGATGTAGGAGACCCCGGCCGCCTGGGAGCGCGCGTACGCGGCGGTGAGGGTGCGCTTGGCCGCGGGCGTGAGCCCCGGTTCCGCGGACGGTTCGCCCGACTCCCGGGGAAGGATCTTCGCGATCCGGGACGCGAGCGCTTCGGGATCCGTGCCCGCCTGTGCGAGCAGAGTACGCGCCGGATCGACCTTCGTGGCCGCCCACAGCAGGTGCTCCGTGTCGAGGTCGGACGTCCCGTCCCCCACCGCCCGCTGCCCGGCCAGTTGGAGAAGGCGCAGCGAGGACTCGGTCAGCAGCCGCCCGATCGGGACCCGCTGCACCGCCGGGGGCGACGACGCGGGCGACATACCGAAGAACCGGTTCAGCAATTCGCTGAACGGGTCCGACGAGCCGAAACCGAATGACGACATCGACATGGCAGCTCCTGGTACGACGACGGTTCCCTTCAACCCAATCGCGACGCCATGTATGCCGCAAGCGATAAGGAACCCGTACGAATGCGGACGATCCACAGGGAAGGGGTGTCCGATGGGGGTCGCACAGGCGGGATCTGCCGAAAGGACGGACGGGCCGTCCCGGACTCGGTCTCTCCTGCGCGACCCGGTCGACGGCCCATGTTTCCGTGGGGGCGATGTCGATCAGACGGACGTGCGCCATCGGTG
Source organism: Streptomyces sp. NPDC052042 (assembly GCF_044548345.1). Classification (NCBI taxonomy): domain Bacteria; kingdom Bacillati; phylum Actinomycetota; class Actinomycetes; order Kitasatosporales; family Streptomycetaceae; genus Streptomyces; species Streptomyces sp. NPDC052042. The sequence continues at coordinate 343,248 of NZ_JBIUBU010000006.1, read as the reverse complement.
TGGCGGTCACCGCTCAGCACCCGACGCGCCGACGCTCCTCGGGGCGGAACCAGCCGCACGCGCGAGACGCCCGCACACGTAGGCCGTGCCGGCCTCACTTCGCGGAACTGAGCTCCCAGAAGCGGAAGACCGTCGAGGTGTCCAGGCAGTTCTGCAGCCCCCGGATGCTCTCGTGGGCGACGGCGTACTGCTGGCCCTGCCAGAGCGGCAGGAACGGCAGCTCCCGCGCCACGATGTCCTGGAGCTTGATGAAGTCCTGCCGGGTGTTCGCGCGGTCGGTCATGGCAGAGGTCCGCGGGATGATCTGGTCCGTTATCTCGTTGTTCTCGTAGTTGTTCGACAGCACGTTGTCCTTGCCGAAGAACGGCTGGGTGAAGTTGTCGGGGTCGGGATAGTCCGGGACCCAGCCCTTGACATAGACGCCGTACCTGCCTTCGGCGATGTTCTTCTCGTACTGCTTGAACGGGACGGACTTCATCTGGGCGTCGAAGAGTCCGCTTCGGTTCAACTGGTCGGCGATCGTCCGCAGTTCGTCGTCGGTCGCGGGTCCGTAGCGGCTCGGGGTGGACCAGAGCGTGAGCTTCACCCTCTCGTTGATTCCGGACGCGCGAAGGACCTCCCGTGCCCTCTGCGGCTTCGGGCTGTCGCCGTACGCGTCGAAGAACGAGGTGCCGTGGCCGGTGATGCCGACCGGGACCACCGAGTAGAGCGGTGTCGCCGTGTCCTGGTACACCTTGCTGACCAGGGAGTAGCGGTCGACGAGATGGGCGATGGCCTTGCGCACGGCGAGTTCGCCGACGACGGGGTCGCTGATGTTGAAGACCAGGTGCTGGACCTCGGCGCTGCTTCCCTGCACCACCTTGATGCCGTCCTTCTTGGCGGCGGCCGAGGAGTCCAGGGCGGCTACCGCCTTCGCTGTGAGGCCGCGGTACGCGATGTCGACCTCGCTCTTCTCCAGTGACGACCTCAGGGCCTGCTGGTCGCCGCGGAAGAGCTTCAGCGTCACACCGGAGTTCTTCACCTCGGCGTTCCCGTGATAGTCGGAGTTGACCGAGAAATCGGCTTGCGACCTGTCGATGGAGTCCAGCTTGTACGGCCCCGAGCCGACCGTCCTGTTGCCGTCGAGGAGGCGGTCCTTGGGATAGACCTGGTGGTCCACGATGGAACCGGCACCCGAGGCGATCTTGCTGGGGAATGTCGCGTCGGGCACCTTGAGGTGGAAGACGACCGTTCTGTCGTCCGGAGTGTCGATCGACGCGATGGTGGAGAGCATCGGCGAGGGGCCCGCCGGGTCGTCGATCGCGATGGTGCGGTCGAAGGAGTACTTGACGTCCTTGGACGTGAGGCTGTGGCCGTTGCTGAACTTCAACCCGTCGCGCAAGGTGCAGGTGTACGTCTTGCTGCCGTTCGAGAACCCGCAGTCGTCGGCGGCCTCCGGGACGGGGGTGGAGGAACCGGGAGGGAAGCTCATCAACGACTGGAAGACGTTGTTGAACAGGAGCCACGAACCCGGGTCGTACCCCGAGGCCGGATCGGTGGCGAGGATGCCGTCGGACATGCCGACGACCATCCTGCCCTTGCTCTCGGACGGCCAGATCTGGTCTTCGGGGCCGCAACCCGTCAGCAGCACCGCTGTCATTCCCCCGACGATCAGAGTGCTCGACCGCCTCGTACGCTCCATCACGGAAAGTGCTCCATACTGTCGGCCGGCCGCGAGGGTGTCCCCGGACAACCGGTTCGGGTCAGGAAGTACTGCGCGCGCCGCGACCGGGCTTTGTCGGCTCGGCCGGGCTCGGTGGTGCGGACCGGGCGGACTGTCGGGACCCGGTGTTCGCCAGGAATTGTATGCACGGTGACGGACAGTCAGCTTCCGTTTAGTGAATGACAGTCGGCCGATCGGCGAACAGGCCACGGGAAAGGGGTGGGTGCGTCGTGCGGCGGGAGCGCTCCGCGGGAGGGGCCGTACGGCGTTCCGCATTCCGGGTGGCCCTCGGGACGACACGCACCGCGAGGGGACCACGGGCCGGGAAGCCAGGGTTGTGCGGCGGCCGGGCGTCCGGCGTACGCGACTCGGGTGCCGGACCGCCCTCCGTCGCCCGCCCGTTCAGGGAGCGGAGTCGTCGGCCGCCGTCGGCCGGCCGGGCTACCGCTCTCCCGGCAGGAAGGTCACCTGGGGTGCTCCCGTGCGGGGATGCACGACGACCTCGCCGGCCACTCCGTACACCTCACGCAGCAGTTCCGCGGTCAGCACGTCGGCGGGCGGGCCCGACGCCGTGACCTCACCCCCGCGCAGGACGTAGAGGCGATCGCAGTAGTACGCCGCCAGGTTGAGGTCGTGGAGTGCGACCAGAACGGTGGCGGGAAGCCGCTGCAGTGCGCCGAGCACGTCGAGTTGGTGGCGGATGTCCAGATGGTTGGTCGGCTCGTCGAGGACGAGCAGCGAGGGCTGTTGGGCGAGCGCCCGGGCGATGAGCACCCGCTGGCGCTCGCCGCCGGAAAGACGGTCGAAGGGGTGGTCCGCGAGGGCGGTCGCGTCCACGGACGCGAGCGCCGAGGTGATCAGCCGCGCGTCCTCGGCGGTGTCGCCGTCGAACAGCCCCTTGTGCGGTGTACGGCCCATGGCAACGACCTCACGGACCGTCAGATCGAAGGCGGTGGCCGGTTCCTGGACCACCGCGGCCAGGATGCGCGCCAGCCCGCGCACGGGCAGGTGCCAGGCGTCGGCGTCATCGATCCGTATGCGTCCGGTGTCGGGGCGCAGCACACGGTAGACGGCGCGCAGCAGACTGGACTTGCCGCTGCCGTTGGGACCGACCAGGCCGATGACCTCACCCGGGCGGGCCCGGAGGGTGACGTCCCGGACCAGGTGGCGCGCACCGGCCGTCAGGGTGACGCCGTCGACGGTCAGGGCGGCGCCGGCGGTGTGTTCGGTCGTGTCGCTCATGCCGTTCCTCCTGCGGCGCTGCGTCGGGCGTCGCGGCGCATGAGCCAGAGGAAGAAGGGTCCGCCGCACAGCGCGGTGAGGACTCCCACCGGGAGTTCCATCGGTGCCGCGACGGTGCGGGCGGCGATGTCGGCCCAGATCAGGAAGACGGCTCCGCCGAGAGCGGCTGTTGGCAGGACGCGGCGGTGCTCGCCGCCGACGAGGAGCCGCACGGTGTGCGGCAGCATCAGACCGACGAAGCCGATCGGCCCCGCCGCCGCGACCAGGATGCCGGTGACGAGAGACAGCAGGATGAACATGCGTGCCCGGAACCGGGCCACGTCGAGCCCCATCGTGCCCGCGGCCTCCTCGCCCGCCAGGAGCAGGTTCAGGTTCCGTGCCTGCACCAGGAGGACGGTGATGCCCAGCAGCAGGGCGACGACCGGCAGCCACAGCGCGTCCCAGCCGGCTCCGCCCAGGCCGCCGAGGGTCCAGGCGAGGACGGCACGGGCCTCGTGGCCCCGGCCCGTGGTGAGCAGCAGCAGATTGGTCACCGCGGTCAGGATCGACGCGACCGCGACACCGGACAGCACGAGCCGCGAGGAGGTGATGCGGCCGCCGGTGCGCGCGACCGCGTACACCAACACCAGTGCGCCCAGGGCACCGGCGAACGCGGCGGCGGGCAGCGAGACGGGGCCGAGTGCGCCCAGGCCGAGCACGATCACGGAGACCGCGCCCAGGGACGCGCCGGAGGACACCCCCAGGAGGTACGGCTCGGCCAGCGGATTGCGGATCAGGGCCTGCAGGGCCGTGCCCACCACCGCCAGTCCGGCGCCGGTCACCGCACCGAGCAGCACCCGCGGCGCCCGCACATCGAGGACGATCGTCTCCCGGGCCCGGGTCCAGGACGGCTCCCGCCAGTCGGCGCCCAGCGCGTGAGTCACGATGCCCCACACCTGGCCGGGCGGTACGCGCACCGAGCCGATGGCCAGACCCGCCGTGACGGAGGCCACCAGCAGCAGCGCGAGGACGGTCAGCGCGAGAGCGAGCGGAACGCGCCCCGACGGGCTGCCGCGGCGCCGCTGGCGCCGCGTCTCCCCGTCGGCCGCCCCCTCGACCGTTCCATCGGCCGGGGCGGTTCCCACGGGCGTCCGCGTCATCGGAAGCTCTCGGGATGCAGGCCGCGCGCCAGGCCGTCGACGGCGTACGCCGACCGGATGCCGACGAGGGTCGCGGTCAGCGGCAGGACCACGAACCGCTTGTTCCTGATGGCCGGGACGTCGGCGAGGGCGGGCTGCGAGAGCAGGAACCGCTTCTTCTGCTCGACGCTGCCGGAGCCCGCGTAGTCGTAGATCACCACGGCCTCGGGCTTGCGGGCCACCACCTGCTCCCAGGAGACGTCTCCGAAGACGTCGCCGAGGTCCGCGAAGACGTTCCGGCCGCCCGCCAGGCCGATCAGGTCGTTGCCCAGGCCCTTCCCGCCCGCGGTGAAGGCGGTCTTCTCGCCGCTGTCGTAGACGAAGACGGGTACGGCGGGCCTGTTCTTCACCGCCGCGGCGGCCCGGTCGACGCGCCCGCGGAGATCGGCGACCAGTTCGGCGGAGCGGTCCGGGACGCCGAAGATGCCGCCGATGGTGCGGATCTCGTCGTAGGTGTCCCGCATCGTCACCCGATTCCTGCCGCAGTACTCGCGGTTGAGGTAGGTGTCGACGCCCGCCGCGGCGAACGCCTTGCGCGACCGGCCCTCGTTCTCGGCGAACGCGCTTCCGTAGCCGCCGTAGACGAAGTCCGGCTCCGCGTCCAGGACGGTTTCGAAGGACGGCTCCTTCTTCGCCAGTTCGGGTATGGCCGCGAAGTCCTTGCTCAGTTCGGGCAGGACGGCCGAGTCGGGGAAGGCGGTACCGGCCATGCGGTCCTTCAGCCCCAGGGCGAGCATCAGTTCGGCGGGGTGCTGATGGATGGTGACCACTCGCGAGGGCGGTCCGTCGTACGTCGTCGTGACGCCGCAGTTGTCGACGGTGACGGGGAAACCCTTGGCCGGTGACGCGCCCGTCCGTGGCTTTCCGGGTGAGTCGTCACCGGCGCCGCAGCCGGCCGTCAGCAGGGCGGTGGTCAGGGCCAAGGCCCCGGCGGCGGCGCGCAGGGTGCGACGGGGCCGGGCAGAGGGAGAACAGGGGCGGCCGAGCATGCCGAAGTACACGTAGAGCCTTCCTGGGGAGTCCGCGCTCCTCACAACGGGCCCGCGACAGGCCAGTGTCCTGACTCCCGGATCGACGTTCCCCCCCGCCTTCCCGCGCCGTGCGCAGTGGCATGTCGAAGGGTTGCACTCCCCGGTCACAGTGGCGGGACCGTGCCGGATTCGCACCGGCTTCCTGTCTCCCGTCGCGGCGATGACCTGCTGATACTACGTTTCTTCGAGGTCGCGGCGTCAACACGGGGTTCCCGACGTCTCGCGTTCGACGTAAAAAGGTCGAAAAGCGGGTAAAGCATCGTCCTGTGTGCGACATCCTCCGTGCCGTGATGAACCTGACGGGGACACCCTTCTTCCTGGCCACGATCGTGCTGGCCGTGATCAGCGTGACGCTGCCCCTGCTGCTGTGGGGGCGGGTGCGCGGCCCCGCCGTGGTGCGCGGCGCGACCCGTCTGACGATGGTCCTCCTCGCGCAGGGAGCGGCCGTGCTGAGCGTCTTCGTAGTGGTCAACAACACCAACGGGCTGTACGACAGCTGGTCCGACCTGCTCGGCACCGGACACCACGTCGTCGCCGCCCCGGACCTCGGGCGCGACGGGCTCGGGAGCCACAAGGACCTGGCGAACGAGCCGAAGACCGTCCAGGAGTTCCAGCCCGCGCACGACCCCCGGATGGGGCCGAACGTCCGTGTCACCCAGCTGCGCGGCCGGGTGTCGGGGGTGCGCGGCGAGGTGTACGTGTGGCTGCCGCCGCAGTACGACCAGCCGGCGTTCCGGCACCAGAAGTTCCCCGTGGTCGAACTCCTCGGCGGCTTTCCCGGGTCGGCCAAGGCGTGGTTCAGCAGCCTGCGGGTTCAGTCCCAGCTGGCGGCCGAGATGCGCAGCGGCGGGATCGCCCCGTTCATCCTCGTCGAACCGCGCACCAATCTGCTGGCCGGTCAGGACACCGGATGCGCCAACGTACCGGGCGTCGTGGACGCCGAGTCGTGGCTGAGCGTGGACGTCCGGCAGATGGTGATCGACACCTTCCGCGCGCGCGGCAGTGCCGGCGGCTGGGCGGTGGCCGGCTTCTCGGCCGGGGCGCACTGCGCCGTCAAGATGGCACTGGCCCACCCCGACCGGTACCGGGCCGCCGTGGGCCTGTCCGGCTACAACGACCCGGCCGCCGAACGCGTCTCCCTCACGGCCCGCGACCCGGAGCTGCGGCGGGTCAACAACCCGTTGTGGATCCTCCGCCACGCGACCACGCCTCCGCGCGTGGCGCTCTACCTCTCGGGCAGCCGAGACGACGGCTATCGCGACGGCCTCGCGCTGCGGCGGGCGGCGGTACCTCCGACGCGGGTGGTGGTGGCGCAGGTGACCGGACCGCACACCATTGGACTGTGGAAGCGGCAGGTGCCACAGGTCTTCCGCTGGCTGACGACCGAACTGTCGCCGTGGGTGGGGAGGATCGCCCCGACGAAGGGCGTCTGAACCGACGCCGGACGGCCGACGGGCCGGATCCCCGGCCGGGGATCCGGCCCGTCGGCCGTCCGCGCGCTCGCCGGTGTACGTCGGCGTCGTCCGCCCGCGCACTCGCTCGTCCACCGAACCGCCGCCCGTCGGACGACCGGTGGTACCGCAGGTTGCCCGGCCCGGCCCCGCCCACGGCGAAACGGCCGGGGTGGGGCAGCGGCGTGTCGGGGACGTCGCGGCGGCGCCGCACCGGCCGGGCGTCGGCCGAATGGAGCCGTCCTGAGCATCCGGCCGGGCGATCGTGACGGCCCCGCCGGACGTTCGGTCCGGTCGCCGCCCAAGGCCCGGCGGACGCGTGGGCACCGGCTTTCGGGGGTGCCGGGAGGGGCCGGACGACCGGTGGCGGAGGCCGAACGTCCCGTCCGCGAGACGATGCCCGGGGCGGTCGCCGACCCTACGGTGGTGGCATGGCGGCGAACAGTGCTCGGAAGCGGGGGGAGCGGTCCCGGTTCGGTGTGATGGAGGCGGTGGGCCTGGTCGTGCTGTTCGTCCTGTCGGTCGTGGCCGCCTCGATCATTCCGCACGAGCGCGAGTTCTCCCTGCGCTGGCAGGCGGTGGTGCTGGCCGGCATCGGCTGCTCCGCGCTGGTGTGGCGGCGCCGTCACCCGGTCGGCGTACTGGCCGTGGCGGTCGGCTGCGGGGTGGCCTTCCAGGTGTTCGGATTCCGGGAGAGCCCGCTGGTCATCAGCCCCGTCCTGGTGTCGGTCTACACCGTCGCCGTGCTCACCGACCGGCGCGTGACCTGGACCGCGGCGCCCCTGTCGGCCGCCATACTCGTGGGCGCCGCCGTACTGTGCGACCCGCGCTCCTGGCTGGCCCCCGACAACGCGGCGATGCTGGCGTGGACGGCTCTGCCCACCGCCGTCGGTGACGGGGTGCGCTCACGACGTGCCTATGTGGCCGCGGTGGAGGAGCGGGCGGAACACGCCGAGCGGACCCGCGAACAGGAGGCGCAGCAGCGGGTGGCGGCCGAGCGGGTGCGGATCGCCCGAGAACTCCACGACATCGTCGCCCATCACATCGCCCTCATCAACGCCCAGGCGGGTGTGGCGGTCCACCTCGTGGAACGGAGACCGGAGAAGATCCTGGCCGCGCTGGAGGACATCCGGGACACCAGCCGGTCCGCCCTGGACGAACTGCGCGTGACCGTCGGGCTGCTGCGGCAGTCCGGTGACCCGGTGACGCCACGCGACCCGATGCCCGGCCTCGCCCGCGTTCCGGCGCTCCTGGCGTCGTTCGAGAGGGCCGGTCTGACCGTGAACCACAGCCGGCTCGGAGTCGCCGAACCGCTCGCCCCGGCGGTCGACCTGGCCGCGTACCGCATCGTGCAGGAGGCCCTGACCAATGTGCACAAGCACGCGGGGGCCGATCACGCCCGGCTGTTCCTGCACTACCGGCCCGAGCGGCTGACGATCACGGTCGAGAACGACGGGCGAACCGTGGCGAACCACACCCACCCGGGAGCGGGCCACGGGCTGATCGGGATGCGCGAGCGCGCCTCCACGGTCGGCGGACGGCTGTACGCGGGCGCCCGCCCGGAAGGCGGCTTCACCGTGACGGCCGAGCTGCCGTTGCGCCCCGGCCCGGTCATGGGCGAACCACCGAGAAGGGACGGGCATGACGATCCGCGTGCTGCTTGCCGATGACCAGGCCCTGCTGCGGGGCACCTTCAGGATGCTGTTCGACTCCACGGACGACATGGAGACGGTGGGGGAGGCGTCCAACGGGCAGGAGGCGCTGGACCTCGCACGGGCGCAGGGCCCCGACGTGGTCCTGATGGACATCCGCATGCCCGAGATGGACGGTCTCGAAGCCACACGGCTCATCAGTGAGGCCGACGATCTCGGCGAGGTGAAGGTGCTCATCCTGACGACCTTCGAGGACGACGAGCACGTCGCCGAGGCGCTGCGCGCCGGTGCGAGCGGCTTCCTCGGCAAGGGAGCCCGGCCCGAGGAACTGCTCGACGCCGTCCGCACGATCGCCGCCGGCGAGGCACTGCTGTCCCCGTCGGCGACGCGTGCGCTGATCGGGCGCTTCCTCGCCCAGCCCGAGCCGTGCCCGGCGGGGGTGCACGAGCGGCTGGGGTGCCTGACACCGCGGGAACGCGACGTCGTGGGGCTGGTGGCACTGGGGCTGTCGAACGACGAGATCGCCGATCGGTTGTTCGTCAGTCCGCTGACCGCCAAGACCCACGTCAACCGGGCCATGACCAAGCTGGCGGCCCGTGACCGGGCCCAGCTCGTCGTCATCGCGTATCAGTGCGGCCTGGTGAGTCCGGCGGCGGACTCCGGACCTTCGCAGCCGTCCATGCAGCCGTAGCCGCATGCGCGGGCGCGCACGCGGGCAACGGGGGGCGTTGCGGGCATGGGGGCGTAGGTGCACGCGGTCGCGGGGGCCGGTGTGATGCCACGGTGACAGTCCGTTCCCACCGGTGGTAGGCGTGCGGTCCGGGTACCACGGCCGTGGTAGTCGGGAATCGCTGCGGCGGGACGACGCGCCGGGGGTCGCCTCCGGGCGAGAGTGGGATGGCGAACGGAGGTGTCGCCATGACCGAAGCACACGGCCCGGCAGAGCGGTACGACGCGGATGACGCGACCCGCCTCACCGGCACAGCATCCGCCGCCACCCGCCGCCCCACCGCCGCCGGGCCGGACACCGGCCGCCACGGCGTCGGCGCGGGGGCCACGAACCCCTCCCCGGCCGCCATCGGTCGCCCCCGCCCGCCTGAGCGGCACACCGAGCACGGAGTGTCGCTCCTCGGGACCGGGGTATCCGACTCACGGACGCACCGCGACACGCGGGTGCCTCCGACGCAGTCGGCAGGACGCACGGCTGCCGGGAGCCGTTCCCCGGAACCGTGGCCCGCGTCCGGCGATCCGGCATCGCCCCAGCACGACGCCCGCCCCGGACTCCCGTGCCCGAATCCCAGCCACGACGGCCGCGCGACCGGCACCGCAGCACAGGAAGGAACCCCTCCCATGTTCACTGCAACCAAGCAGCGCAGCACGATCGGCGAACGACCGGCCGAAACGCCCGCCTCCGCCGCTGCCAGGGCCGACGCGGCGGCCACCTCGGGAGGACACCCGGCGAGCCGCCCCGCGTACCGGGCCAAGGCCGAATTCCGAACCCCGCCCGCACACCTGTTGCTGCTCCGCGACGCGCTGGCCGACCGCGCCGACCGGAACCAGGGGCAGGAGCCGGGCGCCGGTGGCCGGGCCGAGCACCGTGGGGTGGCGTCCGGCCGACGCGCCCGGACGCAGTCGGCCGCACAGCTCACCCTGTCCCAGTGGGTCAGCAGGACCGCGAGGATCGGCACCACGGCCGACGATCACACCGCCGGCTGAGCGACCTGCCGAGCAGGGGCGACGGGCGGGCGGCGTCTGTACAGCCGCCCGCCGCCCCGACGAGAGCCGACCCGGACAGCTTTGCGTGACCTCCGACCCAGCAGGTCGTCGTGAGGACCGCACCCGGCCCGGATGCGGTCGAACCCCCGCGTCCTTCTCCGATGCGGACGTTGACGCGCACGCTCTTCCGACCGGCACCGGACGGCTCGCCCCGACGAACGCGGACGGCGTCGAACCGGCGGTTCGACTCCTCAACTCCCGCTCGTCGTCTCAACTCCCGCTCGTTCTCGGCTGATCACCCGACGGCACGGAGCAACTTCTGCGATGGCGCAGGGAACCGGTCGGTCGACCGGGACCCGGTCCGGCCGCGTGCGAGCGCACGACGCTCCGGTGCACGCGAGCGCACGACGCTCCGGTGCACGGGCGCGGCTCACCCGCCGCTCTCCTTTCGCTCGTCGTCGACGATCTCCGCGTCGACCACCTCGTCCTCGCCCCCGCCCGTACCGGGCCCGGAACCGTCGGGGGAGCCGCTTCCGGCCGTGCCGTCACCGGCCGCCCCGCCGCGGGCCTGCGCGTAGAGGGCGGAGCCGATCCGCTGTGCGGCCGCGCTCGCCTTCTCGGTGGCGGCGCGGAGCTGGGCGGTGTCCTCGCCCTTGAGCTTCTCCCGCACCTCCGCGAGGGCCTCCTCGGTCTCCGAACGCACATCGCCGGGGATCTTGTCGGCGTTGTCCTTCAGCAGCTTCTCGGTCTGGTAGAGGAGGGACTCCGCCTGGTTGCGGGTCTCGGCGGCCTCCTTGCGCAGGCGGTCCTCCTCCGCGTACTGCTCGGCCTCGCGCACCATGCGGTCGATGTCGCCCTTCGGCAGCGAGGAGCCGCCGGTGACGGTCATCTTCTGCTCCTTGCCGGTGCCGAGGTCCTTGGCGGTGACGTGCATGATGCCGTTGGCGTCGATGTCGAAGGAGACCTCGATCTGCGGGACACCGCGCGGGGCCGGCGGCAGGCCGGTCAGCTCGAACACACCCAACTTCTTGTTGTACGCGGCGATCTCGCGCTCGCCCTGGTAGACCTGGATCTGAACGGACGGCTGGTTGTCCTCGGCCGTCGTGAAGATCTCGGAACGCTTGGTCGGGATCGTGGTGTTGCGCTCGATCAGCTTCGTCATGATGCCGCCCTTGGTCTCGATACCGAGGGACAGCGGGGTGACGTCGAGCAGCAGGACGTCCTTGACCTCGCCCTTGAGAACACCGGCCTGGAGCGAGGCGCCGATGGCGACGACCTCGTCCGGGTTCACGCCCTTGTGCGGATCCTTGCCGGTCAGTTCCCGTACCAGTGAGGTCACCGCGGGCATCCTCGTCGAACCGCCCACCAGGATCACATGGTCGATGTCCGACACCTTGATCCCGGCGTCCTTGACCGCGTTGTGGAACGGCGTCTTGCACCGCTCCAGCAGAGCCGCCGTCAACTGCTCGAACTGCGAGCGCGTGAGCTTCTCGTCCAGATGCAGCGGGCCCTCGGCGGACGCCGAGATGTAGGGCAGGTTGATCGTCGTCTCGGTCGCCGACGACAGCTCGATCTTCGCCTTCTCCGCGGCTTCGCGCAGACGCTGCAATGCCATCTTGTCCCTGGACAGGTCCACGCCGTAGCCGTTCTTGAACCGCTCGACCAGGTGGTCGACGACCCGTTGGTCCCAGTCGTCACCACCGAGGTGCGTGTCGCCGTTGGTCGCCTTCACCTCCACCAGGCCCTCACCGATCTCCAGCAGCGACACGTCGAAGGTGCCGCCACCGAGGTCGAAGACGAGGATCGTCTGGTCGTTCTCCTTGTCGAGGCCGTAGGCCAGCGCGGCGGCCGTCGGCTCGTTGATGATCCGCAGGACGTTCAGGCCCGCGATCTGCCCGGCCTCCTTCGTCGCGGTGCGCTGCGCGTCGTTGAAGTACGCGGGCACGGTGATCACCGCGTCCTTGACGTCGTCCCCGAGGTACGCCTCGGCGTCCCGCTTCAGCTTCTGCAGAACCCGCGCGGAGATCTCCTGCGCCGTGTATCGCTTGCCGTCGATGTCACCGGACTCGGGGAATCGCCACTGGGCGTCTCCCACGTGCCGCTTCACCGACCGCGCGGTGCGCTCGACATTCGTCACCGCCTGGCGCTTGGCGACCTCACCGACCAGCACCTCGCCCTTCTTGGCGAACGCCACCACCGAGGGAGTGGTCCGCGCTCCCTCGGTGTTCGTGATCACGGTGGGCTCACCGGCCTCCAGAACCGCCACCACGGAGTTCGTCGTTCCCAGGTCGACGCCCACTGCCCGCGCCATGACTGCCTCCCTTTCACAGCAGGGCCCGATGCCCTGGCGGCGGGCGATCAGCGGACCCGTGCCGCTGCCTTGGGTGGACTGGTGCGCCTTCCTGCGGCGTCCGCCCCGTTTGCGGCACATGCCGCCGGTCCCGGCACCGGGATGCCGCGGCTGTACCTCGCCGCCGCGCCCGTACGGCGCGGCCCGGCTCCCGTCGCCGCGCGTGTCGGTACAAGCAGGACCGGCGGTGTTTCCGCCCCGCCCCGACCGGGCTGCCGCCGGGACGCGTCCTGTGCCGGGCGTCACGCGGCGGAGGAACGCTCCCGTTCCGTCCGCGCGTGGACATGCGCACCGGGCCCATCGGGGCGGGGTGCGTCACCGCCTGCACGGCATCCCATTTGTCGCTATTTGGTTAATATGCTACAGGCGGAACGGGGGCGGGCGCAGTGCGCGACGGGGAACGGCCCCACCGTGCGGCGCCGGTCACCGCACCGGTCCGACGCGCCAGGGGGCGGGCGCTGCCCGGTCGTCGCGGCAGGGCGTCGACCGGCCACGGTCAGCCGCTGCCCACCCTGCCCGGCTTCCTCGGGCCCCCGTCGCCGGGTCGGTCGCCGCACCGCGCGGCAGCGGTGGGCACGGCCCCGTCCGCGCACCGGCCGGACCGCGGAGGAGTCGGCGGCGTGCGCGTGGGGCGCTCCCGCGTCGCCGTCTCCTTCAGGCGTCGGGTACGAGTCGCTCGCCGAGTCGCTCGGCCGCGATACGCCAGGCCGCGGTCACCGCTCGGTGGGCGTGCGCGGTGCGGGCGGCGTGGGTGCCGGTCAGCACGACGGGGGCTCCCACATGGACGTGAACACCGGGGCGGCGCAGGGGTGCGGTGACCAGTCCGGCCATCTGCTTGGGGCGGCTGCCGGAGACGATCCGCCGGGCACCGGCCTGGCCGAGGGGAACGACGGGGGCTCCGGTGCTGCGCGTGAGTCGCGCGAGACCGCTGCGAAAGGGGCGAGGGGCGGCCTCGCCGGGGTCCTCGCGGCGCGGCAGGCCGCCTTCGCCGTAGATCAGTACCAGGCGTCCTCGGCCCAGGGCCTCGGCCGCGGTGTCCAGGGCCTCGACGGCGCGCCGGTCGCCCCGATGCACCGGGATGTGCTCCTCCCGGGCGAGCGCGCGGCCGAGCAACGGTATGCGCCACAGGCCCGCGGCGGCCATGACGACCGGTTCGACGCCGAGTCCGCGGAGCGCCGCGAGGACGACGGCGGGGTCCGCGAGCGAGGTGTGGTTGGCGGCGATGATGCTGCCCGGCGCGAAACGGGCGCCGTCGGCGGCGGTGACGTTCAGACGGCCGACGGGGGGCACCAGGGCGGCGGCGAGACGGCAGAGCATGGGGGCGGGGCCTTTCGGGGCGCGATCCGTTTCCCCCATCCTGGGTCCGGGGCGCGAAGGACGCGTGAGTACCGGTACTCACCCCGCCGGCCCGACGCCCCCGAGCGGGGGAGACCCGACGCCCCCGAACGGGGAGAAGGGTGGGCCGCGTCGTCCGATGACGCGGAATCGGAACGCGTAATTCTGCTGGGCGGAACAGAGTATGTGAGGATCGGACCATGGCCAAGCCGATGAAGACACCTCCCGCCTACGCGCCGAGCAGCGTCGACCACGCGCTCCGGCTGGCACAGATCCTCCAGGTCGACGGATCGGTCACGGTCTCCGCGGCGGCCGAGCGCCTGGGCGTCGCCCGCTCCACGGCCCACCGGCTGCTGACCGCACTGGTCTATCGCGATTTCGCGGTGCAGGACGAGGACCGGACCTACCGGGTGGGCCCCATCCTCGCGCTCGCCGAGCGCGCCCGATCCGGCCTCGGCGCCCTCCGCGCGGCGGCCGTCGGGCCGATGCGCGCCCTGGTCGACCGGATCGACGAGACGGTGAACCTCAGCATCCGCACCGGGCGGACCGTCCGGATCATCGCCTCGGCCGAGTGCGGGCAGGCGCTGCGGGTGGGCAGCCGCGAGGGCACGGTCTTCCCGGCCCATCAGGCCACCGGCGGCCTGATCGAGCTGGCGGCTCTCTCGGACGAGGAGGTCGCGGCGCTGTACGCCGACGACCGGCGTGCCCCGGGGGAGGAGCCGCCGGATCCGGCGCAGCTGCGAAGGGAGCTGTGGGCGGTGCGGCGCAGTGGCGTCGCGCTCAACCTGGAGCGCACCGAGCGGGGTGTGGTGGCGGTGGGGTGCGCGGTGAAGGACCGGGCCGGCGCGACGACCGCGGCACTGTCGGTGTCGATGCCCAGCGTCCGCTATTCGCCCAGGATGCTCAAGCCGCTCACGGCCGCGCTGACGGCGGCGGCCGACGAGATCACCGGAGCCCTCTGACGGCCCGCCTCACGGCCGCGGGGCCGCAGGTGCTGCCGGGGAACGGGCTCGCGGATGTACGGACTTCGGGGAGCGGGGGCGGGCTCCGGTCATGGCCGCCGGGCCGCGGCTTCCCTGCGGTGGCCCGTGCGCGAAACCGCGGCTCGTACGCGGAGCCGGGGTGCCGTCCACGGAATCGCGGCGGTACGCGGAAGCAGGATGCCGTCCACGGAACCGCGGCGGGCAAGACGCTTCGGATCAGCTCAGCAGATTGCGCCGGATCAGCGTGCTGCCGAGTCCGGTGGCCGCCGCCCGCACCTGCGTCACGAACCGCTCGGGCCGGAATCTCCCGGTCGGTCCGGCCACGCTGATCGCGGCGAGCGGCTCGTTGTCGCGCCCCAGCACAGGCGCGGCCACGCACATGAGCCCGACGGTCGACTCCTCCCGCTCGAACGCGACGCCCGTCTCGGTGATCTCCAGCAACTGGCGGCGCAGAGCACCCGGCGCCACGATCGTGCGCGGAGTGCGCCGCTCCAGTGGTCCGGTCAGCACCTCCTGCCGCAACCCGTCGTCGGCATGCGCGAGCAGCGCCTTGCCGATGGCGGTGCAGTGCAGCGGCATGCGCCCCCCGGTGCGTGAGGGAGCCCTGGCCTGTCGATGGCCGCCGATCTTGGCGACGTAGACGACGTCGTGTCCCTCGCGCACCCCGAGGTGGACGGTCTCGTGGGTGCGTTCGTACAGGTCCTGGAGGAACGGCATCGCCACCTCCAGCAGGCTGCGTTCGGGGGACGCGAGCATGCCGAGCTCGAAGAGGCCGCCGCTGGGGCGGTAGCCGCCCTCGACCCGGTCGAGGAGGCGGTTGGCGACCAGGGCCCCGGACAAGCGGTGCACGGTCGCCTTGTGGAGGCCCGTCCGCCGCACGAGTTCCGCCAGGCCGACGGCCCGGTCGTCGGGCCGAAAGGCCCGCAGAATCGTCACCGCCTTGCCCAGCACCGTGTCGAGACCGGTTGCTTCCGTCATATGTCCAGCATAGGTGTGGCGTATCGCTGAGCGAGACGAAGTGCTGGTTCGGTACGTGCCCGGGGCACACAGTGAAGCCGTGACCGAGAACCATGGGCTCGCCTCCGCGAGCAAGTCCGACATCGCCGCCGCGGCCGCGCGGCTCGCCGAGGCGTCCGCCTCAGGTGCGCCCTGCGCGCCCGTGCGGGACCTGATCGGCCGGGACGACCTGGCCGCCGCGTACGCCGTACAGGCCGAGCTGACCGCACGCCGCCTCGCCGAGGGCGCCCGGATCACCGGCCGGAAGATCGGCCTGACCTCCGAGGCGGTGCAACGGCAGCTCGGCGTCGACCAGCCCGACTTCGGCGTCCTCTTCGACGACATGGCCTACTCGGACGGCGGCACCATCCCGGCCGGGCGGATCCTCCAGCCCCGGGTGGAGGCGGAGATCGCGTTCGTGCTCCGCGCCGACCTGGCCGACGGCCCGCTCGACACCGCGCAGGTCCGGGACGCGATCGACTACGGCGTCGCCGCGCTGGAGGTCTGCGGCAGCCGGATCGCCGGCTGGGACATCAGTCTCGGCGACACGGTGGCCGACAACGCCTCCGCGGGTGCCTACGTGCTCGGGGAACACCGACGCACCCTCGACGAGACCGAACCGGTGGACGTCGCGATGTCGATGAGCGTCAACGGCGCGAAGGTCTCCACCGGAACCGGCGCCGCCTGCCTCGGCGACCCGGTCGAGGCCGTCGTCTGGCTGGCCCGTACGGCCCGCGAACTCGGCGATCCGCTGCGGGCGGGACAGGTCGTGCTGTCCGGCGCGCTCGGTCCGATGCGGCCGGTGTCCCCCGGCGACACCGTCACCGCCACCCTGTCCGGCTTCGGTGCCGTGACGGTCCGCTTCAGCGAGGGAGAGGCTTCATGAGCAGGACGAAGGTCGCGATCATCGGATCGGGCAACATCGGCACCGACCTGATGATCAAGGTGCTGCGCGGGTCGAAGCACCTGGAGATGGGGGCCATGGTCGGTATCGACCCCGCCTCCGACGGCCTGGCCCGCGCCGCGCGGCTCGGCGTCCCGGTCACGCACGAGGGCGTCGACGGGCTGATCGCGATGCCCGGTTTCGACGAGATCGACATCGTCTTCGACGCGACCTCCGCCAAGGCGCACGAGGCGAACGCCGCCAAGCTGGCCCCGCTCGGGAAGCGGCTGATCGACCTCACCCCGGCCGCCATCGGCCCCTACGTCGTGCCCGCCGTCAACCTCGACGAGCACCTCGGCGCTCCCAACGTGAACATGGTCACCTGCGGCGGCCAGGCCACCATCCCGGTCGTCGCCGCGGTCAGCCGGGTCGTGCCCGTGGCGTACGCGGAGATCGTCGCGTCGATCGCCTCGAAGTCGGCGGGCCCCGGCACCCGCGCCAACATCGACGAGTTCACCGAGACCACCTCGGCCGCCATCGAGCGGGTCGGTGGCGCCCGCCGGGGCAAGGCGATCATCATCCTCAACCCCGCCGAGCCGCCGCTGATGATGCGGGACACGGTCTTCTGCCTCGTCACGGCCCCGGACCCGGCCGTCCAGGAGGAGATCCGGCGGTCCGTGGCGAAGATGGCCGCCGACGTCGCCGCGTACGTGCCCGGATACCGGCTCAAGCAGCAGGTGCAGATCACCGAGATCCCCGAGGACCAGCCGGTCGGCACGCTCCTCGCCGACGGCGGCACCCGGCCCACCCACCAGGTGTCGGTCTTCCTGGAGGTCGAGGGCGCCGCACACTACCTTCCGGCCTATGCCGGGAACCTCGACATCATGACCTCCGCCGCGCTCCAGGTCGCGGAGCGCATCGCAGCAGGGAAGGCAGACAGCTGATGGGCACCCCGATCTTCGTCCAGGACGTCACCCTGCGCGACGGCATGCACGCCGTACGACACCGGATCACCCCGGAAGACGTCAAGCGCATCGTCACCGCACTCGACGAGGCGGGCGTCGACGCGATCGAGGTCGCGCACGGCGACGGCCTCGCCGGTGGATCCGTCAACTACGGTCCCGGCTCGCACACCGACTGGGAATGGATCGAGGCCGCGGCCTCGGTGCTGAAGCGCGCCCGCCTCACCACGCTGCTGCTGCCCGGTGTCGGCACCGTGGACGAACTGAAGCACGCGTACGACCTCGGGGTCCGCTCCGTCCGCGTCGCCACGCACTGCACCGAGGCCGACATCTCCGCGCAGCACATCGCCGCGGCACGCGAGCTCGGCATGGATGTGTCCGGGTTCCTGATGCTCTCCCACATGGCGCCGCCGGAGGAGCTGGCCCGGCAGGCGAAGCTGATGGAGTCCTACGGCGCGCACTGCGTGTACGTCACCGACTCCGGCGGCCGTCTCACGATGAGCGACGTGACCGCACGCGTCCGCGCCTACCGGGACGTGCTGGACGCCGGGACGGAGATCGGCATCCACGCCCACGAGAACCTGTCACTGTCGGTCGCCAACTCCGTCGTCGCCGTCGAGAACGGTGTCCGCCGTGTCGACGCCTCGCTCGCCGGTCACGGCGCGGGGGCGGGCAACTGCCCGCTGGAGGCGTTCATCGCGGTCGCGAACCTGTCGGACTTCGAGCACGGCTGCGACCTGTTCCGGCTCCAGGACGCCGCCGACGACATCGTGCGGCCCCTCCAGGACCGTCCGGTGCGCGTCGACCGGGAGACCCTCACCCTGGGGTACGCGGGTGTCTACTCGTCGTTCCTCCGTCACGCCGAGGCCGCGTCCGCGCGGTACGGGGTCGACGTCCGGGACATCCTCATGGAGTGCGGGCAGCGCCGCCTGGTGGGCGGCCAGGAGGACATGATCGTCGACATCGCGCTCACGCTCGCCGACGGGCGCGCGGAGCAGCCCGCCTGACCCTCGTCCCGGCCGGGGGCGCCCCTCCGGCCGGGATTCTCGCTGTGATCGCCGTCGGCGCTCAGCCGGCGGCGACCAGCGCCTCGCCGAGGGCGGCCATGGAGTCCGTGAGCTCTCGCATGTACTCCGATATCGGCTTGCCGTCCTCCGACTGGAGGGACACGAAGGCGCCGTCGAAACCGGCCATGCCGAAGTGGGCGAGGGCGTCCGCGACCTTGTTCGCGGCGTCCTCGCCCTCGCCGATGAACGACGAGCGGATCATGTGGCGCATATAGTCGCGGCCCTCGTCGCGGACCGTGATCACCGTTCGCAGCGCCTCGGGCGCCTCGGCCGCCTCATGACTCATCACCAGCACCAGCAGCAGGCGCAGGAAGTCCTCCCGGTGCTTCAGGACCTCGCCCGTCCGCTGGAGGTGCCAACCCAGGCGCTCGCGCGGGGTGCCGCCCTCCGGGGGATCGCGGTGCGCCTCCCGCATGGCGTCGAAGAAGTCGTGCGCCCCCTGCTCCATGACGGCCGACAACAGCCCCGCCTTGGAGTCGAAGTGGTGGTAGAACGCACTCTTCGGCAGGCCCGTCTCCTTGACGAGTGCCGACATCGAGGTGCCCGCGTAACCGCGCGCGGACATCACCCGGGCGGTCGCGTCGAGGATCTCCTGCCGCGACCGTCGGCCGCGTCGGTTTCCGGAGTGCGCCTGCAGCGCGGAATTCTGCACTTGTCGAAGTCTAAGGGCTGCCCCTTCGTTCCTGGAGGGCGCCCATCGGCAGCCGCGGCCCCTTCGCGCGTGGTCGGCACGTCCGCACGCATCCGGTAGGTGGGCGCTCTTCCGCCTGGCGACGCGCCATGTCCGGGCCGTGCGCTGATCGGTCACGGACGGCTGGACGGCCCTCAGGGGCCGCCCCGTCGGGCACGAAGGCCCGGCGCTTGCCCATGCCTCACCGCTCCCCGCCCGGCCCGTGCTCCGCCTCCCGACCGCGACCGAGGTCGTTTCGTTGCGCACCGACCCTTGACACGAGGCCAATGCGCATTGTTAATCTCCCTCAAGAATGGACCGAGCGGTCCAAAACTTTCGCACGCGGCAGTGTGCGATGGACGACGGAGTCATCGCATGACCCAGAGCTACGACGCGGACGTCGCCATCGTCGGGTACGGCCCGACCGGAGTGATCGCCGCCCTCACCCTCGCCAGGTACGGTGTCTCCGCCGTGGCCCTCGAACGGGACAAGGACCTCTATCCCCGGGCCCGGGCGGTGACGGTCGACGACTGGACGATGCGGATCTTCCAGGACCTCGGCATCGACGAGCGGGTCGAGAAGAAGATCGAACCTCAGCGGGCCCTGCGCTGGGTCACCTACGACGGCACGCAGATCATGCGCGTCGACCGGCCGCAGTCGGCACTGGGATGCAGCGCCCGCGCCTTCAACATCTACCAGCCGACGATGGAGGCCGAACTGCGCGAGGCGGCGCGCGAGTACGGCGATCGCGTCACCGTGCACTACGGCACCGAGGTCACCGGCATCGACCAGGACGCCGACGGCGTCACGGTCACCTCCGAGGACACCGCGACCGGCGAGACCCGCACCGTCCGCGCCCGGTACGTGATCGGCGCCGACGGCGGCAGCAGCGCGACCCGCGGCCGGACCGGCTGCCAACTGCTGGGCGACACCGGCGACGTCACTTGGGTGGTCATCGACTGCCGCGTCAAGCGCTGGTGGCCCGACCGCGACGTCCTGACCTTCTGGTCCGACAAGGAGCGCCCGGTCGTCGACATCGCGCTCTCCGCGGGCAACCACCGCTGGGAGATCCCGCTCAAGCCCGACGAGAGTCCGGCCGACTACCCGACCGGTGCCGAGGTGTGGCCGCTGCTCGAAGCCCTCGGTGTCACACCGGACGACGTCGAGATCCACCAGCACGCCTTCTACAAGCACCATGTCCGGATGGCCGACACCTGGCGCACGGGCCGGATCTTCCTGGCCGGGGACGCCGCCCACCTGATGCCGCCGTGGGCCGGCGCCGGCATGCAGACCGGCATGCGCGACGCCCACGACCTCGGATGGAAACTCGCCCGCGTCATCAAGGGCGAACTGCCCGAGAGCTGGCTCGACACCTACGAGGCGGAACGGCGCCCCAACGCCGCGTTCTACACCGACCTCGCGGTGGCCTTGGGCCAGGTCATCAAGCAGGAGGTCTCCGGGGTCGAGCCGCCGCTCAACGCCCCGCCCGCGCTCCTGGCCGGCTGGCTGAGGGGCCCGGTGGGCGACACCAGCGCCGTCGGACAGATGGTCCCGCAGCCGGTCGTCGGCGACACCACGGGCCGGATGTCGCGCATGGACGACCTGCTGGGGAGCGGCTTCGTCCTGCTCGGCGACGACATCGATCCGTCGACCCTGCTGACGGCCGGGGAGAAGGCCGACTGGGACGTGCTCGGCGCCCGCTACATCGCGGTGCGCCCGAAGACGGCGCACACCCAGGGCCCCGACGAACTGGTGGACCTCGACGAGGTCCTCCTGCCGTGGCTGCGCGGGTACGGCGTGCGCGCCGTGGCGGTGCGCCCCGACAAGTTCGTCGCCGCAGCCGACGTCAGCGGCCTGGCCGTACCCGCATGAGACCGCCCGGACCACGCTCCGCGGGTCCGGGAAGAGGCTTGAGAAGGATGAGGAGGAGTCAGATGTCCGGGGTCAGGGAACTCGGTTATGTCGTCTACGAAGTCAGCAGCACCGCCGACTGGGAGCACTTCGGCGTCGAACTGCTGGGCATGCAGCTCGGTGAGAAGACCCGCGACGGGCTGACGCTGCGCACCGATGAGAAGGCGCACCGCTGGATCATCACCGAAGGCCCGGCCGACGACCTGGTGGCCACCGGCTACGAGGTCGAGGACCCGGCCGCGCTCGACGCCCTCGTGGAGAAGGTGCGCGCGGCCGGGATCGAGGTCGCCGAGGGCGACGCCGCTCTCGCCGCCGCCCGCAAGGTGGAGCGGATCTTCCTCACCACGGACCCGATGGGCAACCGGGTCGAGCTGGTCACCGGCCTGGCCGACGCGGACACACCGTTCCGGTCCGCGAAGCTGCTCGGCGGCTTCGTGACCGGCGCCAGCGGCGCGGGCCACCAGGTCCTGCTGGCGCATGGCGTGTCGCGGGAGACCTACCTGGGCTTCTACATGGACCTGCTCGGCTTCCGGATCAGCGACATCATCGTCGAGGAACTGGCCCCGGGCATCGTCGCCGACCTGATCTTCCTGCACTGCAACGGCCGCCACCACACCGTCGCCTTCGGGGACATGCCGTCGCCGAAGAAGACCCACCACTTCATGGTCGAGGTGACCGACATCCGCGACGTCGGCGCCGCCTACGACCGGTGCATGGACGCCAAGCAGCCGTTCGAGATGACGCTCGGCATGCATCCCAACGACCACATGTTCAGCTTCTACGTCTTCACGCCCTCGGGCTTCAGCATCGAGTACGGCTGGGGCGGGCTGATCATCGACGACGAGACGTGGGAGGTGAGGACGCTCGACCGGCTGCACAGCTGGGGCCACCGGCCCCCGGGCGTCGTCGCCGAACTGCTCGCCGCCGCCCCCAACCCCCATGGAGAGGACCACTGATGACCCTCGACCCCAAGGACCTCGCCCGCACCGTCCGGGCCGGTGACTTCGACCTCCGCTACTACGAGGCGGGCTCCGGTCACCCCGTGATCCTGCTGCACGGCAGCGGCCCCGGCGCCACCGGCTGGAGCAACTTCGCCGGCAACATCGAGGCGCTGGCCGAGCACTTCCACGTGTACGCCGTCGACATGCCCGGCTGGGGCGAGTCGGACCCCGCGACCGTGGACCAGCTGGACCACGTGGACACGGCCATCCGGTTCCTGGACGCCCTCGGCATCGAGAAGGCCGCGTTCGTCGGCAACTCGATGGGCGGCCAGACCTCGCTGCGGCTGGCCACCGAGTACCCCGACCGCATCTCGCACCTGGTCACCATGGGCCCGCCGGTCGCCCGGATACCGACGCTCTTCGGCGCCGGGGACGGTCCCTCGGAGGGCCTCAAGGTCCTCATCGAGACCTACCACGACGCCAGCCCGGAGAACGTGCGCCGACTCGTCGAGATCATGGTCTACGACAAGGCCCGGTTCGCCACCCCCGAGCTGTGCAAGGCGCGTTCGGACGCCGCGCTCGCCCGCCCGGAGCACCTGCGCAACTACGTGGAGGGCCTGCCGAAGGGCGCGCCGCTGCCGAAGTGGGTCGACCCGGCCCTGCTCCCGCAGATCAAGGTGCCGACGCTGCTCATCCACGGCCGAGACGACCGCGTCGTCCCGTTCGAGACCTCGCTCCACCTGCTGGCGAACATCCCGAACAGCCGGCTGGTGCTGCTCAACCGCTGCGGGCACTGGGCCATGATCGAGCACGCCGACGAGTTCAACCGGCTGGTCACCGACTTCATCGCGAACAACTGACCTGGTTCGCCGGGCCGGTCGGCCACCGCGCGGCGGGGACGGTACCGTCCCCGCCGCGCTTCTTCTGCTCCCCGTGCCCGGGTGCTCGTCATGCCCCCTGACGTCGCCGTGCTCCGACACGAGCCGCCCACCGGACCGCGGTCGGCCGAAGCCCGTCGGCCGGTGCGCGGTGTGCGGCAGAGCAGGAACGGGGACGAGGGTGTCAGCAGAGCAGGAGCGGAGACAGCGGTGAGAGACCGTTGAGCGGCTGCTCGGTCCAGATCGTCTTGCCCTGACGGCTGTAGCGGCTTCCCCAGCGGGAGGTGAGCTGAGCGACGAGGAACAGCCCGCGACCGCCCTCGTCGGTGGAGCGGGCCCGGCGCAGCCGGGGCTGGGTGCTGCTGGGGTCGGATACCTCGCAGACCAGGACGCCCTCCCGGATGAGCCGCAGGCCGACCGGACCGCCGGCGTAACGGATGGCGTTGGTGACCAGTTCGCTGACCACCAGTTCGGTGGTGAACGCCAGGTCGTCGAGCCCCCAGGCGGACAGCTGCCGGGAGGCGGCCTCCCGGGCGGTGGCGACCTCGGTGGGATCGGTGGGGAATTCCCAGCTCGCGGTGTTCTCCGGGGCGATCGCGCGGGTGCGGGCGAGGAGCAGGGCGATGTCGTCGGGCGGCGCGTCGCCGGCGTCCTCGAGCAGGGCGCGGCCCAGATCGTCCAGCGACCGGTCGGGGCTGCAGAGGTCGTCGAGTGCGTTCGTCAGCCGCCGCAGTCCGTGGCCCAGGTCGTGGCCGTCGTATTCGATCAGTCCGTCCGTGTAGAGGGCCAGGACGCTTCCGGGCTCCAGCTCGATGGTGGTGGCCTCGAAGGGCATGCCTCCGACGCCGAGCGGCGGCCCCGGAGAGACGTCGAGGACCTTCGTGGTGCCGTCGGGGCGGACCAGGACGGGCGGCGGATGCCCGGCGCTGGCCAGGGTGCAGCAGCGGGTGACCGGGTCGTAGACGGCGTAGAGGCAGGTGCCGCCGATGGTGTTCCGGTGCGCTCGGGGCGCCTCGTCGACGAGCTGCTGGACGAGGTCATCGAGGTGGGTGAGCAGGTCGTCGGGGCCGAGCTCCAGATCGGCCAGGGTGCGGATGGCCGTACGCAGGCGGCCCATCGTGGCCGTGGCGTGCAGTCCGCGGCCGACGACGTCCCCGACGACCAGGGCGGTCCGCAGCGAGGGCAGGGGGACGACGTCGAACCAGTCGCCGCTGATTTCGGCCCCGCCGCCCGCAGGCCGGTAGAGGCCCACGGTCTCCGTCGCCGGGGTGTCGGTGGTGGCGTGCGGCAGCAGGCGCTGTTGCAGCGCGACGGCCGCGCGATGCTCGTGGGTGTAGCGGCGGGCGTTGTCGACGGCCAGGGATGCCCGGGAGGTGATCTCCTCCAGCAGATCCGCTTCCTCCGCGTCGAAGGGATCCGGCTGCTCGGTACGCCAGACCACGACGATGCCGAGCACCAGACCGCGCGCGAAGAGCGGGGACCACACGAACGAGTGCCCGTGCTCGGGGACGAACAGTCGCGCCAGCTCCGGGACATGGACCATGGGATTGTCGGCCCGTCGGCCGACGATGGTCTTGCCCCGCTGCAGGTTCCGCAGGGTGAGGCCGTCCGGCAGCGGCGGGCACGCCGCGAGGGGTTGCTGAAGCGGGGCGGGCCAGCCTCCGGAGGCCGAGGCCACCGCGGCTCGACGGAGCGGCCACCGTCCGCCGCCGAGTAGTTTGGACGGCTCGTTGCCGTCGAACACGGCTTCGGCGAGTTCCACCCATCCGATGTCTCCGAAGGCGGGGATCAGGGCCTCGATCAGGTCCTGGGCGGTCCGTACGACGTCCAGGGAGGTACCGATCCGCCGGGAGGCCCGATGCAGTAGTTCCAGATGGCGACGGGACCGGTTCTGCTGAGTGGAATCGGTGAACAGCGCGGCGGCGCCGGTCGGACTGCCCGCCGTGTCCTCCAGCCGGAAGGCGGAGAGGGAGAGGGACCGGTGACGCCGGGTGCCCTGCGGCGGGTGCACCCGCTGGTGCTTCCCGACCAGGGGGACGCCCGTGTCCAGCACCTGGCGCAGGGCCTTCTCGACCTCGTCCGCGTCCGGGGCGGACATCACGTCCCGCAGTTGGTCGGGGGAGGGCCCCGGCGGTCTGCCGAACATCTCCGGAGTGAGATTGGTGCGCACGACGTTCAGATCGGCGTCGTGGACGCTGACCCCGATCCGGCCCTGGCGGAACAAGGAGTCCAGGAAGGACGTGTTCTGTTCCGCGCTCGTCAGGCAGTGGCTGGGGGCCGCCACGACCAGGAGTTCGGCTCCCCCTTCCAGGGACGTCACCCGGAAGGTCACGTCGACCGTGCGGCCGGACCGGTGACGGAGCCGCGCCTCGCCCGCCTCCGGGATCCCTCCCCGGTGCCGTCGAGCGGCCCCCCGCACCGGGCCGGGGGCATCGTCGAGCAGTTCCCGGACCGGATGCCCGCAGACTTCCTCACTCGAACGGCCCAGCAGTTCCGTCGCCGCGCGTGACCAGCGGAGGATGGTGCCCTCGTCGTCGAGCACCGCGGTCGCCAGGGCACGGAAGGGGGATGCCCGATCACCGGGCCGGTCGTGGGAGG
This sequence comes from Streptomyces sp. NPDC052042, assembly GCF_044548345.1. Lineage (NCBI taxonomy): Bacteria > Bacillati > Actinomycetota > Actinomycetes > Kitasatosporales > Streptomycetaceae > Streptomyces > Streptomyces sp. NPDC052042. The sequence continues at coordinate 317,702 of NZ_JBIUBU010000006.1, read as the reverse complement.
CGCTCATTTCGCTCCTCGTCGCAGGTGGGGGAGACCACACAGGCGAGACGCACTCCATTATGAGCCCCCCGGTCGGTGGCCGCAGTGCTCCCGCTCGTCCCGCAGGGCAGAGCCACGCGCGTCCGTCCGGCTCCTGCGGCGGCCTCGCGCCCGCCCCGGCCGAAGGAGGCGGACAGGACGGACGGGGTCGGTCGCGTGGTGAGGCACCCGGAAACACCCCGGTCCCCGCATGCCCGTGAGCCGTCGTGGCGGCTACCGGAGCCCACGCCACACGCCGGGCCGGTCCCCGCATGCCGGTGAGCCGTCGGAATCACGATGGCCCGGTGGCGGCCGGGACCGCGGTACGTGGGCACGTCGGCTTTCAGGACCTCGGCCGTCAGACCGTGCTGCGCGCAGTGGGCGCGGCACTGCTCCGGCAACGGCTGGGCGGAACGGCCCCGGGCCCCGGACGCGGTGGCGAAGCGGCGGGACCTCCCGGTGGACGTCAGGCGGCGCCGCGCTCCGCGTAGGCAGTGAGCTCCGCGAGGAACTCCTCGCGGACGGCGGGGGACGCCCAGGAGATCTCGATGGCGTTGCGCTGGAGGCGCACCAGGTCGGCGTCGGAGAGGGATGCGGGCCCGCGCAGGGCGGCCAGGTTCTCCGCGACGTAGCCCGGGAAGTACGCGGGGTCGTCGGAGTTGACCGTCACCTTCACGTCCTGGTCGAGCAGGGCGCGGATCTCCGCGGCCTTCATGCCGTCGGTGACATGGGCGTTGGAGATCGGGCACACCGTCAGGCCGAGACCGCGCTCACGGATCCGCTCGATCAGCGACGGGTCCTCCAGCGCGTTCACCCCGTGGTCGATGCGGTCGACGCCGATCTCCTCGATGACCTGGCGGATGTGCTCCGTCGAGTTCTTCTGGTCGACGTCGCAGTGCATCGTCAGCCGGAAGCCCTCGGCGCGTGCCCGGGCGAAGACCTCGCGGAACTTCACCGGCGGGTTGCCCGCCTCGTCGGAGTCCAGGCCGACGCCGGTGATCCACTCCTTGTAGGGGAGCGCCTGCACCAGCGTGGCCATGGCGAACTCGGCCTGGAAGTCGCGCAGGAAGCACATCACGAGGCGGCCCCGGAAACCGGTGGCGCGCTCGGCGTCGTCGAGGGCGCGGGTCAGACCCCGGACGACCGTGTCGAAGGCGACGCCGCGGGCAGTGTGCGCCTGCGGGTCGAAGAAGATCTCCGCATAGCGCACGTTCTGGGAGTGCGCCTTCGCCGCGTAGGCCGCCGCCAGGTCGTAGAAGTCCTGCTCGGTACGGAGGACGGTCATCCCCTCGTAGTAGACGGAGAGGAAGCCGGGCAGGTCGTGGAAGTCGTACGCGGCGCGCAGCGCGGCCTCGTCCGCGTACGGCAGGTCGATGCCGTTGCGCTGCGCCAGCGCGAACTTCAGGCCCGGTTCGAGGGTGCCCTCGATGTGCAGGTGCAACTCGCACTTGGGTAGCCCGGCGATGAACGCGTCGACGGCGTCGGATGCGGTGGTCATGGTGAACTCCTCGACTGGCTGGGTCAGTTGGCGGCGGGGTTCAGGATGTCGACGACGTCCTGGGTGTGGTAGTTGACGACGCCCAGGTCGGTGACGGCGTACTCGGGGATGGCGGTGATCTCCAGGAAGATCAGGTAGCCGAACGCGGAGGGGAGCGCGCAGCCGAGCGCGCGGGCGGCGGCCTCCAGGCGGTCCTCCGCGGCGGCCATCTCCTCCGGGGCGAGGTCGGCGACGATACCGGCCACCGGAAGCGGCAGGAACTCCTTGATCTCACCGCCGTCCACGACGACCTGGCCGCCGCCCCGCTCGGCCAGGTGGTTCACGGCCAGGGCCATGTCGGCGCGGTCGGCGCCGACGCAGACGATGTTGTTGTCGTCGGGGGCGGCGGAGGAGGCGATCGCACCGGAGCGCAGACCGAATCCGTTGATCATCGCGGTGACGGTGCCGCCGCCGTTCTTCCCGTAGCGCTCCGAGACCGTGACGTACAGGGCGTCCTGTGCGAGGTCGGCGCGGACCGTACCGTCCACGACCGGCAGGGTCATCTCCACGCCCTTGCGTACGAACGGCACGGTGCGGTCCATCTCGACGACCAGCACACGGGCCTCGTCGCCCTCGGCGGCGACACCGATCGAGCCCGCGGCGACCGGGGCGACCTCGAACGCGGGGGAGAGGGCGGCGGAGCGCTCGGGGGCCCGCGGCGCCTCGATGGTCCGGCCGCCTTCCGCGACCAGCCTGCCGCGCGCGAACACCCGCTCCACCTGGAAGGACTCGGGGGAGTCGATGATCAGCACGTCCGCGTAGCGACCCGGCGTGATCGAGCCGACGAGGTGGTCGATGCGGTACATCTCCGCGCAGTTGAGCGTCGCCATCTGGATCGCCTCGACCGGCCGCACACCCGCCTCGATGGCCATGCGCACCAGCTTGTCGAGGTGGCCCTCGCGCAGGATGTCGGCGACGTGCATGTCGTCCGTGCAGAAGCCGACGCGCCGCGACTGGGCGCCGAACTCGGTGATGGTGCGCACGTTCTCGTTCATGAAGTGTGCCACCGACGACTCACGGATCAGCAGCGACATGCCCGCGCGCAGCTTCTCCAGGGCCTCCTCGGCGGTGTAGCTCTCGTGGTCGAGCCGGACGCCCGCGGCCGAGAGCGCGTTGATCGTGGTCGTCGCGGCCATCGGCGCGCAGCCGAAGACCGGCAGACGGTTGCGGTGGGCGAGTTCGAGGGCGCGCAGCACCTTCTCGTCGCGGTTGAGGACGAACTCGGCGACGGTCTCCCACACCCCGAAGCAGTCCGCCCACTCCTGCGTCTCGGCGTGCTCGTCCGGGCCGAACGAGAAACCGACCGTGGTCTCGGGCAGCGTGTACGGCGTCTTGAACGGAGCCCCCCAGAAGATCTTCATGGGGCTCGCGTCGGCCTCGCGCAGCGCCTCGCGCACCCCGTCCAGCCCGGCCACGACGAGGAACTGGTCGAGCCCGGAGACGACCGAGGTGGTGCCGTAGCGGACGGCGGCGTCGGCGAACATCGTCACCGAGAGCTTCGAGCACTCCAGGTGCAGGTGCCCGTCGATGAGCCCCGGCGTCAGGTACTTGCCGGTGGCGTCGACGATCTCGGTGTCCGGACCCACGTACGCCGAGACGTCGCCGGTCGCGGCGATCCGGTCGCCCGTGATGGCGATGTCGGCCGGGTAGATCTCGCCGGTGCAGACGTTGACGAGCTGTCCGCCCCTGATGACGCGGTCGGCCTTGACGGCGCCCTCGGAGGCGTCGATGAGCGCGCGGAGGCTGGGCTGGTTCATGGGGGTGGCTCCAGAAGGTGGTACGGGGACGGAGACGTGGACGGAGAGGGAAGCGGTGCGGATCAGGCGGTGAGCGGCGCCTCGGCCTCGGCCCGGACGTCGCGGCGGGCGAGCAGCCAGTAGGTGACTCCGGCGACGAGGGCGCCGGCGAACACCGAGAGGTCCAGGCCCCCGGCGGCACGGGACAGCGGGCCGACGAAGACGCTGGAGTCGACCCAGAGCACGGCGGCGGCGAGACCGAGCAGCACCGCGAGCAGACCGGCCGGGCGGACCCCGCCCCGGTGCCAGTAGATGCCCTTGCGGCCGGTCTCCGCCGGGAACAGCGACGGCACGTCGTAGCGGCCCCGGCGCAGCGCCCAGTCGGTCAGGTAGACGGCGGCCCAGGGGCCGAGCCACAGCACGATCAGGCTCAGGAAGTTCGACAGCAGGGTGTAGAAGTCGGCGGAGAAGACCGCCCACAACGTGATGACGGTGCACAGCGACAGGTCGATGAAGACGACCATCCAGCGCTTGATCGGCAGGCCGACCGCCAGCAGGTTCAGGCCCGAGGAGTACATGTCCGTGGTGTTCACGGCGAGCAGCGAGACGATCGCCAGCAGCAGGTACGGCGTGCTGAACCAGCCGGGGAGGATCTCCGGCAGGCCGGAGATCGGGTCGGCGGCGTTGGTGGTCGCGGTGGCGACGGCGGCACCGAGGATCTGCAGCAGGATGTTGGGCACCATGCCGCCGAGCGCGGCGCACGCGAACACCTTGCGGGGGGCGGAGTCGGCGGGCAGATAGCGCGAGTAGTCGCTGCCCATGTCGGCCCACGACAGGCCGCCCGAGGCCGTGACCATGGCCAGGACCAGGGAGACGGTGACGAGGGAGGGGGCCTCGCCGTGCGTGCCGAAGTCGGCCTTGGGCACCACGAGGAACGCCATCACCGTGAACATCGCGGCGAAGATCCAGGCGAAGTACTTCTGCACCTTCATGATCAGGTGGTATCCGGCCAGCGGCAGCAGCATCTGCAGACCCGCCGCGAAAGCGATGACCAGCAGTTTCACGGGTGTGCCGGTGGCGACCCCCGCCTGGTCGACCAGGGCTAGCCCGGCGAGCACGATCAGCACCATGCCCCCGGCCTCGAACCCGACGAGCATCACCCAGCTCAGCAGGGCCGGGAGCTTCCCGCCGCGCGGACCGAAGGCGGCCCGCGAGATCGAGTGGGTGGAGGTGCCGGTGCGGGGGCCCTGGAGGCTGGTCAGTCCGGTGATCGCGAAGCCCAGCACATTGCCGGCGACGATCAGCGCGACGGCGTACCAGAAGGACGGGCCGAAGGAGACGACGAGCGCCCCGTAGACGACCGTGAAGACGGTGGTGTTGGTCCCGGCCCAGAGCCCGAGGAGCCGGGTCGGTCCGCCCTGGCGCTCCTCGGCCGGTACGGCGTCGATGCCGCGCTGCTCGACCGTGAAGACGGACGTGCTGGATGCGGCGGATGGGGTGGATCCGGGCGGGGCGGCGGTGGTGGCCTCGGCCATGTTCGGCAGGCGTCCTTTGCGGACTCGCGCCCCGGCCTGGAGGGACGGGACGGGGGATGTACGGGCAGGTCCGGCGAGGCCGGAACAAGAGGGGGTGCACGACGGTGTGCGAGGGGTGGGCAGCTCGCAGGGCATGCCCCGGAGATTTCCGTGAAGGCGGTGCCCAAACGTTTTGGCAACGCAGCGGACGGTAATGCCTAAACGTTTTGGCAGTCAACCGGTAAGCTCACCGTCATGTCAGACGTCACAGAGCCGACGGGCCTCGGCGTGCCTCGTGCGGCACGTGTCGCCGCCCGCGCGCCGGGCGCCTCCAGGGGAGGCGGGCTGCGCGAGGTGGCCCGCAGGGCCGGGGTCTCCGTCACCACCGCCTCGCACGCGCTGAACGGGGTCGGCCGGGTCGGCGCGGAGACCCGCGAGCGGGTCCTCGCCGTCGCCGCGGAGATCGGCTACCGCGCCAACCCCAACGCGCGTGGGCTGCGCGGCGCCCGGACCGGGCTGCTCGGCCTGACCCACCGCACCGCCGTCGAGGGCGGTATTACCGACATCGAGTACTTCGTCAAGATCGTGAACGCGGCGACCTGGACCGCAATGGCGCACGACTACTCCCTGGTGCTCGTCCCGCCGTCGCTGGACGGGCGTCCGTTCGACTCGCTGCCGCTGGACGGCACCATCGTCATCGACCCGCTCACCGACGACCCGCTGCTGAGCCGGCTGTCGGGCATGGGGGTCCCCGTCGTCACCACCGGCCGCGACCTGTCCCGCAAGGACGCCTTCCCCTGGGTGGACAACGAACTGTCCACCTGTGCCGTCGCCGCCCTCGACCACCTCGCCGCCACCGGCGCCCGTCGCATCGGGCTGCTCACCGGATCGACCGGCCAGTCCTACGACGAGGACGCGCAACGCGCCTATCTCGACTGGTGTGGGAGCACTGGCCGTCCCGTGCTCATGGACCGGGCCGAGTCCGGAACCGACTCCACCGCTGCCGCGCACCGCCTGCTCTCCCGCCCCGACCGGCCCGACGCCCTGTACGTCGTGATGGAGAAGTTCGGCTTCGCCACCCTCGCCGTCTGCCGCGAACTCGGCCTGGGCGTCCCCGACGACGTGCAGATCGTGGTGGGCGCCGACGGGGAGTTCGCGCGCAGCGCGCGCCCGGAGCTCACCGCGCTCGACCTGGCCCCCGAGGAGATCGGCAGGCAAGCGGCCGAACTGCTGATCGACGTGATACGGCGGCAGCCGTCGTCCGGAACCGGGGCCGAGCACCGCCTCGTCCCGGCCAGGCTCCTGCCCCGCGCCTCCACCCGGCCGATGCCGGTGGAGCACTGAGGCGTCGGCCCGACGGGCGGAGGGGCTCTTCTGGTTCGCCTGGTGCCGCGAGCGCGGCCAGGACGCACCCGGGGGTGCCTGCTTGGGCGAAGCGGCTGACGGCGCCGGACTCGGAGAATCCTGCCCGCTCTAAGATGGCGGTCGACCGGCTGCACGCCGGAACCCCCACCAGCTCGACCTGTGGCGTATCACCCGCCGCCCGCCCCCGATGGCCAGCGGCCGAGCATGTTGGTGCGGTGGCGGGCGAACGGGGACAGGCACGCCACGTCCTCGTCGCGGACCTCGAAGCCGTCGGCGCGACGCGAACCCGGCAAGGGCTGACCGCATGCACGATCTGACGGAGATGTTCCTCGATCCCCGTTTCTCCGGCGCCCGGCCCATGCCGCCACGCGCACCGGGCTCCGCCCCGCCGTCGGACCGCCGCCGGGGCGGGCCGGGGGCGGCGTCCATGTCGTCTGCGGCGGTGCTCTCCCCTCTTCCCGGCCTCGCCCTGCCCCGCCCCGCCCCGTCGCTCCGGGGCGGGGCGCGCTCGTGCCGGGAGCGAGACGGGGGCGTCGTGTGGGGGTGTCGCAGGAGGTCGACCTGTAGTAAGTTAGCGCTAACGGTAGCGCTAACTTAACCGTTGTGACCGCCTCCGCCCCATTCGCTGAAGGTGCTTCCATGACCGACTACCGAGGGCTCACCTGGGACCATCCGAGAGGCACGGTCGCCCTGCGCGCCGCGGCCTCGCGTTTCTCCGAGGAGAGCCATGCGCACACGCTCGCCTGGGACAGTCAGCCCCTGGAGGGATTCGAGTCGCACCCCGTGGGCGATCTGTGCGCGCGCTACGACCTGGTCGTCCTCGATCATCCGCATCTCGGCGACGCGCTGGAGGCTGATGCGCTGCAGCCGTTGGACGAGCTGCTGCCCGCGTCGGTCATAGAGGAGTGGCGAGCCGCGACTGTGGGGTCCACCGCCCGTTCGTACACCCTGGACGGGCGGCTGTGGGCCGCGCCGTTGGACGTGGCGACGCAGGTCGCGGCCCTGCACCGGGCATCGGTGCCCGAGCCGCCGCGGACCTGGGACCGGGCGCTGGAGCTGGCCGGTACGGCACCGGGCGCGTTGTCCCTGGCCGGGCCGCACGCCCTTTTGACCTACTTCTCGCTGTGCGTGGCCCTGGGCGACGCCCCGGCCACCGGCGCCGACGCCGTGCCCCTGGTCGGCGGCGCGGTGGGAGTGACGGCGCTGGAGATGATGCGCGACTTCCTCGGCCGCTGCGACCCCGCCACGGCCGAGCTGAATCCCATCGCGCTGCTGGAACGGGTCGCGGACGGGCGGATCGCCTACTGCCCCTTCGTGTACGGCTACGTCAACTACGCGTCGGCCGAGAGCGGTCCCGTGCGCTTCGCCGACGTACCCCGCTGCCGTCCCGGTGGTCCGCTGGGCTCCGTGCTGGGCGGAACGGGGCTGGCCGTGTCGCGCCGGACGCCGGTGAGCGAGGAGCTCGTCGAGCACATCGTCTGGCTGCTGTCCGCCGACACCCAGCGGGACTATCTGCCCCGGCACCAGGGGCAGCCCGCCCGGCGCGAGGCATGGACCGACCCCACCGTGAACGAACACAGCGGCGACTTCTACAGGGACACCCTCGCCACCACCGAGAACGCCTGGGTACGCCCCCGCCACCCCGGCTACACGGCGTTCCAGCTGGCCGGCTCGGAACTCATCCGGGAAGGACTTCTGACGGGTCGACCGGCTGCAGCGCTTTACGACGACCTGGAGGCGCTCCACCGCGGAACGGCCCGCGCCGCGGCGCGGGCCTGAACGGCGCGGCGGTTCGACGCGCACGCCCCGTACCGGAGCTGCCGCGACCGCATCGACCCCCGTGGCCGCTCCGCCCCGCACACCAGGCGGTCACGGCCGTCGACGGACGGGCCCCGGGCGGCTGCCCCCGGGTTGTGCTGCGCGGCGACATCCGGATCACCCCGGCCGGAGCTGACACGGGCGCCGCCGAGAGCGCCGAGGCCGCCGCGCAGACGGCGACGACGCCGACGGACCAAGGACTGACACACGAACACGATCTGCCGACCGCGTGCTTCGCCACCGCCGACGCGGCCCAGCGCCGCACGGCCCTCGGTGAGAAGCACCGGCCGGACCTCCACCGAAGGCAGGTGTCCCATGACCACCCATGACAACCCCACCACCGTGACGCTCGAGCTGTCCGCCGAAGCCACCCTCCCCGAGGACGGCACGGCCGGAAGCCTGCTCGCCAGGATCTGGAACCCCGAAGCGGACGGCCCCTCACCGGCCGCCGTCCGCGCGGACGGTGTCTACGACATCTCCGGCGACTTCCCCACCGTCTCCCGGCTCTGTGAGGAGGAGCACCCGGCCGCGGCGCTCGACCGGGTGACCGGGCCGCGGATCGGCGACGTCGACGCGCTGCTGGCGCAGACCGTCCGCCGACCCGACGATCCGGGCGTGGCGCGCTTCCTGGCCCCGGTGGACCTTCAGCCCGTGAAGGCCGCCGGTGTCACCTTCGCGAACTCCATGGTGGAACGGCTGATCGAGGAGCGCGCCAAGGGCGACCCGGGCGCCGCCGCGGCCATTCGCGCGGAGCTGGCCGAGGTCCTCGGAGGAGATCTGCGTCGGCTGCGACCGGGGACGCCCGAAGCGGCGGAGGTCAAGAGGCGCCTGGTGGCCCGGGGCGACTGGAGCCAGTACCTGGAGGTCGGCATCGGACCCGACGCCGAGATCTTCACCAAGGCGTTGCCGCTCTCCGCCGTCGGTCCCGGCAGCCGCGCCGGGGTACTGCGCGAATCGGAGTGGAACAATCCCGAACCGGAGATCGGCCTGGTGGTCTCCTCACGAGGGGAGATCGTCGGCGCGACCCTGGGCAACGACATCAACCTCCGTGATTACGAAGGGCGTTCGGCGCTCCTGCTGGGCAAGGCCAAGGACAACAACGCCTCCTGTGTCCTCGGCCCCTTCGTCCGGCTCTTCGACGACACCTTCGGCCTCGACGACGTCCGGTCCACGACCGTACGCCTGGAGGTCCACGGCACGGACGGCTACATGCTCAGCGGCAGGTCGTCCCAGGGGCAGACCAGCCGGGACCCGGAGGATCTGGTCCGGCAGCTGATGGGAGAGCACCACCAGTACCCGGACGGGGTCGTCCTGCTGCTCGGCACGATGTTCGCCCCCGGTGACGACCGCGGCGAGCCCGGACGCGGCTTCAGGCACCGGACCGGGGACGTGGTCCGCATCTCGACACCGGAGCTGGGCACGCTGGCCCACGAGATCCGGGACAGCCAGGACTGCGCGCCGTGGACCTATGGGGTGGGGGCGCTCATGTCCGGCCTCGCACGCCGCGGACTCCTGTGACGGCGGGGCGGCCGACGGTTTCGAACGCGCGTGGCGGCGACCGGCGGACGCGGGTCCGGGACCGCAGCGGTCGCCGCGCCTGGACGCGAGCCCTCCCGCCGTCGGTGTAACGGCGCCGCTGTGTGGGCGTGGGGCGCTTGCGGCGTGAACGCCGCGGGCCGGGGCGGGAGGCGGCCGATGGCGGGGAGGTCACCGGCCCGGCGGCGGTGCTCCTCGCGCACCCGACGGCGGAGTACGTCGGCGTCCGGACCTGCTGCGTGGACCGGGTGCCGCGACCGCGCGCTCAGCGGGCCGTCCCCCGGTCCCCGGTCCTCGGGCGTCCGGACTCCGGCCCCGCGCTCACGCGCCGGGTTCCCCGCCCCGGCCCCGCGCGTCCGGCGGGGAGCCGGGCGTCAGGCGCTGTCGCGCCGGCGGATCTCGAAACCCATGTCCACCTTCGCCGACTCCGGCTGCTGCCCGCGCATCCTCGTCAGCAGCATGCGGGCCGCCTCCTGGCCGATCGTGGTGTTGGGGAGGGCCACCGTGGTCAGCCCGGGTCGCAGCAGCCGCGACAGCTCGAAGTCCCCGAACCCCGACACCGCGATCTCGTCGGGCACGGCGATGCCGCGCGAGGCCGCGGCGAGCAGCGCCCCGTTGGCGAAGATGTCGGTCGAGAAGACGAGGACATCGCTCTCCGGGTGCGCCTGCCGGGCGACATCGAGCAGCCGTCCTCCCGACTCCAGGGTCAACGGGTGCGCGGAGGCGTCGACCACCCGTGGTTCCCGGCCCGGCCAGTAGGCGTTCACCGCACGCAGAAAGCCGTCCAGCCGCCGCCGTGAACGGTGGTCGCCCCCCAGCAGCGAGCCGACGAAGCACGGTTCGCGGTACCCGGCCCCGTGCAGGTACGAGACCATCGCGTACATGGCGTCCTCGTTCGAGAAGCCGACGAGGGTGTCCAGCGGGGTGTCGACCCAGTCCCAGGTCTCCACGACGGGGACCCGTGCCGCCTTGAGCATTTTGATCACCGCCGGGCTGTGCAGGGCGCCCGTCATGAAGAACCCGTCGGGGCGCCGGCCGAGCAGCGAGCGGATGAGCTCCTCCTCGCGCTTGTCGTCGTAGTCCGTGTAACCGAGCAGCAGTTGGTAACCCTCCGGGGCCAGTACCGAGGATAGGCCCGTCAGCGTCTCGGAGAAGATGGAGGCCGAGACCGAGGGGATCACCGTGGCGACGATCTTGCTGCGGTTCGACGCCAGGTTGCGCGCGGACAGGTTGGGTACGTACCCAGCCTCGCGCAACGCGGCCCGCACCCTGTCCCGGGTCTCCGGGCTGACCTCATCGGGTATCCGCAGGACCCTGGAGACGGTCTGCGCCGACACTCCGGCGATCGCGGCGACATCCTGAAGTGTCACGGACCGGGTACCGGAACGGCGCCGGCGAACCCGGTCCGTCGCGGCGTCGCGGCTGCTCATGCTGGGCCTCGCCCCTCTGTGCCGAGTGGTGATCGGGGATTGCGTACCGCACAACTCTACGCAGTCGCACCCCTCGTTCCGAGTACACGTCCGATATCCCGGAAGCATGAATGGTGACACCCCGCACCACTTCACGCACTCTCGGTCAATTTCCGGCCCAACCCTTCTGTTAGCGCTATCGATAGCGCTAACATCGCTCATGTCTCCAGGGTCCGCCCCTTTCGTCCCCTTTCCGACTCCAGATATGAAGAGGTTCCTCATGAAGGTTCTCGAAGGGATCCGTGTGCTCGATCTCTCGATCGCGATGTCCGGACCGTTCGCCGCCATGAAACTGGCCGACCTCGGAGCCGACGTGATCAAGGTCGAGCCCACGACGGGGGAGTGGCAGCGTCACGCGGCGGCGGGCGGCGCCCGGGGCAACGAGGTCAACGCCTCGTTCCTCTCGCTCAACCGCAACAAGCGCAGCCTGTCCATCGACCTCAAGTCCGAGGAGGGAAAACGGCTGCTGCGCGAACTGGTCGCGACCGCGGACGTGTTCCTGCAGAACTACCGTCCGGGGGTCGCCCAGCGCCTCGGCGTGGACTACGAGACGCTCAGGACCATCAAGCCGGACCTGGTGTACGTCTCCGTCTCCGGATACGGGGAGAGCGGTCCGTACGCCGAGCGGCCGGGCCAGGACCTCCTTCTCCAGGCCATGAGCGGCGCCCTGTTCAGCGCCGGTGAGCCCGGTGCTGCCCCGTCCGCGGCCCCGTACTTCCTGGTCGACGCCTTCGCGGCCTACTCCGCGTGCGAAGGCGCTCTCGCCGCGCTCTTCCACCGGCTGCGGACCGGGCAGGGGCAGTTGGTGGAGGTCAACATGCTCGACGCGATCATCGCCGCGCAGATGCAGGAGATCACCGTGCGCACGGTGGGCGGCGTGCACCAGAGCCGCAGCGAACACGTCCACGCCCACAGCTACATCCGCGCTCCGTACGGGATCTACCCCACCCGGGACGGATATGTGGCGCTCTCCTTCGCCGAGCCCGCGACGCTGGCCGAGCTGATGGGCGACCCCCGGCTGGCCGACTACGAGGCGGAACGCGACGGCTTCGCCGCACGCGACGAGATCTCCGCGCTCGTCGGGGAGAACCTGCGGGGAGGAACCACTTCCCACTGGCTGGAGACACTGGGCCGGGCGGGAGTGTGGTGCGGACCCGTCTACGACTACGACCAGTTGATGGCGGACCCCCAGGTCGCGCACAACGGGTCGTTCGTCACCTACGAGCACCCCACCGAGGGGACCGTCACCACCCCCGGATTCCCCTTCAGGCTGGCCGCGAGTCCGCAGACCGTGGAACGCCCCGCCCCCGTCAACGGCCAGCACACCCGGCAGGTACTGAGCGAACTCGGGCTCGCCGAGGACGCCATCGACCGACTGGCGAAGGACGGCGTCGTCTTCTGCGCCTCCGTCGGTTAGCCGCCGGACCCGCTCCCCACCCCGGAGCACTCAGCGAGCACAGCGAAAGGGCTGAGCACACCCGTCAGTGAGATGATCCATCACAGCAATGGAGCAGATATGGATGCGTCCCCAACCCCCGCCGCGGACAGAGCCACGACCCGGGCCCGCAGGGCCTCGATGGCCTCGGCGGTGGGCAGCCTCGTCGAGTGGTACGACTTCGGCCTCTACGGTGCCGCGGCGACCCTGATCTTCAAGGACTACTTCTTCGGGACCGACGACCCGTACGTCGGGCTCATGGCAGCGTTCGCCACCTTCGCGGTCGGCTATTTCGCACGCCCCTTCGGGGGCATGGTGTTCGGGCACCTGGGCGACCGCATCGGCCGCAAGCCGGTCATGGTGGTCACCCTCGCGCTGATGGGCGTCAGCACCACGCTGATCGGCGTGCTGCCGGGCTACGACAGCGTGGGCTTCGTCGCCCCGCTCCTCCTCGTCCTCCTGCGGCTGGCCCAGGGCCTCGGCGCGGGAGCCGAATACGCGGGCGCGGTGATCCTGTCCTCCGAGTCGGCCCCGCCGGCCCGCCGCGGCTTCTACGCTTCGTGGTCGGGCGCCGGCGTGTGGATCGGCTCGGCACTGGGACTCTCCGTCTTCCAGGGGGTGCTGGCGCTCACCGGCGACGGCTTCTACACCTGGGGATGGCGCCTGCCCTTCCTGCTCAGCCTGGTGCTGCTGGCCGTCTCCTTCTACATCCGCCGCAAGGTGACGGAGACGGACTCCTTCGAAGCGGTCAAGGAGTCCGAGGACGCGCCGAAGGTCCCGCTCGTCCGGCTGCTGCGCACGGAGAAGCGCCGCCTTCTCGTCGCCCTGGGATCCAACGTCATCCTGAGCGGATACTCCTACATCCCCCAGGTGTGGATCCTGAGCTACCTCACGGACAACATCGGTCTGGCAGCCGGTCTCGCTCTGGCGGTGAACGCCATCGTGCTGGTGTCGGGGGCCGCCTTCATGCCGGTCTTCGGCGCCCTCGGCGACCGCATCGGACGGCGCAGGCTCTTCCTCGGCGGGACCGCCTTCGGGATCCTGTGGCCCTTCCCGATGTTCGCGCTCATCGACAGCCACAGCACCCCCGTGATCATCGCGGCGCTGGTGATCTGCTTCATCTGCTCCGTCACCGTCTGCTACGCCGCCCAGGCGGCCTTCCTCCCCGAGATGTTCCCGCCCGCTCTGCGCTACTCGGGGGTGGCCTTCGCCCGCGAGACGAGCGGTGCCGTCCTGGCCGGCACCACCCCGCTGGTGGCGACGGCGCTGTACAAGGCCGCGGACAGCTGGTGGCCCATCGCGGTCTGCATGGTCGTCTACGCCGCGATCGCGCTCGTGTCGGTCTACTACTCGAAGTACTTCAGGTCGGACGCCCGTCAGAGCAGCGACACCGATTTCGCCACCGAAAAGGCATGGGTGTCCTCCAGCCGGACCGAGGGCGAACCCGTGGCGAAGGCGGTGGTCTGAGATGAGGCTCGTGGAACGCTACTTCGAGGACTACACGGTCGGCGAGGCCCAGGAGGGCGGCTCGCGGACACTGGACCAGAGCGACATCAGCGCCTTCGCCGGACTGACCATGGACTTCCATCCGGCACACATGAACCGGGCCTTCGCCGAGGAGCGGTACGGCGGCCGGCTGGTCCACGGAGTGCTCACCTTCGGACTGGTCGTCGGGCTCACGGTAGAGTACAACCCGCGTGCGGTGGCGTACGGCTACGAGCGCATCCGCTTCCCCCGGCCGGTTCGCGCCGGCGACACCGTCTCCGCGCACAGCGTCGTCACCGAACTGCGTGAGCACCGCAGGCCCGGCATCGGGCTCGTGACCAAGCAGTACACCGGCACCAACCAGAACGGCGAGACGGTCCTGTCCTGCCTGCACATCCTGGCCGTCGACCGGCGCGGTTGAGCCGTCCCACGGGGCGCCGTCCCCGAGCGGCGCCCCCCATCCCTTTCCTGACGAGGTAGACAGTCATGCCCCTCAGCGGAGCCATGTTCATCGGCGCCGAACGACGGCCGGGCACCGGCCCGGCGGCCCGCTCGGCCGATCCCCGGACCAACGAGCCGTTGGAACCGCCCTATCCCGCGGGCGGAGCACGAGACGTCGCCGACGCGTGCGAACGCGCCGCGCTGGCCGCGGTCCACTACCGCTCCGTACCCCCCGCCGAACGGGCCGCGCTCCTGGAACGGATAGCGGACCGCATCGAGGAACTGGGAGACGAACTCGTCGACCGCGCCGTCACCGAGAGCGGCCTGCCCCGAGCCCGGATCAGCGGGGAACGCGACCGCACCACCGGGCAGCTCCGCCTCTTCGCCGAGGAGGTCCGAACCGGGGAATGGGCCGAGGTGCGCGTCGACCCCGCACCGCCCGCCGGCCGTCGCGCGGCCGGACCCGACCTGCGCCAGCGCCATCTCGCCGTCGGACCGGTGGCCGTCTTCGGCGCGAGCAACTTCCCGCTGGCCTTCTCCGTGGCCGGCGGGGACACCGCGGCCGCCCTCGCCGCAGGCTGCCCGGTGGTGGTGAAGGGCCATCAGGCCCATCTGGGCACCTCCGAACTGGTCGGCTCCGCGGTGGCGGCGGCCGTCCGCGACCGCGGACTGCCCGAGGGCGTGTTCTCGCTGCTCTTCGGCGCGGGCAGCGATCTCGGACAGGCCCTGGTGGCCGACCCCCGGATCCGCGCGGTCGGTTTCACCGGCTCGCAGGCCGGGGGCCTCGCCCTGATGCGCACCGCCGCGGCCCGCCCCGTCCCGATCCCGGTGTACGCCGAGATGAGCAGCGTCAATCCGGTGTTCCTGCTGCCGGGCGCACTGCACGGGCGGGCCGAGGAACTGGCCGAGGGGTTCACCGGATCGCTGACTCTCGGCGCGGGGCAGTTCTGTACCAACCCCGGCCTGGTGGTCGCGGTGGCCGGGGAAGACCTGGACCGGTTCGTCGCGTCGGCTTCGGCAGCCATCGGCCGCAGCACCGCGCAGACCATGCTCACCTCCGGTATCCACCGGGCCTACCAGCAGGCCACCGCCGTGCTGCGGGCCGCCGAAGGCGTACGTGAGATCGCCACGGGCCTGCCGGGGGAGGGCGCGAACACGGCGACGGTCCGGCTGCTGACCGTCGCCGCCGACGACTTCCTGAAGAACCCCGGGCTCCAGGACGAGGCCTTCGGCGCCACGTCCACCCTGGTCGTCTGCCAGAGCCCGGACCAACTGACCCGAGTGGCCCGCGCGTTGCGCGGCCAGCTCACCGCGACGCTCCACCACGGCGAGGGGGACGGCCCGCTGGCGGCGGAACTCCTGCCCGCCCTGGAGGACACGGCCGGCCGCGTGCTGTTCGACGGCTGGCCCACAGGAGTGGCGGTGAGCCACGCGATGGTGCACGGCGGGCCCTTCCCCGCAACGTCCGACGGACGCACCACCTCGGTGGGAACGCTCGCGATGCGCAGGTTCCTGCGCCCGGTCTGCTACCAGAACCTGCCCGCCGGACTCCTCCCGCCGGAACTCTCCGACGACAACCCCTACGGCCTGCCCCGGAGGACCGACGGCATCAGGGAGAGCGCTTCCGCAGCGTCGCCGTTGCCGCGCGCCTGACCCGTGCCGCCGCCGGGAAGGCCGCAGCGCCGTACCGGCGGCGACCACCCGCCCACTCCGCCCCCAGCGCGCCGACGGCCCCTCACCATGGTGAAGGGCCGTCGGCGCGCGGCCCTCGCGGCCCGCCTCCACCACGCCGTGGCGAACGCGAAGCCCCAGCCGTGCAGGTCCCGCTCGTCGGCCATCGGCAGCCGACAGGGGCCGGGGCGGGGCCGGACGGCCCGAAGACCGCATGTTCCCCGTACGGCCGTACCGAGTGAGTGCCGTGCCCCTGATCTGCGTAATGCGGCGGTACCTGCCGGACAGTCCGCATAGTGCACAGGGGCGCACTGTGCGCCGCGGGCGCGCTTGCGGGTGTGCCACCCGCAAGCCGAAGAGGGAGTCGACCGGTGCTTCTGTTCCCCGGACGCAGGCGCGCGCTCAAGGAGAAGACGCGCCGGATCGCCGAGGCGGGCTATGTCGCGACCGACCGCCGCACGCCTCTCTCGGAGGCTGCCCGGGGAATGATGCGCAAGGCGTTCCCGGACCACTGGTCCTTCCTCCTGGGCGAGCTCGCCCTGTACAGCCTGATCGTCCTGGTGTTGACGGGCACCTTTCTCACGCTCTTCTTCGACCCCAGCATGAAACAGAGTCCCTACCAGGGCTCCTACACTCCGTTGCACGGCCTGACGGTCTCCCAGGCATACGCCACGACGCTGCACCTCAGCTTCGACGTGCGAGGAGGACTGCTGGTCCGGCAGATGCACCACTGGGGCGCCCTGATCTTCGTCGCCGCGCTGGGAGCGCATCTGCTCCGGGTGTTCTTCACCGGTGCGTTCCGCCGGCCCCGGGAGGGCAACTGGATGGTGGGCGTGACGCTGTTCCTCCTCGCTCTTCTGGAAGGTTTCTGCGGCTACTCCCTCCCGGACGACCTGTTGTCCGGAACCGGACTGCGCACCGCGAACACCATCGTGACCTCCCTGCCCGTCGTCGGCACGTACCTGAGCCACTTCCTGTGGGGCGGAGCGTTTCCCGGCCACTCGATCCTCCCGCGCCTCTACATCGTCCACGTCCTCCTCGTCCCCGGTCTTCTCATCGGCCTGGTGATCGTCCATCTGGGAATGGTCGTGTACCTGAAACACACTCAGTGGTCGGTACCCGGGAGGACCAATCGCAACGCGGTGGGACAGCCGATGTTCCCGCACTTCACCGCCAAGTCGGCGGGACTGAGCCTGATGGTCGCCGGCGTCACCGCCTGGCTCGGGGCCACCGCCCAGATCAACCCCGTGTGGAACTACGGCCCCTACCGGGTGGACCAGGTCTCCACGGGCTCGCAGCCGGACTGGTACGTCGGGTTCCTGGAGGGCGCGCTGCGGCTCATGCCCCCCTGGGAGAGCGACGTGGCGGGATACACGCTCATGTGGAACGTGCTCGTCCCGGCGGTGCTGCTTCCGGGCCTGGTCTTCCTGGTCCTCTACCTGTACCCCTTCTTCGAGAAGTGGATCACCGGCGACACCGGCGAACACCACCTGTGCGACAGGCCCCGGGACCGTGCCACGCGCACGGGCCTGGGCGTGGCGGCCATCGTCTTCTACGCGGTGCTGTTGGCCGCGGGCGGCAACGACATCACGGCGTTCGTCTTCCGGGTCTCCGTCGAGACACTGACGTGGATCCTCAGGACCGCGTTGGTCGTCGGGCCGGTGATCGCCTATCTCGTCACCAAACGTATGTGCCTCGCGCTGCAGGCACGCGAGCGCCAGGTCGTGGAGAAGGGGCAGGAGACGGGAGAGGTGACGCAGAACGTCTACGGCGCGATCAGCGGCGGCCACCGGCCGCTCGACGGCGTGCGACGCTACCGGGCGCTGGTGAGGGACGTACCCCGGCCACTGGCCGCGCCCGGCAGAACGGCACCGCGCCGGGCGCGCATCCGTTTCCGGCTGAGCAACTGGTACTACCGCGACCGGGTCGACATGCCGACGACGGCAGAACAGCGCGCACAGATCGCGGAAAGGCTCAGGGACCCGGTCGGCGAGTCGGAGAAGCGGTGATGGACGCGATCGCCCCGGTCATGCGGCAGCGGCAGGTCCGCGCACCGGGGCAGTCGCGGGGCCGCGCCGCTCGTCGCTGATCATTCAGCCCCCCGTCCGACGAATCACTCAGCCCTCCCGTCCGACGAACTGGAACGTCATGCCGAAGATCCCGCACAGGGTGATGCCGAGGCCGATGAGGAACAGGAAGAGCGCATAGACCACGCCCAGGGCCATCAGCGCCATGCCCGCGGCGACGGCCACCGGATAGGCGCTGTACGGCGGGAAGAAGTCCACGAAGCCGGAACGCTCCCGGATGGCCGAGTCCCGACGATCCTCCGGTCTCATGCCCCTCCTTCGGTGATTCGCCCAGCAGAAGAAGCTGATGAGCGCCGACATGAGGAAGGAAACGGTGAGAGCCGCCGAGCCTGCCGGTTCGCGTGCGAACCAGATGTAGGCGGCGCCGGTGAGCAGGAAGAACAGGGCCACCCCGGCGAAGAGCCGTGCCTCCGGCCTCATGCGCCCCGCCCACCGATCGTGTCCGGGGCGGGCGTACTCCCACCCGGCCCCGCCGCTTTCGGCCAGAGTACCTCCGGATGATGGAGATCGAACGCGGGCGAGTCGGAGCGGATCCGCGGCAGCGAATCGAAGTTGTGCCGCGGTGGGGGACAGGAAGTGGCCCACTCCAGCGAACGGCCGAATCCCCAGGGGTCGTTCACCGTCACCGCCGGAGCGTGCCTGGCGGTCTTCCAGACGTTGTAGAGGAAGGGCAGCGTGGAGGTCCCGAGCAGAAAGGCTCCTACCGAGGAGACGGTGTTGAGCACGGTGAAGCCGTCGTTGGCGAGGTAGTCCGCGTACCGGCGTGGCATCCCCATCTCACCGAGCCAGTGCTGGACGAGGAAGGTGGTCTGGAATCCGATGAACAGCGTCCAGAAGTGAAACCTGCCGAGCCGTTCGTCGAGCGCTCGTCCCGTCATCTTGGGCCACCAGAAGTAGAAGCCGCCGAACATGGCGAAGACGATGGTGCCGAACAGGACGTAATGAAGGTGGGCGACCACGAAATAGCTGTCGGTGACGTGGAAGTCCAGCGGTGGCGACGCGATGAGGACACCGCTCAGTCCGCCCAGGAGGAACGTGGTGAGAAAGCCCAGAGCCCAGAGCATCGGCGTCTCGAAGGACAGGCTTCCGTTCCACATCGTTCCGATCCAGTTGAAGAACTTCACACCGGTCGGCACCGCGATCAGAAACGACATGAGGGAGAAGAAGGGCAGCAGCACCGCACCCGTGGCGAACATGTGGTGAGCCCAGACGCTGGCCGAGAGCATGGTGATGCCGATGGTCGCCCCCACCATCCCGACATAGCCGAAGACGGGTTTGCGGCTGAACACGGGAAGGATCTCGGTCACCACACCGAAGAAGGGCAACGCGACGATGTAGACCTCCGGATGCCCGAAGAACCAGAACAGATGCTGCCAGAGTAGTGCCCCGCCATTGGCGGGGTCGTACACGTGCGCCCCGAACTTGCGGTCCGCCATCAGCGCCAGCAGGGCCGCCGTCAGGACCGGGAACGCCAGCAGGACCAGGATCGAGGTGAAGAGGATGTTCCAGGTGAAGATCGGCATGCGGAACAGCGTCATCCCCGGGGCGCGCAGGCAGACGATCGTGGCGATGAAGTTCACGGACCCCAGAGTGGTGCTGATGCCGCTCAGGACCAGCCCCATGGCCCAGAGATCAGCACCGGCCCCGGGCGAGCGGATGGCGCTGTTCAGCGGGGCGTAGGCGAACCAGCCGAAGGAGGCGGCGCCGCCGGGAACGAGGAGACCGCCGACGACGATCAGCCCTCCGAAGAGGAACAGCCAGTAGGTCAGCGCGTTGAGCCGGGGGAACGCCACGTCGGGCGAGCCGATCTGCAGCGGCATGACGGCGTTCGCGAACCCGGCGAACGTGGGCGTCGCGAACAGCAGCATCATGACCGTGCCGTGCACGGTGAACAGCTGGTTGTACTGCGTCGGGTTCAGGAACTGCAGCCCCGGCCGTGCCAGCTCGGCGCGCATCACCATGGCCAGGGCCCCGGCGAACAGGAAGAAGGCGAACGAGGTGACGAGGTACAGGTTGCCGATCGTCTTGTGATCGGTGGTCGTCAGGATCTCCCGGATCCGGCAGCCCATGCGCACGCGGGGGTTGTCGGTCACAGCGTTCTTCGGCGATGCCTGCTGCGGGTGTTCCAGCTGTGACAAGGTGCCTCCGTGGTTCTGGGCGGTGGCAGTGACGGAGCCCACCGCCGCGCATGCTGGGTAGCCCCATTCCGTCGGCCGGAAACCTTCCTGTGAGCTGATCAGCCGCCGCCCATGAGCCACCGGTGGGCCTCCGCGTCCGGCGGTACGGGACGCCGGTGACATGGCCGGTGCGGGCCACGACGGAGTGCCGGGGAGGGGTGTGTCCCGCCCTCTCGGACGGGGGGCGATGCGAACGGAGGGCAACGGCTCCGCTTCGGCTTCGGCGGGGTGCACACAGAGCCGTGACGGTGTCCGGCACCCCGAGTTCCGGACACCGTCACGGGGAGCCGAGGCGGGCAGCGGCTCTCCACCGATATGAACGAAACCCCGCCGCGGAGGATTCTCTGCCGAACGGGTGGGCGGTTCCGGAATCGTGGCGACACGGCGACCTCGGGCCCGGAGCGGTGGCACTCGGGCACAGGGGAAGACGGTCATCCGGGGGCTGACGGTCGCCTCGGGACGCCGCTCGCAGGGCGGCCGCTACTCCGGAGGACCACTCCGGCGTTCCGGACCGGTTCGGACACCGGCACGTGCGAAGGACGGCCCGTGCCGTCTCTCCGGCCGACGAGGCGGCGCCCCGTCATACCAACACGGCATAGGCGAGGAAGAACGCCGCCACGAGAACGACGACGACAAGGATGGCGATCAGCGGCCCCGCGGCCCATCCCCTGGGGGGTTCGTGGCGCGGCCCCGCTTCGGAGGTGCTGCCTTCGGCCGGCGGTGTCTCGCCGGGAGGGACGCCGCCTCCGGGCTCCAGGCCGGTCGTGGTGCGCGGATCAGGGTCGGGATTTCCGATGGTCATGCCTTATATCTACCCGTTCAGCATGGATTGCACCGTTTCTCTGTGGAGAGGCCTGCTCATATGCGCCCCCGGTTTCCGGTGCTCCGCCGCTCGGGCGTGTGGTGGGGACGGCCGGGGCGGGGCGCGGCAGACGTCGGTGCCTTCGGGTGAACCGGCCCCTTGGGTGGAGCCCTTCGTGCGGCGGTGTGAAGTCCTGTGTGGCATCGACCGGTCCAGGCGAGACATCGGCGGGGTGCGCTCCCGTGACGCGCCGGGCGCACTCGCACAATGGAGGTGCCTTCAACTCTTGACACCGGCCCCTTCGAGGCAGGAACCTTCCGGCAGCGAGGAATGGGAGCGCTCCCATATGTGTGGTCTCCGCTCGGACAGCACCGCCCGTGTTCTTCCCGCACCACCCCGGCGTCACCCGGCACCCGCCCGGACTCGTAAGCGCACACGCACATCCGCTCGCAGGAGTGAGCGCGCGTCCGCACCTCGGCACGCGCGCCCGCACCGTCACGCGTACGCATTGCGCACGACAGCCGTACGCCTGAGCACGCACCGCACGCCCTGCCCGGCGGAGGCCTCGCGCATCCGTCGCATGACGGATCGTCATCCCCCCTGCACGCCCCAGAAGCAAGGAGTAGTGGAATGCACCTCACCCGCACCGTCGTCGGCCGGGGCCGCAGCGCCGCGGTCCTCGCCACCACGGGCCTGACGGCCTCGGCCGTACTGCTGACCGGTTGCGGCGGCGGCTCGGACTCATCGGGCAGCAAGGGCCCCGATGAGAACGGCAACGTCACGCTGATCGTCGCCGACTACGGACAGTTCGGTTACAAGGAGGCCGGGCTCTTCGAGAAGTACCACGAGCTGCACCCGAACATCACGGTCAAGGAGGACGTCACCACCGACGAGAAGGTCTACTATCCGAAACTTCTCCAGCAGTTGAACGCGGGCAGCGGCCTCGCGGACGTCCAGGGCATAGAGGTCGGCCGTATCAAGGAGATCGTCGACACCAAGGCGGACGCCTTCGTCGATCTCGGTGACGTGATCGATGTCGGCGACTGGGTCTCCTGGAAGGGGAAGCAGGCCACCACGCCCGACGGCGCGGTGATCGGAGCGGGTACCGACATCGGCCCGATGTCCCTCTGCTACAACACCGAACTGTTCGGGAAGGCCGGCCTGCCGACCGATCGCGAGAAGGTCGCCGAGCGGGTCGCCGGCGGCTGGGAGGACTACCTCGAACTGGGGGAGGAGTACCGGAAGAAGGCTCCCGAGGGCACGTTCTTCATGGACTCCGCGAGCGCCATGTTCAACGCCGTGGTGAGCTCCAACGCGGAGCAGTACTACGACGAGGGCGGCAAGCCGGTCTACAAGGACAGCGCCAGCGTCAAGCAGGGGTGGAACCTGGCCGCCGAGGCCGCGTCGAAGAAGCTGACACAGGGGCTCGCCCAGTTCAGCGATCCGTGGGTCGCCGCCCTGCGCAAGGGCACCGTCGCCACCGTCGCCTGCCCCGCGTGGATGGCCGGGCAGATCTCGGCCAACGCCGGTGAGGCCAACAAGGGCAAGTGGGACATCGCCACCGCGCCCGGTTCGACCGCCGCCAACTGGGGCGGTTCCTTCCTCGCCGTTCCCAAGCAGGGCAGGAACGTCGAGGAGGCCACCAAGCTCGTGAAGTGGCTGACCGCCCCCGAGCAGCAGGCCGCCGTCTTCGAAGCGATCGGGGTCTTCCCGTCCAACCGGCGCGCGTACGAACTGCCCGAGGTGAAGGGCGCCAAGCTCCCCTACTTCAACGACGCACCCATCGGCCGGATCTACGCGGGCGAGGCCACGTCGATCCCCGAGGCGGTACTCGGCCCGAAGGACGGCGTCATCAAGGACACCATCTCCACTCAGATCAACAACATGGAGCAGCGTGGAACAGCCCCGGGCGACGCGTGGAAGGCGGCGATCGACGCCGTCGACAAGGCGCTCGGCTGACCGTGCCGGGGCGCACGCGCCGCACCGCCCTGAACCGGCCCGTCTCCCCGGGGCCGACCGCACCATGCGCACGGCCGCCGGGGCCACCCGGTCCCGACCCCGCTCCGGTCCCGCGCCGGGTCGCCATGACGGGGGACGGCACGGCGACCGAACGACACAGCGACCGAACGGCACGGCGACGCGAACGGCACGGCGGCGGCGACCCGCAGACCCACCGCCGGGACAGCGCGACGCCGCGAAAGCGCTTCGGCCCGCCCCTCGTAACGGAACGTCGACTCGCCGCCGCGACGGCACCGCAATGCGGCACCACCCGACTCCGGAACACCGCAGCAACGCAGGGAAGGACTCCCGCCCGTGGCCACCTCCACTCCTGGCCGGCGCACATACGCCCCGCCCCCCGGCGGCCCTCGGCCGACCGCCCCGGACCCGGCCCCCCGACCGTCCTGGCGGAGCCGGCTGTGGCGGTTCGACGACAAGGCCTCGCCGTACGCCTACATCGCCCCGTTCTTCCTCGTCTTCGGCGCGTTCGGGTTCTACCCGCTGCTCTACACCGGGTGGATCGCACTGCACCGGGTGGAGATGACCGGCCTGGACCGGATGGAATGGGTCGGCTGGGACAACTTCGACAGGATCCTGCACGACGCGGAGTTCTGGACGGCCGTCGGCAACACCTTCCTGATCGGGGTCATGTCGACAGTGCCGCAACTGCTCGTCGCGCTCGGCCTGGCCCACCTGCTGAACTACCGCCTGCGCGCCAGCACCTTCTGGCGCACGGTCGTGCTCACCCCGTACGCCACCTCGGTGGCGTCCGCCGCCCTCGTCTTCGCCCTGGTCTTCCGGGCCGACGGCGGGCTGTTGAACTGGCTGCTGCACTTCGTCGGCCTCGGTGACACCAACTGGGCCAATGGCCACTGGACTTCGAAGACGGCCATCTCCGTCATCGTGATCTGGCGCTGGACCAGCTACAACGCCCTGATCTACCTGGCTGCCATGCAGGCCGTGCCCACCGACCTGTACGAGGCCGCCGCGCTGGACGGCGCCTCGCGCTGGCAGCAGTTCCGCAAGGTGACCATCCCCTCGCTGCGGCCCACGATCCTCTTCACGATCGTCATCTCGACCATCGGCTCCATGCAGTTGTTCGGCGAACCACTGCTGTTGGAGGGCGGCAGGCTCGGAGCCACCGGCGGCAACGAGAATCAGTACGAGACCCTCAGTATCTATCTCTACAACTACGGCTGGAACCTGGGACATCTCGGCCCGGCCGCCGCAGTGGCCTGGGCGATGCTCGCCCTCTTGCTGATCATTGCCGCGGTCAACTGGCTCATCGGCCGCTTCGTACGCACATCCGCGGTCTGACCGGGAGCGATTTCCATGACCACGTCCACGTCCTCGATCACGTCCATGGGCGGCGCCGGCGCCGACCCGGCCAAGGATCCCGCCCCTGGCAGAGCCCGGCCCGCCCGGCGGCGTCCGATGCGCTTTCGACCGGGCGCGGGCAAGCAGCTCCGGGGCGGCCCGTTCGCCTACGCCGCGCTGACCGTCGTGGGCATCGGCTCACTGTTGCCGCTCTACTGGACGCTGGTGGCCGCGTCCCACACCCAGGACGAAGTGCTCGCCACCACCCCGCCGTTGCTGCCCGGCGGGCGGCTGGCGCACAACCTCGAAGCGGCCTGGAGTCAGGCGAACCTCGGCACGGCGATCGTCAACAGCGTCATTGTCTCCGGCTGCATCACGGCGGCGACGCTCTTCTTCTGCACGCTGGCCGGGTACGCCTTCGCCAAGATGCGTTTCCGGGGGCGCGGCGCGCTGATGACCGCGGTCGTCGCCACGCTCACCATCCCGCCCCAACTCGGCGTCGTACCGCTCTTCATGGTGATGTCCGGCCTCGGCTGGGGCGGCAAGCTGGAGTCGGTGATCTTCCCGACCCTGGTGAGCGCCTTCGGCGTGTTCTTCATGCGTCAGTACCTGAGCGAGGCGCTGCCTCACGAACTCGTCGAGGCGGCCAAGGTCGACGGCGCGAACAACTTCCGCATCGTGCGCAGTGTGGTGCTCCCGGTGGCCCGCCCCGCGATGATGGTGCTGGGGATGCTCACCTTCGTACAGGCGTGGAACGACTTCTTCTGGCCCTATCTCGCCCTCAACCAGCAGAATCCCACGCTCCAGGTGGCCCTCGGCCGGCTGAGCGCCTCCTACACACCGGACCAGAGCATCGTGATGGCCGGTGCGCTGATCAGCACACTGCCACTGCTCGTGGTCTTCGTGCTCTTCGGCAAGCGGATCGTCGGAGGGATCATGTCCGGCGCCGTCAAGGGGTGAGACCGCGTCACGTGAACGTATGGGCGGCCCGGTCGTGCCGCCCCCGCCCCTCCAGCGTGACCGGCCTCCCGCCACCGGCTCCTGGACCCGCCCCGCCACCCGCTCGAAATCCCGCCGCGAGAACTCGCCGCGAAATCCCGCCGCCTGAACCGGCCCCGAAACCGGGCTCCGCCCGCACAAGGGCCCACCACCCCGTCCGACCACTTCTGGGAGCGCTCCCAAATGACCGACGCACGACCCGGCACCAGCCCGAAGCAGGCCCCCGAGACCGCACAGTTCCCGCGTGGCTTCCTCTGGGGGTCGGCCACCTCCGCCTACCAGGTCGAAGGAGCCGTCGCCGAGGGCGGTCGCACCCCGTCCATCTGGGACACCTTCAGCCACACGCCCGGCAAGGTCCACGACGGGGAAACCGGCGATGTCGCCGTCGACCACTACCACCGCTACCAGGACGACGTGGCCCTGATGAAACGGCTCGGCCTGACGGCCTATCGCTTCTCCGTTTCCTGGTCCAGGGTGCAGCCCACCGGCCGCGGTCCGGCCGTGCAGCGTGGACTGGACTTCTATCGCGCGCTCGTCGACGAACTCCTCGAAGCCGGCATCATGCCCGTCGTCACCCTCTACCACTGGGACCTTCCCCAGGAGTTGGAGGACGCCGGCGGCTGGCCCCGGCGGGCGACCGCCGAGCGGTTCGCCGACTACGCCGGCCTCGTGGCCCGCGCCCTCGGCGACCGCGTCCCCACCTGGACCACCCTGAACGAGCCGTGGTGCTCGGCCTTCCTCGGCTACGGCTCGGGCGTACACGCCCCGGGGCGCACCGAACCGGACGCCGCGCTGCGCGCCGCCCACCACCTCAACCTCGCCCACGGCCGAGCTGTCGAAGCACTGCGCGACCACCTCCCCGCCACCGCGCGGATCTCGGTCTCCCTCAACCTCCACCAGGTCCGCCCGCTGACCGGCAGCGCGGCCGACGCGGACGCCGCCCGCCGGATCGACGCGGTGGGCAACCGGATCTTCACCGGTCCGATGCTGCGTGGGGCGTACCCCGAGGACCTGATCGCGGACACCGAGCACCTGGTGGACTGGTCCGCGCTCGTACGGGACGGCGACCTGGCGGCGATCTCCCGCCCCGTCGATGTTCTGGGCGTCAACTACTACACCCCGACCGTGGTCTCCACGCCCGCCCACGGCCGCGGTGACGCGCGCGACGACGGCCACGGCGACAGCGACCACTCCCCGTGGCCCGGCTCCGAACACGTCGCCTTCCACCTCGCCGAGGGCCCGCGGACCGCGATGAACTGGGCGATCGACCCGGACGGGCTGCACCGACTCCTCCTCGACGTCTCCCGGAACCACCCCGGACTTCCGCTGATGGTCACCGAGAACGGCGCCGCGTTCGACGACCAGCTCTCCTCCGAGGGCCGGGTCGACGACCCCGAGCGCATCGCCTACCTGCGCGGTCATCTCGACGCGGTGCGCCGGGCCGTGGCCGACGGCGCGGATGTCCGGGGCTACTTCCTGTGGTCCCTGATGGACAACTTCGAGTGGGCGTACGGGTACGCGAAGCGCTTCGGCGCCGTCCACGTCGACTACGCCACCCAGCGCCGGGTCCCCAAGGCAAGTGCCTACTGGTACGCCGACGTCATCCGCCACCATGCCCTGCCCCCGTGCCCCGACCCCGACTGAACCCGCCGCACCGGCCTGTGGGACCCGGCCACCGCGCCGGGCTCCCGCAGGCCGGTGCGTGACCGGTACGGACCGACCCGACCCGGCCGAGGCGTACACGACCCGCACCCCCGCCGCGATCGCCGGTCCGGCCCGGTCCACCTCCGTCCCTCTCCGCCGTTCCCGCCTCGTGGCGCCGGAACTTGGACCGGCCATCGCGACTGTGAGAAATTGACCGCGAACGGGAGGCAGCCATGGCGGCAGCGCGAGCACGGAGCGGCGGGCGGCCCACGCTCGAAGAGGTCGCGGCGCGGGCGGGAGTGGGGCGCGGCACGGTCTCACGGGTCATCAATGGCTCCCCACGGGTCAGCGCACGCACCCGGGAGGCGGTCGAGGCGGCCGTCGCGGAACTGGGCTACGTGCCCAACCGTGCCGCCCGCGCACTCGCCGGGAACCGTACCGACGCCATCGCGCTCGTCGTGCCCGAGTCGGAGGCCCGGTTCTTCACCGAGCCGTACTTCTCCGACATCGTGCGCGGGGTCGGAGCGGCGCTCGCCGACACCGACATGCAACTGCTGCTCACCTTCGTCGGCAACGACCGCGAGCGCCGGAAGCTGGCCCAGTACCTGACCGCGCACCGGGTCGACGGCGTACTGCTGGTGTCCGTCCACGCCGACGACCCGCTGCCGGATCAGTTGGAGCAACTCGGCATGCCCGCCGTGACGAGCGGTCCCCGCTCCGCCTCGGAGCCGCTCGCCTCGGTCGACTCGGACAACTTCGAAGGAGCCAGGACCGCCGTCGGCCATCTCGTCTCGCGGGGGCGTCGCACCATCGCCACGATCACGGGCCGACTGGACGTCTACGGCGCCCGGCGGCGACTCGACGGCTACCACGAGGCGATCGCCGCGGCCGGTCTCGCCCGCGACGAGGACCTGGTCGCCCCCGCCGACTTCACCGAGGAGGGCGGCGCCCGGGCCATGCGCGCCCTGCTCGCGCGGCGGCCCGGCATCGACGCGGTCTTCGCCGCCTCCGACGTCATGGCCGCGGGCGCCCGCCAGGTGCTGCGCGAGGCCGGGCGGCGCATCCCGGACGACGTGGCCCTGGTCGGCTTCGACGATTCGGCGGTGGCCCGTCACATGGACCCGGCGCTCACCAGCGTGCGCCAGCCGATCGAGGAGATGGGGCGCACCATGGCCCGGGTGTTGCTCCAGGAGATCGCCGGAGGGGGCCGGGAGCGCAGGCACATCGTGCTCCCGACCGAACTGATCGTCCGCGACTCCTCCTGACGGCCGCCGTCCGCCCGATGGAGCGCTTGACGGCGCGGTCGGGGCTGCAGGGCCCGCAGCCGGCCGCCCGTCGGGGCGGGGGCCGGGCCACCGCACGAAGCGGGTGGCGGAGGCGGAGCGCCCGGCCCGGTGAGGCTCGTCCGGTCCGTACGCCCGGCCCGGCTCGGGCGGTCAGGGCGGGCTGTCCGCCCGTTCGGCGCGCGCGATCGGGCGGGAGCTGATCTGCTGGAAGGCAAGCGTGTGTCGCGTACTTTCGGGAGTGGTCTGGATGAGTACGTATCGAGTCGCGCAGGTCGTCACGGCGGGCGGGCCGTTCGAGCTCGTCGAGCGTGAAGTACCGGAGCCGGGGCCCCGCCATGTGCGGATTGCCGTGGACGCCTGCGGCATCTGCCACAGCGACGCCCTCCTGGTGGACGCCGGGGTGCCCGGCGTACGGTTTCCGCTGGTGGCGGGCCATGAGATCGCGGGCCGCATCGAGGCGCTGGGTGAAGCGGCACAGGACAGCGGCTGGCAGGTCGGTGACCGGGTGGCCGTCGGCTGG
Source organism: Streptomyces sp. NPDC052042 (assembly GCF_044548345.1). NCBI lineage: Bacteria > Bacillati > Actinomycetota > Actinomycetes > Kitasatosporales > Streptomycetaceae > Streptomyces > Streptomyces sp. NPDC052042. Next base: position 288,847 of record NZ_JBIUBU010000006.1, on the reverse strand, counting down.
TTCGGCGGTAGCTGCGGCCACTGCACCCCCTGCCGACAGGGTGATTTCATCGTGTGCGAGAACCTCAAGGTTCCCGGATGGGCGTACGACGGGGGCTTCGCGGAGACCGTGATCGCACCGATCGACGCCTTGGCCCGGATTCCGGACGCGCTGGCGGCGACCGACGCGGCGCCCATGGCGTGTGCGGGGGTGACCACGTACAACGGCCTGCGGCGCAGCTCCGCACGGCCGGGCGACCTCGTGGCCATCCTGGGCATCGGCGGCCTCGGCCACCTCGGGGTGAAGTACGCGGCCGCCATGGGCTTCGAGACCGTGGCCATCGCCCGCGGAGCCGGCAAGGCGGACTTCGCCAAGCAACTCGGTGCCCATCACTACGTCGACGCCACGGGGAGCACCGGCGTCGCGGACGCGCTGCAGGCGCTCGGTGGCGCCAAGGTCGTCCTGGCCACCGCCGCCAACGCCGACGCCATCACGGCGACCGTGGACGGGCTGGCGCACCGAGGGGAACTGGTGGTGATCGGTGTGGCACCCGAGCCGCTGGGAATCAGCCCGGTCCAGCTGCTCATGAGCGGCCGGGTCGTGCGCGGCCATCCGTCCGGCACCGCGCAGGACGTGCAGGACACCATGGCGTTCAGTGCGCTGCACGGGATCCGTCCGATGGTGGAGGTGGTGCCACTGAGCCGGGTCGAGGAGGGGTACCGGAAGATGATCGCGGGTGACGCCCGCTTCCGGATGGTGCTCGCCGACCACTGACAGGGCCACCTACCATGACCACGTCTACCATGACCACGTCACGAGATCTGTTGATCACCAGCCTGGACCAGGTGCCCGGCGGTCCTGTGGAGCAGGGCAAGCTGTCCCTCGCTCTCGCCGGGGCCGAGGTGATCGACCTGCTCGGCGCCCAGGCCGTCATGCTGGACGGCGATCGCATCGTGCCGGGCCACCTCCCGGCCCTGGCCGACCCCCTGTTGGATCGGGCCGCATCGTCGCTGGTCCGTGAGGCGCCCTACGAGTCGGTCGGCGACTGGCTGTGGCGCCGGGGCCGGGACCTCTCCGCGGCCTATCTGGCCGTCCTTGAGGCGGAGGGAAAGCTCAGCAGGCGACACCGTCGAGGGATGCCCTTCGGGGCAGGCCGGATCGTGCTGGCCGATTCACCGGACCGTCGCGATGCGGCGAACCGCTGGGCGGCGAGGGAACCCGTCCTGGCCGTCCTCGTGGCAGCCCTCGGAATCCATGGCGAGGGCGGGGAGGACGGCGAGGACGGGGAGGAATCGATCGGCTCCGCCGACTTCCCGAGCGTCGACGACGACGTCGTGGACACCGTGCTCGCCGCCGTCCACGACGCGCTGACACAACTGGAGGCCATGCGGCTGCGGCGCACCGTCGAGCAGGCCGCCTTCGACAACATCTGGCGAGGCTGATGACACGGGCTCCGGACGACGGCCGGGCAAGGGGCCCGGCCGTCGTCCGGGACGGTCGGAGCCCGGGTCGATCGCTGCCGGAACACGGTTGATCCGTGGTCGTTCGCCTCCCGGCGCGGGAGGCCGAGGAGCGTCCGTGTGCCGTGGGGGCGGACCTGCCGCAGCCCTCAGAAGGAGGTCCAGACGAACGAGACCTGGTCGCCGTTCCCTATCTCGAACTGGCAGCCGCCGACCGGCGTCGGAGTGCCGTTCACGGCGATGTTCCAGTACGCCGAGCCGCCGCCGCTGACGGCCTTGACGGTGTCGACGGTGAAGTCGTCGAAGGACGGGTACCAGGTGCCGTCCCAGGAGAAGCCGTTCCACTTCGCCGCGTGGTCCAGGGCGGCGGTCGGGGTCGGAACCTTCGAGGCGTGGGCGCCGCCGTTGGTGCCGTCGCACTTGTGGGTGCCGCCGGTGGCCGTGGTGACGTCATGGCCCCAGGTGAAGACCTTGCCCTGGAAGAGCAGACCGTCGGGACCCTGGACGGTGACGGTGACTCTCACCGGCAGGTTCGTGTACGAGGAGGCGTGCTGGTCCTGCGCGACCGCGGGGGTGGCGGACAGGGCGAGGCCGAGGGCCGCGGTGGTCACGGCGGCGCGGCGGAGCAGGGGCTGACGCATGGGAGTTCCTCTCGGAGAGTGGCAGTGGTGAGTGGTGCCTGGTTCATCCGACCGCGGCGCCCGAGCCCGTACCGCCGCGACGCGCGAAGCGGATCGGGGCCTGGAAGCGGGCCTTGCGGGCGGCGCGGCGGAAGACGGTGAGGACGGCGGGGCCGGCCAGAGTGATGCACACGAAGTTGGTGACGGCCCGGCCGGTGTCCCAGCCGAGCGAGGTGGCCAGGTCGAACGCCAGATAGCGCTGGAACTGCTCGGTGAAGGGCAGCCCCGGCAGGTACGCGATCGAGCTGTTCGGGTCCAGGGAGAAGGGCCAGAACGACAGATTGAGCAGGAAGCCGAAGAGGTAGCCGGAGAGCGAACCGTAGACGGCGAGCAGCAGGATCTCCCGGCGGCCCGTCGCCCGGGGCAGCAGCCCGGCGAGCATGCCGACGAAGGCGCAGCCGAACATCTGGTACGGCATCCACGGCCCGACCCCGCCGGTGATCAGGGCGGAGGCGAACAGCGAGGTGCAGCCGAGGGTGAAGCCGAAGCCGGGGCCGTAGACCCGGCCGGCGAGGACGAGGAGGAAGAAGACGGATTCGATTCCGGCCGTGCCCGCGCCCAGGGGACGGAGCGCGGCGTTCACCGCCGACAGGACTCCGAGCATGGCGAGCGCCTTGGAATTGATGCCGCCCTCGGCGATCTCGGAGATCACCACACACAGCACGATCACCAGCAACACGCCGAAGATCAGCGGTGGAGCGTAGTTCGAGCCGAACTTCCCCGGTGCCACGAGGAAGGGCCAGAAGAAGGCGACGACTCCGAGCAGAGCGGCCATCGTGATCACGAGGCCGGCCCGGGGGCCGATCCGGATGGCCGCGGCGGCGTGCCCGGTCATGAGGCCGAATCCGTTCCGGCGGCACCCTCCGAGAGGAGCACGGCCGCCTGGGCGACGGTGAGGCAGGGCAGTGGTGCGAGGATCTTCGCGGTCTGCGGGGCGAAGACCGGCGAGGCGACGATCACCTCGGTCGTGGGGCCGTCCGCGACGACATCGCCCTCGGCCATCACCACGACCCGGTCGGCGGCGCGGGCCACGAACTCGACGTCGTGCGTGGAGATCACGACGCTCCGGCCCTCGGCCGCCAGCTCGTCGACGATCCGGATGAGCTGGTCCTTGGCCCGGTAGTCCAGTCCCCGGGTGGGCTCGTCGAGAAGGAGGACTCGTGGCGCGGCGGCCAGTTGGACGGCCAGGACGAGCGCGAGCTTCTGGCCCTCGGAGAGGTCGCGTGGATGGGTGTCGTCGGCGATGCCCGGGGCGAGGCGGTCCAGCAGGGAGCGGGCCGACGTACCGGTCGCGGCCGTTGCGGATTCGATGTCGGCCTGGTCCAGTTCCTGCTTCACGGTCTCCAGGTACAGCAGGTCGGCGGGGGTCTGCGGCACCAGACCGACGCGTGTGCGGGCCTCGGCGGCCGGGAGCTTCTGCGGATCCGCGTCCCGGCCCGGCCCCGTGCCCGGTATCCGCACGGAGCCCGCCGTACGCGGCCCCGAGCCCTGGAGTGCCCACAGCAGGGAGGACTTGCCGGAGCCGTTGCGCCCCATGAGCGCGGTGATCTCGCCACCGCGCAGGACCAGGTCCACCTCGCGGACCGCCGGAACACCCCGGTAGGAGACGGTCACCCCGCGAGCGGTGAGCAGTTCGGGGCGGTCCTTCGCGAGAGCCGGGCGGGCGGGGCCCGGAGCCGTGCCCGCCAGCCGGGTGCGGAGCGGCGCCGCGGCGCGGCGGGCGTCGCGGATCGACAGGGGCAGCGGGAACCACCCGGCGGCACGCCCGAGTTCGACGATGGGGGGCGCGATGGACGTCGTACGGAAGACCTCGGCGGGCGAACCGGAGACCGCGCGCCCGTCGCCGGGGAGGTGGAGGACCCGGTCGGCGTACTGGACGACCCGCTCCAGACGGTGCTCGGCCAGCAGGACGGTGACGCCCAGGTCGTGGACGAGGCGGGTGACCGCCGCCAGGACCTCTTCGGCCGCGGCCGGGTCCAGCGCGGAGGTGGGCTCGTCCAGCACCAGGACGCGGGGGTGGGCGGTGAGGACGGAGCCGATGGCGACGCGCTGCTGCTGGCCGCCGGAAAGTTCGTGCAGGGCGCGGTGGCGCAGATCGGCGAGGCCCAGGAGGTCGAGCGTCTCCTCGACCCGCTTGCGCATGGTGGCCGGCGGGACCGCCAACTGTTCCATGGTGTAGGCGAGTTCCTCCTCGACGGTGTCCGTGACGAAGCCGTCGAGCGGATCCTGGCCCACGACGCCGACGACATCGGCCAGTTCGCGCGGAGGGTGGTCGGAGGTGTCCCGGCCGTCGACGACGACGCGGCCGTACAGCGTGCCGCCGGTGAAGTGCGGGACGAGGCCGTTGACCGCGCCCAGGAGGGTCGACTTGCCCACGCCGGTGTGTCCGACGACGAGGCAGAGCTCGCCCTCCTCCACCGTCAGGTTCACGTCCCGCAGAACGGGTTCGGCCGTGTCCTCGTACCGGACGGTGACCTGGTCGAAGACGATCACGTGACTTCCTCGGTGCGCTGGGCGGGGACGGGGACGGGGGCGGACTTCGGCGGACTCGGCGGAGGGGCGAGGAACCCGGCGGCGCCTGCGAGGAGGATGGCGGCCGCGGGCACGAGCGGGAGCGACGGCCAACTCAACGGATAGATGGACGGGTTCAGCTCGGCTGCGTCGAAACCGGTGTTGCCGAACAGCAGAACGGCCGACAGGACCCCGCACCCGGCGACCGCGCACTCCGGGAACCGCCAGGGGTCGGGCCGGTAGGCGGTGCGGGTGACGCGCCGCCCGCCGAGCCGGAGTCCCGCCACGCACAGCAGCGCGCCGATGCCCATGGCAGGCAGGCCCAGTGCCCTCGGCGCGGTCGCGTCCAGGAGGCCGTACGCACCCGTGCACAGTCCGCACATGCCGAGGAGCATCAGGACACCGGTGGCCTGTCGCGAGGCCCGAGTGGCCGACCCGGCTCTGCCGTACCCGCGCGAGTCCATGGCGGCCGCCAGACGCAGCGAGCGTTCCAGCGCGTCTTCGAGGACCGGCACCACGACGGCGCGCAGCGCGCGAAGCCCCTTGGCGCGTCCGGCCCGCAGCCTACGGGCCCGGTGCACGCGTTGAACGCTCTGCACCAGTTGGGGAGCGACACTGAGGGACACGGTGACGGCGACGCCGAGTTCGTACAGGGCGCCCGGCAGGATGCGCAGAGCGCGTTTGGGGTTGGCCAGGGTGTTCGCGGCGCCGATGCAGCACAACATGCAGGCGAGCCGGAGCCCGTCCGTCGCCGAGGAGAGCAGCGCCTCCAGCGAGACGGGGCCGCCGATCCGGATGCCGGCGTACCAGTCGGGGGTGGGGATGTGGGGGAGCGAGAAGAGGAGGTGGTCGTGAGGGGTGATGCCGGTGGCGAAGACCGCCCGGAAGACCACCCGGATCGCCACGACGGTGAGGGCCAGCCAGAGGTAGTACGCGAAGCCGCGGGCCCAGGGTGCCTCGGTGCGGCGCATGGAGACGACGTAGCCGAGGACCGCGAGGACGAGGAACAGCAGCAGCGGGTTGTTGGTACGGCTGACGGCGGTGGCCAGGGCCAGGGCCCAGATCCACCAGGCGACGGGGTGCAGGGTGCGGGGCAGCCTCCGGCCGCCCGTGTCCGCATCGGAGGCGGGCAGGGGCGGCTGAACGGGACTTGGAGGTCCGGGCAGGTGCGTGGCGCGGGTCACCCGGTCACTCCGCGCGGCGGCGCTTGGCCGCGTACCAGGCGCCGCCGCCGATGAGCAGGACGAGCGCTCCGGTCGCCGCGACGGGCAGGAAGGAGCCCGCATCGTGCCGAGCGTCGGTGGCGGGGGCCGCCTCGACGACGCGAGGCGCGGCGTCGCTTCCGGCCGGGGCCGCGGAGGAGGGGGCGGGGGCGGTGGGCGTCGCCGAAGTGTCGGCCGTCGGACTCGGCGGGGGTGTCGTCGTCGGGGACGGGGTCGGGGTGGTGCTCGGCGTGCGGGCCGAGTCGGTCCGCGGGGGCTGTTCGGGTCGCGGGCCGGTGCCGGTGCCCGGGGGCAGCGGCGGTGCGGTGCGGGTGTCCTGCGGCACCGGCCGGTCGCCGCCCGTCGGCCGGGTGTTGTGGGCGCGGAGCTGGTCGGGGGTGACGGTCGGGCGCCCCTCGGTGCCCTCGATGTTCGTGGCGCCGAAGATCCACAGGTCGACGCTGCCCGGCTTCGGCTTGTAGAGCATGGCGCCGAGCTGGCTGTAGGTCCAGGTGTTCTGGCCGGGGTCGGCGTGCCAGTACGACCAGTACGCGGAGGCCGGCGGCGTCAGGACGCAGTCGTCCTCGGCCGGGGTGGGGTACTGCTTCCCGCCCTGGTGGCCGCTGTAGCCGATGCGGCAGATGAAGGCGGGCCCGTCGTGACCGGTGCCCGTGGTGCGCCAGCCGCCCTGGTTGAGGAGCTCGTAGCCGGTGGTCGGGGTGGTCCCGCAGGAACGGTAGATGGGACCGCCCCAAGGGCCGAAGTCCACGGCGAGCACCGCGCCCGAGGTGGTCGTGCACTGCCCCATGGGCTGCGGGGCGGCTGCGACCGGGCCCGTGGTGGCGGCGAGCGCCGCCACGGTCAGGCCGAGCGCGGCGGCGGTCCGCCCGAGGGCGCGGCGGAGGGGCGGGAGGGTCACCGCCGCCCCCCGGCGGTGGTTCCCGCGTTCGTGCCCGCGGTCGTGCGGCGCTTGCGGGCGGCGCGGTTCATGGCGTAGCCGCCGAGTACGAGCAGCGCCGCGGCGGTGGCGAGGGCGGCCACCTGGGTGCCGGTGGCAGCGAGACCGCCGCCCCCGGCACCGTTGGCAATGCCCGTGCCGCCGTCCTCGCCGGGGGTGATGATCACCGGAGACGTCGTCGGGGACGGGCCCGCCGTGCCGCCGGGGGAGGGCTGCGGAGAGGTGCCGTCCAGGCTGCGGCTGAGCGTGCCGTAGGAGATGCCGGTGGTGCCCCCGAGCGCCTGGGTGGAGGCGCGGACGTCGGAGCCCCGCTGGCCGTCCTTGGCGATGTTGAACCCGCCGTCGGCGTTCTGCTGCGAGGCGAGGAAGGCCCGCGCCCTGGCGATGCGGTCCTGGTACTTCTCGGCGTCGAGGGACAGGCCCTGGACGCCGAGAGCGGCCGAGTTGACCGAATTGCCGGAGGCGCCGGGGAAGCCGCCATCGGGGTTCTGCTGGCTGGCGAGCCAGGTCAGTGCCTTGTCGACGGCTGTCTGCGAGGCCGCGTCCGGGAGGAGATCGAGGGCCATCGCGGCGACGGCGGTCGAGTCCACCTCGGCCGCGCTGGGCTCGCCAATCAGGCTGGGCCAGGCGCCGGACGACTCCTGAAGACTCTTCAGATAGGCGATCGCGTCGGCTGCCGGAGCCGACTCGTCCGCCCGGATCTGCGCGATCACGCCGAGCGACTGCGAGAAGACCGAACCGGCGTTGGTGTAGGCGCCCTTGCCCGCACAAGTCCTGTCCTTTCCGGGGGACTTGGCGGGGCAGACCGCCTTGGCGAGCCCGGCTATCAGGTCTTGTCCGCCGAAGTCCCGCGGGTCGCGGCCCACGGCCTCGGCGAGCAGCGCCGTCTTGCCGAGCGAGCCGCCGCCCGCGTGCGGCGTGCCGATACCGGTCCACGCGTGGACGTCGCGTCCGGTGCCGTCCTTGCCGCCCTTGTCGAGGAAGTCCACGAGGGCGCGCAGGGCGTTGTCGTCGGTGCCGGTGGCGACCAGCGCGTAGGCGCCGTCGATGGTGAGGCCGAAGTCGGCGAAGCCGCTGCCGGGCCCGCTCTCGTAGTAGTGGCCCTGGATCAGACGGGTGCGGTCGGTCAGGTAGGCCGTGCCCTTCCGCAGGTCCGGGGAGGGACCGGGGGGTGCGGTCGGGCCGGTCGTCGGCTTCGTGGGCGTCGGGGTCGGTGCGGGCTTCGGACCGGTCAGTGTCACCAGGTCGCTCTTCGCGCCCGCGAGGACGGCCGGACCGGTGGCGGAGATCAGCGCGGGGTCGGTCGTACCCTCCTCGAACGCGAAGCCTCCGTCGGGCATCTGCTCCCTGGACAGCCAGGACACCGCGGCGTCGGCCCGGGCCGTGTCGCCGAGGGCACGCATGGCCTGGGCGGCCAGACCGGTGGCGTACGCGCTGCCCGTGGTGTTGTACGAGACGGACGGCCAGGCCCCTGTCGACTGCTGGGTCTTGCGCAGATAGGCGCGCGCCTCGGCGACCTCGGCCGCATGACCGCCGGCCGCCTGGAGCGTCAGGGTGGCCAGGCCGGTGGCACCGGCCTCGCTGTCGCACCAGCCTCCGGGTTCGAGCAGCATGCTGGTGAAGCCGCCGTCGTCGCACTGGAGCGCGGCGAGCCGGGTGACCGCGTCGGCCGGGGGCCGTACCCCGCCGCTCAGTAGGGTGATCACGGCGAGCGCCTGGCCCTCGGCCTGGCCCGCCGTGCGGAAGTCGCCCTTGGTGACGCAGCCGGGCACCGGTTCTGGCGCGTCCGAACCGCTCCGGCAGACGTTCTGCACGAGGTCGTCGAGGAGGTCGTGCCCGCCGAAGGCGCGCGGGTCCCGGCCGGTGGCCTGAGCCACCAGGGCGAGCCGGGCGGCCGCCGTCGCGTCGGGAGCCTTCTCCTCGCCCTCCGGGTAGAGGTACGCGTCGGTGTTCTCGGGGCGGTCGAGGAAGGCGGCGGCCGTGCGGGCCGCCGGGTTCTTGGCGTCGATCGCGGCCAGGGCCAGGACGACCTCCGTGGTCGCCTGGTGGTTGCGGTACACGCTGGGCTGATCGACGACCTGTTCGCCGTCCTTGAGTCTGTCGGTCAGCCAGCGGGTGGCGGCGTCCAACTCGACCTTCCCCGGCGGGACCTGCGGCGCGGACGGGTCCGGTTCGGGCGTCGTGGCGCCCGCGCGGACCTCGTCCGGGGTGAACCCGGGCCGGCCCCGGGTGCCGCCGATGTCGGTGGCGCCGAACACCCAGGCGTCCACATCACCCGGCTTCGGGGTCCGCGCCATCGCGCCGAGCGGGCTGTAGGTCCAGTTCTTCTGGCCGGGAGAGGCGATCCAGTACGACCAGTACGCGGTGGCCGGCGGGGTGATGCGGCACTCCTCCGCCGCCGAAGTGGGATATTGCGCACCGGAGTTGAAAGATCCGTGCCCGATCCGGCAGATGAACGCCGGGCCGTCCTTGACCGTTCCCTCGGTGGTGAAACCGGCCTCGTGGAGAAGCTCGTAGCCGGTGGTGGGGGTGGCGTCGCAGCCACGTACCACACCGCCGCCGAAGGGGCCGAAATCGACTGCCACGATCGCGCCGGCCGTGGCCGTGCACTTCTCGATGGGGTCGGCGCTCGCGGGCGGGGCCGGTGTGACGAAGGCCGCCGCGGCACCGGAGAGGAGCAGGCCCGCGGTCAGCAGGGACAGCAGCCGTCGCCTGGTGTTCGTACGCCGCCTCGCCAACTGCTCGGTTGCCACGGCCCCCTCGTCTCTGCCGGGCGGCCGGGTGCGTGGCGATGCGCCCCCGCACGGAGACGCCGTGGGGAGGCGGTGACGACCACGCCGCAATCCGCGACGGCGTTCTGTGCTCGTTCACCCGGCACCAGGCAATCCGGCTCGCCCGGGACGGTACCGGGCCTACGGCTGCGGGTCAGCGCCGGAATTGGACCGGCTTCCCCTGGAGCTGAGTGCTTTTCAGCGCGAATGGAACACCGATCCGGACGGGGCGTCAAGACCGCCCGCGGCTCACCGGCCGTGCTTCCGGCACTACCGCTGGCGGTGCGCGGGGCGCTCGGGTAGCGTCCCAACTCGCCTGATGGGGGAACCCGGTGGGAATCCGGGACTGACGCGCAGCGGTGTGGAACGGCGCAAGCCGTCCCGAGTCCGAATGCCCGGACGGCGACACGACAGGAAGCCGTACCACGCGACTTCGGACGGCGGCCCCCCGGCTTCTCCCCGTGCCGCCCCGGCACGGCGGCCCGCGCCGGGAGCGGTCGGCGTCCGCCGACCTCAGGAGCAGGCCATGCCCCGTACTCGAACCACCCGGCGTCTCGCGCTCACGATGCCGGTGACCCTCGGCGCGTTCGCCCTCACCGTCCTGCCCGCATCGGCGACCTCCACCCCGGCACAGCTCGCCGCGGCGAAGACGAACGGCGTCGCCTATCTGAAAACCCTTCAGGCGGCGGACGGTTCGTACGCCGGATCCGGTCTCTCCAACGAGTGGGCGTTCAGCGCCTTCGCTGCCGCCGGTACGGCCGTCGTCGACGTGGCCCCAGGTGGTGACACCACGAAGAACGCACGCACCGTCTACCGCAACCTGCTCGCCACGTCCGGCTGGCCGTCGGCCGCTCCGGTCGTCACCGACTACGAGCGCGGCACCCTCAACGCGTACGCCGCGGGCGTCGACCCGGCCAGAGTCTCCGCCTCCCGCAATCTCATAGCCGACATCTACGGCTACTGGCAGACCGCGGAACCCGGCTACTTCGGCCCGCCCTCGAACTTCAACGGCACCGTCTTCGCCGCTCTGGCCCTCGGCGGCGCGCGGACCCAGGCCGGCGGAGCCCGCGTCCCCCAGACTCTGACCGACGCGCTCGTCGTCAAGCTCCGCGCCAACCAGCACAACGACGGCGGCTGGACCTACCAGAAGGTCGAGGGCGACCCCGCCGCCCTCAACACGGCCAGTGACATCGACATGACGGGCGCCGCCCTCGCCGCACTGTGCACCTCGGGCGTGCCGAACACCGACACCGGCGTCGTCAAGGCGAAGAACTTCCTCAAGGGCAAGCTGATCGCCACCACCGGTGCCTTCAACTCCCTCTACGGCGTGAACACCAGCTCCAACGGCTGGGCGGTCGCCGGCCTCAACGCCTGCGGCATCGACCCGCAGTCCGCCGACTTCACCACGGTCAATGACAAGACTCCGATCGACTTCCTCATTGCCAACCAGTACAACCCGGGCGGCGGGTTCAAGTACAAGCCCAGCGACAGCGCCCCCTCCGCCTACGCCTCCATCGATGCTCTCCGGGCCGTCGTCGGCGGCGGCTTCACGAGCGCACCGGCCGTCCCGGTCACCCCTGGCGCCCCCCAGTGGGTCGCGCAGAGCGCCTTCACCGTCGGCACGGCCACCAAGTTGGCCCTTACCGTCGATGACGGAACGGGCAACCTCAAGGTCTGCTCGGTCTCCTTCACGCCCACCGGGACCACGACCACCCTCGGGGCCGTCCTCGACGCGGCGACCAACGCGGCCACGCCGTCCGGCTGCGTCACGGGCGTCAGCCCTTCGTCCGGCAGCGGCACCGTGACCGCCGTCAACGGCAAGGCCAACAGCGGGTCCCAGACCTGGAAGGTGAGCGTCGACGGATCGGCGTTCGCGGGAGCGACCCGAGAGAAGCCGATCAACGTCGGCGACACCATCGCGCTGCGCTGGGGCGCGTGACCTGCGGCGGGCCGACCGCCTCCTGCCGCCGCGTCGCTCCGGTCCGCCGACGGACCGGAGCGACGCGGCGCCTCAAGACGACCCAGGAGCCCGGAGGCCACGTCTTCGCGGTGTTTCGGGACACGGTCCGGCCGTCGCGGACCACCCGGGGCACGCAACGGGCCTTTCCGGGGAGACGCCGATTCGACGCGGTCAGGGAGCCTGGTGGACTTACTAGGACGTCCAACTATATGGTCCCGGTACAAGGCCCGCGGTGCAGGGAAGCCGGTGTGAATCCGGCACGGTCCCGCCACTGTGACCGGGGAGCGTGCGTTCCAGCAGCAGGAGCCACTGGCGGAGGGATCCGCCGGGAAGGCCGGGACGCGGGCAGTGATCCGGGAGTCAGGATACCGGCCGCGGGTTGTTCCGTGTTTTCCACGAGGATGGAGCAGACACGCATGGCACCGGCCCGTATCCATGGTCCAGGCGATCCGGCGGAGAGACCGCGCCCGGAACGGCGCGATTAGCGCCGCTCCTGGCACTAGTGCCGTGACCGGCAGTAGTCCTTCGACGGCCCCGTGCCCTCGCGTCCCACGGCAGGCTCCCGCGCGCCCGCACCCGACCGGTGCCGGTGCGCCGCCTCGCCGTGCCGTCCCTGGATCTCACCTGACGAGAGCAGGCTTCCATGGTCCGTGAACTGACACATTTCATCGGCGGCAAGCACACCGCCGGCACGTCCGGGCGGTTCTCCGACGTGTACGACCCCAACACCGGAGACATCCGGGCCCGCGTCCCCCTCGCGGCAGAGGACGAGGTACGCGCGGCCATCGCCGACGCAGTCGAGGCCCAGGCGGCCTGGGCCGAGTGGAACCCGCAGCGCCGCGCCCGCGTGCTGCTGCGCTTCCTCCAACTCGTGGAGGAGGAGAAGGACGGCCTCGCCCGGCTGCTGTCCTGCGAGCACGGCAAGACCGTCGCCGACGCGCACGGGGACATCCAGCGCGGCCTGGAGGTGGTCGAGTTCGCCGCAGGGGTGCCCCACCTCATCAAGGGCGAGTTCACCGACAACGCCGGCACCGGAATCGACGTGCACTCACTGCGATCCCCACTGGGCGTCGTCGCCGGCATCACCCCCTTCAACTTCCCCGCGATGATTCCGCTCTGGCAGGCCGCACCCGCACTGGCCTGCGGCAACGCCTTCGTCCTCAAGCCGTCCGAGCGCGACCCGTCCGTGCCGCTGCGGCTCGCCGAGCTCTTCCTGGAGGCCGGCCTTCCGCCCGGCGTCCTCAACGTCGTCAACGGCGACAAGGAGGCCGTCGACACCCTGCTGGAGGACCCGCGCGTCCAGGCCCTCGGCTTCGTCGGCTCCACCCCGATCGCCGCGCACATCTACGCCGCGGCCGCCGCCCACGGCAAGCGCGCCCAGTGCTTCGGCGGCGCCAAGAACCACATGATCGTCATGCCCGACGCCGACCTCGACCAGGCCGTGGAGGCGCTCATCGGCGCCGGTTACGGCTCCGCCGGCGAGCGCTGCATGGCGATCTCCGTCGCCGTCCCCGTCGGCGAGGAGACCGCCGACGCCCTCGTCGCCGCGCTCAAGGAGCGCATCGCCACCCTCCGCATCGGCCGCTCCGACGACCCGGACGCGGACTTCGGCCCGCTGGTCAGCCGGGACGCCGTGCAGCGGGTGCGCCGCTACGTGGACATCGGCGTCACGGAGGGAGCCGAACTCGTCGTCGACGGACGGGACTTCACCCTCGCCGGGCACGAGGACGGCTTCTTCACCGGCGCCTCCCTCTTCGACCGGGTCACCCCCGCCATGCGCGTCTACCGCGAAGAGATCTTCGGCCCCGTACTCTCGGTGGTCCGCGCCGCCGACTACGAGGAAGCGCTACGGCTGCCCAGCGAGCACCCGTACGGCAACGGCGTCGCGATCTTCACACGCGACGGCGACACCGCACGCGACTTCGCCCGCCGCGTCAACACCGGCATGATCGGCGTCAACGTGCCCATCCCGGTGCCCGTCGCCTATCACACCTTCGGCGGCTGGAAGCGTTCCGGCTTCGGCGACCTGAACCAGCACGGACCGGACTCCATCCGCTTCTACACCCGCACCAAGACCGTCACTTCGCGCTGGCCCTCCGGGATCAAGGAGAACGCGAGCTTCACCATGCCCACGATGGGGTGAACACCATGACCACGAGCACCCTGACCGAGGACCAGCTGGCCCTCGCCGAGGTAACCCTCGACTTCGCCCAGGAACACCTCGCCCCGCACGCCGTCGACTGGGACCAGGAGAAGCACTTTCCGGCCGACGTCCTGCGCCACGCCGCCGATCTCGGACTCGCCGGCGTCTACGTCCGCGAGGAACACGGCGGCTCCGGCCTCACCCGCGCGGACGGAGTGGTCGTCTTCGAGGTCCTCGCCACCGGCTGCCCCTCCATCGCCGGCTACCTCTCCATCCACAACATGGTCGGCTGGATGATCGACCACTACGGGAGCCCCGCCCAGCGCGCCCGCTGGCTGCCCACCCTGTGCACCGCCGAGTCCCTGGGCAGCTACTGCCTCACCGAACCCGGGGCCGGCTCCGACGCCGCCGCCCTGCGCACCCGCGCCGAGCGCGACGGTGACACCTATGTCCTCACCGGCGTCAAACAGTTCATCTCCGGAGCAGGCACATCCGATGTCTACCTCGTGATGGCGCGAACCGGGGGAGACGGGCCGGACGGCATTTCCGCCTTCGTCGTCGAGCGCGACGACCCCGGCCTGTCGTTCGGCGTGAACGAGCGGAAGATGGGCTGGAACGCCCAGCCCACCCGCCAGGTGATCCTCGACGGCGTCCGGCTGCCCGCGGACCGCAGGCTGGGCGCCGAGGGAGACGGCTTCCGCATCGCCATGAGCGGGCTCAACGGCGGCCGGCTCGGCATCGCCGCCTGCTCCCTCGGCGGCGCCCGCAGCGCCCTGGACCGCAGCCTGACCCACCTCGCCGACCGGGAGGCGTTCGGGCAGCGTCTGCTCGACGCCCCGGCGTTGCGCTTCCGTCTCGCCGACATGGCGACCGAACTGACGGCCGCGCGCGCCCTGGTCCAGCAGGCCGCCCAGGCACTCGACCGCGGTGACCCACAGGCGCCGTACCTGTGCGCGATGGCCAAGCGGTTCGCCACCGACACCGGGTACGCGGTCGCCGACCGCGCCCTGCAACTCCACGGCGGCTACGGCTACCTCAGCGAGTACGGCATCGAGAAGATCGTCCGCGACCTTCGGGTCCACCAGATCCTGGAAGGAACCAACGAGATCATGCGCGTCATCGTGGCCCGCGGCCTGACGGAGGCGTTCGGATGACCGCCACCCGGGAACCCGTCCTGCTGCACCGCACCGGACGGGCCGCGCACATCACCCTCAACCGGCCGAGGGCGCTGAACGCGCTGTCGCACGAGATGGTGCTGTGCATCGCCGAAGCCCTGACCGAATGGGAGCACGACCCGGCCGTCGAAACCGTGGTCATCACCGGTGCCGGGGACCGCGGCCTGTGCGCGGGCGGAGACATCCGGACCATCCATGACGACGCCCGCACCGGCGACGGCACCGCCTCGGCCGCCTTCTGGCGCGACGAGTACCGCCTCAACGCCCGCATCGCCCGCTACCCGAAGCCCTATGTCGCCCTCATGGACGGCATCGTCATGGGCGGCGGCGTCGGTGTCTCCGCGCACGGCAGCGTCCGCATCGTCACCGAACGGTCCCGGATCGCCATGCCGGAGACCGGTATCGGCTTCGTCCCCGACGTCGGCGGCACCTATCTGCTCGCCCTCGCACCCGGCGAACTGGGCACCCATCTCGCGCTGACCGGAGCGCCGATCAGCGCCGCGGACGCGCTGTTGTGCGGGCTCGCCGACCACTACGTACCGTCGGACGAGCTCCCTCGGCTCGTCGCCGACCTCGCCGATCTGCCCGTGCACGAGGCGCTCACCCGGCACACGCGCCCGGCTCCCGAGGGTGAACTCGCCGACCGCCGGGAATGGATCGACGCCTGCTACGCCGCCGACACGGTCGAGGAGATCGTCCAACGGCTGCTCGCGCACGGCGGCACGGCCGCGAGCGAGACGGCCCGGACCCTGCTCACCAAATCGCCCACCGCCCTGAAGGTCACCCTGGAGGCCCTTCGCCGCGCGCGCGGGCTCGGACCGCTCGAAGCGGTCCTGGACCAGGAGTACCGCGTCTCCTGCGCCGTCCTTGCCACCGACGACCTGGTGGAAGGCATCCGCGCCCAGGTCATCGACAAGGACCGCGACCCGCGCTGGTCCCCGGGCACCCTCGCCGAGGTCACCGACGCCGACGTGGAGCGCTTCTTCACCCCGCTCGGCGAGCGCGAACTCGGGCTCGCCACACCCGACACCACCCAGGAGGTGGCCTGGTGAGCCGTACCGTCGCGTTCATCGGACTCGGACACATGGGCGGCCCCATGGCCGCCAACCTCGTCAAGGCCGGCCACCGGGTGCGCGGCTACGACCTCGTGGTCACGCCCGGCCCGGGTCTGGAGCCCGCCGCCTCCGCCGCGGACGCCGTCGCGGACGCGGACGCGGACGTCGTGATCAGCATGCTGCCCGCCGGCCGCCATGTCCTCGGGCTCTACGACGAGATCCTTCCCGCCGCTCGCCCGGGCACCCTCTTCGTCGACTGCTCCACCATCGACGTCGCCGATGCCCGCACCGCCCATGAGCGTGCCGCCGCGGCCGGGATGCGGGCCCTGGACGCCCCGGTCTCCGGCGGTGTCGTCGGCGCCGAGGCCGCCGGCCTCACCTTCATGGCCGGTGGGGGAGAGGAGGAGTTCGCCGAGGCGCTTCCCCTGCTGGAGGTGATGGGCAGGAAGGCGGTCCACTGCGGTGGGGCCGGCGCAGGTCAGGCCGCCAAGATCTGCAACAACATGATCCTCGGCGTCTCCATGATCGCCGTCAGCGAGGCTTTCGTCCTCGGCGAGAGCCTCGGCCTGTCCCACCAGTCCCTGTACGACGTGGCCTCGGCGGCCTCGGGCCAGTGCTGGGCGCTCAGCGTCAACTGCCCGGTGCCCGGTCCGGTCCCGGCCAGCCCGGCCAATCGTGACTACCGGCCGGGCTTCGCCGCCTCCCTCATGGCCAAGGACCTGGGCCTGGCGGCGAACGCGGTCCGAGCCGCCGGAGTGAACGCCGAACTCGGCCTGCGGGCAGCCGAGTTGTATGCCGTCTACGCCGAACGGGTCGGAGCGGCGGAGGACTTCTCCGGCATCGTACGAACCATCCGGGACCAGAACGAGGAGCAGTCATGACCCTGGCCGATCACGAGACGATCCGCGTCGAGCGCAAGGGCCGTACCGCCCTGCTCACGCTCAACCGTCCGAAGGCCCTCAACGCGCTGAACCTCCAGGTCATGAACGAGGTCGTCGCCGCCACCGAGGCCCTGGACCGGGACCCGGACTGCGGCTGTGTGGTGATCACCGGGTCGGCGAAGGCGTTCGCGGCCGGCGCCGACATCAAGGAGATGCAGCCGCAGGGGTACATGGACATGTACCTCGCCGACTGGTTCGCGGCCTGGGACCGGCTGGGGCAGTTGCGCACCCCGACCGTGGCGGCGGTCGCCGGGTACGCGCTCGGCGGTGGCTGCGAGCTGGCCATGCTGTGCGACATCCTGCTCGCCGCCGACACCGCCGTCTTCGGCCAGCCCGAGATCAAACTCGGCGTGATCCCCGGCATCGGCGGCTCCCAGAGGCTGACGCGCGCCGTCGGCAAGGCCAAGGCCATGGAGATGTGCCTGACCGGACGCACCATGGACGCGGTCGAGGCCGAGCGCAGCGGGCTCGTCTCCCGTGTGGTGCCCGCCGACGAACTTCTCACCGAGGCCCTCGCGGTGGCCGAGACCGTGGCGGGCATGTCGCTGCCGGTCGCGATGATGGCCAAGGAGGCCGTCGGCCGGGCCTTCGAGACGACCCTCGTCGAAGGCGTTCGCTTCGAACGCCGCCTGTTCCACGCGGTATTCGCCACCGCGGACCAGAAGGAGGGCATGAGCGCCTTCGTCGACAAACGTCCCGCCGAATTCCGGCACCGCTGAACTCCTTGAGCCTCCCGCACACCGCGGGGTGATCGGTCCACACCTTCGTGGCCGGGCCGCCGTCCCGCACTCCGTGCGGGACGGTCAACCGGCCGTCGGCACCGGCGAGTTCCCCGGGCGGGGCCGGATGGCGCAGCGTGCCGTCATCGGCCGCCGGTCTCCACCGGGTAGGGAACGTACGCCCGCCGGTCGGGGTCGACGGCCAGTCGGCCGCCGGCCGGTGGCCGGGCCCGCTGCGCGCAATCGCGGCGCTCGCAGATCCGGCAGCCCAGGCCGATCGGGGTGGCGGCGCGGGGATCGTCCAGGGCGATCCCCGCGGCGTAGACGAGCCGGTGCGCGTGCCGCAGTTCGCAGCCGAGGGCCACGGCGAATTCGGCACGCGGGGCGTGATGGCCGTAGCCGCCGCGGGTGATGGTCCGCGCGACCCAGAAGTACCGCTTCCCGTCCGGCATTTCGGCGACCTGGGTCAGTATCCGGCCGGGTGCGGAGAACGCCTCGTAGACGGTCCACAGCGGGCATGTGCCGCCGAGCCGGGAGAAGTGGAAGTCGGTCGCGGACTGCCGTTTGGAGATGTTCCCGGCACGGTCGACCCGCAGGAAGGAGAAGGGAACGCCCCGCCGTCCGGTGCGCTGGAGGGTGCTCAGCCGGTGGCAGACGGTTTCGAAGCCGACGCCGAAGCGGGCCGACAGCAGCTCGATGTCGTAGCGCACCTCCTCGGCCGTGGTGTGGAACGCGGTGTACGGCATGAGGAGCGCGCCCGCGAAGTAGTTCGCCAGTCCGATGCGGGCCAGCGCCGGTGACTGCGGTGAGGTGAGTTCCGCAGCGCTGTCGGCGAGCCGGGCGAGCAGCCGGGCGTGTTCCAGCAGGGCGAGCTGGGTGGCGAGCTGGAAGGCGCGCTGGCCGTCACTGAGCCAGGGGGAGAGGAACAGCAGCCCGCTGTCCGGGTCGAAGCGCCGGGCATCGGCGGACCGGCCGGCTGGGGCCCGCACCACCCGCACCGCGTGCCGCTCGGCGAGACGCGCGGCAAGCGGATCGGCCGTGCGGCCCGGCCGCAGCTCCAGGGCCTCGGCGATCCGTTCCGCCTCGGTCTCCAGGGGAGCGAAGTGGTTGTGGTGGGCGTAGAAGAAGTCCCGGACCTCGTCGTGCGGCTCGCCCGGAGGCAGCAGCGCACCAGCCGATTCCGGGGAGCCGAGGGCGGCGGCCTGCTCGGCCGCGTCCCGGTAGCGGTGGTGCAGGGCGACCAGGGCGCGGGCCACCGCCGGGTGGTCGCGGGCGGCCTCGGCGATCTCCTCGGGCGCGGGCAGTTCCACCCCGCAGGCCTCGTCGGTGAGCGCGGCCCGCAGATCGGTGGCGAGCCGGTCCTCCGCCGCCTCGGAGAAGAACTCGGCGTCGACCCCGAAGACCTCGGCGATCCGCAGCAGCACGGGCGCGGTCAACGGGCGCTGGCTCTGTTCGAGCTGGTTGGCATAGCTGGTGGAGATGCCGAGGGCCTGCGCCATGGTGCTCTGGTTCATGCCGTGCTCCCGGCGCAGCCGGCGCAGCTTGGCGTGAGCGTAGACCTTCCGCCCGGTCGGTTGCCTGGCCATGGACCCGTACCTCCTCGTGGTCCCCGATCACGGGTCTGCCTTCCTGCGAACATAGCATCCGCAGAATTCGCAGCATTCGCAGATTCACAGCGTCGCGGTGTACGGATTCCGCACCTTGGCCCGGTGGCCCGGTGGCCTGTCAGCGGGCAGGCTGAGAGGTGTCCGCATCAGGCACTGCCGCCCGACGAAGCTCAGGCGCTGCCGCCCGAGAACGCGAGGAGTCCCGTGATCGAGCACCACGTCCGTGTCCGTCCCAGCGCCGACCGGCTGCCCCGTGAGGACCAGCTCGCGTGGAAGCTGGCCGCGGTGGCGACCGGCACCGGGGAACTGGACGCCGACAGCACCGCGATGGCCGTCAACCGGGTGATCGACAACGCCTCGGTCGCCGTCGCGTCCCTGCTGCGCCGCCCGGTCGCCGTCGCCCGCGCCCAGGCCACCGCGCACCGGACGAGCACCCCCGGCGCGACGGTCTTCGGCACCCATGTCCGGGTCTCCCCGGAATGGGCCGCCTGGGCCAACGGCACCGCGGTACGGGAGCTGGACTTCCACGACACCTACCTCGCCGCCGACTACTCGCACCCCGGCGACAACATCCCGCCCCTCCTCGCCGTGGCCCAGCACACCGGCCGCACGGGCTCCGACCTGCTGCGCGGCATCGTCGCCGCCTACGAGGTCCACGTCGCCCTGGTCAAGGGCATCTGCCTGCACGAGCACCGCATCGACCACGTGGCCCACCTCGGCGCGGCCACCGCCTGCGGCCTGGGCGCCCTGCTGCGGCTCCCGACCGAGACGGTGTACCAGGCGGTCCAGCAGACCGTGCACACCACGACCGCGACCCGGCAGTCCCGCAAGGGGGAGATCTCCAGCTGGAAGGCGTACGCCCCCGCCTTCGCGGGCAAGGCGGCCATCGAGGCGGTGGACCGCGCGATGCGCGGCGAGACCTCCCCGTCCCCGATCTACGAGGGCGAGGACGGCTTCCTGGCCTGGATGTTGAACGGCCCGAAGTCCGACTACACGGTCCTGCTCCCGGAGGCGGGCGAGCCGCGCCGCGCCATCCTCGACACCTACACCAAGCAGCACTCCGCCGAGTACCAGGCCCAGGCGATCATCGACCTCGCCCGACGGCTGCGCGAGAGGACCGGCCCCCTGGACCGGGTGCGCTCGGTGGTCCTGCACACCAGCCACCACACCCACCACGTGATCGGCTCCGGCGCGAACGACCCGCAGAAGTACGACCCCACGGCCAGCCGCGAGACCCTGGACCACTCGGTGCCGTACATCTTCGCCGTCGCCCTGGAGGACGGCACCTGGCACCACGAGCGCTCCTACGCCCCCGAGCGCGCCCGCCGCCCGGAGACCGTCGAGCTGTGGCAGAAGATCACCACGGTCGAGGACCCGGAGTGGACCCGCCGCTACCACGACCCCGACCCCGACCGCCGGGCCTTCGGCGGACGCGCGGTCATCACCCTGGACGACGGCACGGTGATCGAGGACGAGCTCGCCGTCGCCGACGCCCACCCCGCTGGCGCCCGCCCCTTCGACCGCCGCGCCTACACCGGCAAGTTCCGCACCCTCGCCGAAGGGATCGTCGCGGTCGCCGACCAGGACCGCTTCCTGGCCGCCGCGGAGCAGCTCGCCGAACTGGGCGCCTCCGACCTCGACGGCCTGTTCCCGGCCGTCGACACCGATGCCGTCGCCGCGTACGACGAGGGCCTGCCGAAGGGCCTGTTCTGATGCTGCACACCCGCACCACCCCCGCGCAGCGCCGCCGCGCCCTGCGCGAACGGCTCGCAGAGGACCGTCTGTTGACGATGCCCGGCGCCCTCAACCCGCTCTCCGCCCGCCTCATCCAGGACACCGGCTTCGAGGCCGCCTACCTCTCCGGCGCCGTCCTCGCCGCCGACCTCGGCCTGCCGGACATCGGCCTGACCACCTCCACCGAGATCGCCGCCCGTGCCCAGCAGACGACCCGGGTCACCGACCTGCCCGTCCTCATCGACGCCGACACCGGATTCGGCGAACCCATGAACGCGGCCCGCACCGTCCAGTTGATGGAGGACGCCGGCCTGGCCGGCCTCCACCTGGAGGACCAGGTCAACCCCAAACGCTGCGGCCACCTCGACGGCAAGTCGGTGGTGCCGCGCGAGGAGATGACCCGGCGGATCCGGGCCGCCGTCGACGCCCGCCGCGACCCCGACTTCCTGCTCATGGCCCGCACCGACGCCCGCGCCGTCGAAGGGCTCGACGCGGCGATCGACCGGGCGAAGGCGTACGTCGACGCCGGAGCCGACGCGGTCTTCCCCGAAGCCCTCGCCGACGAGCGGGAGTTCGAGGCGTTCCGCAAAGCGGTCCCGGTCCCGCTGCTCGCCAACATGACCGAATTCGGCAAGAGCAGACTGCTCGACGGCCGGACGCTGCAGAACCTCGGCTACGACATCGCCCTCTACCCGGTCACCCTGCTCCGGCTGGCCATGGGCGCCGTCGAGAACGGTCTGCGCACGCTCGCCGCCGAAGGCAGCCAGGAATCCCTGCTGCCCCGCATGCAGCCCCGTTCCCGCCTGTACGAACTCCTCGGCTACGAGGACTACACGGCCTTCGACTCGGCCGTCTTCGACTTCACCCTCCCGCCCGGCACCTGAGCCGTCCGACGCATCGGAGACCCCATGTCCACCACCGTGCCCGAGATCCACCGCGGTCTCGCCGGTGTCGTCGTCGACACCACCGAGATCTCCACCGTCATACAGGAGACCAACTCCCTCACCTACCGCGGCTATCCCGTCCAGGACCTGGCCGCCCGCCGCTCCTTCGAGGAGGTCGCCCACCTCCTCTGGTACGGCGAACTGCCCGATCCGCGCCAACTGGCCGACTTCCGGGCCCGCGAACGCGCTCTGCGCCCCCTGGACCGCACCACCTCCGAACTGCTGGCCCGGCTGCCGGAGACCTGCCACCCCATGGACGTGCTGCGCACCGCCGTCAGCTTCTTCGGCGCCGAGGACCCCACCGAGGACGACGGCAGTCTCGCCGCCAACCACGCCAAGTCCCTGACCCTGCTGGCGAAACTGCCCACCGTGGTCGCAGCCGACCAGCGCCGCCGCCGGGGCCTGGCCCCGATCCCCCCGAACCCCGAACTCGGTTACGCCGAGAACTTCTTCCACATGTGCTTCGGCAGCGTGCCCGCTCCCGAAGTGGTGCGCTGCTTCGAGATCTCCCTCGTGCTGTACGCCGAACACAGCTTCAACGCCTCCACGTTCACCGCCCGCGTCGTCACCTCGACCCTCTCCGACCTCTACAGCGCCGTCACCGCGGCGATCGGCGCCCTCAAGGGCCCCCTGCACGGCGGCGCCAACGAGGCCGTGATGCACATGCTGGAGGAGATCGGCGACCCGCAGATGGCGGAGCAGTGGCTGGACGAGGCGCTGGCCGCCAAGCGCAAGATCATGGGGTTCGGCCACCGCGTCTACAAGCACGGCGACTCCCGCGTGCCGATCATGCAGGACGCCCTGGACCGCCTGGTCGCGCGGGCCGCCGACCCCGAGGTCACCCGCCTCGCCACGCTCCACGCGGCCCTGCGCCACGCCATGCTGAGCCGCAAGGGCATCCACCCCAACCTGGACTACCCGGCCGGCCTCGCCTACCACCTCATGGGCTTCGACACCCCTGTCTTCACACCGCTCTTCGTGATGAGCCGCGTCACCGGCTGGACCGCCCACATCACCGAGCAACTCGCGCACAACGCCCTGATCCGCCCCTTGGCGTCCTACGACGGGCCGGGGCAGCGGCCGGTGCCCACGGACGCGTGAGCCCCAGCCCGTGCGCGCCGCCCCGGACCCGGAGAGATGACACCGTCATCGACCCAAAGCGCTGAGGGCTGCCCCGTCATCCCCGGAGGGCGCGCGACGCGATGCCGTCGACGACTCGAACCGGGGATGCGGTACCTCCGGACGGCGGGGGCGGGCCGGGGAGTGCCGTACGCCACGGGCGTCCCAGCAGTTCCTCCACCCCCTTGAGGTCGCCGGCCGCCAGGCGGCTGCGTATCAGAGTGGAGGAACAGGTCCGGCCCTCGTGGGCGACGAGCGGCATGGCGTCCACGGTGAATCCGAGCCGCTTTCCCGCGGCGCCGAGCAGGGGGGTGTCGCCCTCGCCTTCTCGGCCGAAGCGGAAGTTCTCGCCCACCACCACCGCGCGAGCCCCGAGCGTGTGGCCGAGGACCTGGTCGGTGAACTCGTCGGCCGCCATGCCGGCCAGCGCCGTGGTGAACGGCAGCACGAGCACGGTGTCGATGCCGAGACCGTGGGCGAGACGGACGCGGTCTTCGAGGGACGTCAGGTGCCTGGGCGCGCGCTCCGGACACGTCACCGCGAGGGGGTGCGGGTCGAAGGTCAGCAACACGGACGGCAGCCCGTGCTGAGCCGCCCGCTCGCGCACCCGCCGGACCAGTGCGGCGTGACCGCGGTGAAACCCGTCGAAGACGCCCATGGTCACGGCGCAGCCTCGCCAGTCGGACGGAACGTCGCGCAGGCCCGTCCACACGGTGCCCGAGGGCCGGTCCGTCGACGTGAACCCCGGGATGCCCAGGGGTCGTTGTGCTGTCACAGCCGCATCCCCGGTCTCAGTCGCGTTCGAGGACGAAGTCGTACCGCTGCACGAGGCCGCCTTCTTTGTCCGCCACGGGGCGCAGGATCAGTTCGGGTTTGGTCGCCCGAGCGACGTCGTCGTCCACCCACGTGCCGCCTTCGAAGTACAGCTGCGTCGTGAGCCGACGGTGTCCTTCGGCCCGGACCATCAGGTGCAGATGCGCGGGACGCCAGGGATGCCATCCTGCCGCGGCGATCATGCGTCCCGTGGGCCCGTCGGTCGGGATCTGGTAGGGCGCGGGCTGGATCGTGCGGATGGCGAACCGGCCCTCGTCGTCGGTGACGACCAGGCCGCGCAGGTTGCCCTCGGGGAGGTGCGGCGCGAAGCCGGAGTAGTAGCCGTCGGCGTCCGCGTGCCAGATGTCGACCTCTGCCCCCGGCAGCGGAGTGCCGTCCACGTCGCGGACCTGGCCGGTGAAGGTGAGCGGTGTGCCCTTCTCATCGGCGCGGCGGGGCAGTTCGCAGGCGGCGGGCAGACGCTTGCTGTCGGGCAGGTGGTAGGGCCCCTCGATGGTGCCCTTCGTGCCCTGCTGGCTGCGGGAGGCCACCTCCTCGACGGTGTGCTCGACGAACACGTCCAGGAGCAGAGGCCATTCGCCCCCCTCTCCGACCTCCATCAGCCAGCTCTTGGCCGCCTGGAACTCGGGATAGGTGATCTCGTGGTCGGAGATGACCTGGTGCACCGCGTCGAGCAGGGCTCGCAGGACCGTATCGGCGCGTTCGGTCGAGGTTTCCACCCTGCCGCGGCGTTGCCTGCTGACCCGGAAGGCGGCGCTGGCCGACGCGCCGGATCCCGCGGCGGTGGGGGGTGTGGAAGTGTCGTTGATGTTCATCGTGCGGCTCCTTGGTGGGCCGGGGCGGCACCGGGCCGCCCCGGCCGCAACGTGGTCAGCGGCGGTGGATGCTCACGTCGTCCGGGTTGATCAGGTCCGGCACGGTCCAGCCGTTCAGGTCGTACTCGGCCATGCACTGCTCCGCGAAGCCCTTCATGGCATCGGCGGCGCCGGAAGCCTGAGCGGTGAAGAGCATCTCCGCACGCACCTGCTCGTGGTTGCCGGAGTAGTTGCGTTCGTACAGTTCGTGCCGGCCGCCGAACTCGCTGCCGATCGAGTCCCAGATCAGCTTCATCAGCTTGACCCGCTCGACGGAGTCGTAACCGTTGGAGCCGCGCACGTACTTGTCCAGGTAGGGGCGGATCTCCGGGACGGAGAAGTCCTTGGCGTTGGAGTTGAGATAGATCAGTCCACTGCCCAGGTCCTGCATGATGATTTCCTTGATCCGCGGGTAGCCCAGGGTCATGAACCAGCGGTAGGCCAGCCCGTAGTCGAGCTTGGGCAGGAGGGCGTCGTCCTTCCAGG
Source organism: Streptomyces sp. NPDC052042 (assembly GCF_044548345.1). Lineage (NCBI taxonomy): Bacteria > Bacillati > Actinomycetota > Actinomycetes > Kitasatosporales > Streptomycetaceae > Streptomyces > Streptomyces sp. NPDC052042. The sequence goes on along the minus strand of NZ_JBIUBU010000006.1, from coordinate 263,715 downwards.
CGTCCGGGTTGTTCGCCATGGCGTCGGTCAGGCCCCAGAACAGGTTGCGCCAGGCGATGACCTCGCCGACGCGGGTCTGGATGCCGCGGAAGTCCTTGGTGCCGGTGACTTCCACGCCCTTCATCAGCAGTCCGGCGATGAAGTCGAGCTTGACGGCGAGGCGCGTGCAGCCGTGGAAGGTGAAGCGGTGCAGGAAGCCGGATCCGGGGAAGAAGGTGCTGGCCTTCTCGGCGTCACCGTAGATGAAGACGTTCTCCCAGGGGATCTTCACCTTGTCGAGGATGAAGATGGTGTCGTTCTCGTCGAAGCGGCTGGACAGCGGGTAGTCGAAGGGGCTGCCCATGACGTCGGCGTTCATCGCGTAGGAGTGCCGGCTGATCAGCTTCATGCCGGGCGTGCCCATCGGGACGGTGCAGACCAGCGCGAATTCCTTCTTCTTGATCGGCAGGCCGTAGTGGGCGATGAAGTTGTAGTGCGTGATGGCCGATCCGGTGGCCACCACCTTGGCACCGCTGATGACCAGGCCGTCGTCGCGCTCCTCGTCGACGTGGACGAAGATGTCCTTGACCTCGTCCGGGTTGCGGTCGCGGTCGACCGGCGGGTTGATGATGGCGTGGTTCCAGTAGAGGACCTTTTCCTGGGACTCGGTGTACCAGCGCCGGGCGTTGTCGCCGAAGGGCTGGTAGAAGTCGCTGTTGGCGCCGAGAGTGCCGAGGAAGGCCGCCTTGTAGTCGGGGCTGCGGCCCATCCATCCGTAGGTCATCCGCGCCCACTCGGCGATCGCGTCGCGGTCGGCGACCAGGTCCTCGCGGCTGCGGGGGGTGCGGAAGAACGGGTGGGTGAAGCCGTCGCTCCCGGTGTCGGTCGGCACGGTGAGCACCGACTGCTTGTCCGGGTCGTGCAGGGCGTCGTACAGCCGCGCGGTCATGCGCACCGAGTTGCGGAAGGCGGGGTGCTCGGTGACGTCCTTCACTTTTTCGCCGTAGACCCACACCTCCCGTCCGTCACGAATGGACTCGATGTACTCGTCGCCCGTCAGCGGGCGGGTCTTGCGGACGTTCTCCGCGGGCTGGGCGGCCGGAGTGGGGGTGTCTTCCAGAGTCATGTCTTTCCTAGCTGATCTCGAAGGTGGGTGATCGGGAATTACGAGGCGTGGCGGGTGACGTGCTCCGCCTGCATCGCGGTGAAGGCCGGTGCGCCCGTGAACCATCCGCTCTCGGGACTGTCCAGACAGGCGCCCCAGTGCTCACCCGCGTCCCGTCGGCCCAGGTGGCGGAAGGTTCCGGCGTGGAACAGCAGCGGTTCCAGATCGGTGACGTCGGCCTCGACCACCTCGCCGATGACGATCAGGTGGTCGCCGCCGTCGTAGGTGCGCCACGGGCGGCACGAGAGGGTGGCGGCCGCTCCCGTGAGCACGGGGCCGAGGGGACCGTCGGACCACTGCGGTTCCGGGTCCACGGGCCGGCCGGCGAAGTGCCAGGCGGTGTCGACCTGGTCGGCCGCCAGGATGTTGACCGCGAAGGGCGTGTCCTTCAGATACCGGCACGCCTTGGACTGGCGTGTGAGGGTCACCTGGCACAGGGCCGGTTCCAGGGAGACGGCGGTGAACGCGTTGACGGTGGCGCCATGGCGTCCGCCGTCCGAGGTGGCGCAGGTGACGACCGTGACACCGGTGGCGAAGCGGCCGAAGGCGTTCCTGAGATGGCGCTGGTTCATGCGGCCCGCCCCGGAGAGCCGGCGGACGCGAGGTTCTCACCCTTCCCGTACCCGGTGCCGCCGGCTCCGGACGTCCGGTCCCGGGCATGCCCCGACAGGGGCGTCCCGTCGCGTGTCGCGTGCACCCCGTCGAGTCCGGTGAAGCCCGCGTCGACGATCGTTGCGTCGAACGCCTTTCCCGCTTCCCGTACCGGGCGGCTCGTCCTCGTATGTGACATTGCCCCGCTCCTGCCTGTCGGAGGTGTGGCACGCGGGCCGGTGCCGTGCCCGCCACAGCAGCGGCCCGCGTCGTGGTGACAGAAGACTGGACAGAGGCGAGGCCCTGGTCTCGGGTGAGATGACCCCCTTCACTACCCCCTCCACCCATGCGGGTACCCATGGGGTCGAACGTATGGCCGAATTGAGTCGTGCGAGATATGGGATCCGGCCGTGGGCCTATGGATCAGGGCGCTGACCGGGGAAAACGCGCTTCTCGTCGTGTGCGCGTCCTTGGCACGACGCGTCCTTCGGCATAGCGTCAGTGGGAGCAGAACGGCCGAGGCGAGGACATCGAAGACGATGCACGACGACAGTGGACGCGGTTGTCTGGTCGGCGCCGGCGGCCTCACCAGTTTCGTGGGGCGCCGACAGGAGATCGCCGACGTACGCAGGAATCTCTCGACCTCCCGGCTCGTCACGCTCACCGGTCCCGGTGGCATCGGCAAGACACGGCTCGCGCTGGTCGTCGCGGACCGGGTCCGCAGAGCATTCCGGGACGGTACGCAGATCATCCAGCTGGCCAGCCTCGACGACGTGCGCGAGGTGGCCTCCGCGTTCACCTCGGCGCTCACCGTCCTGGACCAGTCGAACCGGTCCGCGACCCAGCAACTGGTCGATCACCTGGGAAACCAGCACGTGCTGCTGGTCGTGGACAACTGCGAGCACGTGCTGACGGCCACCGCCGAACTGCTGGCCGAACTCCTCGAAACGGCACCGGGCCTGCGTGTCCTTGCCACCAGCCGCGAACCGCTCGGCATCGCGGGCGAGCTGGTCACGGTGATCCCGCCCTTGTCGGTGCCCACGGCCGAGCAGTTGCACGACGCCGCGAGCGTCGACCACAGCGAAGCCGTTCAGCTCCTGGTCGACCGGGCACGGAGCGTCGCCCCGGACTTCGCCGTCACCGATGCCAACCGCCCTGCCGTGCAGCAGCTGTGCGAACGGCTCGACGGGATGCCACTCGCCATCGAGCTCGCCGCCATCCGGCTGCGCACGCTCTGCGTCGGCCAGGTCGTCGAGCGTCTGGACCGCCGATTCGAACTGCTCACCGGCGGCAGCCGCGTGGCACGCCCGCGACAGCAGACGCTCCGCGCACTGATCGACTGGAGCCACGAGCTGTGCTCCGACGACGAACGCCTGTTGTGGGCACGGATGTCGGCCTTCCCGGGCGGATGCGACCTGAAGACGGTCGAGGAGGTCTGCGCGTTGGGCGATCTGGCCTCCGAGCGCATCGTCGACGTCCTCGACCGGCTCGTCGCCAAGTCGATCGTGATAGCCGAGCACACAGGCGAACAGGTCCGCTACCGACAGCTGATGACCGTGCGCGAATACGGCGCCGAACGGCTCGGCGAACTCGGGGAACTGCCGGTGCTGCGGCGCCGCATGCGCGATCACTACCTGCGTCAGGCCCGCTCCATGGTGGAGCGCTGGTGCGGGCCCGGGCAGCACGAGATGCTCGCCACCATGCGGCGCGACCACACCAACCTGCTGGCGGTCCTGGAATGGTCCCTCACCACCCCCGATGAACGCCCCGAGGGCGGGCGGCTTGCGTCCTACCTGTGCTACCACTGGATCGCCGGCGGCTCGCTCAGCGAGGGACGACGATGGTTGGACCGTATCCTCGGCGTGCTGGACGGTGACACCGTCGAACGGGGCTCGGTGCTGTGGGTGGCCGCCTGGGCGGCGCTGCTCCAGGGCGACCGTGAGGCCGCCGCCGTCCGTCTGACGGAACTGGAGCACGTGGCAGAGGTACTGGACGACCCCGAGCTGGCCGCGCACGCGGCGAACTGGCGGGCCCTCTACCACCTCTTCAGCGGCAACCTGCCCACGGCGATCGACCTGTACCACCGGGCCGTACAGGGGCACCGGGCGCTCGGCAGCACCGGCGCGGCGCTCACCGCGCAGTTCCAGCTGGCCATGGCGCGGAACTTCCAGGAACCCGTGGGCAACGCTCTGGAGACCTGCCAGGAGGTGCTCGCCGTGAGCGCCCGGCACGGGGAACGCTGGAATCACGCCTATGCCCTGTGGATCAGCGGCTTGCAGCATTGGCGCGCGGGCGACATGCCCGCGGCCAAGCAGGCCGCGACGGCGGCCCTGGAGATCCAGCGCGACTTCACGGACGGTGTCTGCACGGCCCTGGTCCTGGAGTTGATGTCCTGGATCGCCATGTCCAATCAGCACGCGGACAACGCCGCCATGCTGGGAGCCGCCGCCGGAGCGGTGTGGCATCGGCTCGGCACCTCCATCGACGCGTTCGGACCCCACATCACCGCGGACTCCCGGCGCATGGCCCGACAGGTCGCCGAAACGGTGGGCTCGGAACGGGTGGAGAAGATCACCCAGCGCCTGGCTCATCTGACCAAGGCCGAGGCGATCGAGCTCGCACTGGAGATCGCCGCAGCCGCCAAGCTCACCACCGCGACGCGCGTGGCCCGAAGCTGCCCGCTCACGGACCGGGAACTGGAGGTGGCGCGTCTGATCTCCGCGGGACTGAGCAACCGCGCGATCGCCGAGAACCTGGTGATCTCGCCCCGCACCGTGGACGGCCACGTCGAGCGCATCCTGGGCAAACTCGGCTTCGCCTCCCGCACCCAGGTCGCCTCATGGATCGCGTCCCTCGACGAATCCGGTGAGGAAACCCGCGCACAACGGGCCACAGCCCCCTGACACTCCGATGCCGACGGCCCTGAGCGGCCTCGTGTTCAAGGCGTGTGAGGTGACGTCGTCGTCGCGGGCCGCTCGCCGGTTCTGCCAGGCGGGAATGTCGATGTGGCCCGGAAAGCCGAGGTGCAGCGGCAGCAGTCGGGGACCGCGGGCCGTCATGGCGACCCGCCGCGACGACACCGCCGTCACCCGCCGGTGTCCCGCCCACCGCGTCGACGAACCGATCGCGGACCTGCCCCGGCCGGAAGGGAAGCCCCACTGCTGCGGGGCAGGATCACAGGCCGTCCCGTCATCCCCGGCGGGCCCCAGGACGTCCGCGGCACCACGCCGCCGTGCCGGAACGCCCGCGTGCAACCGGTGTGCGGGCGCCCCCACGCCGGGCGACGCCCCACACATCCGACACCACGCGCCGGTCCACCACGGATGACGGGACAGCCCTCGGTCAGGGGCCGACGGCTTGGTCGGCCCCTGATATCCGGGTCCCGCCTCGCAGGAGGCAGGCGGACAGATGAGCGGTGAGGGCGGCCCGCAGCGCTTCGGGCTGCTCGATGGCGAGATGCCCGCAGCCGATCACCTCCAGGCCGGCCCGCGGGATGCCTTCAGCGAGCTCCTCGGCGTGTTCCAGCGGAGTCGCCGCGTCGTCGGAACCGCCGACCACCAGAGTGGGCGCGCTGATCCGTGCCAGGGCGGGCCGCAGATCCAACGCGGCCAGGGCGTCGCAGCAGGCCGCGTACCCCGCAGGGTCGGCTGCGGCGAGGTCGCCGAGCAGTCTGCGGCCGAAAGGCGTGCTCGCGGAGGCCGCGGCGGCGAACCAGCGGTCCGGCATGCTGACCAGAAGAGGCGCGGTGCCCTCGTCGCGGACGAGTTCCGCCCGCCGAAGCCAGGGCTCGGCCGCCCCGAAGTGCGCGGAGGAGCAGACCGCGGTGAGGGAAGCGACCCGCTCGGGGTGAAAGGCCGCGAGGTGGGTCCCGATGGCTCCGCCCAGGGAGATGCCCGCGTAGTGAAAGCTGTCCCAGCCGTGGTGGTCCGCGAGATCGAGCACCAGGGACGCCAGGTCTTCGAGCGTGGTACGCCCCGGTGCGGGATCGCGCAGCACCGCGGTGGGTGAGCCGCCGTGCCCGGGCAGGTCGAAACGCAGCACCCGGAAACGGCGGGTCAAGGAGGGCAACGGAGGTTCCCACACCGCCTTGGACGTGCCCAGGGACGGGCCGAGAATCAAGGGTGGTGCGTCGGCCGCGCCGACCAGGTGGTGGTGCAACAGGTGGTGCATGGACACCATGCCTCCTCGGGAGGGGCCATCGTGCGGGCGGACGGACTCGTCGGCGGCGAAGGCGACCGCCCCGCACTTGGGCTGCGGGACGGTCACCGGAGCGAACTCAACGTCGAAGTGCGCCGCGGCCTGGGCTTGGGCGGCCTTCCGATGACTGCGCAGAGCGAACTCGTCCCGCCGTTCGCGACTGATCCCGTACTTCTCGGCGAGGAGCTCGGCGGACTCGCCCAGCGGGAGCGAGGGACGCGCCGTCCGGCACATCGGCCACCGCTACCGGGCCCGCGGCCACCACCTCGTCCCTCACGTCACGACCTCGGCGGCGGCCAGGTCCGACGGGTGCTGGGCCAGGGGGGTGACCTCGATCGTCATATAGGGGAAGAGGGGCAGATTCCACAGAATGCGGTGCAGTGCCTCGTTGTCGGCGACATCGAAGACGCTGATGTTGGCGTACTGCCCGACACAGCGCCAGATGTGCACCCATTGCCCCGACTTCTGTAGTTCCCGGCAGTACGCCTTCTCGCGTGCCACCAGGTCCCCGCGGACCTCGGGGTCGAGGTCACGCGGGATGTCGACGTCCATGCGTACGGCGAAGAGCACGACCGATCACGCCTTGTCGAGAGTGAAGTCGTAGGTGACCTCGCGCCCCGTGCCGTCGGCGACGGGGGTGGGGTCGAGGATCAGCTCGGGCTTGACCGCGGAGGCGATGTCGTCGGTGACGTACTCGCCACCCCGGAAGTAGAGCTGGGTGGTGATGAGCTGGTGCCCGGGCGCGGAGACCTTGAGGTGCAGGTGGGCAGGGCGCCAGGGGTGCCAGCCGGCCGCCTGGATGAGGCCGCCGCAGGCGCCGTCGGTCGGGATCTGGTACGGCGCGGGCTGAATCGTGTGGATCTTGAAGTGGCCCGTCTCGTCGACGATCACGGTTCCCCGCAGGTTCCACTGGGGCAGGTTCGGAGCGAACTGGGAGTAGTAGCCCTCACTGTCGGCCTGCCAGATCTCCACCGCGGCGTTCGGCAGCGGAGTGCCGTCCACGCCGGTGACCTGGCCCTGGAAGAGCAGCGGGGTCCCCGCCTCGCCGTCCCGCATCGGCAGGGTCGCCTCGGCCGGCAGCGCGGGCGCGTCCGGCACGTAGTACGGGCCCTCGATGGTGCCCTTGGTTCCCTCACGGTTCTCGTTGGCGACCTCCTCGACGACGTGCTCGAGCCACACGTCCAGGAAGAGCGGCCACTCGCCGTCCTCGCCGACCCGGATGAGCCACGCCTTCAGGGCGTCGTACTCGGCGTAGGTCACCTTGTGGCGACGGATGATGTCGTGGGCGGCGGCGAGCAGTTCGGTGACTGCGGCGTCGACGCGCCCGGCGTCGACCGCAGCCGCTTCCTGGCGCTGCTTGTTGCGGAACTGCTCGGTGGCGGCGGCTCCGGAGGCGGCGGCGGCCGGGGCCTGCTCGGTGATGATGTCGGTCATGATCGGTCCCGTCTTCTGAGAGTTGAGTCAGCGGTCCTGGCGGTAGCGCGCCAGCTTTTCGGGGTCGATGTCGATGCCGAGTCCGGCACCCTCGCGCACGCGCAGGGTGCCGGACTCGATGGTCAGCGGCTCGGTGAGGAGGTCGTCCGTCATGTCGAGGAAGTTGGACAGTTCGCCGGCGTGGTGCGAACTGGAGCGGTGGGCGGCGCCAAAGGCGACCGAGCACAACGTGCCGATCTGGCCGTCGATCTGATTGCCCATCACCATTTCGACTCCCAGTCCCTCGCACTCGTGCAGGACGCGCTGGGAGGCGGAGAAGCCGGTGCGGGCGGTCTTGATGCTGATGGCGGTGGCGGATCCGCCGAGGATTTCCCGGGTCACCTCGCCCGTGCGGGTGGCGCTCTCGTCGGCGATGAACAGCACCGGGCTCTGCGCCACCAGCCAGCGGCGGCCCAGCACGTCGTCGGCGGGGCAGAGTTCCTCGGCGAAGGTCAGCCCGAGGTCGGCCATCTCCCGCAGGGCGCGGGCCGACTCGGACACCGTCCAGCCGCGGTTGCCGTCGATGTAGAGCTCGACGTCCGGGCCGAGGGCCTCGCGCAGGGCCCGGCAGGCGGCGACGTCGTCGCGGTAGGGGCGGCGTCCGACCTTCACCTTGAACGTGGTGATGCCGTAGACCGACCGGATGCGTTCGGCCTCGGCGACCATCTTCCGGGCCGGTGCGAAGCCGACCATGTGGCTGACCCGCATGCGGTCGGTGTAGCCGCCGAGCAGTCCGGAGACCGGCAGGCCGGCGGCCTGGCCGAGGATGTCCCACAGCGCCATGTCGATGGCGGCCTTGGCGGTCGGGTTGCCGACGGTCCGGTCGAGGCGCTCGCGCACCGTCTCGCGCTCCAGGGCCGTCAGCCCGAGGATCTGCGGAGTGAAGATCTTCTCGATCACCGCGACGATCGATTCCTGTGTCTCACCGTAGGTGTACGGTCGCGGCGGTGCCTCGGCGGTGCCGACCAGTCCCTCGTCGGTGTGCACCCGGACCAGGACGTGGTCGGCGGTGTGCACCTCGCCGCTCGCGAACTTCAGCGGCTTCGCGTAGGGGATGGCGAAGGGGATGGTCTCCACCCGGACGATCTTCATGCCGTTCCTTCAAGAAACATGTCGTTCTGCTCCAGCACCTTGAGGAAGTTGTGCAGCAGAGGGGATTCGTCCTCCTCGCGCCACGCCAGAGCCAGGGGGATGGACAGGGCGTCCTCGATGTCCCTGCACACCACGCCCTCGCGCGGTGCGGAGCGGATCGAGTCGGGCAGGACGGCGATGCCGAGCCCGGCGGCGACCAGCGCCAGTGCGGCGGAGGTCTCGGTGACCTCGTAGGCGCGGTGCGGATAGAACCCTGCGGCCAGACAGCTGTGCACGACGGCGTCGTTGACGACGGAGCCGAGCGTGGCGCCGTACATCACGAAGTCCTCGTGCCGGAGCTGCTCGACCCGGACGGTATCCGTCTCGGCCAGCCGGTGGCGTTCGGGGACGGCGACGACCAGGGACTCGTCGGCCATGGAGCGGTGGGCGATGCCCTCCTGGCGGACCGGCGGCCTGAGGACGCCGATGTCGAGGCGGCGCTCGATCAACCCGGCCTCCTGAGCGGGCGTGAGCATCTCGGTGTGCACCTCCAATATCACTTGAGGCATCTCGCGCTTCACCAGCCGTGCGAGAGCGGGCAGTTGTCGGTACGAAGCGGAGCCGGTCAGGCCGATCCGCAGCACCCCCTCCGCCCCCGAGGCGAAGCGCCCCACCCGCGCGACCGCCTCGTCGACGGCCTTGAGGATGCGCTCCGCGTCGGTGAGGAAGACCTCGCCGGCTCCGGTCAGGGAGACCTGCCGGGTCGTCCGGCGCAGCAGTTCCACACCCAGTTCCGTCTCCAGCCGGCGGATCGCCTGGGAGAGCGGAGGTTGGGCCATGTGCAGGTGTTCCGCGGCTTTGCCGAAATGACGTGTCTCGGCGACGGCCACGAAATACCGGAGATGCCTGAGCTCCATCGGGCAGCCCCTTTCTTGTCTCCGGGGCCCTCGAATACGCCTCAGCGTAGGAGTGACTCCCATACGGCACAAATACCTGGTTGCAGGCTATTGAGATGTTTGGGATATCAATAGCCTGTGGCGTTGTCCCGGGGGCTGGGGAACGGCCGCAAACGCTCTCCTGCCGTACCTCGCTCCGATCGGTTTCACGGACGGGCGGATGCGCCCCCGCCGGTCGGCGAGGGCGGCGGCCGGGAAGAGTGACGGGTCGCGGGCACCGCGCGTGCGACGGGCGCGACGAACCGGCCGGAGCGCGCCCGTACGCGCAGGCGTGGGCGGGATCGGCAGGCCGGACGTGGTCCCCGTGGATCACGCTGCCCCGTTCCTCGCGGCAGGCGTGGCCGGTGCCGTCCGGTGCGAAGCGGCGCAGGGCGGTGAACCGGGCCGCACCCGGGCAGCCGCACGGCACCCCCCGTGGTGCGGACTCTTCGCGCACCGTCCGCGACGGTCTTAGATTGGGAGGGTGCACGAGGGCATGGTCACCCTGTTCCTCGGCGGGGACGTGATGCTCGGCCGGGGTATCGATCAGATTCTCCCGCACCCCGGCGATCCGGCGTTGCGGGAGACGTACGTCCATGACGCCCGGGCCTATGTCGGCCTGGCCGAGGCGGCGAACGGGCCGATTCCCCGGCCGGTCGACTTCCGCTGGCCATGGGGCGAGGCGCTGCCGGTCCTGGACGACGCGGCGCCCGACGTGCGGGTGGTCAATCTGGAGACCGCCGTCACCGGTGACGGGGACTTCGCGCCCGGCAAGGAGGTCCACTACCGGATGAGCCCGGCCAACCTGCCCTGCCTGGCCGCCGTCCGCCCGGACGTCTGCACGCTGGCCAACAACCATGTGCTCGACTTCGGCCCGCGCGGTCTCCGGGAGACGCTCGACGCCCTGGCGGAGGCGGGCCTGCGGACGGCGGGCGCGGGCCGGGACGCGGTGCGAGCGAGGCAGCCGGCGAGCGTCCCCCTGCGCACCGGCGGGCGGGTGCTGGTCTTCTCCTTCGGGATGCCGTCCAGCGGGACCCCCGTGGGCTGGGCCGCCACCGGGCAGCGGGCCGGAGCCGACGTCGTCGCGAAGCCATCGGTGGCAGCCGCGGCGGCGTTCGCCGACCGTCTGCGGCAGGTGAGGCGACCGGGGGACATCACGGTCGCCTCGGTCCACTGGGGCCCCAACTGGGGCTACGACGTCTCCCGCTCCGAGGTCCGCTTCGCCCACGCACTCCTCGACGCGGGCGTGGACGTCGTGCACGGACATTCCTCGCACCACCCGCGCCCGCTGGAGGTGTACAAGGGCAGGCTCGTCCTGTACGGCTGCGGCGACCTCATCGACGACTACGAGGGCATCGGCGGATACGAGAGATACCGGGACGATCTGCGGGTGCTGTACCTGGTGTCGGTGGAGGCGGACACCGGCCGACTGGTCGACGTGCGGATGGTGCCCCTGCAGGCGCGCAGGATGCGACTCGACCGCACCTCGCCGGAGGACACCGCATGGCTGCGCGCCGTCCTGGACCGACACAGCCGGGCGTTCGGCACCCGAGTCGACGGCGGGCGCGACGGCACGCTCACCCTCCGGACCCCGCGCGCCGCGCAGAGCACCTGACGTGGTGACGGTACCGGCTTCTTTGGACCGTGGCTTCTTCAGCGGGCCACACCGCGAGATCCGGCCCGGTTCCGAGGGCCTGCCCCGGTATGAACGGCGTGGACCGTTCCGGTGACCGCCTGCCGGTCCGCTCCCCGCAGCCTGTCCCGTTCGTGGTCGGCCTGCCGCGACCGATGGGGGATCAGGCCCTGTCGGCTCGACGCCTCCGGGCTCGGGCTGCCGAGGGGCACTCCTTCGCGGCGCCGGGGACGCGTCGCTCTCGCGCGGCGGGCCCGGCGCACGGACCCGAGCGGCGACCATGGTGCCGAAGACCAGCAGCCGGACCGCGGCGGCCACCCAGGCTTCCCGTCGCCCAGCGTGATCAGCCACGACGCACCGCTCATATCTCTCTCCCCGCCCACCGGGTGCCGGGCAGGCCGAGCCGATCTCGTCGTACCGGTGGATGACGTCGCGAACGGTGTCCTCGTCGGTCCGGGCCCGCTGCGCGAGCACCGGCACCCGGTTCCCGCCCGGCCGAGGTCGATGCCCCTGACTCCGCGATCGGCTGCTCAGCGTCTCGGTGCGGCGTGCATCAGCCAGTTCACCGTGCGGCTGACGTCGGACAGCGAGAGGATTCCGACCAGTCTGCCCTGGTCCACGACCAGGACACGGTGCTCGGCGCCGGGCTCCATGCGGGGCAGCAGATCCGCGAGAGGGGTGTCCGGATCCACCACGGTGGTGCGCGGCAGCGGAACCATCACGTCGCCGACCGTCACCGTGCCGCTCTTCCCGGGCGGCACCTGCCTGGCGGAGTTCACTGTCACGAGCCCGACCGGCGCGCCGTTCGCACCGGTCACGGGGAAGGCGGAGTGCCGGTAACGGTAGCGCTGGTCGGCCAGCAGGTCCGCGACCGCCAGGGCCACGGGCACCGTGAGCGGTTCTCTCGTCATGACGTCACGCACCGGGACGCCCGCGAGCAGGCCGCGCAGTTGGGCCTGCTTGCCCTCCGCCGTGGCGGCCGCGATGAGAAACCAGCCGATCAGGGCCAGCCAGAGCCCTCCGAACCCGCCGCCTCTCATGAACGCCACGAGCCCCAGGGCGACGAGCAGCCAACCGAGGACACGGCCTGCCGTGGTGGCGCCGACCGTCGCCCGCAGCCGGTCTCCCGTGCGCCACCACAGGAAGGCGCGCAGCAGCCGACCGCCGTCGAGCGGGGCGGCGGGAAGGGCGTTGAAGACGGCGAGCAGCAGATTGATGCCCGCAAGCCATGCCACCACCTCGATCAGAAGGCCGGGCGCGGGCACCTGAGCGAGCAGCCAGTCCGCCAGGACGAAGAAGCCGGCCAGCAGGAGGCTGACCAGTGGGCCGACACCCGCGATACGCAGTTCCGCCGCCGGGTTCGACGCCTCCGACTTCAAGCGGGCCACCCCGCCCAGCAGCCACAGCACGATGTCGTCGACGGCCACCCCGTTGCGCCGCGCCACCACGGCATGGGCCAGCTCGTGGGCGAGGAGTGAGGCCAGGAAGACCACGGCGGCCCCGAGCCCCGCGACCCAGTACACCACCGGGGCTTCCCCCGGATATGTCCGGGGGAAGCGGCCCTGCGCGAGGCCGAACGCGATGATCAAGAAGATGAACAGCACGCTCCAGTGGACCCCGATCCGGACCCCTGCGATCCGCCCCAGACTCAAGGTCGCCCGCACGACGTCTCTCCTTGCTCGACGTGTCTCCCGGGATCCGCCCGCGGCTCGCGCGGCACCGTCGCTCCCGTGCTCGATCGCTCTCGCACGCGAACCCGCGTTCCACGCTCACAGCGGGTCGGGCAACGTGCGACGCGGCGCGCCATCGCAGGGTCGTCCCCTGGCCCGTGCGGGGAGGCGCTCGGTTCGCGGGCTGAGCGACCGGGCGCCGTCAGGATTCCGTGATCGCTATGTGCCGGGGCTTGACGGTCTGCGCCTTGGGCACGGTAACGGTCAGCACGCCGTCGCTGAGGGTGGCACTGATGTCGTCCGACCTGACCTCGGACGGCAGGAGCGCGTGGTAATCGAAACGCCCGCTCCGCCGGGTGCTGCGGCGCAGTACCCCTTCGCGCTCACGCTCCTTGAGATCCCCCGTGATGCGCAGTTCCCGGCCGCTGATCTCGATGTCGATGTCGTCCCGCTGGACGCCTGGGAGTTCCGCCTCGATGACGTAGGCGTCATCGGTGTCCCGCATGTCCGCCGCGGGGGACCACGCGAGTGCGGCCGGTGTGGCGGCAGCGGATCCCAGCAGTTGGTTCATCCGCTCGAACAGTTCGTCGAACTCTGCGGCGATCGGCTCGTTCCACCCCAGGCCGGGGAAAGACCTCTCGAGCAGGCTGCCGGGCCGGTGTCGTGCAGGCAGCGTCATCGCGGTTCACCTCCGCGGAGTAAGGCTTTCAGGTCACTATCCATGGTGCGCGTCCCGCCGGAATCAGGCGACCGCGTCACGACGGAAGCCACGCCACGGGGACTGCCCCGACGGCGGCCCCGAGACCGGCCCGGCCGGCTTCCGAGGGGGCCCGGAGGGAATCCCGTCGATCGGCCGGTCGTCGCGAGGGTCCGTCGGCGTGGTCCAGTGCCAACCGTCGAGCAGCCGCAGCCGGGCCCACGCGGACGGGCGGCCGGACTTCTCGGCCCTTCGGCGACAGCGTCTCCGGCACCGCCCACTGCCTGCCGGCCGGATTTCCACGTGCCCCGAACCGAGGTCATCCCTGACGGGGTCCGACGTCGACTCGGTGAGCCCGGCGCGGTGAACGTCGGCAGCCTTGCCGAGCAGTCGACCGGGTGCGGCGTGGTGCCGGTCGGGCCGCATCGCCGGCGTGCGGTCGTCTCAGAGGCCGAACCGGGCGCGGTGGGAGGCGGGCACCAGGTCGGCGTACTCGGGGTGCTTGCTGATCCAGCCGCGGATGAAGGGGCAGTACGGCAGTACCGCGAGACCCTGTTCGCGCACCGCGTCCAGCGCGGCCCGCGCCAGTCGGCTGCCCAGTCCGCGCCCCTCGAACGCGGGGTCGATCTCGGTGTGGATGAACGCGATCTCGCGGCCGGAGAGGTGGTACTCGGCGAAGCCGGCGAGCTCTCCGCCGTCGTGGATCTCGAACCGGGACTTCTCGGTGTTGTCGCTGACGGGCTGCTCCATGGTTCCTCCTACGGGCGCGGCTGATCACCATGGTGATGATCGTCAGGCGCGTGCGCCAACGAAGATTGGCGTTGAAAAATAAACGATTGCGCTGTTAGTCGCGGTGCGGGACCGGGGGATTGCCGCGCGGAGTGAGGGTGGCCGCGGGCAGGATCGGTGCCGGGAGGCGATCCCCGGGGTAGCCCGTGACGCTGCCGAAGCGGGCGGAGGCGTTCTGCCATTCCTCGCGGGCCTCGACGATGTCCTGGTGGTTGCGGCCGATGAAGTTCCACCACATGACGATCTGTTCGTCGAAGGGTGTGCCGCCGAGCAGAATCGTCCGTGCCGCGGTGTCGGTGACGTTGGTGAGGGTCAGCGTGCTGGTTCCGGGGGCGAGGTAGCCCAGTTCGGCCGGGCGCAGCAGGGTGCCGGTCATTCGGACGTCCCCCTGGTCGACGAGGAGGCCGTGCTCGAACGCGGGGTCGACGGCAAGGGTGATGGTCGCGTGCGGCCGGAGTGTGAGTTCGGCGCCGAGCAGTGGGGTGAAGGTGGGGACGGGGGAGGTGTCGCCGGCGAGGGAGCCGAGGAAGACCCGGGCCTCGCCGCCGTCCAGGGGGACGGGGCGCGGCACGTGGTGGCGGAAGTCGCGGGCGGTGTGCCGGTGCTGCTCGGGCAGCGCCACCCAGAGTTGGACGCCATGCAGGATCGAGGTCGCGGGGGTCGACACCTCCGAGTGGCTGATGCCGTGTCCGCCGGTCATGAGGTTCACCTCGCCCGGCCGGACGAAGGCGTGCGCGCCGAGGCTGTCCCGGTGTTCGATCTCGCCGGTGAACAGCCAGCTCACGGTCTGCAGTCCGGTGTGGGGGTGTGGGGCGACATCCATCCCGCCGGTCTCGGCGACGTCGTCGGGTCCGTAGTGGTCGGCGAAGCATCAGGCGCCGATCAGTGTCCGGGTCCGCTGCGGCAGCGTGCGCCGTACCGTCATCGCCCGTGGTCCGCCCAGCGGCACGTCCCCTGCGGGCAGGACCTCCACCCGCGGCTCCTGTGGCCGGCCTTGACCGTGCGTCGCGGTGTCGGTGTGGGGCTCGACGGGATCGTTCTCGGTGGTGCTTACGATGTACTCTCCCCGCCCCCTAAGTGGTTCTGGATTCAACTATCATGTCACGGCGAAGAGCCGTCCGACAGTGTTCTCCAGAGGAGCTCCCATGAGTGAGGCGACAACCGAAGTGACCGCGGCCCCGGCACCTCGGAGGGTGTTCATCGACAAGCGGAGCCCCCAGGCCTACCGAGCGTTGCGCGCGACCGCGGAATCGGTCCGTGCGGGTGCGGCGGACGCCGGGCTGGACCGCACACTCGTGGAACTGGTCAACCTGCGGGTCTCCCAGATCAACGGCTGCGCCTACTGCCTCCACGTGCACACCGGGGCCGCCCTGCGGGCCGGCGACACCGCGCAGCGGCTCGGCGCGCTCCCGGCATGGCGCGACACCGAGGTGTTCACCCCGCAGGAACGCGCGGCGCTCGCCCTGGCGGAGGCGACGACCGACCCGGCCGACGCAGCCCTCCAGGAGGACGCCTACAGCGAGGCCCGACGGGTGCTGACGGACGAGCAGATCTCCGCGGTGATCTGGGTGGCCATCACCATCAACGCCTTCAACCGCGTGTCCATCCTGAGCAAGCACCCGGTGCGCCCGATTCCGGTGCGGTGACACGGCGGGCGCCGCCCGATACCCGGGCGCTCGGCCAGGAACCTCGTCCGCGCCCCGCCTTCCTCCCCACGTCGACCGCGTTCGCCTCGGCCGCGCGCTCGAAGTGGTCGCCCGGCCGCGAGACGTGCGGGCCCCGCCCCCTCGTCCGTCCCCGCCACGGCTCCCCGGCGTTGCCGGATCACGTGCACGAGCCCGTGGGCGAGGCAAGACCCGTCCATCGCCCGGGAAGGCCGTGCGGAACGGAGCGGCGCCGCCCCGGCTTGCTCCCGAGCGGCGCTCCGCCTCAGGTGCGCTGGAAGAACTCGACCTCCCTGACCGCGATGGGCCGGCCCTCGCCCTGGCCCGACATGGCCCGCAGCACGAGCCGGACGGAGACGACATCGCTGATGCCGGTCCGTATCGTCTTCGGGCGCGGCTTGTCGGTGAAGGTCACCTCCTCTTCATGGACCTCGCCGTCCGCCGTGGTGACGATCAGATCGACCCGAGTGGGCCTGGCCCCCTGCCGGAACTCCTGGGGTTCCTCCGACACACCGGTGTGCACCATGACGCCGACCAGCCGGAACGGTTTGTCGAAGACACACGTCAGGGACGAGCCGAGCGCGGGCGCCCCCCAGTACGTGTTGGTCACTCCGTCGATGGCCGCGGACGCCGGATGGCCAGGAACCTGAGAGCTCGCGGTGGCCTTCGCCGGGCTGATCTCCGCCGTTCCACCGAGCTTGTCCCGCACGTCCTCGAAGAGGTACCGCCCGGCCGGCAGCAGCAGGAAGCCCACGCACAGCACCCCCACGACGGCCAGCACCAGCACGGTGCCCCGCAGGGCCCGGCCCGATCCGCCCCGCACCCGGCGGCGGAACGGCCACACCGTGCGCCACCAGGGCAGCGGCTTCGGCTGCTCCCGGGCGTGCAGCGGTGCGGCGCAGCGCCGGCAGAACCGGCGTCCCGGAAGGTTCGGGGTGCCGCACGCCGGACATGGCGGCCCGTCGGGGTCTTCTTCCGCCGCCACCGGCCTGACGGCGGGGCGCCGGGCGATCGGCTCGGCCGGCTGCACCGCGAGGACGGGCATCTCCTCCTCCGCCGATGGTTCCGGAGGGACAGGGGCGGACCGTACCGGCCGCGGGGGCGGTTCCGGCGCCGCTGCGGGCACCGCGGGGGGCGGTCCGGCAGGCTCCGGTGCGCGCGACCGCGTGGGTTCCACCGGTGGCCCGGGGCGCGGGGAGGGCGGGGCCCCGGGCGCGGGGCCCGCGGTCTGCGGGCCGACACCGGTCTCGGGAACGGCTGGAGCCGGGCTCATCGGCTCGGCTGCCGGTTCCGCCGGACCGGCGGGCTCCGCGCCGGCGGGAGGGTTCCGTGGCGGCCGGGAGGACCAGCCCAGATAGGAACCGCAGTTCCCACAGAATTCGTCGCCCTCGCGGTTGGCCGCACCGCACGCCGGACACGAGCGCATCGCGTCAGTCTCCCGTCTCTTGTGGCGGGCCCGGCAGGATCTCCACCCGGCACGTGAGGTGTACGGGGCACAACGCCGCGACGACGTCCAGGACGCGGCTGGCGTCCACCGTGCCGCCGTGCGGAGACCAGACCCGCACCAGTAGTTCCCCGGTCGGCGCCGCAGGCAACGCGGTTCCCGGCTCCGCCGACCACGCGACGCCTCCGCCGTCCCGGATGTCGGCGTGGACGCCGAAGCAGAGCCGGAGTTGTTCGACCAGGCCCCGACGGGTGCCGCGTCGGCGGTGCAGCTCGACGGCGCGGGCGACGACGGCCCGCCGCCGCTCCAAGGGAAGCGCCGGATCGAGATCGGCGCCCACCCAGGACGCCAGCCAGGGCAGGAAGTCGGCCGGGGCGAGTGCCGGATCGAAGTAGGCGGGAAGGTTGTCCAGGGTGGACAGGACAGGGGCCAGCACGGTGTCCAGACCCGCGGTGAACCGCTGGGCCAGGTCGTCGTCCGCGTACAGCGCGGGCAGCAGCCCGCCGATCGGGTAGCGGCTGGCGAGCCCCGGTACCGCGGCTCTGGTCATGAGCCGTCACCGTGCCCGCCCGCGGTGACCACGACCTGGTGCTGGTGCGAGAAGACCAGGGCACCCGCGGCGACGTCGATCCGCTCCTGCGCCGCCCCGCGCCGGCCGGTGATCGGGTCCGCCGGAAACAGCCGCACCTCCTCCACCAGCCCCACCCCTCGCACGTTCTGGAGCACCGCGAAGACCTCGCCGTACTGCACCGGTCTGCCGAACGGCCACCCCGCACCCTCCGCCCCGCCCCGCAGGGGGTCGATGTGGCGGAAGAGTGCCGCGAGCGCCTCCGCACGGACCCGGTCCACGTCCCCACCGGACGCCACCAGCCTGGCGACCACGGTGACGCCCTGGTACGCGGGCGGTTCCACCACCAGCCGGGTCCCGACCAGCCGCCGTTCGTCGAGCCGCGCCGCGACCGCCGAGAGCAGCGAGTCCGACGGGATGAGCTGTTCGAACCGCAGGTGCCCGCCCTCGTCGGGGACCGCGTCGGGGACCACCAGGACCCGCACCGCACCGCCCTCGCCCGCGGGCAGGCACCGCACCCTGCGCAGGGAGGGAGCGGCCTCGCGGGCGATGGCCTCGTGGTCCGCGGACGTGACGGCCCGCTCCTGCACCCGGAGGATGTTGGGTCCCCGGACCTTCGCGTTCTCCACCGTCTCACCGTCGACCCCGCCCCGGGCCGCCTCACGATTGTTCACGCTCGCCACGTACGGCACCGAACTGCGCAGCACATTGATGGCGCCCCGGGCGACGTTCCCGGCCGCACCACCGCCCGTCCGGTAGCGGGGGACCCACAGCTGCGCGCCCTTCTCGGGCACGGCGCCGCAGGCGCGCATCGTCCCGTCGGGCTCGCGCACCTCGGGTGGGAACGCGAACTCGCCGGTGACGGCGTCGATCCGCACATGGCGGTCGTCCGGCAGGGAGGCGCCGAAGTGCTCCACGGCGGTCCACACCTGCCACCCCTCCGTGGAGGACACCTGGACCACCGGCGGCTCCCCGTCCAGCAGCAGCGGTGCCCTGTTCACGGAGAACCGTTGACCGGCGACGCCCTCGGAGACGCCGAGCGGAACGTCCAGGACGGTTTCCGCGTGCTCCACGTCCGCGGTGCCGCCGACGGTGAACACCTCCGCCTCCCGGATCGTCGGCGACTCGGAGTAGAACGGCTGGCCCGGCTCCGGCGCGGTGACCCGGCAGCGCAGCCACCCCGCCCGGCTCCCCGCGGCCACCGACACGGTGTGCCCGGCGGGGACGAACACGGTGACCTCGCCGGGCCTGTTCAGCCCGCCGGTGCTGTCGGTGCCGGTCCGGCACGTCACCCAGCGGGCACCGTCCCACGCCTCCCACACCAGCGGCGGCTGCCGCGGGTCGACGCCCACGCCCTCCACGCGACTGTCCAGGCGTACGGCGACGATGCACCGCGGGACGGCGGTCGGCAGTCCGAACAGCACGGCGTCGCCCGGCTCCGGCCGGGCCTGGAAACACGGGACGTCCTGGCCCGCACCGAGCGGCGCGGTGCGGTCGGTCTGCTCGCCCGACACCGGCGCGGTGACCAGCCGGACCAGCGAACTCGGCACGATCGAAAGGCTGTCGGGGGTGGAGAACACCACCGCATCCTCGGCCTCGCCGCGCGAGGTGGCGACCTCGGTGCCCGCCGGGAGCAGCACGGTCTCCGCCTGCGGGGCCGACAGCCAGAAGTCGACCTCCGCCCGCGCCGCCGTCGGCGGGAACAGCGTCACGCCCAGCAGGTCGAGGAAGGCCGAGTAGTGCTTGTCCGGCACCCGGTTCAGCCGGTACAGCAGCTGGTCGACCATGTACGCGAACGTCTCGATGAGCGTGACCCCGGGGTCCGAAACATTGTGGTCGGTCCACTTGGGGGTGCGCTGCTGGACGTACCGCTTGGCCTCGTCGACGAGTTGCTGGAAACGCCGGTCGTCCAGGTTGGGCGAGGGCAGGGCCATCAGCGCACCCCCGCTTCCTCGGAGCCCTCGGACGAGGGGATGGTGTAGAAGGGGAAGACGAGGTTGCGCAGGTCGTTCGTGGCGCGCACGGTGTAGTGCACGTCGATGTACAAGGTGCCCTCCTCGACGGCGTCGAACGCGATCACCACGTCGGTCACTTCGATGCGAGGCTCCCAGCGCTCCAGCGCCGCGCGGACCTCGCGCGCGATCCGCCCGGCGGTGGCGCCGTCGCCGGGGGCGAAGACGTAGTCGTGGATGCCGCAGCCGAACTCCGGGCGCATCGGCCGCTCGCCCGGCGCCGTGCCGAGGATCAGCCCGATCGCCTCCTCGATCTCCTGGTCCCGCTCGACCATGCCGATGCCGCCCGTGGGACCGACCCGCAACGGGAACCCCCAGCCGCGTCCGATGAAGCCGCCGCTCACACCGGGCCCCCGATCAGGACGTTCAGCGCGCCGCTGATGATCTGCGCGCCGCAACTGGTGGTGTCCCGCATGCGGGCGGCCGGCAGCCCGCCGATCAGCACCGGGCCGGTGACCGCGGCGGCGGGGTTCGGCAGGATGACGTTCCCGGGCCCGAGCGCGGCGTGCGGGGGGACCACGCACACGTGCAGGCTGCCGGCGACGGCCGCCGGCCGGCCGCCGATCAGCACGGTGGCCACGGCCGCGGCACCCGGGGGCGGGGTGCCGATGAGGCCGCCGTGAACGGTGGAGTCGCCCGTCCGGGCTGCAGGTGGCATGGTCGCTGTTCTCCTTGCTGCGAAAGGGACTTCGGCCGCCGTACGGGCCGTGTCGGGGCGTCAGTTGATCCGGATGAGCTTGGCCTTGAGGACGGCGAGCAGTCCGCCGTCGACGGTGACCCCGGTCCTTCCGTTGACGGTCACCGAGCTCCCCTTCACGTTCACCTCCCCGGTACCGGCGTCGAGCGTGATGCCGGACGCGGAAAGGGTCACGGAGCTCAGCACCCGCGTGCCGCCGGGGGCGAACACCTTCAGCGCGATCTCGTTCCGCCGCTCGTCCAGCGTGACGTCGAGCCGCTTGCCACCGCTGGCCAGCCGGACGCCGGACGGTCCGCGCGGGCTGTCCAGCAGTTCCAGCCGGTGCCCGGAACGGGACACCAGCGAACGGCGGTTGACCCTGCCGCTGGTCGGATCGACCAGCGGCACGTCGTGGGGCGACGGCTTGTCGACCCCGTTGTAGAGGCCGCCCAGCACGTAGGGGCTGTCCAGCAGGCCCTGCTCGAATCCGACCAGCACCTCGTCGTTGACCTCGGGAGTGAACACACCGCCGCCGCCCTGGCCGCCCCACTGCACCGTCCGGACCCAGTCGGACACATAGGTGTCGTCGAGCCAGGGGAACTTCAGCCGGACCCAGCCCCGTTCGTCCCTGCCCTCACGGATGTCGGTGACCACGCCGATCGCGAGGCCCGGCATACGCGGACCGCGCGAGGGCGCGTTCCCGCCACCGGCCAGCCCCGCCAGGGAGCGGTCGGGCGCAGCGCTCACCAGCACGGTCGTGCGGTAGCCGCCGTTCGGCTCCAGGACGTGGTGCGCGGCGGTCGCCGTGTAGCGGCCGGAGAACGCGGGCCCGACGTTGCCGAGCGCCACCGGTTCACCGGCCCGCAGATGGGGGTTCCCCTCGGCGACCGCCTCGATCTCCCCGAAACCGGAGCTCACCGAGGCGGCCAGGGAACCGGCGACGGCCGTGGCCTCGGCCTGGGTCCGGTACGGGGTGTCGGCGACCGTCAGCCGGGTGTTCGACCCGAACGCGCCGGCCGCCCGTGACGGATTCATCCCGGGGGACACCGTGTCGCTGCGCACGGACTGCTCGCGGGCCACCAGCCGCGTCTTGGTCTCGACGTCCCAGCCGCGCACCTCCACGTCGTCCGCCCCGTCCGCACCGGTCAGCACGGCCCGCAGGGCCAGCAGATTGCGCCCGTACTCGAGAACCATCGGGTTCCGGGCGGCGGAGGTGTCGGGCGAGGGCGCCGACGCGGCGGGTTTCGGCCTCACGAACTGCAACAGGCCCTGGTCGTCCACCCGTACGTGCGCGCCGCTCTCGCCCGCGAGGTACTGGAGGAACTCCCAGTCGGAGACGTTGGGCTGGGTGAGCTGCCGGTACGTGACGGGCGCGGCCTCGATCCTTCCACAGGCGAGCCCGGCACCCGCGGCGACCTTGCGGACGATGTCCGCGGTCCTCATATTGCGGTAGGCCACCACCTTCCGCCCGCGCTGCAGCCGGTGGGCCTTGGAGCAGGCCCGGACGACGGTGAACGAACCGGTGGTGTCGCTGTCCAGCTCGATCGCCGTGACCTCACCGCTGAACAGCCGCTCGCGCGCCCGCTCCTGCACGGTGACCACGGAGATGTTCAGCGGGGTGCCGAGGGTGAGCCCGGTGGCGGTGAGCAGCTTGTGGTCGGGATCCCGGTACATCAGCACGGCGGTGTCCGGCAGTCCGACGTTCTCGTCGACCACGCAGCTCACCAACTGGGCCGCCCACGCGGGAGGCAGTTCACCGGGGGCCTCGACGATCGGATCGGCGGCGAAGGAGCGGCCGGGGGCGGTCACCGGCCGCCCTCCGCGGCGGGGGCCTCCAGGCCGGGTACGACCAGCTCCCTGCCCGGGACCAACTGCATCGGGTCGTCGATGTCGTTGGCGTGGGCGATCGTGCGCCACGCGGTGGCGTCGCCGTACTCCCGCCAGGCGAGCAGCGGCAGACTGTCACCGACGACGACCCGGTGGGTGCGCCGTGCCTCCCGCGAGCCCGATGTCGGGTTCTGGCCGGGCGTCTCGCCGCCGGCCTCCTCGATCGAGAGGGAACAGGTGGCGCGCAACGGCTTCCCGTCGACGTCGAAGAGGGTGTACGAGATGGACAGGCTGGACATCACACCGTCGAACGAGGTCGTCCGGGACGTACCCCAGTCGAAGCGCACCCACGGGCTGGCCGGCGTCTTGCGGGCCAGGCTGTCCGGGGTGGGCGCACACGCCAGCATCAGCTGCTCCACCGCCTTCTCCACCGAGTTGTCGTGGGTGGCCGTGGCGTCGAGGAAGACTTCCATGGACAGGGTTCGGGGTCCGCTGCCCACGAACTCGGGCAGCGCGGACTGCTCGGCCATCCGGGACGGTGTCCGCCGCCACTCCGTGCTCTTGTTCAGCGACAGCCGCGCCGGGTTGAACTGCAACGTGAGCTGGGCGATCCTCCCGCCCGGCTTGGCGCCGACCTCCGCCGGCGGCTCCATGATGGTCAGCTGGGCGCGAGCACGACTCGTGCGGGCGGCGGGTGACATCGTGTTCCTCCTTCCGGGACTTCACGTATGACGGGCTGCTGGTGTCCGCGAGCAGTCCGGTGAACGCTCAGGAGGGCTCCAGGCCCTCGTGCGCGATCTCCAGCGTCTCGATCGCCGGCTGGGAACTGGCGGGATCGAAGGAGGGGCCCTGCCAGCGCACCGGCACGATGCCCTGTACCTGCCAGCTGATGATGCGGCTGAGATCGGGGCGGAGCGCGACGATCTCGCCGTCCTTGCGCTCGACCCGCTGGATCGTGTCGTTCAGCCACCGTGCGATCTTGAGCGTGTCGGTGGTCACCGGCCGGGTCAGCGTGATGTTGGTCCAGGTGATCCGCCCCGGCAGGTGCCAGGTGAAGCCGTTGTTGCCGCCCTCGGCGTACTGCTCCAGCTCCACCTCGGCACCCAGGCCCGAGCAGGTGTGGAAGGCACCCAGGTCGTCGCCTCCGATCACCAGCTTGAAGAACACGCTCGTCGCGAAGATGTTGTCCGTCATATGCCTTTCTTCTTCTCTGCCGTTTTCAGTGCGTCGCCGGGCGGGTCCGTCGTCAGCGGCGGCCGTCGTACAAGCGGCCGGTGCGCTCCCGGCCCCGGCGCAGGTCCGCGCGGATCAGCCGACTCACCGGATCGAGCAGACGACGTGCCAGTTCCTCGAGCTCCGCGCCGGTCACCCGGTGCGCGGGCGGAGCCGCCGCATCGGGCGGGACGTCCGGTCCGGTCCGCACCGACGGACCGGCGGGCTTCACCGGCGCAGCCCCGACCGGAACGCCGGTGATCCCGGCTTCGGCCGCCGCGCGCTGAACGGCCTGTGATGCGGCCCCCGGACCGGCCGTTCCGGTGGCTGGACCGGGGGTGGCACGCGGCGGCTGAGGGGCCCGCACCGAAACGGGCGGTGCCCCGCCCGGCATGGCGCCGTCTCCGGGCGCCGGACCGGTGAGCGCGGGTCCGGCGGACTCGGGCACCACCGGCATCGCCATCCGCTGTACGGCCAGGGCGGCCGGTTCCGATCCGGCCCTCGCGGGCGGATGCGGGCGCACCACCGGAACCGGCCGAGCGGCGGACGGCGCGGGTGCCCCGGAGGGGGACGGCGACGCAGGCGGTACGGACGCTCCGGGGGAGGACGGCGACGCGTACGGGAGGGGCGGCGCGGGGTGCGGTGCCGGGGACGGTGGAACGGGGGCGCGTGCGGGGCGGGATTCCCCGTGATCCCGAGCCGACGACGGGTGGGCGTCGAGTCGGGACGGCGTGGTCGGCCCACCACGCGCCGAACGCTGCACGAGCCGCAGGAGGGAGCCGCCGACCGACGGCCCACGATCCGTCCGGCCGGTACCGGCCGGGGGCCTCGCCACGGAGCCGTCCAGTGCGGGCCGAGCGGGAGCACCGGATGTCCTCCGGCCCGACCGTGCCCCGCTCCAAGGAGCCGCGGGTTCGGGCTTTCCGGACACCGAGCGCTGGATCGTCCCGCCGGGCCCCGGCCCTTGGGGTGTGCGTCCCGTGCGCGTCGGCCGTTCGGGCGCCGCTGCCCGGCCGTCGGCGCGGGGCCGGTGAGACGGGGAGGGGGTGGTGGGTTCTGCGTACCGGTGAGGGACCGTCGGCCGCGGTGATGCACCCGATGCCGACCCGTGCTGTCCGGGCGACGCACTCCCACGCCCCGGTGGCGGCACGGCGGACGCCGGTTGCGGTACGTCGCGACGCCACGTGGCTGCCACGACCGGCCGTGCCGTGCCGCCGCCCCTTATTGCCGCCGGGGCCGAGAAGCCCTCGGCCGAGCCGGTGCTGACCTTCAGTGCCCTGCTCGGGAGGAGGGCACGGGACCGCTGGACGGCGGGTGCCTTCCCTCCGGTGCTGCCGGCGGGTTCGTGCGGGCCTGCCGGTGCCCGCTCCGGGGCGACCCTCCGGACACGTACCGGAGCGGTCGGAGCCGAAGGGGCCGAAGGGGCCGAGAAGGCTGAAGGGGGCGAAGAAGTCGACGAGGCCGAACGAGCCGAGGACGCGGCGGGAGAGGATCCGGGAGTGGGTGCGTGCGTGGGCGTACGGGTGTCCGCCGCGCGCTGGACCGCCGCGGGGCCCGGTGCGCCCGAGCCGGGAGATCCGGACGCGGGGGACGAGAGCACCGGCATCCCGGAAGGCCCGTCCGGCCGCGTCGGTGTCCGTACGGGCCCGGCCAGTGCGGCTGGCGGGGGAGTCGAGGGCTCCCGCACCGGCGTCGTGCCCTGCCCGGAGCCCATGGCTCCCGGGTGCGTCCGACGGCGGTCACCGAGCAGGGGAGCCTCTTCCCGGAGCCTGGCCGTCGAGGGGAGCGAGGGGAGCGGCGAGCCGATCCCGCCGCGGGCACGCCTCGGTGAGCCGGTCCGGCCCGGCGGGGGCGGCGCCGACGCCCCAACAGACCCCGAGGACTTCGACGGCTCGTGCCCGGCGGACTCCCGGGGCTGTTCCGGCCCGGAGGACGAGGCGCGTCCCGGAGCCGGTGCCGACCGGTGGGACGGGGACGACGGGGGTGCCTGGGGCGGCCTCGCGGCGCCGGGACGCGGGGACGGCTGCGGGCGCGTGGACGGTGCCGTCGCCTCCGGCGGTCGTGTGGTCACCGGGTCCGGTGCCTCCGACGTCTGCCGCTGGAGTACGGGCAAGCCCGGTTCGCGCTGCCCCGCCGGGGCGGACGGTACGACTCCGCGCCGCCCCGCCGGGTCGTCGGGCACGGCCGCGGAGGGCAGTTCCCGCAGCGGCTTGCCCAGGGCGGGCCGCACCGTCGTGACGTCGGGAGATCCGGCGGAGCTTCCCGGTGCGGGTGCGGGTGCGGTGCCGGGCGCGGTGCTGGCATCCGCGGCGGGGCCGCCCGGCCGTTCGGCCGTGACCCGCCGCGCGGCGGCGCCGCCGGTGACGGGGGCGGACGGCGCGGGTCCCGTGGCCGGCGGAATTCCGTTGATGTGCCGCAGCGGCATCGACGGGCTCCGGGCGACGATCAGGGGTGGAGCGGTCCGCCGGGGGCGCACCGCGGCAGGGCGGGTGCGCCTGGGTGGGGCCGGTGCCGGTACGGCGCCCTCGGCTTGCTGTGATGCCGATGCGGACGCCGATGCCGGAGCGGGGTCCGGGCCTTCGGACGATGCCGTACTCCTCGTCGGGGACGACCCCGGCGTGGCCGCGTAAACGGTCGCGCCGGCCCCGCGGGCGGTCTGCCCGGGTGTTCCCCGACCGGGGGAAGCAGGAGGCACCGGAGCGTTCGACCGCTGGACGGCCGCCGGGCCCTGCCGTCCGCCGCTCGCTCCCCGGTCGGCCGCGCCGCCCGCCGCGGGCGGCAGGTCCGCGGCGGGTTCGGTGCTGCTGCCGTCCGCATCGGGCCGGGCGGCGCGCAGGAGCAGCGGTCCACCGGCGGACACCGCACGCGGGCCCGCGGGGCGGGTGACCCCGCGGATGAGTCCCACCGGCGCGGACGGCATCACGGCATGGCCGAGTTCGCCGCCGAACGCGATGTCCTGCCACGAGGCGAGGCCGGACCTGAACCGCAGCCCGTCACTCACCCCGATCGAGGACCGGGCAACGGTCACCGCCGCCGGTGCGACCTGCCGCCAGCCGCCGTCCCAGTCACCGTCCCGCCGATCGGCCCGTCCGGTGCCCGAGCCGGTTCCGGCCGCCGGACCGGCACCGGCTTCGTCCCCGCCCCGGGAGGGGACGACGGACCGCATCCGGTCCGCTCGGCGGAACCAGTTGCCGAACCCCATAGGATCACCCGCCTTCGTTGACGCGGGTGTTGATCCGCGCTATCTCCCGGACCCACTGCTGACGCTCGCCGTGGGTGAGGTCGAGAATGTCCTCACGCTGCCAATGGAAGTGGTAGGCGACGTACGCGATCTCCTCCCGCAGGCGGGGAAGCGCGTACGTCACGATTCCCCCAGGCGCCCACCCGAGAGGTCCACCTCGAACGAGCCGTGACACAACGGACACGTCACCGCGGCGTGGGTGTGGCCCTCGCTGTTGATCCGCCGGTAGAAGTCCTGCAGGAACGCCACGTCGGTGGCGTACATCCGCTCGACCACCCCGGCGTGCACATCGGTGACGGTGCCGAGCCGGGTGATCACCTGGCTCAGCAGCACCACGCTCAAGTACGCCGGGTTCTCCTTCACCCGCAGGTCGATCTGCGGGCGCAACTCGTCCCGTGCCGTCGCGAGCCGCATCGAGCCCTGCCGGTGCACCTGGCCCTCGTCGTCGACGTAACCGCGTGGCAGCTCGAACTCGAACTCCGTCCGCAGGTCCTGGCGTGGGCGTTCCCGCGCCGAAGGGGGCGCGGAGCCCTCCTCGCGTGCGGCGGACGGGGTGGGCGCCAGGGTGTCGAGGACTTCGTCGAGCCCGCCCGACGTAACGGTCCTGCGCCTCATTCGACCACGATCTCCTCGAAGGTGATGGTGACCGTCTCGGTGGCCGCGCTGGACTCGCCGGCCTTGAGCGACGGGCCCTCCCACTTGCTGGCCCAGCCCTGCATCAGCTGGATGCGCCGGACCGTGTCGCCCTTCGAGTCCTTGATCTCGATGGTCAGGTTCTGGCGCGCGGCGTCGACGGCCCCCTTGTTGAGGGTCTCCTTGATCCATTTGGTGAACTCGCTGCTCTTGTCGATCCCCCGGGTGATCGTCACCTCACCGGCCTGGCGGGCACCGGGCTGCTTGCGGATGATCTGCTTGCCCTCGGCCGTCACCTGACGGACCTCGACGACTTCTTCCTCGACGGTCAGACCGCTGACCTCCTGGATCGACTCGACGAGATAGCCGCCGAGCTGTACGCCGAAGACGTGGGTGGAAAGAGCGTCGCCCTCTGCCATGGCTCTGTGTCACCTGTTCCGTTTGCGGACCCTGTCGGGTCACTCGTTGA
Organism: Streptomyces sp. NPDC052042; assembly: GCF_044548345.1. Lineage (NCBI taxonomy): Bacteria > Bacillati > Actinomycetota > Actinomycetes > Kitasatosporales > Streptomycetaceae > Streptomyces > Streptomyces sp. NPDC052042. The sequence goes on along the minus strand of NZ_JBIUBU010000006.1, from coordinate 235,769 downwards.
CGAGGCTGGTGCTGTCGGAGAACTGCGCGAGGCGGAAGACCACGAATTCCGCGGGCTTCACCGGCGCCACGCCGATCTCGCACACGACCTGGCCGAGGTCGATCGACTCCTGCGGATTGTTGTCGCGGTCGCACTTGACGTAGAACGCTTCCTCGGCCGTGCGGCCGAAGAGAGCGCCCCGGCGCCATTCCTCGGTCAGGAAGGCGGTCACATTGCGCCGGATGCTCGACCACAGGCGGTCGTCGTTCGGCTCGAACACCACCCACTGCGTGCCCAGGAGAATCGACTCCTCCAGGTAGTTGAAGAGACGGCGCACGTTGAGGTAGCGCCAGGCGGGGTCGGAGGAGAGCGTGCGGGCGCCCCAGATCCGGATGCCCCGGCCGGAGAAGGCGCGCACGCAGTTGACGCCGATCGGGTTCAGCAGGTCCTGCTCGCCCTTGCTGAGCCGGATCTCCAGGTCCAGCGCGCCGCGGATGACCTCGTTGGCGGGGGCCTTGTGCACGCCGCGCTCGCCGTCGCTGCGCGCCCACACGCCCGCGACATGACCGCTCGGCGGCATCAGGGAGTTGTGGCCGACGGCCGGGTCGAAGACGTTGATCCACGGGTAGTACACGGTCGCGTAGCGCGAATCGAATCCGGTGTCGTCGTTGCGCCAGGTACGGACCCGCTGGGCGCTCATGCCGGGCGGAGTGTCCAGCACCGCGACCCGGTCGCCCATCTGCTCGCAGTGCGAGATCAGCGCGAGCTGGACGGTCTTGACGCCCTCGGCGTCGATGTCGCCGCGCTGGTGGGCGCTCATCAGGTCGGGAACGGCGACCATGGTGATCTCGTCGATCGCTTCGAGCCCGGTGATCCCCGTGCGCTCCGACGCGTCCCCGACGAACTCGGCCGGGCCGGTGCGCACGGCACCGCTCCCCGGGCCGGCAGCGGCGGGTGAGAGCGGGAGGACCTGGTTCTCGGGGCGGCTCTGGGCCGTGCCGGGCTGCTCGACGACCTCGACCAGCTTGGACTGGCGGGCCTGGGTGACCAGGTAGCCCTTGACGCTCTTGCGGGTGGAGACGTCGAAGGTCTCCACGACCTTGCCGGCCTGCCGCACCAGCAGCCGGAACCGGTCCTCCGGAGGGTTCTCCCCCTCGGCGTCGGCGATCTCCACCGAGAGGTTGCCACTCGCACCGGGCCGTGCGGACACCAGGAAGCCCCCGAGAGCGGCGGACGGGGCCGCCGCGGTGGCCGATCCGTGCGCCGAGTCCTGCGCGGGGCCGCCCACGCGCACGACGTAGGCCGCGCCGCCGCCGTTGGCGAAGTATCCGTGGACCGCGAGGGTCAGGTATGTATCGGGCGCGTGGGTGCCGAAGGTCTGGACGTACTGGTCCCAGCTGGTCACCAGCGTCGGCCGGTGGAAGGGGCCGGTCTCCGCGAAACCGACGAAGGCTGCGACCGCCGTGCCGACTCCCTCGATGGGCCGTGCTCCGGACTGCACCTCCTCCACGTATACACCGGGGGTGAGGTACGACGGCATGCTCGCTCCTTCGGGTGGTCATCCGATCGACGCCCAGTCTTGTCGGGCCGCCCCGGCGGGCAGTAGGCCTCAGAGTCCTGGGCACGGGGCAAGGACGCTGCCTTTCCAGGCACCTGGGCGATGGGGAGTTCTTCCCTGCGCGGACGGTCGCTGCGGGCTTCCCGAGCCCGGCCCGAAGCAGTTCCTACGGCTCATTCGGCGCATGCGAGACGAAGTCGGGTGCCCGGGAGGTGTACGGCGGTTCGTCGGCCATGCCGACCGCCTGGAACGCGGATGCCCGGACTCGGTGAACGACGGTGGACGAAGACATGCGAGGCCGACGCCGCCGGGGCTCCCGGAACCGCTCGTGAACGTCCGAGCCGACGGCCGTCCCGTCAACCCCCTCGGGTGCGCGGCGCATCGCCGGGTCTGTCGATGGCGCCGCACCCGCCCTGATGCCGTTGCCCTTCCGTCGTGCCATACGCCACCCGACGACGCCCCCGCCTTCATGGTTGGCGGGACAGCCCGTGGCCGGAGCCCGCTGATAGGTATGCGCTATCGGCCAGAATGAGCCACGCCCGATCGGCCGACCGGCCGGGCCCTCGTGCCCAAGAAGCCCGGCGGACCGCACCGGTGCTCGTGCGATGCCCTGCCTGCGAGGCGGGGGGAGGGGGCGGCGGACGGACGAGGACCGGACGTTCTTCGCCCGCCGCCGGTTTCGCGGGGCGCCGCGGGTCCGCATCACCGGGGCCCGTGGGAATGGGTTTGGCCAACGACCGGCAAGCCGGGTTTCCCCGCACCGGAATTTCTGCTGTTCTCGTCCCGCACGGGGAAAGTGGGGCCCGGCGCCTTGTTCTACGGTGCGAGGTCGCTCAGTTTGCCGCTGACATTGAGTACCTGGTGGCATCCGGATGCCTGGGTTCCGGTAGCTGGAGTACCCGGTTTGTCGCACGTCACGGAAGCGGTGACCGCGGCGTTCTCCGGAATCTGGATGGGGGTGACCCAGTGATAGTCCTGGTTGCGGAAGGTCTCCAGGGCGATGGTGGTGATCTTCCGGTTCCCGAACGTGATGGTGAGCACCCCTTCGTCGCCCTGGAAGTTCGCCACCACGATGTCCGTGACACCGAAAACCTTCCCCTCGGGCACCCGGTACGTCTCCTTCTCCTCGGCCCCGGCCCCGGTCTGCACGTCGATCGTCTCCGATATCTGCTGGTCGCCGTCGGCGCCCGTGCCCGTCGTCGAGCCGGAACCGCCCGAGCCGGAACCACCGGGCCCGGTGGACTGTCCGGGACCGGGCTCCCGGCCTCCGTCCTGTCCCTGACCGCCGGACGGGCCGCCCGAGCCACCGGCCGAAGTATCGTCCTGCCGATCGTTGTCCGGCCTCTGCTTCTCCGCGGCCTTGGCCACCGCCTGTTCCGCGGCGCTCTTTACCGCGGGCCGGACCAGCGCGAACCACGCGAGCAGCAGTGCGAGCAACGCGGCCAGTACGATCAGCAACCACTTGGGCAGTACCGGCAGTTGCGCGAACTCGCCGGACAGCGTCTCCGGCCGGCGGGGCTGTTCGTCCTCGGCGTCCCGCTCGGCGCTCTCGGCGGCCTCGACCTCGAACGGCCAGGTGGCCGGCTTGCCGAACCAGATCAGCTTCCGGGCCCGTACCCGCAGGCCCACCTCGGCGGACTCGCCCGGCTCCAGGCGCCGTTGGTCCGGGGAGAAGGCCAGCCGGAGTTCCTCCCCGGCCTGCGTCCCGGTGAGCACGACGTCGACCGGGGTGTTCCCCCTGTTCTGCACCGAGGTCCGGAACCGGGCGCCCCACCAGCCACGGCGCCGACGGGGATCCAACCGGGCCCGGAGCTCGTGAAAGGGCTCGACGACCACCGCGGTCTCGGGGACCGCCACCGACTCGGGACGCTCCGCGGGCAGGACGTGGACCCCCAGGGGCGTCTCTCCGGCCCGGACCTCGGGGGAGCGGGGCGGTGCGAGCCGCACGGTCACCACCTCGGAAGTACCCGGATAGAGCGAGACACGCGCCGGCTCCACGGTGCTCCACGCGGCGCAGTCGCCGACCACTTCGAGCGTGTAGGCCTCGACGATGTCGCCGTCGTTGCGCACGGTCAGCGTCGTCGTCGCCTCGGCGCCGGGCGACACCGTCACCGTGGACATTTCGAATTCGGCAGATGTGGTCACGATGCGACGTTAGGCCGCGGACACGGCGGCACAGCAGAGTCGAGAGGGCAACGAACGGGCAGGGCTCGTGCCCCGGCGGCCCAAGGGCACGGTGTCCCCGGGCCCCTTCCCCGGGCCAGGTCTCCTTGACGGAACCCGGCGTGAACGCGAAAGGCATCCGGCATATCGAGCAGTAGCACTTGAGGAAGACGAGCACGGAACGATGACGACGACAGACATGAAGAACGCAACGACGGCGCACGGGCAGTACCGCAGGCCCACCGCTTCGGAACGCTCCGCCCAGCGCAGCGCGAGGAAGGCCCCGTCGGGCCGAGTCTCCGTAGCGGTGTACGCGGAGGATCTGATCCTTCAGACGGGCGTGATCCACCAGTTGCGCCCACGTCCCGAGATAGAACTGGCAGAGGAGTCCGAGGCCGACCGGGCCCAGGTCTCCTTAGTGGTGGTGGACATGGTGGACGAGCCAACCGTCCGGCTCCTGTCCCGTCTCCAGCGCAACACCGCGACCCGCACCGGACTCGTTGTGGGCTTCTTCGAATCGGGTGCGCTCCAGACCCTGATCGAGTGCGGTGTGGCCGCCGTGCTCAGGCGCGGGGAGGCCGACCAGGACCGTCTCGTCCACCTGGTGACGGCGATGGCCAACGGCGAAGGCGTCCTGCCGGGCGATCTGCTCGGAAAGCTCCTCGATCACGTCAGCAGCCTCCAGCGCACGGTCCTGGACCCCCGGGGGCTCTCGCTCTCCACCCTCACGGTCCGAGAGGCGGAGATGATCCGGCTGGTGTCGGAGGGCTTCGGCACGGCGGAGATCGCGCAGAAGACCTCGTACTCCGAACGCACCGTCAAGAACGTGCTGCACGAGATGGCGACGCGGCTGGAACTGCGCAACCGGGCGCACGCCGTCGGCTACGCCATGCGGCACGGACTCATCTGAGTCCCGCCTCGCGCTCCCGTGCGGGCGGCGCGCCGACGCCGCCGCACGGGAACACGCCGGTGTTCCCGGAGAGGGGAGCCGGAGAGACGGACGCAAAGGGCAGCGGCTCCTTCCCCCGATCCGGGTACTCGGGGCCTGTTCCCGGCTCAGGGCGAGCGGGATGCTGGTGAGGGGAGCGTCATCGACCAGACTGTGAGGTGGGCCGTGACCGGTACTGCTGGCCCGGCGAGGCGGACCCGGCTGCACCGACTGGCGGGCGTGGTGGTGCTGTTGGCCCCGCTTCTGGTGGCCGGCTCCGCATCCGTGCCGCAGGGTGCGCCGAGACACGCCGCCGCGGCGGACGAAGGCCCGGCGGAGGCCGGACGGATCGCCTTCGCCGGTACCGGACACCGCAGCCTCGGCCGGGTCTCCCCGCCGGACAGCGACACCAGCGACCCGCTGTTCGGTACCGGACCGGTCCACTACGACCAGGACCCGTCGGCACGCGGCGGGACGCTGGTCTTCACCAGCCTGCGCGACACGGCGCGCCCACAGGTGTACGTGCGCGAGGCGGGGGGAGCGGTACGCAGGCTCACCACCGACCGCGACGCCGCCCACCCCGAACTCTCCCCGGACGGGCGGACCGTGGTGTTCGACTCCGTGGAGCCGGGGGCCCGCGGCAGGGTCCAGCACGACCTGTGGACGGTCGGCGTCGACGGATCCGGCCTGCGCCGGCTGACGGACACCGGCGCCGACGAGACCCACCCGACGTTCTCCCCGGACGGCACCCGGATCGCGTACTCCGCGGACGGCGATCCCCTGCGAGGTCGGCAGATATACGAACGGGCCGTGTCCGGTGGCCCGGCGACCCGGATCAGCGACGGCCCGAGCGGCGACGCGACCGAGCCGGTGTGGAACCCAGTGGACGACGACACCCATCGCGCCCGAGTCGCCTACACCCTCACCGAGGACGGGACGATTGACCCGCGGCTCCGGGTGACCGAGGGCCCGGGGAACGACCGCCCCCTGCTGGCCGGTGTGCAGGCCGACTGGCGCACCCGCTCGGCTGCCTGGCTGCCGGACGGGAACGACCTGGTCTTCCTCAGCCCCGACACGACCTGCGGGTGCAAGGACTACGACCACGTCTACCGGGCGACCGCCTTCGGCGGGAACGAGCCGCTCCTGGTGCTCGGCGAGGACCGCGAGGTCGAATCGCCCACCTGGACCGGACCGATGGACTCCGGGACCGTCGTCGTGGCGCGGCGGACCACCGGGGAAACGCACGTCGCGACGCTCCAGGACGTCAGGCAGGACGGCTCGGACCCGCGGGACCTGGGGCTCACCATCCTCAAGGAGGACCCGGAGGCCGACAAGAACGAGAGCCACGCCAAGGACCCGCTGTTCGATCCGGCGGACGGCTACGATCCGTGGACTGAGCGGCAGAGCTATACGCCGGACGGCCGGCGCATCGTCCTGACCCGGTTCGAGGGCACGGAGAACGAGCGCGTCGAGCGGATCTGGCTGGCCGATGCCGACGGTTCGAACCCGGCACCGATGCCGCTCGCCGGACGCGGTCCCCGTGACTGGGACACCGACCCCGCCTTCTCGCCGGACGGCACCGAGCTGGCCTTCACCCGGTCCTCGCCCGGCAGGGTCGAGGGACGGCCCGGGCCCAGCAGCATCCTGATCGCGGACGTCGCCACCGGGGCGATCACCGGCCGGATCGTCCCGCCGGAGGGGCAATCGGTGGGCGGTGACGCGCAGCCCACCTGGTCGTCGGACGGCACCACCATCGCCTTCACCCGCAACCACGTGATCCGGGGACTCGGCGGTATCAAGCACGTCTGGACCGTCCCGGTGAAGGCGCTCGACCAGCAGCGGGACCTCAGCGTCACCGCTTGCCCGGGTGAATGCAAGGTGATCGACGACAGCCCCGCGTTCTCCCCGGACGGAGGCCGGATCGCCTTCAACCGGAAGGACGGCGGCGGCCGGATCAACGAGCGCAACGGAGTCCTGGTGACCTCGCCCACCGGCGAAGGGTGCCGTGTCCTGCTGCCGTCCGCCCAACGGGACAACCCCGATGCCTGCGGGCAGGAGCTGCCCGACACCTCGCGGACCGGCCCCTTCCAGCCCCGCGACGTGGCCTGGTCGCCGGACGCGCGACGGCTGGTGCTGAGCTCGCGCCGGACGGTCGATGCGAACTCCCCGGAGCGGCTGTCCGTACTCGACCTCGACACCGGCAGCCTGACACCGTTCGACAACGGACTCACCGGACGTCAGAAGGAGCCCGCCTACCAGCAGTCGGTCGACCTGTCGCTGACCGCACCGCCCACCGGACCCCCGGTGGAGACCGGTTCCTCCGGTTCGGTCACCGTCACCGTCACCAACCGGGGCCCGGCCCACTCGCCCGGCACGGTGTTCACCGTCGATCCGCCGCCCGGCGTGCGCCTGGACGAGATCACCACCCCGGCCGGCACCTGCTCCACCGGGGCGCCGCAGTGCGACCTGGGCGTGCTCCCGCCCGGGGCGAGCGTGGACGTCACCGTCCGGCTGACCGGCGTGACGACCGGGGAGCAGCGGATCGGCTGGTCGGTCACCGGGGCCGTACTCGACCCCAATCCCACGGACAACGCCACCGGGACCGTCGTCCCGGTCCGCGACGCGCCGCCCACCCCCACTCCTACCCCCACCCCCACGACCTCGCCGCCCGTGCCGCCCCGGCCCCCGGCCCCGCCGCCCGAGCCGGAAGCGGGACCCGGCGTCGCCGTGCGCGCCCAGCCCAGCCCCGGCTTCGTCGGCGGCCGGGTGGTGGTCACGTACACCGTGCGCAACGGACGGAACGCCCTCGCCACCGGCCTGCGGCTGAAGCTCGGCCTGCCCGCGCGCATCCCGGCGGGGCCGCTCCCGGCGGGCTGCGCGGCCGGGGTGTGCACCCTGCCCGACCTGGCTCCGGGAGCCTCCACGGTGGTCCGGGTCGTGCTCGCGCCCGACCGGGCACTGAGGACGACCATCACCGGAAAGCTGACCACGACCGGTACCGACGCCGACACCCGCGACAACGTCGCCAGGACTCCGCTGCGCATCCTCCGGCCCCGCATCGTCGCGGTGCCCGCCGTCGGCAAACCGGGGTTCGTCACTTCCGTCCGGGGCAAGGACTTCCCGCCGGGGGCCCCGGTGAGGCTCACCTGGAAACCGGGGATCACAGCGACCGCACCGCCCACTGTCCCACGCGCGGACCGTACGTTCATCGCCCAGCTGCTGATCCTGGTGAAGGACCGGACGGGACCGCGCACCATCACCGCCACGGGACCCGGGTTCAGCCCGGTCACCACACGCTTCCTGGTGGTCGGCGGCACCATCGTTCCGCCTGACGAGGTGGGGCGCCGGTGATTCACGAAGTCGACGAGGGACTGCGGCTGTTGCTGGTCGGAGCCGGTCTCCAGGAGAGCGGTGTCGATCTGGTCTTCGACGCGCCCACGAAGGAATGGTCCGCCCGGCGCAACGCACCCACGGTCAGCGTGTTCCTGCACGGTATCCGCGAGGACGCGACCCGGCGCCGCACCGGCACCGCCGAGGAGCACGACGACCGGGGCATGGTGGTCGGCCGGAGGACCCCGCCGCGCTGGTTCGAGCTGACCTACCTGGTGACCGCCTGGACCAACCGCCCGCAGGACGAACATCGGCTGCTCGCCGAGGTGTTGCGCTGCCTCGTACGGTCGGACGTGCTGCCCGCCCGGACGCTCACCGGCAGCCTCGCCGAACTGGGCCTGACCGTGGAGATCGAGGCGGCGGGCCCGGGCACCGACCGGCCGTCCACGGCCGACGTGTGGTCCGCGCTCGGCGGCGAGCTCAAGGCCGCGATCGACCTGCGGGTGTGGGCACCGCTGGCAGGCGAACGGACGTCCGCCGGCCCGCCGGTCACCGAAGGGCTGGTGGTACGGGCCGCGCCCGCACGGGACGGCGACGTGGCGGGCCCGGGTCGACGGCTGCGCTACGACGGGGCGTCCGACCCCGGTGAGCAGGGCTTCGCCGCGGAACGCGAACGGCGACTGCCGCCCGGTCGGCGCAGGCGCGGGAGCGCGGCTCGATGACCACGGCACAGGACACCCGGACCGCCCGTGAACGGCCCGCCGCCCCGAGCGCCGTCGAGGAACTCTGGGAGCGGTTGATCCACGTCGAACAGCGGGTCAGGAACGCCGTCGCGGTCCGGCGGGCCGTCGACCCGCAACCCGACGACCCCTACCGGGGGCAGTACCTCACCTCCGAGGGGGCCGAACGGATCCTGGCGGCCCGCGACGCCTTCGGGTCCGTGCCGGCGTACGCGTCCGAGCCCGCGCCACATCCGCGGCCCGGCAGCCGGATCCGCCGGCTCGCCGAGGACTTCGGTCTGACACCGCTCGACATCGACCTGCTGATGGTCGCGATGGCACCGGACATCGACATCCGATTCGAGCGGCTCTACGGCTACCTCAACGACGACCTCAACCGGCGCAGGCCCACCATCGGCCTGGCACTCGAACTCTGCGGGCTGCCCGCCGCGAGCTCCGGCCGCTTCCGGTTCTCACCGTCCGCCCCGCTGGTCGCGGGCGGACTGCTGACGGTCCTGGAGGCCGACCGTCCGCTGCTGTCAAGGCAACTGCGGGCACCGGACCGGATCACCGCCCACCTGCTCGGTGACGACGAACCCGACGGGAGACTGCGCGGACTGGTCCGGGTGGCCCGTCCCGAGGACGAGCCGGACCCTGAGTCCGAGGCACTGCGGGTCGCGGCGGCGCTGGGCACGGGCAGCGGCCTGGTGCATCTGCTGGACCAGGGAGGCGACCCGGGCGGACTCGCCGTGCGGGCACTGCGCTGCGCGGGGCTGCGCCCGCTGCTGGTCGACGTCGCGGCGCTGGCCGGCGTCCCGAAACCGGCGGAGATCGCCCGGACCCTGGCGGCCGAGGCCCGGCTGAGCGGAGGCGGTGTCGTCCTCGGGCCGATCGAGGGGCTCGCGCCCGAACGCCCCGAGGGAGCCGGACTGCTCGGCAGCCTCTGTGCGGCGATCAGCGGCACCCCGCTGATCGCGTACGGGAAGAGGGAATGGGACCCCCGCTGGAGCACGGAGAGCCCCGTTCCGGTCCGGGTCCTGCCCACCGGTCCCGCAGGCGCGGCGCGGCACTGGAGCCGGGCGCTCGCCGCGGCCGGCACCGCGGTCGGGCTGCCCCCCGAGAACGTGCGGGCAGCCGAGGAACTCGCGGCGGCCGTCACGTCCCACCGACTCGACGCCGAGCAACTGCGCAGGGCCGCCACCGTCGCCTCCCGGCTGGCGGCCGCGCAGGAGCGTGCGGTGGACCCGCAGGACCTGCGCAGGGCGGTCCGGGCCCAGAACGGCGCCGGGCTCGAACGGCTCGCCCGCCGCATCGAGCCGACGGTGGGCTGGGACGACCTCGTCCTGCCCGCCCCGACCCGCCGCCAGCTGTCCGAACTCGCCCTGCGCGCACGCCACCGCGAGCAGGTGCTCGGAGAGTGGCGGATGCGGCCCGGTGGAGGCCGGGGGCGAGGGGTCATCGCGTTGTTCGCCGGAGAGTCGGGCACCGGGAAGACCATGTCCGCCGAAGTGGTGGCCTCGGAGCTCGGCATGGACCTCTACGTGGTGGACCTCTCCACCGTGGTGGACAAGTACATCGGCGAGACCGAGAAGAACCTCGAACGGATCTTCGTCGAGGCGGCGGACGTCAACGGCATCCTGCTGTTCGACGAGGCGGACGCCATCTTCGGGAAGCGCTCGCAGGTCAAGGACGCTCAGGACCGCCACGCCAACGTGGAGTCGGCCTATCTGCTCCAGCGGATCGAATCCTTCGACGGGATCGCGGTGCTCACCACCAACTTGCGCGCCCATCTCGACGAGGCTTTCACCCGCCGCCTCGACGTGATCGCGGAGTTCCCCGTGCCGGACGCCCAGCAGCGACTGGCCCTGTGGGACCGCTGCCTCGGGACAGCGATCCCGCGCGACGCGGACCTCGACCTGGAATGCTGCGCGCGACGCTTCGAGCTGACGGGAGGATCGATCCGCGCCTGTGCGGTGACCGCCGCCTATCAGGCGGCGGAATCGGGGGGACCGCTCGGTATGGAGCAGATCGTCTCGGCCGTGCTCCAGGAGTACCGCAAACTCGGCCGACTGGTCATGGAGAGCGAGTTCGGCCCTTGGCTGGACCGCGCACAGGGAGGCGGCGGGGGATAGGTCGTCCGGAGAGCCGGACCGCGCCTGCCCCGGCAGGCGTTGGGCCGGGGCGCCGGTGTGCGTCCCCGATGTGCTTTCCCGGTGTGCGTTCCTGGTGTGCGGGGGATCCTGCCCCCTTGGACGAGGCCCCTGCCCCGTGTGCCGTTCCACTGATTCCACATGCCGTTCGTCAATCCGCTCCGGTCGGTGGCTGTCTGTACAACGGGCTTGTCCACGCGCATCATTGAGTTGCTTCGCACGCGCGACCATCCTCGGCTGGAACGCGGGTGCCCCTGATGCGACGGGCGCCACTGGTTCAAAATTGTCATGCATGCGTCAATTCAGAGAAAGGAACACAATGGCTTGCGGATCGACCAGCCTGTGGGCCGGCGAAGCCAGCTGGTTCTGCTGCGGCAACGCCTGGGGGCCATGCTCCAGTGCCGGCGGCGGCGCCTGCGGCACCTGCCAGTCCGGCGCACACCACGGTGCGTGGCCCAACGCCTCACAAGCATGCTGGAACATCACCCGGCCCGACCTCTGCGGCGAGAACATTCCCAGACGCGGCTGCGGCGCGGTGATGAACGTCAAGCACCAGTGCTCGGGCGCGACGGTGTGCATCACGATCACCGACTGTGGCCCGCGTACCAAGGAGTGGTGCGGCGAGGCGACTTGCTGCAATGGCACCTGCCGCACCAACCGCGTCCTCGACCTGACCCCGGCCGCCTTCTCGGCGATCGGCAACCTGAGCTCGGGCAAGCTACCGGTCTACATCTACGAGTGAGGAGCGCCGACATGACCGTACGACACGACCGGTCCGACGGGATGCGCCGCCGGCGCTTCCTCACCAACGCCGCCCTCGGCGGCGCGACCATCATCGGGGCGAGCGCGCTCGGCGGCCTCGACGCCGAGGCCGCATTCGCCGCCGAACCCTCGCTCGACCCCGCGATGGCCAAGTCCACCTTTGTGGAGGGCCGCATCACGGGCATCACCGGCAGCATCCTGGAGGTGGCCGGATCCAACGGCGGTCACTCCCGGGTGCAGATGACCAACGTGACCAGCGTGTGGAAGGTGCGCGCCACCACGGCCGAAGTGATCGAGGTCGGCGACGGGCTCTACGCACGCGGCGTCAAGATGCCCGACGGCACCGTGGCGGCCGACGCGGTCTGGGTGAACATCGTGAACCTGGACACGCGGATTCGCGGCATCGCCAAGAACCGACTGCACCTCGCCCACGGGCAGCACGAACTGGTCGGCCATGTCGCCCCGGACGCCAGCGCCTCCTACGCCGGTCGCGCACTGACGTCCGACCTGTCCCGGCTGCGCATCGGGCAGCACGCCCAGGTGCTCGGAGCCTGGCGGCCGTCCGACAACTCCGTGGACGTCGTCCGCATCTCCGTCGGGCACTGACGCAGGCCCGAGGACAGAGAGAGGAAGAGATGCCGTCACTGACAACGAGCCTCGCCCCACTGGTCCTCGCAGGCCTGCTCGGGTGGACCGGAGCGGTCAAGGTGTTCAGCCGGGACACCGCACGGCAGGCGCCGAAGACGGCGTTGGCCCGCATGCTGCGCAGCAGTGAGCGGGCCACGACGATGCTGCGCGCGACCGGTGCGGGTGAACTCCTGATCGCCGCAGGTCTGCTGGCGTCCCCCGCGAGCCCGGTGCCGGGGGCCGCAGCCGCGGTCCTCGGGGCGGGTTTCCTCGGCTACCTCGGCTACGGCCGGGCCGTGGCACCGGAGTCCTCCTGCGGCTGCTCGGCCAGTGACGACCTCCCCCTCACCTGGCGGGCGTTCGCACGGGCGGCCGTGGTGCTCATCGGAGGCACGACCGTTGCGGTGACACAGGGCACCTGGTGGTCGGCGCTCATCGACCGGCCTGTCGGTGCCTTCGCCTTCCTGGCCGGGGCGGCGGCGGTTCTGCTCGCCCTCTCGGCCGACCTCGACCGGTGGTGGCTGCTGCCGCTGCGCCGGACGAGGCTGCGTGTCTTCGGCCACCCGCTTCTCGGCACCGTCGGGAGGGACCAGGTGCCGGTCGCGGCGAGCGTGGAGCTGCTGGAGAACTCCCTTGCCTGGCAGGCCGCCGCACCAGTGGTTCGGTCCGCCTTGCTGGACCACTGGGAGGACGACGGCTGGCGCATTCTCCAGTACTCGGGGGTGTACGGGGACCGAGCCAACGCACGCCCGGTCGTGGTGGTGTTCGCACTCGACGCCACGGCCGGGCGCGACACCGGTGACGACCCGATCGTCCGTGTCAGTTATGTCGACGCGGAGAGCGGGGAGGCGGTGGCCGTGGACGAACTCAACGCGGTGCCGTCGCGGAGAAGCCTGCCGATGGCGGGCTGACACCGGGGACGAATACCGTGGCCCGGATCGGCCCGCGGCCAGTCCGGCTCGTGGCTGGACGTGGACACCACCTGCCTGGTCCGAGGCGTCGACGGCGACCGGCTCCACGCCCTCGGCGACGTCAACCAGCGTGCTCTCCTCACCCACCAGGGAAATATTGGCCGACCGGGTAAAGGCCCCCGGGTGCGGCTTCGCGTTTCCGTTGGCTACTGAGCGCATGGCTGGTTGAGTGTGCTGTTCACGTCGTCCGAGCCGATGGAAGTGGCAGCGGCGAGGTCCGTCGGGCTCCGGTTGCGTCGTGGTGGTGCGCAGCGCAGGCTGCCCCTATGAACCGCACCCGAGAAGTCGGCGCGCCGCCCGTTCTGGTGACGGGCGCGGCGGGCAGCGTCGGCGCTGTCGGACGATCCGTGGTCGAAGGCCTTCGGCGACGGGACCTGCCCGTTCGAGCCATGGTGCGTCGCGACGACGAGCGGGCGCAGGCGCTTCGTGCGACCGGTGCCGAGGTCGTCGTCGGAGACCTGACGCGCGCGGGCGAGGTCGCCGATGCCCTGGCAGGCTGTGCACGCGTGTACTTCGGCATGGGAGTGTCGGCACAGTATCTGCAGGCCGCCGTGACGGTGGCGGCCGTCGCGCGTGCGGACGGGCGCCTGGAAGCGTTCGTGAACATGTCGCAGCTGACTGTCTCCGAAATGGATCTCACCAGCACCTCCGAGTCCGTGCAGCAGTGGCAGCAGTGGCTGGTGGAGCAGGTGCTCGACTGGTCGGGCCTGCCCGTGGTCCAGGTGAGGCCCACGGTGTTCATGGAAAATCCCTTGTTCCGTGTCGGCTTTTCCTCGATCGCGAAGCACGGGACCATCAGACTGCCCTTCGGCCAGGCGAAATCCTCCCCTGTGGCGGCCGGTGACGTCGCCGCGGTCGTGGAAGAGATCCTGGCCGACCCGGCCCCGCACATCGGCAGGGTCTACGAACTGACCGGCCCGCGCTCGGAGGGCGTCGCCGCCATGGCGGCGGAGGTCTCCACAGCTCTGGGCCGACCGGTCGGGTACACCAACGTTCCCCTGGAGGAATGGATCGACGACGATCTCAGGCCGCTGGGCCTGCCCGACCATGTCTTCCAGCACATCACCACCATGGCTCGCCTCCACGCGCAGAACCGATACGACCGCAAGGCGGAAGGGGTCGAGCAGGTCACCGGGCGGCCTGCTTCAGGGGTGGCCGAATACGTCCGTGAGAATCCCGGCCTGTTCGACCGCTGAAGCCGCGTCCGCGTCGTGCGTTGTCGAGCGCCTTGCGGGCTGACCGTTGGAGGAGCCGGCCGACCGTCATGCACGGGTCCGGCCGCCACGCCGGCCGAGCGTACGCCGCTCATCCCCGCTGCCGCACGTTTCGATGTCCTGGTCCCGGGCGGGCTCCCGCCCCGCCCGGGTGATCTCGAAAGCCATGGGTACGACGGCGACGCCCCCGCCGGTTTCTTCGCTCCGCAGGGCGAAGAAGAAGTTGGGGCAGTAGCTCGTGCGCGGGCTTCTGCCCCGTCCAGAAGAACCGGAGAGAGTTCTGCCGGGTGTCCGCGCCGCCGATCACGGCGTCGGCTTCGTCCCACGCGTGGGCGCGGTCCAGGTCAGGAACACGGCCGTCTCGGCCGGCCACGCTGCCAACTGCTTGCTCATACAGGCTGCGTTGGGCCCGGACGCTTCCAGTCGCTCAGCCTTCACCCGCGTGGCGCCGTGAGGGGCGATGCGGTACGGCGACCCTGGGCGCTCGCCGGAACTGCGGCTGACGGTGCGCATCCAGCGAACGATCACGGTGGCCGTACCATCGTCGAGTTCGGTCGGAACCTGGAGAACATCCGCTTCTGCGGCGACCGGTGCGACAGACGTGCGAGCCTCGCTCGCCACCGCGCCACCTGGCCGTCCTGCCCGCAATGCGCGTAGAAGGCGTTGCATGACGGTTTGGTGGAGGACGAGTTCGTCATTCCGCCACGATCTTGCCTAAAGCCCCTTTAAGATCGCGGCAAGGCGGTTCTCCGCATCTCTAATACTCCCTCACGAGCAGGGCCACAGGCCCTTCTGAACGCTGAGAGCAGGGGATGACTTCTACAAGTGAACAAGTGAAGGGAGCCGCGCCCGAGCCGCGTCGGCGACGACCGGGCTTGCTCGGTCGCCGCACCGTTGGCTGCGTGGCCGCGCTCGCTTTAGGAATCGGTAGTGGCTCGTTAGCCATGGCGCCTTCGGCGTATTCGCAGGCGGGGGACGGATCGGTGACGGTCCGGGTGATCCGGGCCGTGGACACCAGCGGCGTGTGGACGCCCGCACTCGAACCGGGCATCGCGGGCGTCAAGGTGACCCTCACCGACGATGCCGGGGTGGGCACCGAGGGGGTTACGGCGGCCGACGGCACCGTGACACTGACCCCGACGGCCGGTGAGACCACCAGCGGCACGTATCGGGTACAGGTGGTGAATCCGAAGCCGGGTGTGTTGTTCCCGGCCTTCGCCTCGCGCCAGGGACTGGACGGTGCGCCCAACCAGTTGAGCAGCAATGAGGAGTTCGTCGACCTCTCCGACGGGAAGAACGTGGCGTACACCACCGGGCTGTGGAGTCCGGGGGACTACTGCCAGAAGAACGCCACGCTGGTGACGACGTGTCAGACCGCCACACGCGAGGGCGCGGCTCAGCGCACACTGGTCTCCTTCCCGTACGACGCACGCGGCCAGGACGGCGTCGGCGTCGACGTCACGGACATCGCCACCAACGCCGAGACCGGCACGCTGTTCGGCATCGCGTGGAACAAGGCCGACAAGCGTGTGTTCTCCTCGGCGCTGGCCAAGCGCACCACGGACTACGGTCCGGGAGGCGCCGGCGGGATCTACGTGACCGACCGCGCGCAGAAGAAGACCACTCTGTTCACCGTCGTCCCGGACGCGGGAACGACCGCGCACGGATCGGGCACCGACGACGCCTTCCTCGCCGTGCCCGGCAAGGAGAGCCTGGGCGGCATCAAGATCACCGATGACGGCAGGGACCTGTTCGTCGTCAACCTCAACAACCGCAAGCTCTACCGCTACGACGCCACGGTGGCGACCGCGGCGGCGCCGAAGGCCGTCGCCGCCATTCCGGACCCGGGCTGTCCAGCGGCGGTGGACTGGCGCCCGTTCGGCCTCGGACTGCATGACGGCGTCGGCTACGTAGGCGGGGTGTGCTCCGGCGAGTCCACCGGGAAGGTCTCGGACCTGAGTGCGGTGGTCATTCCCTTCGACCTCGCCACCGGAGCGTTCGAGAAGCCGGTGCTGGACCAGCCGCTGGACTATCCGCGCCAGTCCACGGTCGGCGGGCCCCCGTGCGACGGCGCGGGCTGGTTCCCCTGGACCAACACCTTCCCGACCTCCCAGAACGGGCAGGCATGCCAGTCCTATCTGGCCCAACCCGAACCGCAGTTGGGCGAGATCGACTTCGAGTCCGATGGTTCCATGCTGCTGGCCTTCCGCGACCGCTTCGGCGACCGCACCCCGGCCGCACTCACGCCCGCCTCGGTCGCCAACGTCATGGCCGGAGGCGACCTGAACAAGGCATGCCTGGCCGACGGCGTGTACGTGCTGGACACCAACAACGGCTGTGGGCTCTCCCCCCGCGGCACCCGCTTCTTCGACAACAGCCGGATGGGCTCCCACCACAACGCTTCCTTCGCGGGCATGGCGCTCTCCAGGGTCGAGGACACCATCGCGACCGCCGGCTTCGACCCCGACGGCACCGCCTTCGGGTACGGCACCGCCTTCGTGAAGCGCGACGGCAAGCAGGACCCTAAGCTCGGCTTGCGCCTCAACCCACCGGGGAGCATCGCCCCGTTCGGCAAGGGTGCCTCGATGGGGGACCTGGAGGTGCTCTGCGACCAGGCCCCGCTCCAGATCGGCAACCGGGTCTGGTACGACCCCGAGCGCAAGGGCATCCAGAACCCGGGCCAGCGCCCGGTCGTGGGCGCGACCGTCAACCTGTACGACGAGTCGGGCAAGCTCGTCGGGACGACCGAGACGACGGCGCGCGGCGAGTACTACTTCGACGACTCCAACGTCACCGGCGGCCTCCAGCCGAGGACCAAGTACACCATCCGCATCGACGAACCGGCCGACTACGCCCAGGGCGGACCGCTCCACCAGTGGGTGCCCACCGACGCGGATGTCGGCGACAACCACTTCATCGACTCCAAGGGCATCGTCCCGCGCGACGCGAAGTTCCCGGAGCGGACGTTGACCACCGGCGGGCCGGGGGAGAACGACCACACCTACGACTTCGGCTTCCGGCAACAGGAGGGTGCGCTGCGCCTGATCAAACATGACCAGGACGGCAAACCGCTGGCCCGGGCCAAGTTCCAGCTGTGGAAGGAGACGAACGGCTCCGACGACTTGCAGACCACCGGGGCGGAGCCGGATACGCCGGTCGGCGAGCCCTGCACGACCGGGACCGACGGTCTCTGCAGCGGAACCGGCGCACCGGGAACGTACTACTGGCAGGAGGTCAGCCCGCCCGAAGGGTACGCGGAACCGGACGAGCCGGTGTTCGGACCGCTGGTGCTCACCTCCGACAACCTCGACGACGGGGTCTCGGTGACAGCGGTCAACCAGCGGCTGCCCGACACCGAGCCGACACCGACACCGACACCGACGACGCCGGACACACCAGGCGCACCGGGCAAACCGGGTACGCCGGGGGCTCCGGGCGCACCGGGTGCGCCCGGTGCACCGGGCCACGCACCCAACTCGGGCCTGGCGTCCACCGGCATGAGCCAGATGGTTTCGCTGGCCCTGGCCGGCTGCGCCGCGCTCACCGTGCTCGGCGCGGCGCTGGTCGTACTGATGCGCAGGCGAAGGGCACAGCACCACTAGCCCACGAGCGCCGCGACGGGGCAAACGTTGCCTGGAGCGGCAGTAGCCCCGGAGCGGGGCGACCGGCACCGGTGACCCTCCGGGCCGGCTCGGGCGGGTTCGCGGACCACCGGTTCGCGAACCCGCCCTCCTGTGTGACCGACCGACGAGAGAAGGCGAGTGCATGGCTCGGAAGAGGAAGACCGACGGCCGTACGCCGCGTCGGGCCCTCTGGTTCAGAACACTGATCGGGATCACGGCGTGCGGCGCCGCAGTGGGCGGCCTGGCCGCCTATCGGACCCTCTCCGACGACACCGCCGCCGAGCGGCCGGTGACGATGGAGGAGGCGTCCAGACTGGCCCTGTCGCGGCTGAATCTGTACCAGGCCAGTCCCGTGGCGGTGACGCTCACCGCCACCGAGGGTGGCGGAGTGGTGGTGCGGGTCAAGGGGGTCGTGGACTACCGAAACCACCGGGCCGTGGGGAGTTACCAGGTCACCGGGGCCGCCGGATCCTCCGGGGGATCCGGGCCCGCTGCGGGGCAGCTCGACCACGGGCTGATCGTCTGGGACACCGGCGGCCTCGGCCTGGCCCCCGCGCCGGAGGGCGACAACAGACCGCCCTGGAAGCAGGCCGAGCACATCCCGCGCTCGGGCTGGTCCGCGCGCTCCTACACGACCGATCCCCTGGACGCCGGGCTCCAGTTGCTGATCGGGCTCGGCGCGGACCGTCCCGACAACCCGCTGTTGCTCGCGCAGTCCGGGGCTCGTTGGCTGGAGCACGAACGCATCGACGGACGCGGCTACGACCGGTTCGCCGGGCCGCGCGCCCAGGGCGCCACACCCAGCGCGGGGCCCGACGGCGGACGGTCACCGCTGACGTACTGGGTCGACGGTGACGGCGGCCTGCGGCGGGTGACGATGCGGATGTCGGGCCTGGGCACCCCGACCACCGTGGAGTTCTTCGGACGTGATGGCCGCGCGAAGCTCCCCGAGGCGCCGTGGGCCACCGGCTGACAGTTCCGTGCCGATGCACCCCGGCTTCCACGGGTGCCGACTCCCCTCCTCGACACACCCGTCACAGCGGCACGGCGACCGGGGACGAGCCCACCGGAGCAGCGTGCTCAGCGCGAGTGCGGTACCGCGTCCGCGTCCTTCGGGAGGGGGTACGCGGCCGGGTCGACGGCCCCCGGCAGGCCGGTCGCCGGTCTGCCCGGGACCGTCGGGTCCGGCATGGACGGCTGGGCGGGCGGGGCCGGCACCTGGCTGAACGGAACGCCGGGCGGTGCCTGCACCGACGCCGTCCGGCCGCCGGGCAGCGCTCCCCGACGGCGGGTGCCACAGCCCGCGCGACCCTCCAGGCCGTCCGGGCTCTGGGTGGCGGGCCGATTGCCCGCGAAACAGTTGCTGCGCTCGGCGGAAGCCAACACGAGGTCGACGCCGTTGCCGGTGGCGCGGTTGCCCTCGACGCGGTTGCCGCTCGCCGGATGCCCCGGCGGGTCGGTGACAACCACCCCGGCCGCCCGGTTGCCCCGGACCAGGTTGCGCTGGACACGGTTCCCGGTGCCGCCGCCGATGCCGATGCCGATGCCGAATCCCCCGTCCGCCTGCTCGGGTGTGTCGGCGGCGTTGTTGTCAGTGACCACGTTGCCCGCGATCAGCGCGCCGCGTTGCGGGGCGAGGGCCTCCAGGTCATTGGAGTTGATCGTGACGCCGACCCGGTTGCGGACGACGCGGTTGCCCAGCACCGACAGGCGGTCCGAGGCATTGGTCAGTTCGATGCCGACCGCGTTGCGCTCCACGGTGTTGCCGCGGACGACGGTGTCGCAGGGCTTGCACTGGCCGACGTAGATGCCGGAGTCGGCGTGCCCGGAAGCGTAGGAGTCCTCGATCACGCCGTCGCGCGCGTCAAAGGCGTAGATGCCGTACAGACCGTTGTTGTACGCCGTGACCCGGGTCGCGCGGAAGCCCCGGACGGCAGGGAAGCGGGCGGTGTCCAGCGGGTCGTAGGCGGAGCCGCCGGCGCCGCGCTGCTGCAACCGCTCGTCGGTGACGCCGGTGAACAGCACGCCATTGGCGAGGTAGCCGCGCACGGTGAGGTTCTCGACCACCGAGCCCGCGCCGGTCACGGTGATGCCGTTGGCCAGACGCACACCGCCGTCGAAGACCACCTTGTTGCGGTCCGTTCCACGCAGTACCACGCGGGGCTTGGTGACGCGCACGCTCTCCCGGTACACACCCGGGCCGATCAGCACCGTCTCGCCCTCACGAGCGACGTCCACCGCCTGCTGCACCGAGGAGAAGTCCTGCGGAACGCGCAGCACGCTCCCGGCCGGATGCCGTGCATCGGCGGGCGTCGACCCCGTTGCGGAGCACCCGGTGGCCGCCAACGCGACCGAGACCACCGGCACCGACAGACGCAGCGCCGCTCGGAACACCGCCGCCGGGACTGCCGGGCGGGTCAACGGGCCTTCTGTACACAGGATTTGCATGGCAGATGTTTTATCGTCTCCAATAGGCGTATGCCCACCGAACAGGGAAATGCGCAGGATCCGTCCCGATCCGCGGCAACCGGTTTAGCGCGGCGCCGGGCCCTGCTCGTCGGCGGAGCGGTGCTCGCCGCCGGGGTCGGCGCGGCGGCCGACGAACTGGTGAGAGACGACCGGACAGCCGGCCGTGCCACCACCGGTGCTCCGCCGACCGAGTCCGCGATTCCCTTCCACGGCCCCCGACAGGCGGGTGTTCTGGGCCCCCAGCAACCGGCGACGCACCTGCTCTCCTTCGACCTCCCGCAGACCTCCGCAGCCTCCGACCGGAAGACCCTGCGCAACGTCCTCGGCGCGCTGACCCGCACGCTCGCCACCTCGGCCTCCGACACCCCGCCGGACCCGCGACTCCAGGGCGGCGCCGCGACCCGGCTCACCTCCCTGGTCGGCATCGGCCCCGCCCTCGCCGCACGCCTCGGGCTCAACGTTCCCGCCTCATTCGGCGAGTTGCCACGCTTCTCCGGCGATCGCCTCGACCCGCGCCGCAGCAACGGCGACCTCCTGGTCCAGCTGTGCGCAGTCGACCGCTGGACCCTCACCGTCGTCGCCGAACTCGTCGGCACGGCCGCGCATGCCGTCGGCGCCGTACCGCGCTGGACCCAGTCGGGTTTCCTGCCCCACACGGCCCCGGGCACCACCCCGCGCAACTTGTTCGGCTCCAAAGACGGCACCGCCAACCCCGATCAAGCGGCGGCCGAGCGGTGGGTGTGGGGCCCACTCGGAGGCCACCGCAACAGCACCGTTCTGATCTACCGCAAGATCCGCATGGACGTCACCGGCTTCGCGGCCCTCCCCGAGCGCCAGCGCGACCAGATGGTCGGCCGCCGTACCCGTGACGGGGTCCCCCTCAGCGGCACCGCCGAGCATGACGAGCCGGACATCTACGCCAAGAATCCCGACGGCTCCTACCTCATCCCCGCCACCGCCCACGTGCGTCTCGCCAGTCCCCGCTTCGACCGTGGCGCCCGTATGCTCCGCCGCAGTTACAGCTACGACGACGGCCCGACCGATCGCGGCCTTCTCTTCTGCGCCTTCATGCGCGACCCCGATCAGTTCATCCGCGTCCAGAACCGCCTGGCCGCCCGCGACGCCCTCAACCCCTTCCTCCAACACCGGGCCTCGGCGGTGGCCTACGTCCTGCCCGGCGCCGCATCCGCCGGGACTCTCGGTGAACAGCTCTGGACATGAAGTCCGCCTCGCTGTCTCCTCCCCACCCCACCACAACGACCAGCCAACCTCCTTGCGGCGGTGGGACGAGTACGGGGACGGGGCCGTGTCGATCGACCGCCGCAGCCTTCCCGGGCCGGTCATGGAACGGCCCGGCCGTCGCCGAAGGCCTGGTGAAGTGCAACACACGCGGCTGACGTCCGGAACGGACTGCGTCGAGGCACCGGCGGACGGGCCCGGCCAGCGCTCTCTGCCGCGCGGAGTGCTGCGTGTGCGCAGCCGGTGCGACCAGGCGTGGCGCCGGGCCACCGGCGTCGCATGCCGTCGGCAGCGGCGCCGCGGGTTGAGTTGATGTGCCGAGGTGTGGACAGCCGGTCTGCATGCCGGCAGACACGGCCCGTCGGTAACCCCCCGTTCTGGCCACCTGGCGTACGGTCAGGTTCGATGCGGCCGAATCCGCGGGCCGCCCTCGGACAGCGAGGAGTGGACGATGGCTGGTATGACTGTCGGGTTCGTCGGTCTGGGGGCGATGGGGCGGGGCATGGCCGCCAACCTGGTACGCGCCGGCCATCGCGTACTGGTCTGGAACCGCTCGCCCCAGCCAGTCGTCACGCTGCTGGGGCAGGGCGCCGAGGCGGCCGACGGACTGGCCGGGGCCTTCGCCGCCGACGTGGTCGTCTCCATGCTGGCCAGCGACGCAGTGGTGGAGCAGCTGCTGCTGGACCCGGACTTGCTGGCAGCCTCGAGCGCCACCGTACACATGAACATGGCGACGGTCTCGCCCACGCTCGCCGACCGCGCCGAGGCACTGCACACCGACCACGGCATCGGGTATCTGTCTGCGCCCGTGTTGGGCAGGCCCCCGGTGGCGGCGGCCGGGCAGTTGAACGTCCTGACCGCGGGTGACCCGGCCTTGCTGGAGCGCGTCGCGCCCCTGCTGACCGCCCTCGGGCAGCACACCTGGAACTTCGGCGCCCGCCCCAGGCAGGCGAACGTCGCCAAAATCGCCGTCAACTTCCTGATCGCCTGCGCGATCGAGTCCATGGCGGAGGCATGCACGCTGGCCGAGGCAAACGGGGTGCCGGCCACCGACCTGGTGGACATGCTCACCAACACGGTCTTTCCCGGCCCGGTCTACGGCGGCTACGGACCGATGGTTGCCGAGCGGCGCTACGAGCCGGCCGGCTTCCGCGTCCCACTCGGCCTGAAGGACGTCGACCTCGCGCTCACGACCGGCGCCGAGGGAAACGTCCCGCTGCCGTTCGGCAGCGTCCTGCGGGACGCCTTCCTCGACGCCCTGGCGCACGGGGACGCCGACAAGGACTGGGCCGCCATCACGGACGTCTCCCGCCGCAGAGCCGGCCTGCCCGCGTGAAGGACCCGAGCCGCTTGTGTCCAGGGCGCTGACCGGCCACGGCGGTGTCGGTGAGCCCGGCGAGGAGCGGCCGCGGGATCCGGGTGTCGAGGCCGTCGATGCCGTGGAGCGGTTCGCCGTAGCGGCGGGCGTGTTCCCACAGCGTGTCGACGAGCACCCGGGCCAGGCAGGCCCTCGCGCAGCACGAGGCCGGGGCCGACCGCGGCGTCCGCGCCGTGCGGGCCGGGCGGGGCGGGCGAAGGCCGCCGTTGCTGACCTACCCCGCCCGTGACAGGGCCACGGCGCCGACCGCCCCTCCATCGAGCCGGCCGGACTGCTCGGCCACACCCGCGCCCGGCTGCTCGCGGCGCCGGCAGGAGCGGCTTCCACCGCACAGCTCGCAGCAGGCCACTTCCTCAGTCCCGCCACGGTGTCGCACCACCCGAGCGTGCTGCACCAAGCGGGTCTCGCCGCCCGCGCCCGCGGCGCGGTCCGTGCCCCCGCCGTCAGCCAGGTGGACCGGCAGAGGTGGCGGGGCGCCCGTGCCCGGTACAAGCATGGATCATGACCGACGCACCGAGCGGCTCCCCCCGCGGACCGGAATACGACGACCGGCACACCCATGTCACGGGTGACGTGCACGCGCCGAAACCGCACCCGGGCTACATGGAGCCACCCTTCGAGGGGGTCCTGCACCGCCTCTCCCGTACCGCCTGGCAGGTCGTCCTGATCACCGGCATCGCCTCCCTGGTCCTTGGGATCGTGCTCCTGGCCTGGCCCGGCCCGTCCCTGCTCGTCGCAGGGGTTCTCTTCGGCATCTACCTCATTCTCAGCGGCGCGCTCCAACTGGCGGCCGCCTTCGGCACGCACAAGGCGACCTCGCTACGTGTCCTGGCCTTCATCAGCGGCGCCCTGTCGATCCTGCTGGGCCTGTTCTGCTTCCGGGGCCGGTTGGAGTCGATCCTGCTGCTCGCGTTGTGGATCGGCATCGGCTGGCTGATCCGCGGGATCACCCACACGCTGGCCGCCGCACACGACCCCACCATGCCCGCGCGCGGCTGGCAGGCCCTTCTCGGCGTCGTCACCTTCATCGCGGGGATCGTGCTGATCATCTCGCCGTTCACCTCGATCGCCGTGCTCACCCTGGTCGCGGGCTGGTGGCTGGTCGTGGTCGGCATCGTCGAGCTCGTAACGGCGCTCCGGCTCCACAACCGTGCGCAGCAGATCCCGCGCACGGCATGAACCCTGTGCAGCGCGTCAACTTCGTGCCGCACCGATGGCCGTCAGCGTCGCTGCCGCGCCGCCCGCCCGTTTGCCGGCACGCGCGGCGACGTTGTGGAACTGGGTCCGCCGCCACGCCCCAGGACATGTGCGGCGGCTACGAAGCGTGCGCGCACATCAAGCGCCGCCCCCCCCGAACCCGCAGCCCCGCACCGCCCCGATCCGCAGCGCGATGCGGTGTGGTCCGACACCACCGGCGGCGGTTCGGGGACGAAAGCCGATCGCCGTCGCGCGCGTGCACCTCAACACAGCGCGAGCCCTCCGTCCCAGCCCCTTCGGGGAGGGGCTTCCGAGTGTCCGCGCAGGTCAGGCGCGTTTTGAAGCATCGAAGGTCAGCATTTCCCCGGCATGGGTCCGCGAGGGGCTCAGCAGACAGCGAGTGGATGGCGCGCTCGCTGCCCACCGCGGCTCGGAGGTAGCCTGAGACCAACTGTTCCGCTCCCCAGCTCAGGGGAGGTCACATGACCACAGGTGACAGCCTCCGCCCCTGCAGGGCCGATGCGCCACGCTACATGCCCATCGCCGAGCACGGCCTGATCGGTGACCTGCGTACCGCTGCCCTCGTCGGTACGAACGGCACCATCGACTGGTACTGCTGCTCGCGCTTCGACGCGCCCAGTGTCTTCGCGGCGATCCTGGACGCCGACCGTGGTGGGGCGTTCGAGCTCGCACCGGATGTACCCGCTCGGACGAAGCAGTTCTACTTCCCCGACACCAACATCTTGATCACCCGGTTCTTCGCGGACAACGGTGTCGGCGAGGTCCAGGACTTCATGCCGATCGTCGACGACTCGCGCGAGGCGGACCGTCACCGTCTGATCAGGCGGGTTCTCTGCGTGCGAGGGTCGATGCCGTTCATCGCGCGCGTGGCTCCCCGGTTCGACTACGGCCGGCGTACGCACACAGTGAGTACGCAACAGGGCCATACAGTGTTCGACTCTCCGGATCTCACGCTGGCGCTGACGTCCAGCGTTCCGGTCGAAATCGACGGTCAGGACGCCGTTTCCTCTTTCACATTGGAGGAGGGAAAGGCCGCGGTTTTCGCGCTCGACAGGATAGGCGGCAGGGTGGAGCCGCGGTCCTGCCCCGTGCTGGAGGCGGAGGAACTGTTCGGCGCCACGGTGCGGTACTGGCGCACATGGCTGTCGCACTCCCGTTACCGGGGGCGCTGGCGGGAGATGGTGCACCGCTCCGCGCTCACCCTCAAGCTCCTCACCTACGCACCGACCGGCGCCATTGTGGCCGCGCCTACGACCAGCCTGCCCGAGCAGATCGGCGGCGAGCGCAACTGGGACTACCGATACGTGTGGGTGAGGGACGCCGCGTTCTGTATCTACGCGCTGCTCAGGCTGGGTTTCACCGACGAGGCCGAGGCCTTTGTGCGCTTCCTGTCCGGCAACATCTGCCTCAAGGAGAGCTCCGGCGGCCCGTTGCAGATCATGTACGGCATAGACGGCCGCAGTGAACTTCCGGAGCAGGAGCTCACCCACCTGGAGGGACACCTGGGGTCGGCTCCTGTCCGGGTCGGCAACAATGCCGTCAACCAGCTCCAACTGGACATCTACGGGGCCCTCATCGACTCGCTCTACCTCTACGACAAGTGGGGACAGCCCCTGTCCAGTGAACACTGGGACACCATCGGCACCCTGGTCGACTGGGTCTGTGACAACTGGGACCAGCCGGACGAGGGCATCTGGGAGACCCGCGGCAAGATCCAGAACTTCCTGTACTCGCAATTGATGTGCTGGGTCGCGATCGAACGGGCGATGCGCATCGCGACCCATCGGGGCCTGCCCGCGGATATGCCCCGATGGGCCCAAGCCCGCGACGCGATCTACCGGCGCATCATGCAGCGGGGCTGGTCCGCCGACCGGAAGGCATTCGTCCAGCACGAGGGCGAAGACGTTCTCGACGCCGCCGTCCTCATGATGCCGTTGGCCAAGTTCATCTCTCCGACCGACCCGAAATGGCTCTCCACTCTGGACGTCCTCGGCGAGGGGCTGGTGTCCGACTCCCTGGTCTACCGCTACGACCCCCACACCAGCCCGGATGGACTGCGAGGTGAGGAAGGGACATTCTCGATCTGCTCGTTCTGGTACGTCGAGGCGCTCTCCCGAGCCGGCCGCGTGGACGAGGCCCGGCTCGCTTTCGAGAAGATGCTCACCTATGCCAACCACGTCGGGCTGTACGCCGAAGAGATCGGCCGCACCGGCGAACAAGTGGGCAATTTCCCCCAGGCCTTTACTCACCTGGCACTCATCAGCGCGGCGTTCAACCTCGACAAGGCATTGGGCTGAGGCCTTCCATCAAGCTGGTGGCCTACGCCGAGACGGTGCGGGCTCTGGGCGACCGGCCGACCTCCGAGGCGGCCGTGGTGCTCTTCGACGGCCTGGCCAAGGAGCGCCCCTGTCCCGGCTCCACCATGGTGACCACCGCCAACGGGGGCATCAGCGGCCTGGTGCGGACCCTGGCCGTGGAGCTTGCGCCCCGCCGTGTCAACGCGATCCATCCGGGCGTGGTGGCAGACAGCCCCAAGTGGATCGACGTGCCGGACCATCCTCACGTGCCGCGCACCCCCATCGGGCGCCCGGTGACGACTGCGGAGGCGGTTGACGCCACCGAGTTCCTGCTCCGCGACACCGGCGTCAACGCCCAGGACCTGTTCGTGGACGGTGGACTGCGCGTGACCTGGCGTCCGTCATGAGGTGGGGAAGAGGGGCCAGCCCGACATCAGACCGCCATCGAGTGTGAGCGTCTGGCCGGTGATGTAGCCGGCCTGGTCGGAGCCCAGGAACTGCACGGCCGCCGCGATCTCCTCGGGGGTGCCCGGACGGCCCATCGGCAGTACGGAGTCGACCGCGGCGCGCACCGCATCACTACCAGTGGCGCGCTCGTACATCCTGGTCCGTGTGTAGCCGGGGGCTACGGCGTTGACACGGATGCCGTGCTTGGCACCTTCCATGGCCGC
Organism: Streptomyces sp. NPDC052042; assembly: GCF_044548345.1. Classification (NCBI taxonomy): domain Bacteria; kingdom Bacillati; phylum Actinomycetota; class Actinomycetes; order Kitasatosporales; family Streptomycetaceae; genus Streptomyces; species Streptomyces sp. NPDC052042. The sequence continues at coordinate 208,473 of NZ_JBIUBU010000006.1, read as the reverse complement.
GGTCTTGGTGATCCCGACGACGGCATGCTTGCTGCCCACGTACAAGGCGTAGTCGGGGTAGCCCATCAATCCGTAGATGGAACTGACGTTGACGATGCTGCCCCCGCCGTCCTGCGCCTGCATGGCTCGGAACTCGTGCTTCATACCGAAGAGCGTGCCTTTGACGTTGGTGTCGAAGGTGCCCTCGTACGCCTCGTCCGTCACCTCGGTGACCGGACCGAGCCATCCCTCGGTACCGGCGTTGTTGAAGGCGACGTCGAGGCGCCCGAAGTGCTCCACCGTGCGGTCGACCAGGATTCGGACCTCGGCGTCATGGCGCACGTCCGCCTTCACGAACAGGGCCCTGCCACCGCTGCTTCGGAGTTCCTCGGCGAGTGCGTCGCCCTCGTCCTGGTGGCGTCCGCCGACCGTCACGTCCGCGCCGTCGCGGGCGTAGGCGAGGGCGGTCGCGCGGCCGATCCCGGTGAGTGCGCCGGTGATGAGGACGACGGGAGCAGGCATGAGCTGGTCCTTCGGTAGGGCCTCGCGGGGGTGAGGGGCGGTGATGACCGACGGTGTTGAGAGCAGTGGATCCACCCGCTCCCGCATCCAGGGGCAGGACGGTCAGTGGTGTCAGAGGGATCGGTTCTCCGCACTGACCATCCAGGCGTGCTTCTCCAGGGAGTCGATGACCGTGTGCAACAGGTCGGCCGTGGCGGGATCCTCGCTGTCGACCTGGTCATGGTGGGTGCGCACCGTGTCGACAGTGGCACGCAGGCGAGCGGTGACGAGATCGACAACGGTGCTCACACTCAGCTCTCCTTCCGGGAAGGCAGGGAGCGTGGTGCTGGCCGCCACCGTGTCGGAGCGGCCGTCCGGCCAAGCCGCGAGCGCGCGCATGCGTTCGGCGATGACATCGGCCGACTCCCGTGCGTCATCGACGATGTGGTCGAGTTGCAGGTGCAGGTCCCGGAAGTTGTGACCGACCACGTTCCAATGGGCCTGTTTTCCCTGGAGATGCAGTTCGACGAGATCTACCACGATCTGTTGCAACGCCTGGGCCAACTGCGGCGAGGCCGTGAATGCGGTGGCGTCGTTCTCCGAACGGCGGGCACCCTCAGGGGAAACGGTCATGGAAGTCCCACCTTTCAAGTCTCCTTGTGAAAGCACCGCACGGCAGCCCCCTGGAACGGAAGGCCCCTGCTCGTATGCGATCAAGCCTACGTAGATCCCTCACTGCCGCCACTACGCCTGAGCCGCTTGGGCGGACACCCGAGATCACCGGCGGTGCGCCGGGGTGGTGGCGCGGCCGGTTGCGACCCGTCCGCCATCACCGTTCACGTCGGCCATGGCGGCCACCGCGTCGCCGACGCCTACGCCACTTACGGTGACGACAGTGGGACGCCAGCCAGGCATCCGGCCGCGCAGGGGCTCATGGGGCCCGGCTTCGACGATGAGCCCCACGACCAGAGGAATCACCAATCACCAGCAAGCAGGCGGTCAACAAGCTCAAGCGGTCCCAGGCCGTGTCCACCCCCTACGGCTGTGGCCGAGGTCCGGCGCTTCGTGGTTGTCGCGCTCCGGGAGTTCGATCACCTGCCGCACATCCAGGACATGCAGATGCCGAGCGTCCACTCAAGGTCCAGGCCTGCGGCTGCGGCTCCTGCCCCAGCGCGCTGCGTCCGCTCGGTGCCGCGCCTTGCGAGAGACGAGGCGCGGCCCATCACGCAATCTGGAAATGAGAATGTGCGATCGCAGGCACCATCGCTGTCCCGCCCCCGGTGCTGCAGCGACCGGGGTCGACCGGGGTCGACCGGGAGGAGAACGCGTCATGGCTCGACCGATAGCAGTGCTCTTCGATATCGATGAAACCCTGGTCCACACCGGAGACTCGGGAAGACGTAGTTGGTCGTGGGCATTCGACCGGTTGCACGGCGTAGCCGCCGATATCGGGGCGCACACCTCGGCCGGGGAGACGGATCCACAGGTCGGCCGGGAAACGTTCAGCGCCGTGCTCGGCCGCGACCCCAGTTGCGACGAGATGGCCCGCCTGTACGCCGCGTACTTGTGGCACCTGTCGGAGGACATCTGGGTGTCACAGGCGTATCGCGTTCTGGACGGTGTCGAGCAAACCCTGCGACAGCTCGCGGACGCCGGGGTCATCCTCGGGCTGCTGTCCGGCGCGATGGAGGGCGCGGCCAGGACCAAGATGGAACCGGGCAAGCTCGGCCGCTACTTCGTATTCGGTGCTTATGGCTCGGATTCGCCGGACAGGGCGGAGATCACCCGCTTGGCGATGGCCAAGGCGGCTCGTCTGCACGGCCGTGAACTGACCCGCGACGAGGTCTACGTGGTCGGCGACACCCCTCGTGACATTCAGGCCGCGCACTTGGCACGGGCGACCGCGGTCGGCGTTGCCAGCGGCCACTACACCGTCGAGGAACTGCGCGCCGCCGAGGCCGACCACGTGCTCACGTCTTTGGCCGAACCCTTTCCGGGCATCTGACGGTCGGCCGTGGCGGACTCCAGCCGACGTCGGCGCCGCGCCACCGCGGACGCAATGTGGGGCGGGGCGCCCTCGTGGAGGGCTCGGAATGTCCCGAGGGGGGCCGTTCCGGCATCGTCCTCGACCGCCGTATGACGGCCTTCCGGAGGCTCCGATGGGTGGAAGGAGGCTGGGGGCGCCGACGCCCGCACGCGTCAGACGACTGTGTGGCCGCCGCCCACGGGCATTACCACGCCGTGGACGAAGCTCACCGCGTCGCCGGCCGGGTAGGCGATCGTCTCGGCGACCTCATCCGACTCGACCGGTCGGCCGACCGGCGCCCGGGTGGCCAGGGCGTCAGGCCCTCGCATCCCGGCCGTGCCCTCCATGCGCGTCGGCCGGGACTGCGCAGCGGTACCCGGCGTTCGGTGGCCCTCTGGCCGTAGACACCGCAGAAGTGCGGCGGCAACCGCAGCGAGCCCCCGAAGTCCGAGCCGACCTCGATCGGCGTCAGCCCCGCCACGAGCGCCGCCGTGCCCCCGCCGTACGTTTCCGGCTGCGCGTGGTGTGTGCGGTCAGGTCGCCGATCGCGTTGCCGAGTTTCTGCACGGGGTCGGTGAGGGCGGCAAGGGCGGACTTGATGTCGGCTGTTGCAGCTGTGTGGTTGTCCATGCTGGCCGTGTGGTCAAGCCGTGCCCACACGGCGGCTTCGGCTACCAGTGCGTCGCGCTGAGGGCTGGCGACCGGGTGATGGGATGCCTGGGCAAGCAGATCGCGGGCCTTCTGGCCGGGTGCGCTTTCGGTCATGGAGCGTATCTTTCCAGTACCAGCACGTCGTTCTCATCACCTGACCGGGACTCCGGCGCTGGGCGCATGGCGAGCACGTGTATGCGGTCCATCGTTTCTGAACCCCGAGTACCACCGACAAAGACGGCTGCCGGCCTGGATAGCCGATCTGATCCAGCGGGTGGCCGACGAGGTCATCGCAGGCAAGCTGGACGATCACTTCCCGCTGTACATTTGGCAGACGGGCTCCGGCACGCAACCCAACATGAACACCAACGAGGTGATCAGCAACCGCTCCATCCAGCTGGTCGGCGGCGAACTGGGCAGCAAGTCCCCGATCCATCCCAACGACCATGTCAACATGGGGCAGTCGTCAAACGACACCTTCCCCACCGCCATGCACCTCGCCGCGGTCAAGGAGATCCACGAACACCTGCTGCCCAGCGTGCGGGCGCTGCAGCACGCCATCGAGACCAAAGCACAGCAGTGGCATGACGTGGTGAAGATCGGCCGCACCCACCTGGAGGACGCCGTACCGCTCACGGTGGGGCAGGAATGGTCCGGCTACGCCCACCAGTTGGATCAGGCCGTCGACCGTGACACCAGGTCCGCCGAGGGCCTGTACGAGCTCGTGATGGGCGGCACCGCAGTGGGCACGGGGCTCAACGCCCCACCCGGATTCGGCGAGCGGGTGGCAGCCGAGATCGCCACCGCCACCGGCTACCCGTTCACCACCGCGCAGAACAAATTCGCCGCCCAGGGCGGCCTGGACGCCATGACCGGTGCCTCCACCGGGCTGCGGGTCCTGGCTGCACCCCTGATGAAGATCGCTAACGACATCCGCCGGCTGGCCTCCGGACCCCGCTGCGGCCTTGACGCACTCGTCCTCCCGGCGAACGAGCCCGGCTCGTCGATCATGCCGGGCAAGGTGAACCCGACCCAGTGCGAGGCGATGGTCATGGTCTGCCTCGAATGCCGGGCGGGTCGACCTCGTACGGTCGGTTCGAGTCACGGGGATTCCTTGCACGCGGAGTTCAGTGAGGTGATGCGGTCCATGGAGCTCTGGACGACGGAGGAGACCATCGCCTCGGCCAGCTGCTTCAGGTACGACAGTTCTGCGGCGAGATCGCCGGGTGCGGCAACCGTCGGTGTGTCGACGGGTTGCTCGGGCGGACGGTTCTGCCGCATGGCCGCGATGGCCCCCTGAAGCTGGATTGCCTCGACCGTGGCCGCGTACGCATCCCCCAGAAGGCCGGCCCTGTCGGCTTCCTCGTGTGCTATGCGGGCGACTTCCGGCCTCATCCAGGTTTGAAGAGCCCATTGGGCGTCGCGTACGTCGATGGCCAGGCGGTACAGGCGAGTTCGAGAATCACGTACTCCAGCACATGGGAGAACTGGTTCTGGAACGTGTGCGATGAGGTCCCGGTGGAGGGCGGACAGGGTGCGGTAGGTCCGCCAGTGGCGCAGGCGGTCGACAGCCCCTGTGAGATGGGGACCCCAGTCCGGAAGTATCCATCCGACCGTCTGCACGCACGCGGCGGCAGCGACGCTGACCTGTGCGATGGGCTCCCACGGGTACGCCGATGTCCCGAATAGGGCTGCGATGACGCCGTAAGCGCGGACCACGGCGTAGGCGAGCGCAAAAGGCAGGGCGAAGGCAACCATGCGCAACCCCCGTCGCAGCCAGAGCGAGGGGGCGATCTTCGAGTAGCGCCAGCCCATGACTGCGATTGCCACCTGGTTCGTGCTGTAAGCGGCGAGGTACACGACGAGATAGGCCGGCGAGTCGGCGAGGACGACGGCGAAGTCGTGCGGGGCTTCCCTGCTCGGAGTGTTCCACATGAAGAGCCCGACCATGGTGATCAGCGCCAGTGTGAGCAGGAGAATACGGGGCCGTGCCCTCCGTAGGGCGATTCCGGGTCCGTAGGTGAGGTCCAGGAGGACGAGTTGCTGACAGGCGCTCAGGATGACGACACAGCTCTGGCTGAGCAGCCCGGAGAAGTTGGTGATGCCGATCAGTTCACTGGTTGCGACCCAGACTGGTGGGCTCGAAAAGGTGAAGGTGACGAAGAGGAAGAAGAAGTGGGCCACCAGAGCGATCTGGGTGATCGAGCGTTCCCACCTGAGTACCCGGAGTTTGTAGAGCAGGGCCACGAGAGCCACGGCTGAGGAAAGCGGGTACAGAACGCTATTCATGTCACTTTCCGGGCTTCGGTGCCTCAAGGAGGGCCAGTCGTTCGGCTATCTCCCGAGCCTCCTGAGGAACGACCAGTTCACGGCGCGGCGTCCAGGTGCTGATGAGCTGCCCGATCATTGAGCCGACAAGCTCGGCCTCGATCTCTGCCACGGAATCCGAGTGCTGCCGCCCCAGGATCCTCCGTACGGTGCCGGGAGCCAGCGAGGGGAAGAGCAGCCGTGATGCTTCCGGCGGCAGTACGGCAGACGTTTTGTGATCGCACAGAAGATGGCCGATCTCATGAAGGATCACCTGCTGCTGGTGAACAGGGACGAGGTTTTCTTCCACGAAGATGTAGTCGTGTGTGTCGGTTGACACCCACAGGCCGCGCGGGTCGGACGGAAGAGCGAGCGATACCACGCGTAGGGGGCGTTGCCGCAGCTTCCCGATGTGCTCACAGAGTTCCTCGACGGAAAGCTCGTCATCCAGAGGCAGGCCGAGGCTGCGCACGCGTTCCTCGCAGCGCTTCCTGAGGTGAGCGGAAAGGCGGAGGCGGTGCCGGGAATGCCGGGCCACGGCGATCAGGATGCACAGCCGCAACGCTTACCGTTCGTGTGCATGAGGGCCTCTGAAGATCGCCATGAGCGTCATCCCAACACTCCTGGTCCACATGCGTCCAGATCGTTTTGAGACAGCTCAGACCTCATCGCCGGACGCGTCTTTGGACAGTCCCTCAAGCTCGCGTACTCGTTCAATCACTTCGCCGATCGACTCAAGGCTCTTCGCCGAGAGCCCGGCGGTGCGCAGGGCGATCTTTTGCACCTTTGCGTCACGCAGCGCGGTGAGCAAGGACAGTTCGGCGTTCACCGCTGCGGCGACCTGGTCGTCGAAGAAGTACGCGGGGGGTACACCGAAGAACTTGGCCAGCCCCTCCAGGTGTCGGAGGGTCGGGTTGTTGCGCTGGCCCCTGCGTAGGAGCCAGATATAGCTTCCCGAGATCGGAGTCCCGGCAGCACTGATGACGCGTGCGACCTCCTCAACGGTGTACGGGGGGCGGCCGATGGGCTCCGTCTTGACGAACAGGTGGTTGAGCTTGTCAGCCAGACTGTTGCCAGGCCCGCCCTCGCTTTCGGTCATCGCGTGGCCTCCCTCATCGGCGAAGCACCTTAGCGTCAGACTGATATGCAAGGCAATCGACTCGCTGTCCAATCTCAGTTGACCGGTCAGGTGTTAAAGCCTAGCGTTGGCCAGTGGTTCAACTGGTGTGCTGGCTCGTCTTCACTCATCCAGCATGAGTGGAGGTGCTGTAAGTGACGGCCTGTCGAGCCGAGCTGAGGCGATTGCCACGGGGGGCGATGCTGTGCAAAGAATCCACTTCACGGCTACCGATCTGATCCGCGTGCGCCTGCAGAGCGAGTTGACTCCCCTCGTCGAGGGGATCTTCGCTCTCGCCGTGCTGCACGGGCCGCAGCGCAACGACAGCTACGCCCGGTGGAGGGTCGACTTACAGAACATGCTCAGGCAGCATGGTTGCTCCATCCGCCGGCCCGCGCTGCGTTCCGCCGAACTGCTCGACGATCTCGTGTCGTTGCTGGAGGATGAGCCGTCCACGGGGCGCACGCGGGCGTCGTTCGCCCTGGAACCCGCCGAGGCCGTGCAGGCGGCGCTCGACGTGTGGAAGCTGGGAGTCTCCCCGTACTGGAGCCGGATCCGCGAACGCCTGGACACCGTGTGCGACTCGCACGGGCGACTCGCAGCCTTGGGAGGCGTGGAACGCCTGCTGTCCACGCTGCATCCACGCATCATCTGGAACCCGCCGGTACTGGAGATCCACGACGGGCCCGACCGGGAAATAGCCCTGAACGGGCGGGGCCTGATCCTCAAGCCCTCGGTCTTCCTGCTCGCCAGAGCGGGCCGATTCGTCGAACTGAGCAAGCCGACACTGGTCTTCGCCGCTTCACAGAGCATCGTCCGCGGCTGGGACGAAGCGCCGGCCCCGGACCCGGCCCGTGAACTGCACTCTCTGGCAGCCCTCGTCGGAAACACCCGAGCCGCCATACTGCGGGCTCTGATCGACACGTCCACGACCTCGCAGCTCGCCGAAAACCTGGGCATCTCGCAGGGGACGGCGAGTCAGCACACCGGGGTGCTCAGAGAGTCGGGACTCATCACGACGCGACGCGTGCGCACCAGTGCCCTGCACACGGTGACCCCCCTGGGCATGGCACTACTCACCGGTCAGTTGAGCACCCGCTTCCCGGCGATCGCGGTGCAGGGCACCGACCAGTCGGAGCCGGACCGGGTGCCTCCGCCGCGGTGCGGCATTCCGGCGCGGGGAGCCGCGCGGTGCTCGTAACGGAGGCACCGGTGCGCAAAGCGTCTGAGCCGGGGCCGGTGTCACCGGTAGAGGAAGCGGTCGATGGAGAGAAAGCGGACGGTGAATCCCAGGACCAGAGTGATCGCCGTGGCCAGTACGGGGGTGAGGGACAGGCTGGAAACCAGCAGCACTGTCAGTGGGATGCGGGCCACGAGATCGGCATTGGCCAGGGCGATGAAGCCCAGCAGCCGCGTGTGCGGGCCCAACGGCTCGCGGCCGCGGTACAACACCTTGTCGATGAGCAGGAAGTTCCACAACAGCCCGGCCTGGTTGGCGATCACCTCGGCGGCTGTGTAGTGCAGACCGGTGTTGTGGATCAGGACCCACAGCACCGCGAGGTTCGGCAGAAAACCCGACAGACCGATCGCGCCGAAAGCGAGCGCGCGGGCCGGAGCACCGCTGGTGCGCAGCCGTAGGAGGTGCCGTAGGAACCGCAGTCCCTCCCGGACGCTCGATTTGGACTCGCCGGCATGGCGTGGGCCGAATTCGTAGGCCGCCTCAGTGACCGCGTGCGGGCGACAGCGGACGATCAGCTCCAGCAGGATCTTGTATCCCAGAGGCCGCAGGGCCCCGGTACGCCGGGCTTGGTCGACCAGCTCCCGACGGATGGCGAAGTAGCCGCTCATCGGGTCGCTGACCCCCCGCAACAGCTTCGGGAAGAGAACCTTGGCCAGGGAGGTCGATGCTCCCGAGACCAGGACCCTGTACCGGCTCCCGAGGCCGCTGCGGCTGCCTTCTCCCGTGTAACGGCTGGCGACCACGAGTTGCGCGCTCGTCTCCTCGCCCCGGGAGATGAGTTCGGACAGCAAGGCGGGCGGGTGCTGGAGGTCCGCGTCCATCACCACGATCCACCGGGAGCCGCTGCGCGCGATGCCTTCCATGACGGCGCCGCCCAGGCCACCCACCGGAGCGTCCCGATGATGCACCTCGACCTTGAGGGGAATCCGCGCGGCCTCCTTCTCGATCACCTCAAGGGTGTCGTCCGTCGAATCGTCCACGAAGAGAACCGACGTCTCCTCGCCGGGCGGCACCGCAGCGGAAATCCGGCTCAATAATTCAGGTATGTTCGCCGCTTCGTTGAATGTCGGAATCACGATGGTGATCCCGTGGTCGGTGGTTGGTTTCGTGGCTTTTTCCACCTCGGAGGCGATGGGCTCCAGTCGAGACTTCGAGGGCGACGAACTGGTGGTCATCAATCCTCCCGGGAAGGGTGCGACTCAGGCCGGACCACGAGTTTCCGGGGCTCGACCGGGGACGACATCCTGTTTCGCTGACAAGTCAAGTTGATGGAGCCGCGCAGCTGCGGGCGCGAAGAATTCCCGGTGACCGTGCCGTGTCCGTCCGGACCCGTCGAGGGAGCCAGTGCCGTGCTGCCGTTGATCGCCGAGCAACCGAGAACCCGGGCCACCACCTCCTTGGCCGTACGACTGCATCGACGTCCTGTGTGGGCCGTGGCGGCGGCGCTTGCCGTCGTACTGCTCGCCTTCGCCAACGAGTACGGCTACCACCCGGACGAGATGTACTTCCGGATGCTCGGCGAGCACGGACTGGAGTGGGGGTATGTGGACCAGCCCCCGCTGTTGCCCTTGCTCGTCCGAGTCTGCACTCTCGTCCTCGGCGACAGCCTCTGGGCGATCCGGGTGCCGGGGGCTCTGTCGGCGGCCGTGATCGTGGTCCTCGGCGCGTCGATCGCCGCCGAACTCGGCGGACGGCGCCGGGCGCAGGTGATGACGGCCGCCGGTGTGGCGACCTCGGCGATGGTGCTGGGCTTTGGGCACTGGATCCTGACCAGCACCATCGACACCGTCGCCTGGTGCGCAGTCCTGTTGTTCATGCTGCGGGCCGTGCTCCGGCGCGACGGACGGTGGTGGCTGGCCGCCGGCACCACGGTCGGCGTCGCCCTGTACGCGAAGTTCATCATCCTGCTGCTGCCCGCCAGTCTGCTGGCCGGGCTGCTGCTGGTCGGGCCCCGGTCGGTGTTCCGTGATCGTCGGCTCTACCAAGGGATGGCGCTGGCCCTGGTCATCGGCTCTCCGAACCTGATCTACCAGATCGCTCACGACTTCCCGCAGATTCAGATGGCGCAGGGGCTGGCACAAGCGGACGGCTCGATCAACCGCCAGGTGTTCTTCATCAACCTGATCTTCCTGTTCGGGCCCTCCCAGGCGTTCTTCTGGGTCACCGGCCTGATCAAGGTCTTCCGAGAACCGCACTGGCGGCTGGTGCGGGCGCTGGGCGCCGGATATCTCGTGGCCACCGTTGCCGCGCTGGGCATCGAGGGCGGCCGCTCCGACTATACGGGCGGCTTCCTGATCGGCCTGTTTGCCGCCGGCTGCGTGATCGCCGAGCGCTGGACTGCGCACCGCAGGGGACGGCTGGCGCTGGTGGCGGGCGGACTGACGGTGGGCGGCGCGCTCCAGGTCGTTCTGGCGCTGCCCCTGGTGCCGGAGCGGAACCTTGCTGACTTCCAGTATTTCTCCCTGTCCCTGGAGAGCGTCGGCTGGCCGCAGGTCGTACGGCAGGTCACCGACGTCCATCAGACGTTGCCGGAGGCCGAACGGGACCGGGCCGTGATCCTCACGGAGAACTTCGGTGAGGCCGGTGCGCTCGACAAATTCGGTCCCCGCTCGCTGCCCCCTGTGTACAGCGGGCACAACCAGCTCTACGCGTGGGGACCTCCGCCGGAATCGGCGGACGTCGTCGTGACCGTCGGAATCGACCCCGCCCTGCTGAGACGCGTATTCCGTAGCTGCTCGGTCGTTGCCGAAATCGACAACGGCCTCGGGGTGACCAACCCGGAGCAGGGAAAGAAGATCAACATCTGTCGGGAGCCCAGCGGACCGTGGGAGGAAATTTGGCCCGAATTCCGGCACTACAACGGATACATGTGACCCGGGTCCGCGCAGCTCGGTAAATGGTGAGGACATCACGGGTGCGGATGGCAGAAAACGGATTTCGGTCGTGCGGAAGGGGCGAGGGGAAAACCGATGTTTGACGGGGAAAGCCGACTGCTGGACGAATTGTTCGCCGAGCAGGCGGCCAGGACACCGGACGCAAGGGCCGTCGTCTTCCAGGACAGGTCGCTCAGCTACGCGGAACTGGACGCGCGGTCCGGTGGGCTTGCCCGCCTGCTCGCCGAGAAGGGCGCCGGGCCCGAGCAGTTGGTGGCGATCGTGCTGCCGCGCTCGGAGTGGCTGGTCGTCGCGATCCTGGCGGTCCTGAAGACCGGCGCCGGTTATGTGCCCATCGATCCGGAATACCCCGCCGAGCGCATCGGGCATGTGCTGGAGGACTCCCGACCTGTCCTCGTCATCACCGAGGAGGAGGTCGCGGCACGCGTGTCCTGGCCGGCCGGGGACACCCCTCTCCTGCTCCTCGACGGAGCCGGGACCGTGGACGCGCTGTGCGACCCGGACAGGCCCCCCGTCACGATCGCCACGACGGCCCGCGAGCGGTCGCCGCAGAACCCCGCCTACGTCATCTACACCTCCGGCTCCACCGGCCGCCCCAAAGGTGTGGTGGTCCCGCACAGCAACGTCGTGCGCCTGCTGGGCTCCACCGATGCTTGGTATGCGTTCGGCGAGCGGGACGTCTGGCCGCTGTTCCACTCCTTCGCCTTCGATGTCTCGGTGTGGGAGCTGTGGGGCGCGCTGTTGTTCGGCGGCAGGCTCGTCGTGGTGCCTCAGCAGGTCACCCGGTCTCCGCTTGACTTCCTGCGCCTGCTCGTGGACGAGCGGGTCACCGTGCTCAATCAGACTCCTTCGGCCTTCTACCAACTGATGGCTGCCGAGCGCGAGGAGCCTGAACTGGGCGCCGGTCTCGTCCTGCGTCGGATCGTGTTCGCGGGCGAGGCGCTCGACCTGAGCAGGCTGGCGGAGTGGTACGAGTGGCACGCGGACGACGCGCCGGTCCTCGTGAACATGTACGGCATCACCGAGACCACCGTGCATGCCTCCTATCTGGCACTCACCGCCGAACTGGCCGCGCGGGCCGAGGGCAGTGCGGTCGGCTGTGCGATCCCCGACCTGTCCTTCCACGTGCTCGACGAGGGGCTGCGCCGGGTCGATCCGGGTGAGCAGGGCGAGTTGTACATCAGCGGCCCAGGACTGGCCCGCAACTACGCGGGCCGGCCCGACCTGACCGCTGAACGCTTCGTGGCGTGCCCGTTCGGGGGGCCGGGGGAGCGGATGTACCGATCGGGCGACCTCGTCCGCCGCGCCGCCGACGGCAGTGCGGACCTGGAGTACGTGCGCCGCGTGGACGATCAGGTGAAGCTGCGCGGCTTCCGGGTGGAACCGGGCGAGATCGAGGCCGCGCTGACCCGCGAGCCCTCGGTCGAACAGGCCGCCGTCGTCGTCCGTGACGACCTCGCGGACGAGCGGCGCCTGGTGGCCTATCTGCTGCCCCGACCGGGGCGGCAGGTGCCCTCGCCGTCCCAACTGCGAGCGTTGCTCGCCGCCCGCCTGCCCTCGTACATGATCCCCGCCGCCTTCGTCGTCCTGGACGCCTTCCCGCTCACCACGAACGGCAAGCTGGACCGCCGTGCCCTGCCCGCACCGACGCGCGAGGACAGCGTGGACGGCCGGCTCGTGGCGCCGCGCACCGAGCGCGAGCGGGCCCTTGCCGCCGCCTGGCGCGAGGTGCTCGGGCTGGACGAGATCGGCGTCACGGATGACTTCTTCGCAATCGGTGGCGACTCCCTGTCCGCCGTCCGTGTGCTGACCCGCGTCACCGCGGCCACCGGCGTCGAACTCTCGCCGCGCGCCCTGTTCGAGACCCCCACGATCGAACAGCTCGCCGCCCGGAAGGAACTGGAGGACGCCCGCGACGGTGGCCCCGGGGCCGGCGCCATTCCGGAAGTGTGCGCGGACGACGAGGTGCCGCTCTCCTTCACCCAGCGGCGTTTTTGGATCCACCACGCCGCCGACCCCACCGAGGTGGAGTACAACGTTCACTCCGCCCTGCGGCTGCAGGGGCCGCTCGACACCGGTGCGCTGCGCACCGCGCTGCGCGAAATCACGGTACGTCACGAGCCGCTGCGCACCACCTACGGCGCGGCGGACGCGGAACCGGCCGGCCGTGTCACTCCGGCTGCCGGCACCGACGTGCCGCTGCGGATCGCAGACCTGTCCGGTCTGTCGGGCGAGGAGCTGGCCCGGGAGCAGGAGCGCGTGCTGAGCGAGGAGGCGGACCAGCCTTTCGACCTGGTTACCGGGCCCGTGTTCCGCGCGCTGCTGGTGCGCCGCGGTGAACGTGACCACGTCCTCGTGCTCGGCGTCCACCACATCGCGACCGACGGCTGGAGTGCCGAGCTGATCACGGACGAGCTGAGCGCCCTGTACACGGCCGCCCGGCAGGGCACCGGCCCCGGCCTCGCCCCGCTCCCGGTCCGCTACGCGGACTACGCGGCATGGCAGCGCACTACCTTCGACACGGCTCGCCTCGCGCCCCAGCTCGCCTACTGGCGCAACCGGCTGGACGGTGCCCCGCCGCTGGATCTGCCCACCGACCGGCCCCGCCCCGCGGTGCGCACCGGAGCCGGTGCCGCCTACCGGTGCACGCTGGACCGGCAGTTGACCGGCACGCTCAAGCAGTTGTCGGCGGAGAACGGGACCACGCTGTTCATGACCCTGGTGGCCGTCTGCCAGTTGCTGCTGTCCCGCTACAGCGGGCAGCGGGACATCGTGGTGGGCACCGCCGTGTCGGGCCGCGACCACCCCGCGCTGGAACGGCTCGTCGGTTCCTTCATCAACACCCTCGCCCTGCGCACCGACGTGGACGGCGCCCTGCCGACCTTCGAACTGCTCGGCCGGGTCCGCGACTGCGTGCTCGGCGCCTTCTCCCACCGCGACCTGCCGTTCGACCGGCTGATCGAGGAACTGGCGCCCGAGCGCGACCCGAGCCGCACCGCGCTGGTGCAGGCGATGGTGCTGCTGCAGAACGCCCCGGCCGCCCCGGACGAGTTCGGCGGGCTGCGCACGGAACGCGTCCCGCTGCCCCGCACCGCGTCGATCTTCGATCTCACCTTCGAGTTCACGGAGCGGGCCGGTGCCCTCGACGTCGTGATCGAGTACGACACCGCCCTCTTCGACGAGTCCACCATCGCTCGGACGGTCGGCCATCTGCACACGCTCGCCACAGCCATGGCGGCACGCCCTGATCGGCCCGTGGGCGACCTGTCGCTGCTGGGCGAGGACGAGCGCCGGCTGATGCTGGGCGACTGGAACGGCACGGCTGTGGCGTCGCCCACCGGCCTTCCCGCGCACCGCCAGTTCGCCGAGCAAGCCCGCCGCACGCCGGACGCCGTCGCAGTCTCCTCCGACCGTGTCACGCTCACCTACGCGGAACTGGACGACCGCTCCAGCCGACTCGCCCACCACCTGGCGGCACGGGGCGTCGGCCGCGGAGTTCCGGTGGTGCTGTGCCTGGGCCGCGAACCCGACCTGCTCGTCGCGATGCTCGGCGTCCTCAAAGCCGGCGGCGCCTATGTGCCGCTCGCCCCGGACGTGCCGGCCGGACGGCTACGGCACATCGTGGCCGAGACCGGCACGCCCGTCGTCATCACCGGCTCATCCGCTGTCGCGGGACTCGACACGACGGGCGGACCGGCCGGGGCCGAGACGATCGACCTGGCACGGGACTGGCCCCGGATCGCCGAGCGGCCCACCGACGCGCCGGCCACCACCGTGGAACTGGACGATCCCGCCTACCTCGTCTACACCTCGGGGTCCACGGGCCGCCCCAAGGGCGTGGTGATCCCGCACCGGGCGCTCGTCGACTACTGCGCCTGGCAGATCCGCAACCACGGGATCGGCCCCGAGGACCGGTCCGCCTCCATCGTCGGCATCGGCTTCGACGTGGCGATCGCCGAGCTGTGGCCCTTCCTCTGTGCGGGCGGCCGTCTCGACCAGCCGGCCCAGGAGGTCCTGGACGACCCGGGCGCGCTGGTCGACTGGTACATCCGCAGGGGCACGACCGTGACCTTCCTGCCCACCCCACGCGTGGAGTCGATCCTGGACGAGCCGGCGCTGGCGCGCACCCGGCTGCGCCTGATGGTCGTCGCCGGCGACGTGCTGCGCCGCCGGCCCGGCCCAGGGCTGCCGTTCACCCTGATCAACGGGTACGGCCCGTCCGAAGCCACCGTTCTCGCCACCTCCTGCGCCGTGCCGCCCCAGGAGGAGACGGCCGACACCGGTCTGCCCCCGATCGGCCGCCCCGTCGACAACCTCGCCGCCTACGTCCTCGACCCGCGAGGCAACCCCGTGCCGGCAGGCGTGCCCGGTGAGCTGCACCTGGCCGGTCCCGGCCTGGCCCTGGGCTACCACAACCGGCCCGACCTCACTGCGGAGCGCTTCGTGGCCTGCCCGTTCGGCGAACCCGGCGGGCGCATGTACCGAACCGGCGACCTGGTGCGCCGCCGGGCCGACGGGACACTGGATTTCCTCGGCCGGATCGACAACCAGGTCAAGATCCGCGGTGTCCGTATCGAACCCGGCGAGATCGAGAGTGTGATCGCCGCACGCGCGGAGGTCGCCGAGGTCCTGGTGACCGCCCGGGAGGACGGGACGGGGACCCGCCGGCTGGCGGCGTACGTGGTCGCCGAGAAGGGGTACGACGTCGCCGTCGACCGGCTGTCCGCCGCGCTGGCGGAGCAGCTGCCCGCGGTGATGGTGCCCGCCGCGTTCCTGGTTCTCGACCGGATGCCCCTGACCGCGAACGGGAAGATCGATCGGCGTGCCCTGCCCGACCCGCACCCGGCCGGTACCGCCGACGCCTCCTTCCGGGCGCCGCGCACCGAGGTGGAGCGGGTGCTGGCCGAAATCTGGGCACAGGTGCTCGGCGTCGAGCGGTTCGGCGTCGACGACAACTTCTTCAGCCTGGGCGGCGACTCCATCCTCAGCCTCGGCGTCATCGCCCGGGCCCGGCGCGCCGGGCTGCGAGTCACCTCCAAGGACCTGTTCCGCCGGCAGACCGTCACGGAACTCGCCCCGCACGTGAGCCGGCTGGCGGACGCCGGAGCCGGCCCCGCCGGTCCGGCCGGTCCGGCCCCGCTCACCCCCATCCAGCACTGGTTCTTCGAGGTCCGCGCCGGGTCGGGGATCTTCCACCAGACCGTCACCGCCGAGCTCGGTGACGACACCGACGTACCGGCACTGCGCGCCGCCCTGACCGCGCTGCCGGTGGAGCACCCCGCCCTGCTGGCCCGGTTCGCGCACACCGACGGCGGCGGGTGGACCCAGCGGATCGCCGAAGCCGAGCACGGGGAGACCCTCCGTGTCACCGAGGCCATGTCCGAGGCCGCGGATCTGGACTGGCTGACCGGCCCGATGGATCTGGAACACGGCCCGCTGTTCCGCGCCGTGCTTGTCACCGGGGCCGCCGGCCGACCCGCCCGGTTGTGTCTGGCCGCCCACCATCTGGTCGTGGACGGAGTGTCCTGGCGCATTCTGCTGGAGGACCTGCGCACCGCCTACGAGCAGACACGGGCAGGCGAGCGCGTCGAACTCGGCCCGGCCTCCAGTTCCGTGCCCCGGTGGTCCCAGCGGCTCGACACCTTGGTGCGCGAGGGCGGCTTCGCCGAAGAACTGACGCACTGGGCCGGGGTGCTGGGACGGGCGGACGCCGAACTGCCGGCCGACGGCGACGGCCCGGACACGGTCACCGCCACCCGGTCCGTCACGGTCCGGCTGGACGAGGCCACCACCGGTGCGCTGCTGACCGACGTCCCGGACGTGTACCTCACCGAGATCAACGACGTCCTGCTCACCGCGCTCGCCCGAACGCTGAGCGACTGGACGGGCCAGGACCGTGTCGTGCTCGCCCTGGAGGGCCACGGCCGCGAGGAGCTGTTCGACGACCTCGAACTGAGCCGGACCGTCGGCTGGTTCACCTCCTACTTCCCGGTCGCCCTCACCGTCGGCGCCGACGGTGGCTGGGGCAGCCTGCTGAAGTCCGTCAAGTCCCAACTGCGCCAGGTGCCGCGGCGCGGCATCGGCTACGGCGCCCTGCGTCACCTCGGCGCCGCCGCAGAACTCTCCGAGGACCCGCGGCCACAGGTGGTCTTCAACTACCTCGGCCAGTTCGACGGACTGCTGCGCCGCACGGACGGCGACCCGCTGTACCGCTCCGTCTCGCCCGTCGGGCTGACCGAGGAGCCCGCAGCCGCTCGCCTGCACGCCCTCGACATAGTGGGTCAGGTCAGCGGCGGACGGCTGGAGTTCACCTGGTCCTACTCCCCGGGCCGGCACGACGAACGGACCGTTGAGGCGCTCGCGTCCGCGTTCCTGGACCACCTGGCCGGCATCGTCGCACATTGCGCCGAGCCCGGTGCGGGCGGCCGGATGCCGTCCGACTTCCCGCTCAGCGCCCTCGACCAGGCCACCCTGGACCGGCTCGTCGGCGACGGCAGGTCGGTGCGCGACATCTATCCGCTCACCCCCATGCAGAGCGGCATGATCTTCCATCACCTCATGGACGCGGGGCACGGAGTCTACCTGGAGCAGACCTCCTTCGACCTGGCCGGCATCCGCGAGCCCGGGCTGCTCCCCGAGGCCTGGCAACGGACGGTGGACGACACACCTGTGCTGCGTTCGGCCATCCGCTGGGACGGCCTGCCCGAACCGCTGCAGCTGGTGCACACCCGGGTGACGCTGCCCATCACCCGGCTGGACTGGAGCGGCCTGGACGACGCCGCCCTGCGCCGCGCCCACGAGGACTACCTGAAGGCGGACCGCGACCGGGGAATCGACCTCGGCACCCCGCCGCTGTTCCGCGCGGCCGTGGCCGATCTGGGCGGCGGACGCGTCCGTATGATCTGGACCTTCCACCACGCCCTGCTGGACGGCTGGAGCGTGATGCGGGTGGTCCACGACATGCTGGGCCAGTATGCCGAACTCGCCGGACAGCGAGCGCCGGAGCGCCGGCCGAGCCGGCCGTTCGGGGACTATGTGCGCTGGCTGAACCGGCAGGACACGGCCGCCGCCGAGGCGTACTGGCAACAGCATCTGGCCGGGCACGAGGCGCGTACTCCGCTGCCCTACGACCGCCCGGCCCCGGACGGCACACCCCCCGTCTCCACCCACGAGACCTCCGCCGAGCTGCGGCTGCAGCTGACACGGGCGACGACGGACGGGCTGTACGACACGGCCCGGCGGGCCCGCGTCACGGTCAACACGCTGGTGCAGGGCATGTGGGCGCTGCTGCTGTCCCGCTACAGCGGGGAGCGCGACGTCGTTTTCGGCGCCACGGTGGCCGGACGCCCGACCGAGCTGGAGACGGCCGAGTCCATGGTCGGGCTGTTCATCAACACCCTGCCGGTGCGGGTGGACGTCGACGAAGAGGCCCGGCTGGGCGACTGGCTGCGCCACCTCCAGGACGAGCAGGCCGAGGCCCGGCAGCACGACCTCGCGCCGCTGCACCGGATGGGAGGCGAGGGACACGCCGAACTCTTCGACAGCGTCGTGGTGTTCGAGAACTACCCGGTGGATGCGCCGGGCGGGCGCGGCCCACGCGTCCTCGCCGTGGAGTCGAGCAACAGTACGCACTACCCGCTCAACATCGTCGTCTACGCCGAGGAACGGCTGTCGCTGCTGCTGCACTACGACACCGGGTTGTTCGACACCGGCACGGTGGAGCGGCTGAGCGGTCACCTGAGGATGCTGCAGGAGAGCATCGCCGCCGGACCGCTCGACCGGCGCGTGGCCGATCTGCCGCTGCTGGGAGCGGACGAGTACCGCAGGCTGGTCGGCGACTGGGCCGTGGGCGGCGGCGACCCCGTGGTGCCTCGCAGGGTCGAGGAGCTGATCGACCGGCACGCGCGGCGGACCCCTGAAGCCACTGCGGTGGTGCACGGGAAACGGACGCTGACCTACGGTGAACTGGAGCGTCGTACCAACCAGTTCGCACAACATCTCGCCGCCCTCGGGGTCGGGCCCGAGACCGTCGTGGGTCTCGCCGCGGAACGGGGCATCGACGGCCTGGTCGGCCTGCTCGGCATCCTCAAGGCCGGAGGCACCTATCTCCCCCTCGACCCGGCGTTCCCCGAGGACCGGCTGCGCACGATGCTCGACGACACCCGGCCGCCCGTGCTGGTGACCCAGGCGCACCTCGTCGAACGGTTCCGGGACCGGGAGGCGACGCTGGTGCTGCTGGACACCGACCGCCCGGAGATCGACCGGCGCCCCGCCACCCCGGTCCGCGACGGCTGGGGGTCCCTCGACGCGCTGGCGTATGTGATGTACACGTCGGGCTCCACCGGCCGTCCCAAGGGCGTGATGATCGAACACCGGGGCCTGACCAACATCGCGCAGCAGTCGAGCCGGGTGTTTCGCATCACCCCGGACAGCAGGGTGCTGCAGTTCTACACGATGAGCTTCGACGGCGGCGTCATGGAGGTTTTCATGACGCTGACGGCGGGCGCCGCCCTCGTCGTCCCGGACGCGGACGCACAGCGCAGTCCGGCCGTGCTGGGACGGCATCTGCACGAGGACGGGGTCACCACGATGATGGTTCCGCCCGCGGTGCTGCTCTCCCTGGACCCGGAGGACTTCCCCGAGCTGGCCGTGGCGGCCTCGGCCGGTGACGTCCTGCCGCCGCGGACCGCCCGCCGGTGGAGCCGGGGCCGTGTCCTGATCAACGCCTACGGCCCGACGGAGATCAGCATCGCGGCCGCCTTCCACACCGTGGACCACGGAACGATCGGCCGGACCGTGCCGATCGGACCGCCGGTCGGCGGTGCCCGCGCCCATGTCCTCGACGCGTGGCTGCGTCCGGTGCCCGCCGGGGTGACCGGCGAGCTGTACCTCGGCGGCATCGGAGTCGGCCGTGGCTACCTCGGCCGCCCGGACCTGACGGCGGAGCGGTTCGTCGCCGACCCGTTCGGACCTTCCGGGGCCCGCCTGTACCGCACAGGCGACCTGGTGCGGTGGACCGCGGACGGACTACTGGAGTTCTCCGGGCGCGCCGACCATCAGGTGAAGATCCGCGGCTACCGGGTGGAGTTGGAGGAGGTCGAGAACGCCCTGCTCAAGCTGGACGACGTGGCCGAGGCCGTGGTCGTCGCCCGCGCCGAGGACGACGGCGCCAAGCGACTGGTCGCCTACGTCGCGTCGGCCGCCGCGGCACCCCGGCCGGACGCCGCCGCCCTGCGCGCCGCCCTCGCCGCAGAACTGCCCGCCTACATGGTGCCGTCCGCGTTCCTCGTGCTGGCGGCGCTGCCGCTGAACTCCAGCGGAAAGGTGGACCGCGGGGCACTGCCCGCACCCACCCGCGAGGACACCGTGTCCGCCGCCTACATCGCCCCCCGCAATCCGACCGAGCAGGCGCTGGCCGACATCTGGGCGAAGGTGCTGCCGCCCGGCCGGATAGGCGTCGCGGACAGCTTCTTCGACCTCGGCGGCGACTCGATCGCCAGCCTGCGGCTGATGTCCCGGCTCGGACACGCCTTCGGCGTCTCCGTCTCGCCGCGGGACTTCTTCGACGCCCCGACCATCGCCGCGCTCGCGCAACTCGTCCAGCAGAAGATTCTGGCGGATCTGGAGCGTGACGTCGCGCGTACCGCCCAGGCCGCCGACGACGCACCGGGGGCCCGTTCATGACCTCAGGGGAACATGTGGAAACTCCTTCGACGCCCATGTCCGCGACGGACCACATCGCGGCGCTGCCCGAGCGACTCCAGGAGGAGCTGCGCCGGCGGCTGGCCGGCCGGGCAGGCTCCGGCGTTCCGACCGGTGACGACGCTCTGCCGCGGGTGGCCCGTGAGGGCCCGCTGGAGCTGTCCGCGGCCCAGCAGCGGCTGTGGTACCTCCACGAGGTCGACCCGGGGAGCACCGAGTACAACACCATGCGCGCTCTGCGCCTCACCGGTGACCTGGACGTCGCCGCCCTGGAGTCGGCCGTGCGCCGACTGGTGGAGCGGCATGAGGCGTTGCGGACGACCTTCGACACCGTCGATGGTGTGGGACGCCAGTTCGTCCGTCTGCCGGCCGGGACGGCACTGCCGTACGAGGATCTCGGCGCCCCGCCGGACGGGCGGGACCCGGCGGACTTGCTGGACGAGCGGCTGCGGGAGGAGGCCCACGACCCCTTCGACCTGCGACACGGGCCGGTCTTCCGGCCCCGGCTGCTCCGGCTCGCCCCGAGGGAGCACGTGCTGCTGCTGAGCATGCACCACATCGTCACCGACGGCTGGTCGTTCGGGATCCTGGCCGACGACCTCGCGGTGCTCTACGACGCTGCGACCGGCGGTGGCCGGGCCGCGTTGCCCGAGTTGACCGTCGGGCAGCCGGACGTCGCCGCCTGGGAGAACCGGCGCCTGAACGCCCGCGGTGACGGTGGTGTCGCCGGCGGGTTGAGCCACTGGCGGGACCGGCTCGCCGGGCTGGAGCCGCTCGACCTTCCCACCGACCTGCCGCGCCCGCCCGTGCGCAGCGCTGAGGGCGCCGTCCACCTCTTCGGCGTGCCCCACGAGGTGACCGGGCGGTTGCGCGAGCTGGGCCGGTCGCGGAGCGCCACACTGTTCATGGTGCTGACGGCGGCCGTGGACGTGCTGCTGGCCCGCTGGACGGGGCGGCGGGACATCGCCGTCGCCACGGCGGTCAGCGGCCGTGGGCACGTGGACACCGAGCGACTGGTCGGCTGCTTCGT
Source organism: Streptomyces sp. NPDC052042 (assembly GCF_044548345.1). Classification (NCBI taxonomy): domain Bacteria; kingdom Bacillati; phylum Actinomycetota; class Actinomycetes; order Kitasatosporales; family Streptomycetaceae; genus Streptomyces; species Streptomyces sp. NPDC052042. The sequence continues at coordinate 187,026 of NZ_JBIUBU010000006.1, read as the reverse complement.
GAACACGCTGATCCTGCGCACCGACGTCGACGAGGACCGGCCCTTCTCCCAACTGCTGGCGGCGGTCAGATCCGGACTGCTGGACGCTTTCGCGCATCAGGACGTGCCTTTCCAGCGGGTCGTGGAGGAGCTGCGGCCCGAGCGGGACCCGAGCCGCCCACCGCTGACCGAGGTGGCGGTCAACCTCCACAACGAGCAGGCCGCGCCGCGGCAGCCGGCCGGCCTGCAGGCCGAGGACCGGCCCGTCCCGCTCACCACCGCCAGCATGGATCTGGCATTCGACTTCTTCGAACGTGACGGCGCGCTCGAAGTCCACCTCACCTACGCCACCGGTCTGTTCACCGAGGAGACGGCCGAGCGGATGGCCGGTCAGTTGTCGACCCTGCTTGCCGCACTCGCGGACGGGGCGGAGGCACGTCCGGTGGCCCTGCTGCCCACCCTGGACGCCGCGGAGCGCCGTCGGCTGCTCGACCTGTGGCCGGACAACGGGCCGGGCGCGGCCCCCCGCACCGTCCCCGATCTGTTCGCCGACGCGGTGGCCCTCGACCCGTCGGCCCTCGCCCTGATCACCGACGAGGAGCAGCTCGACTACGCGGAAGTCGACCGACGTTCGAACCGGTTGGCCCGGATGCTGATCGCCCGTGGCGCCGGACCGGAGGACATGGTGGCCGTGGCGGTGCCGCGCAGCGCGGACACCGTGGTGGCGGTGCTGGCCGTGCTGAAGTCGGGTGCCGCCTACCTGCCGCTCGACCCCGATCAGCCCGACGAACGACTACAGCTGATCCTGGAGGACGCCGAGCCGGTGCTGACCGTCACCACGGGCGCGCTCGCCGACCGGTCCCCTGCCCGCTCCGCCCAGATCGTGCTGGACGACCCCGGAACCACAGCCCTGCTGAGAGGCCTGCCCGCCACCGCGATCAGCGATGCCCAGCGCACCACACCGCTGCTGACAGCGCACCCGGTCTACGTGATCTACACGTCCGGATCCACCGGGCGTCCCAAGGGCGTCGTGGTCACCCATGCCGGAGTGCACGGCCTCGTGGCGGGCCAGGGCACGCACTTGCGCACCGGGACGGACGCCCGGGTCCTGCAGTTCGCCTCGTTCGGCTTCGACGCCGCCTTCTCGGAACTGGGAATGGCGCTGCTGCGCGGCGGCGCGGTCGTCGTCGTACCCAAGGAGCGCGTGCTGCCCGGCGAGCCGCTGGCCACGACGCTGCACCGGCATCGCGTCACCCATGCCACCCTGCCGCCCGGCGCGCTGTCCGCGCTCGCCACGGCCGAGATACCGCGGGAGCTGACGCTCGTCGTCGCCGGCGAGGCCTGCCCGCCCGAGGCGGCCCGCACCTGGTCCGACGGGCGACGCCTGATCAACGCCTACGGGCCCACCGAGGCCACCGTGTGCGCCACCATGAGCGACCCGCTGACCCCGTCGGCCATAGGCACCCATGTGCCCATCGGCAGGCCACTGCCCGGCGTGCGGGTGAAGATCCTCGACGCCCGGCTGCGCCCCGTCCCGCCGGGCGTTCCCGGCGAGGTCTACCTTTCCGGCCATGCTTTGGCCCGCGGCTATCTGCGCCGCCCGGACCTGACGGCGGAACGGTTCGTCGCCGATCCGTACGGCACGGCGGGCACCCGTATGTACCGGACCGGTGACCGAGCGGTGTGGCGCGCGGGCGGAGTCGTCGAGTACCTGGGACGCACTGACGACCAGGTCAAGGTGCGCGGGTTCCGGATCGAGCCGGGCGAGGTGGAGGCCGTCCTCGAACGACACGAGGCGGTTACCGCCGTCGCCGTCGCGGTCCGGCAGGATGCTCGGGGCACTCGTCGGCTCGTCGCCTACGCCGCACCGGCCGACGGCCATGCGCCGGACCCTGCCGCACTGCGCAGGCACGCACGCACATACCTGCCCGAGCACATGGTGCCCTCGGTGGTGATGGTGCTGGAGAGACTGCCGCTGAACGCCAACGGCAAGGTCGACCGGCGGGCGCTGCCCGAACCCGACCTGGGGGCGGCCACCACCGGCCGCATGGCCCCGCGCAACGCCACCGAGCGCACGCTGGCCCGGATCTGGTCGGAGCTGCTCGGCATCCCCGAGGTCAGCGTCGACGACAACTTCTTCGATCTGGGCGGCGACTCCATCCTCGGCCTCCAGGTCGTCTCGCGAGCGCGCGAAGCCGGGCTGCGGCTCACCGCCAAACACACCTTCCTCCGGCAGACCATCGCCGAACTGGCGGCGGAGGCACTGGCCACCCCTGATGAGGAACAGCCGACCGCCGCCGCAGAGCCGACCGCCGACGGCGAGATACCCCTGCTGCCCGTCCACCGCTGGTTCTTCGACACGCTCGGCGCCAGTCTGGACCGCTTCAACCAGCATGTTCTGCTGGAACTGGATGCCGGCACCGATCCCGGGGCGCTGCGCTCCGCGCTGGCCGCCGTCGTGGGCGAGCACGACGCGCTGCGGTTGCGCGCCCGGCGCGGGCCGGAGGGGTGGCAGCTGCGCCACGCGCCGGCGGAACCGGCCCTCGACCTGCTGCGGGTGACCGATCTGTCGGGCGAGGCGGACCCCGACACGGCCCTGCGGGAGGCGGCCGTCGCCGCCCAGTCCGGATTCGACCTGGCCGAGGGGCCGCTGCTGCGCGCCGAGTTGTTCATCGATGAGGGGCGCCCGCCACGGCTGTTCCTGGCCGCCCATCACCTCGTCGTGGACGGCGTCTCCTGGCACATCCTCCTGTCCGACCTGGAGAAGGCGTACCGCCGGACACGCGCCGGCGCTCCCGTCGAGCTGGGGCCGCGCACGACGTCCCCGGGCGCGTGGGCGGCCCGGCTCGCCGCACACGCCGCCGACGGTGGCCCGCTCGGCGAACTCGCCCACTGGCAAGGGGTGCAGCGGGCGATCGCCGAGGCCGGCCGACTGCCTCTGGACAGCGCCGAACCGGGCGAGAACACCGTTGCCGGCGCTGATGAAGTGACGGTCCGGCTGGACGAACGGACCACCGACGCCCTGCTGCGGCACGTCCCGCGCGCCTACCGCACCCGCGTCAACGATGTCCTGCTCGCCGCGCTCGGCCGGGTCCTCGCCGACTGGACGGGCTCGGACACGGTGCCCGTCACCCTGGAGGGCCACGGGCGCGAAGCACTGTTTCCCGACGTCGACCTCTCCCGCACGGTCGGTTGGTTCACCTCCGTCCACCCGGTGGCCCTCGCCATGCCGGTGAAGCACGACTGGGGCGCCGTACTCAAGAGCGTCAAGGAGCAACTGCGCGCGGTACCCGGGCACGGACTGGGCTACGGATTGCTGCGCCACCTCGCCGGCAGTCCGGAGGTGCTGCCGGCCGGCCCGGAACCGCAGGTCAGCTTCAACTACCTCGGCCGACAGGGAATCCCGGGTGACGGCACCGGCCTGCTGCGCGGCACGCACCCGGTGCCGGGCGCCGAGCGTGCCCCGGATCAGGCACGCGGCCATCTGATCGAGATCAACGGCGAAGTCCGGCACCGCCGAATGGAGTTCCGTTGGGAGTACGCCACCGGGGCGCACCGCCGCGCGACCGTGGAACGGGTCGCCGGGGCCTTCGCCGCGGCACTGGAGGCGATCGTCGAGCACTGCGCCCGGCCCGGCGCCGGCGGATTCACCCCCTCGGACTTCCCGCTCGCCGCCCTGGACCAGGTCGCCGTGGACCGGATCACCGCGGACGACCCGTCGGTCGAGGACGTGTACGCACTGTCCCCGGCCCAGAGCGGCATGCTCTTCCACTCCCTGACTGCGCTCGCGGACGGCGAGCGCGACCCCTACACCGGGCACTTCTCGGTACGGGTGGACGGGGTGACCGACCCGGCGGCGCTCGGCCGGGCCTGGCAGCACGTGGTGGACGCGACCCCCGCCCTGCGCACCTCGGTGCACTGGGCCGACCTCGGGGAACCCGTGCAGATCGTGCACACCGGCGTACCCCTGACCGTCGAGTACCTGGACCACCGGGACCTGGACGATGCCGCGCGGGAGGCGGCGCTCGGCGCGTTGTGGGAGGAGCGCGAGCGGCGCACCGTTCCGCTCGACCGGGCGCCTCTGCTGCGGCTGCTGGTGGTACGGCTGGCCGACAGCGCTGTGCAGCTGTACTGGTCGGCCCACCACCTCGTGATCGACGGCTGGAGCTTCTCCTCCGTACTCGCCGATGTCTTCTCCGAGTACGCCCGCCTCATCGGCCGCTCGCCCGCAGCCCGCCCGGCCGCCCGCCGCCCCTACCGGGACTACATCGCCTGGCTCGCCGACCAGGACGCCTCGGCGACCGAGCGGCACTGGCGGCGGGTTCTGTCCGGACTCGCGGCCCCCACCCCGCTGCCATACGACCGGGTGCCCGTGCGCGCCCACGCGGCCCGGTCCTCCCGGGAGGTGGGACTGCGGCTGTCCGCCGCGCGTTCACGGCGCCTCTACGACAGCGCCCGCGGCGCCCGTCTCACGGTGAGCACCCTGGTCCAGGGGGCCTGGGCGGTATTGCTGTCCCGATACTCCGGCGAGGCCGACGTGTGCTTCGGCGTGACCGTCGCGGGGCGGCCCGCGGACCTGCCGGGCGCCGAGGACATGGTCGGCCTGTTCATCAACACCGTCCCGGTGCGGGCCCTGGTGGACACCGGGTCGGGCACCGCGTCCTGGCTGCGCGGTCTGCAGGCCGCCGCGGCCGATTCCCGGGGCCATGAGCACGCGGCACTCGTCGACATCCGGCGCTGGAGCGATCTGCCCGTCACGAGTGGTCTGTTCGACAGCATCGTCGTCTTCGAGAACTACCCGTACGACTCCGGCGCCGCGGTCCGCTCGGGACTGGAGGTCGGCTCGTACCTCGGTGACGAACACACCAACTACGCGCTCACCCTCACGGCGCACGCCGCCGACGAACTGCGTCTGGCGATCGGCTACGACCCCGACCTCTTCGACATCGACACCGTCGAGCGCATCGCCGGCCACCTGGACACGCTGCTCGACGCGCTCGGCCCGGCCCTCGACTCCGCCCCGGACACACCTGTCGGCGAGCTGCCCCTGCTCACCGAGGCCGAGGCCCACATGCTGCTGGTGGAGTGGAACGACACCGCCGTCGAGGCATCCACACCCCGGCTGATCCATGAGCTGTTCGCCGAGCAGGCCGCCCGTACCCCCGACGCGCCCGCCCTGGCGGACCGCACGACGACCCTGACGTATGCCGAGCTGGACCGGCACGCCAACCGGCTCGCCCAGCACCTCGTCGGTCTCGGCGCGGGCCCCGGCCGGGTCGTCGGCATGCTCGTCGAGCGTGGCACCGAGGCCACCGTCGTCATGCTCGCCGTGCTCAAGGCTGGTGGGGCGTTCGTACCGCTGGACCCGCAGTACCCGGCGGCACGGCTCAGGCTGATGCTCCAGGACGCCGAGGCGCCCGTGGTCGTCACCCGGGGGCCGCTGCGCCACCTGCTCGCAGGCCATTCCGGCACTCTCGTCGACCTGGACCGCGACGCCGAGGCCATCGCCGCGCAGTCGGCCACCGCCCCGCACGGCGACGTGACCCCCGACGACCTGGCGTACGTCGTGTACACCTCCGGCACCACCGGCCGCCCCAAGGGGGTCATGGTCGAGCACCGCCAGGCCCATCACATGGTGCGCGCCTGGGACCTGCGCCACGGGCTGACCGACATGCGCCCGCGGGTGCTGTCCGTCTCCAGCCTGTCCGTCGACCTGTTCTTCGCCGACTTCCTGCTCTCCGCCCTCTTCGGCGGAACCATGATCGTCTGCCCGCAGGAGTCCGTCGCCGACCCGGTGGCCCTCGCCGACCTGCTGCTCAGCAGCGAGGCCCAGCTGATGATCACTGTTCCTTCGCTGGCCCACGCGCTGGCCGCCGAGTTCACCTGGCGGGGGCGCTGCCCCGAGGCTCTGCGGCTGCTCATGGTGGGCTCAGAGGGCTGGTCCCTGCCGGCGGCCGCCGAGGTGTGGCAAGCGCTGTCGCGGAACACCGTGGTGGTCAACGCCTACGGCTCGACCGAGACCACGGTCGACTCCACCCACTTCGAACTGGGCCGGGACCCGCTGGGTGAGGGCGCGTACGCCCCCGTCGGCCGACCACTCGCCAACACCTCCGTGCATGTGCTGGACGAGGCGCTGCGTCCGGTACCCGTCGGTGTGGCCGGCGAGTGCTACATCGGCGGTGACGGCGTCTCCCGCGGCTACCTCGGCCGACCCGACCTGACGGCCGCACGCTTCCTGCACGACCCGTTCGCCGAGCGGCCCGGCGCCCGGATGTACCGCACGGGGGACCGGGCGCGCTGGCGGGCCGACGGAAACCTGGAGATCCTCGGCCGGGTCGACGACCAGGTCAAGATCCGGGGCTTTCGCGTCGAACTCGGCGAGGTGGAGGCCGCGCTGACCCGTCATCCCCAGGTCGCCGAGGCGGCCGCCCGGACCTGGCGGGACGACACCGGCCGCGGCCGGCTCGCCGCCTACGCGGTGCCCGCACCCGGCGCTGCCCCGGACCCGGCCGGCTTGCGTGCGTTCCTCGCCGATGCCCTGCCCGAGGCGGCGGTGCCGACCGCCGTGGTGCTGCTGGACGCGCTGCCCGTCCAGCCGAGCGGCACGGTCGACCGGGCCGCGCTCCCGCTGCCGCGGACACCGGTGAACGAGGAGCGCCCGTACAAGGCGCCGCGCACCGACACCGAGCGGGTGCTCGCCGAGATCTGGGCGGAGGTGCTCGGCGTGCCCCGGGTCGGAGCCGATGACCGGTTCTTCGACCTGGGCGGCGACTCGGTCCTCAGCATCCGGGTGATCTCCCGGATCCGGACCCGGCTCGGACGGCACGTCTCACCGCGCCAGCTGTTCGACACGCCGACCGTGGCCGCGCTGGCGAGCGCCCTCGACGTCGGGGACACTCCGCCGGACCGCGGTCGGCCGGGCCCGGTGCGCACCGGGCGGAGCGGCCCGTCACCGCTGTCCTCGGCCCAGGAACGGCTGTGGTTCTTGCACCAGTTCGACCCATCGAACGTCGAGTACAACCTCGTCACCGCGATGCGGCTGCGGGGTTCCCTCGACACGGACGCCCTGTGCGCCGCGCTGGCCCGGATCATCGAGCGGCACGAGCCGCTGCGCACCCTGTACACCACCGTGGAGGGACGGGCGATGCAGTTCGTCCAGCCCGCCCCGGCTGCGACCAGCGCTCTGCTCGACGTCGTGGACGCCGGTGCGGTGGACGGGCCCGGTGCCGAGGCCGCCCTGCTCGAGCGGATGCGGCAGGAGGCCGCCCGGCCGTTCGATCTGAGTACCGGCCCGGTGCTACGGGCCACCCTGTTCCGCAGCGGCCCGGCCGACCACAGCCTGCTGCTGGTCATCCACCACATCGCGACGGACGGCTGGTCCATGCGGATCCTCGCCGACGAACTCGCCGCCTGCTACGCCGCGGCCCTCGTCGGTACCGAGGCCGCCCTGCCCGAACTGCCGGTGAGCTACCAGGACTACGCGGTCTGGCAACGTGAGTCCCTCGCCGCCGACGGCACCGACCGCCACCTGGCGTACTGGCGGGGAAGGCTCCGGGGGATCACTCCGCTGGAGCTGCCGGTCGACCGGCCCCACCCGGCCGTGCGCGACTCCGCGGGACAGGCTCACCTCTTCACCCTCGATACCGGACTCACCGTTGCTCTACGCGAGTTGGCCCGACGGTACGACGTCACGCTGTTCATGGTGCTGACCGCAGCGGTGAAGATCCTGCTCGCCCGCCTCACCGGTCAGGACGACATCGTCGTGGGCACTCCCGCCTCCGGCCGCGAGGGCCAGGAGACCGAGGGGCTCGTCGGCCTCTTCGTCAATACGGTGGCGCTGCGCTCGGCCGTCGACGCCGACCAGCCGTTCGACGAGTTCCTCGCGGATGTCCGTACCACCCTGCTGGACGCATTCGTCCATGAGAGCACGCCGTTCGACCGGATCGTGGAGGCACTGCGGCCCCAGCGCGACCCCAGCCGTAACGCCGTCGTGGAGGTCATGGTCAACCTGGAGCGGGAGCAGTCCGGCGGACTCGCTCTGCCCGGCCTGGCGGTCGAGGAGATACCGCTCACCAGCGGTGCCGTCAGCCACGATCTGAGCTTCCACTTCACCGATCGCGGTGGCCGGGTCACGGCGGCCGTCGGCTACGCCACCGCCCTGTTCGACCCGGACACCGTAGAACGCGTGGCCGGCCATCTGCGGGTGCTGCTGCACGGCATCACCGCCCTTCCGCGCACCAGGATCGCCGCCCTGCCGCTGCTGAGCCCGAAGGAGGAGCGGGCCGCCCTGGAACAGGCCGGGGACGGCCGGCCTGCCGCGCCCAGCGACGCCGGCGGCGCCACTCTGGCGGACCTGTTCGAGGCCCAGGCCGCGCGCACGCCGATGGCGCGGGCGGTGACCGACGGCGCACGGCATCTGACATACGCGGAACTCGACGCGCGCGCCGACCGGCTCGCGCACCGGCTCGCCGCTCAAGGAGTGGGTCCCGAGTCCCTGGTGGCCGTGGCACTGCCGCGAAGCGCCGACCTCGTGGTGGCGCTGCTGGCGGTACTGAAGGCGGGCGGCGCATATGTGCCGCTCGACCCCGACTACCCGGCCGACCGGGTGGCGTACATCCTCGCCGACTCCGGCCCCTCGGTGCTGCTCACCAACACCGCCGTGCGGCCCACGCTGTCCGCGGTCGACCTGCCCGTTCTGCTCGTGGACGAACCGTCGGCCGAACGGGAGTCCGGCGAGCCTTCCCCGCCGCCCGGCCGTGCCGTGCTGCGCCCGGCCCACCCGGCGTACGTCATCCACACCTCGGGCTCCACCGGCCGGCCCAAGGGCGTGGTCGTCCCGCACCGCAACGTGGTGCGCCTGTTCACCGAGACCGCGCACTGGTTCACCTTCGGCGCCGATGACGTCTGGACGCTGTTCCACTCCTTCGCCTTCGACTTCTCCGTCTGGGAGCTGTGGGGGCCGTTGCTGCACGGAGGGCGTCTCGTCGTCGTCGACTACGACACCTCTCGCTCCCCGGAGGACTTCCTGGCCCTCCTGGCCCGGGAACGGGTGACGGTGCTCAATCAGACGCCCTCGGCGTTCTACCAACTCGACCAAGCGGACGAGCTGGCCCATGCCGGCGCGGGTGACGCCCCCGACCTGGGCGCACTGCGCCGGGTGGTGTTCGGCGGCGAGGCCCTCGATCCGAGCCGGCTCGCGTCGTGGTACGCCCGTCACCCCGAGGACGCGCCGGTTCTGGTCAACATGTACGGGATCACCGAGACCACCGTGCACGTCACGCATCTGCCGCTGGACGCCGGCTCGGCAGCCCGGTACGGCGGCCGCAGCGTGATCGGCGAGCCCATCCCTGATCTGCGCGCCCGTGTCCTCGACGGAGGTCTGCGGCCGGTTCCCCCGGGCGTCATCGGCGAACTGTACGTGTCCGGTGAGGGGTTGGCGCGCGGCTACCTCGGCCGCCCCGCGCTGACCGCCGACCGGTTCGTCGCCGACCCCTTCGGGCCGCCCGGTTCCCGCATGTACCGCACGGGCGACCTTGTGCGGCGCCGGGCGGACGGCGGCCCGGAGTACGTCGGCCGCGCCGACCACCAGGTCAAGATCCGGGGCTTCCGGATCGAGCCGGGCGAGATCGAGGCCGTACTCGGCGCCCAACGGGCCGTGGCCCGTGCCCATGTGGCCGTCCGGAACACCACGACCGGCACGCCCCAGCTGGTGGCCTACGTCGTTGCCGCTCCGGGCAGCGCGATCGACACCGCCGGTCTGCGCGAGGCCGTCCGGCGGACCCTGCCGGAGTACATGGTCCCGGCCGCCTTCATCGTGCTGGACGCACTGCCGCTGACCGCCCACGGCAAGGTGGACCGGACCGCTCTGCCGACGCCGGACACCAAGGACGGCATGGCCGGCGCGCCCCGGGCGCCCCGGACGCCGTCGGAGGCGAAACTGGCCGCCGTCTGGGCGGAGGTGCTCGGCGTGGAGCGCGTCGGCGTGGACGACGACTTCTTCGCGCTCGGCGGCGACTCGATCCTCAGCATCCAGGCGGTGTACCGCATCCGCCGGGCCGGTCTGCGGGTGACGGCGAAGGACCTCTTCACTCATCCGACCGTGGCGTCCCTCGCCGCCGTCGCCGAAGAACACCAAGCGGAGACCGCCGGGCCGGACCTGCTGCCGGACACCGGCTCCGCACCCCTGACCCCGATCCAGCGGCACTTCCTGGACCGCGGTGACCGGTCCCCGTACCACTACAACCAGTCCCTCACGCTGGAACTGGCACAGACCTGGGCCGCGCTGGACGAGAGCGCGCTGCGGGCCGCGCTGGCCGCGCTGCCGGTCGGGCACGCCGCGCTGCGGACCGTGCTGACGCAGGCGGAGGACGGCTGGAGGATGGAAGTCCTCCCGGCTGGAGAAGGACCCCGCACCGCCGTCCCGCTGGTGCGGCACGATCTGTCGCAGGTGCCCGTTGCGGACCGGCGTGCGGCCGCCGACCGGCTGGCGGCCGTGGCGGACGCGGCGCTCGACCCGGTCTCCGGACCCGTCATGCGTTCGCTGCTGTTCACCTTCGGCGCGGACGAGCGACCGTGGTTGTTCCTCACCGCCCACCACCTGGTGATCGACGCGGTGTCCTGGCGCATCCTGCTGGACGACCTCACCACCGCACACGAGCAGGCCGTTGCCGGCCGCATGGTCGACCTCGGCGCACGGACCACTCCCTTCCGGGACTGGGCGGCACGGCTCGCCGCGCACACGGCGGACGGCGGCTTCGACAACGAGGCGGACCACTGGTCCGCGCTGCCCGAAGGCACCGGGACGCTGCCGGTCGACAGCGGCGGACCCAACACGGTGGGGTCCCGTGACCACCTGGAGGTGACCCTGGACGTGTACGACAGCGAGATCCTGCTGCGCAAGGCACCCGGCGCGCTGCGGACGCGGACCGGTGACGTGCTCCTCGGCGCGCTGGCCATGGCTCTCGGCCGCTGGGCCGGCCGGCCGGACGTGGTCGTGGACGTCGAAGGCCACGGCCGGGAGGACCTCTTCCCGGACATCGACCTGTCCAGGACCGTCGGCTGGTTCACCACGCTGTACCCGGTCGCTCTGGCCCTGCCCGATGACGGGGGAGAGGACCTCACCGCATGGGTGCGGTCGCTACGGCGCACGCTTCGAGCCGTACCCGGCAAGGGACTCGGCTACGGGGCCCTGCGCACCCTGAGCCGGCCCGGCGGGCCGGGGCGAGCGCTCGCCGGTCGACGGTATTCCGACGTGGTCTTCAACTACCACGGGCAGGTGGACGCCGGGACGGGCGCGGGATCGCTGGTGCGGGGCCACCTGCCGGCACTCGGCACAGATCAGAGTCCTGACAACACGGCCTGGCACCTGCTGGACGTGGTCGGGGTCGTGAGCGAGGGAAGGTTCCGTTTCACGTGGTACTACTCCAGGAACATCCATCACCAGGCGACCGTGGAACGGGTGGCGGAGGAATTCACGGCCGTGTTGCAGACCATCGCCTCCCGGGTGGCGGACCAGTGAGCGGCTCGGACGCCGCCGCGCTGCGCGAGGAACTGCGCCGACTGTGCGTACGGCACCGGGTGCCCGGGGCCCAGTTGGCCGTGCACCACGCGGGCGTCACGGTGACGGTGGAGCACGGAGTACGGTCCCTGGCCGACGGCGATCCCGTCACCGCGCTTACCGCCTTCCCGGTCGGCTCCGTGACCAAGGTGTTCACCGCGGTCCTCACCCTGGTGCTGATCGAGGACGGGGAACTCGGTCTGGACGAACCACTCGCCGCGCACCTTCCCGGATTCGGCGTCGGCGAGAAGGTCACCGTCCGCCAACTCCTCAGTCACACGGCCGGCCTGGCGTCGGCGGTCGCCGAGCCGGAGCCTGGCGCCGCGTACACCCGGTCGCACTGGCTGCGCGAGCACACCAGGGAAGGCGACCTGGTCCATTCGCCGGGCACCGTCTTCTCGTACTCCAACGCTGGGTACGTCGTCGCGGGCGCGCTGGTGGAGAAGGTGACGGGTATGGACTGGCGTGAGGCCGTCGGCGCGATCGTGCTGGAACCGCTCGGCATCGAGCCCTCCTTCGTCACGGGCCGCCCCGCGGCGTCCGCCCGGCCGGTGGCGGCCGGGCACACTGTGCGGCACGGCCGGGACCGGATCGTCGCCGTACCCGAACAGGCGCTGCACCCGGTGGAGGATCCCGACGGCGGCCTGGCTGTGAGCGCCGCCGATCTCGTCGCCTTCGCCGGCCTGCTCGCGGACGCGGGCCGGGCGGCGGCGCCGCTCGGCCCGGCCACGGTGGCGGAGATGTGCCGCGACCAGCTCGGCGGCGTCCGTGCCGGACCGGCCGGAATGGCCGACGGCTGGGGGCTGGGCCTGGCCCGGTACACGGACGGCGCCGGACGTGACCGCTACGGGCACGACGGCACACTCGACGGCGTCTCCTGTCATCTGCGCTTCGACCCGGCCGACGGTACGGCGGTGGCCCTCACCACCAACGCCAACACCGGCGCACAGCTGTGGGACGAGCTGTCCGAGCACCTCGCGGGCGCCGGCCTGCCGGCGGGCAACGGCACGGGTACGGCGGCGCTGTTCGCGGCCCCCGAGGCTCCACCGCCCGACGACTGCCTGGGCACCTATGTGAACGGGCCGACCACGCTGACCGTGGAGCGGGCGTCGGACGGGCTGCTGCGGCTCGCCTCCGAAGGGAGCCCCGCCTATGCGCTGACCTGCCGTACCGGTGGCTTCTCCCTGCACGACCTCGACGGCGGACCCGCGCTGTTCGTGGGCCGCTTTCTGTGCGACGCGGCCACGGGCCGCACGGACGGCCTGCAGTTCTCGGGGCGTCTGGCGTGCCGTGTGCGACAGGCCGATGGGTAGGGCGCATGGCCACGACCCGCTCCCAGGGAACCGGCGGGGCGGACGCCCCGCCGGTCTCCCTCTCCCGCAACCGCAACTACACCGTCCTGTGGATCGGTCAGCTTCTGTCGCAGCTGACGACGGAGATCCTGGCCATCGCTCTGCCCCTGCTGATCTTGGCCGGCTCCGGCTCACCGATACAGATGGGGCTGGCCTCCTCCGCCCTGTCGTTCGCCCAGATGGCGGCCGTCGTCCCGGCGGGTGTCCTCGCCGACCGCTGGGACAGACGGGTGATCCTGCTGGTCAGCGCCGGCGCGCGAACCACGGGGATGGCTGTGCTCGCGGCCTCGCTCGTCTGGGACCGCTACAGCTTCGCGCTCGTCCTGGTGGTGGTGGTCGTGGAGGGCGTCTTCGGTGCGGCGTTCGACCCGGCTGAGCACGCGGCCCTGACCCAGGTGGTGCCCGAGGCTCAGTTGTCCGCGGCCGTGGCCCGCAACACGGCCCGGCCCTATGTCGCCGCGGTGCTCGGGCCGCCGGCCGCGGGTTTCCTGTTCGCCCTGCATCCCGTGCACCCGTTCCTTGCCAATGCGGTGATGCTGGCGCTGTGCTGCGGTGCGCTGACACTGTTGCGACTGCCCGGAGGTCCGGTGCGGCACGCCGCTGCCCCGGGCCGCGGTGACACCCGTGTGGACGTGCTGGGCGGGTTCCGCTGGGTGCTTGGGCATCGGGTCATCAGGACGACCCTGGCATGGGTGATGCTGACCAACTTCGTCTTCGGCGCACTGATGGTGGTCGTGCTGGTGCTCGCCGGGGAGGGGGACGTCGGGGCGGGCAGCACGGGCCTGATGATGGGGTGCTTCGGTGTGGGCGGTGTGCTCGGCGCTCTGATCGCACCCCGCCTGTACGCACGGATGCCGACCGTGCTGATCGTCCTCGGCTTCTCCTGGCTGGCGGCGGTCGGCACCGCGGCGATGGCCTTCGTGCCGCCGGGTCTGGCTCTGGGATTGCTGCTCGGTGTGCTCGCGCTGCTGGCCCCGGCCGCCAACACAGCCGTACTCACCTACCAGTTGATGGTCACCCCGGACGCGTTGCGCGGCCGGCTGAGCGGGTTGGCGGGCTTCTGCAGCGGCGGGGCCGGCGCCCTCGGCCCGGCGGTGGGCGGCTCACTGATGGCGGCCACCGGGGGTGGCGCCCCGGCGGTCCTGGGATGCGCGGCAGCGTTCGGCGTGGTCGCCGTGCTCGTCACGGTGAGTCCGACGATGCGCCGCTTCCCGTCTGTGAACGAGGCCGGGCCCATGGCGGGATGACCGTGTTTCATCGGAGGCTGAAGTATGTGGTGTGGTTCGAGAGAAGCCTGAGAAGCTTCACGTGGCACGATCGGACGGCTGGGCAGGAAACTCCTGCGGGACCGTCCTGCCTGCTGCCCCGCGTCGCGCGGGCAGCACCCGTGCGCCGGCTTGCACTTGCGACGGCTGCCGAACGCTGCGCCGTGCCCTGTTGGAAAGAGCCATTCCACTGGCGGAGGTCGTATCCCGTGATCACTCACGTTCTGAATGAAAAGGAAATAAAGTCATTACAGGGATTAGTGCATGAGATAGCATCACATACCCACTCGGTGGAGTCCGCCGAGTTCCAGAAGGAGAGCCGGCTGTACGCGGGCGAACTGCCGCGTGAGCTGCGCAGGGCCGTCCTGGACTACCGCTCCTCGGAGCGGTCGGCCACACTCGTCGTCTCCGGTCTTCCCGTGAACGACTCCGGACTCGGGCCCACCCCGCTGGATCGCTCCGGCTCCTCGAACGACACCGCCTCGCTCCGGCAGGACATCGCGTTCTTCCTGATCGCGGCGCTTCTCGGGGACCCCGTTGGCTGGGCCACCCAGCAGAACGGGCGGATCATGCACGACGTCTACCCGGTCAAGGAACACGAGTATGGTCAGATCGGCTGGGGCAGCGCCGAGACCCTCACCTGGCACACCGAGGACGCCTTCCACCCGCTTCGCGCCGACTACCTCGGGCTGATGTGCCTGCGCAACCCGGATGGTGTGGAGACGACCGTCGCCGACATCGGCGACGTGCGCATCGACGACGACCTGCGCACCCTGCTCGCCCAGGAGCGCTTCTTCATCAGGCCGGACGACGCCCACCGGCTGACCGGCCACGCCTCGGACACCACCACCGGCCGTGCCGCCGAGCTGCTACGGCGCAGCAGGGAGCGGGTGGAGCGGGCCCTGGCCGATCCCACGCCGGTCGCCGTCCTCTTCGGTGACATCGACGACCCCTATCTGTGCGTCGACCCCTACTACATGGAAGACAGCCAGGGCGAGGAGGAACAGCGCGCGCTCGACGCACTGGGTTCCGCCATCGATGCCGCGCTCGCCGACGTGGTGCTCCGGCCCGGCGACATCTGCTTCATCGACAACTTCCGGGCCGTCCACGGACGCAAGCCCTTCCGGGCCCGTTTCGACGGCACGGACCGCTGGCTGCGGCGCCTGAACATCGCCCGCGACCTGCGCCCCTCCCGTGGTGCTCGACTTGACGCGGAGACACGGGTCATCCACTGACCGGAACCGCCACCGAACGGTACGTCCATCCTTCCCACTTCACGCGAGGTTGTTGTGACTGCTGCACCCGAGGTAGGCAACCGGCCCGTCCTGCAGGGCTACGGTGAGGAAAACCTCACCCAGCTGGAGTTCATGGCCATCAACAGTGAACTCAACCTGGCCGACGGTCACGCCCGACAGGGGCTGACGCCGACCCAGGAGAAGATCATCAACGAGCTGCCCGCCCTCTTCGCGGAGAGCGCCGAGCGGCCCGTCGATGAGCTGGAGAACGAGGCCCATGAAGCTTTCTTCCACGCACTCGGCCAGCATCGCTATCTGTCGGGCAGCGGTCGCGTGCTCAGCTGCTATGCGTCGTCCGTCGCCATGGAGATCCTCGCCCGGACCCTGGCGACGTCCATCGATGCCATCGCGCTGGTCCATCCGACCTTCGACAACATCCCGGACATCCTGCGCGGCTGCGGCCTGCGCCTGGTCCGCCTGGACGAAGAGCCGCTGCACTCCGGCGACCTGGCCCCCGAGTTCCTCCGGTCCGTCGGCGCGGTCTTCGTCACCACACCGAACAACCCCACCGGTCTGGTGCTCTCCAGGGAGCGCCTGGCCCGGCTCGCCCAGCAGTGCGCCGAGCACGACGTGGTGCTGTGCCTGGACACGTCGTTCCGCGGTTTCGACTTGCGCGCCCAGTACGACCACTACGAGGTACTGACCGCCAGCGGCTGCCGCTGGGTGGTGATCGAGGACACCGGCAAGCTGTGGCCGACCCTCGACCTCAAGGCCGGCTTTCTTGTGTACTCGGACAACCTCCGGTTGCCGGTCGACCTGGTCTACTCCGACATCCTGCTCGGCGTCTCGCCGATGATCCTCACCCTGATCCGCAGGTTCGCCGAGGACGCCGCGTCCGGCGGCTTCGCCGACCTCCACGCGTTCATCGCCGGCAACCGCCGCATCGTGCGGCACGGACTGGCCGGGGTCGAGGGGATCACGTGCCTCGGGGACGACATCCGGGTGAGTGTGGAGCGGGTCCGCCTGCACGTGGGCTCGGCGTCGGAGGTCTGGGCCGAGCTGCGCGGCAACAACGTCTACGTTCTGCCCTGCCACAAGTTCCACTGGGCCGACCCCGGTGAGGGGGACGACACCTTCCGCATCGCGCTCGCCCGGTCCGCGGAACCCCTTGAGCGTGCGGTCCGCATGCTGCGCGCCGTTCTGGAGCCACGCCGATGACGCCCCTCACCGCGCCTGCTGCCCGGTATACGTCGGCAGACCACGTCCGCGCGATGAGGCATTGGCGGCCGGGTATCGTCCAGGACGTCCCGCCGCCCGGTCTGATCGACCTCGGCCCCGGCTACCCCGGGCCCGATCTGCTGCCGGTCGGCCTGCTGGGTGATGCCTACCACCGGGCACTGGAGGAGTACGGCCCCGCCGCACTGGCCTACGGGCACAACACCGGTGCCATGCCGTTGCGCGAGGCGCTGGCCGAGCGGGCCGCCGCAACCGACCGATACCCCTGCGGACCCGACCACGTGTTGCTGACCGCCGGCACGTCCCAGGCCCTGCACCTCATCTCCTGCCTGCTGGGACGCCCCGGGGACGTGGTCATCACCGACCAGTACTCCTACGACCTGGGGCGACGCATCTTCACCGACTGCGGGCTGCGCGTGCACGCGGTGGCGATGGACGACCTGGGCATGGACCCGGTGGCTCTGCGGGAAGCCCTCCGTGACGAGCACGCGGCGGGGCGGCGCGTCGCCTTTGCCTACGTCAACCCCACCTTCCACAACCCGACCGGGATCGTCGTCCCGCTCGCTCGCAGAACAGAGCTGCTCGAAGTCACCCGGGAATACGACCTGATGGTGATCGAGGACGATGCCTACGCCGAACTGGCCTTGGAGGGCGGCGGGCCGGTCATCCCCTCGATGGCGGCATTGGCCGACTATCGGGGCGTGCTGCGTCTGGGCACGTTCGCCAAGACGCTCGCCCCCGGCCTACGGCTCGGCTGGCTGCTCGGCGCCCCCGCGCTGGTGGCGTCGCTCGGGGAGCACGGCATGCTCGTCAGCGGCGGCTCGCTGAACCACACCACGTCCCTGGCAGTCGCGACCGTACTGCGCGGCGGTGAATACGACCGGCATCTCGTATGGCTCCGGGCCGAGTTGAGAAAGCGCAGGGACGCCCTGGCGGGGCCGCTGCGCGCCTTCTCCGGCGAGCGGATCGGCTGTCGGGTTCCGGGCGGTGGCTTCTTCCTGTGGCTGGAGCCGTGCGGCGCGACCGAGGTCCGGGAAGAGGCACATGCCGCAGCCGCCGAGGCGGCCGGGGTGAGGCTCGCACACGGGGCACGATTCGGCACCGGTGACCGGCCCCGACTGAGGCTGGCCTACAGCTTCAACCCGCCCGCGGTACTGACCGAGGCGGCGCACCGCCTCGTCGAGGCGTGGACCGTCTGACCGGGTACCGGCTTCGCGCCGGCCCTCGTGTTCGCCCGGCCGCACCGGCCGCACTCCGCACACCCGACATGGAAACGGGAACCGCTGATGCCCCCTGCTTCACACCAGACGATCACCCCCCACCCCGACGGCACGGGTCCGCACGGCTACAGCCTTCCCCTGTCGCCCTCGGGCCGTTCCGCCATGCTCACGCCACCGCCCTGGCACTTCTCGGGCGACGTCATCATGATCGACTACCGAGTCGACCCGCGCGCCGCCTCCCGTTTCCTCCCACCTGGGCTCACGCCGGGGGACGACCCCGGCGCCGCTGCGGCCGTCTTCGCCACCTGGCAGTGGTGTTCCGACTCGGGCGAGGAGCTTTCCGACCCGTCCCGCAGCCAGTTCTCCGAGTTCCTGATCCTCCTCGGCTGCGCCTACGACGGTGCCGCCATGGCGCGTTGCCCGTACGCATGGGTCGACCAGGCGGTGCCGCTCGTGCGCGGCTGGGTGCAGGGTATGCCCAAGCAGTACGGCGCCGTTCACCAGACCCGGCACGGGTTGGTGGGGCGGGCCGGCTCGCGCCGGACCGAGGGCGGCCTGTTCGCCGGGAACATCTCGGTGCACGGCAGGCGCCTCGTCGAGGCCGCCGTGACCCTCACCGGCCCTGTCCAGGAACCACCTGCCCTGCACACGGTGCCGCTCGTGCACAGCCTCGCCACCCCGGCCTGGACCACTGCGGTTGAGCAGCCCGCTCCGCTGGCCGCCTCGGAAGTGACCGACGTGGAGTTCGGGGACATCTGGACCGGTACCGGCGAACTGGAGTTCTTCGACGGCCTGGACGAGGACTTCGCCGGGCTGCGGCCGGTCGAGGTCGGGGCCGGTCACGTCTTCTCGTACGCCGAGACGCTCAAGGGAGGGCGCCTGCTGCCCCTCCCCGAGGGATGAGCCATGCTGAGGATTCACTTCACCGCCGAAGATCTCGCCCTGCTGCACATGCCGGCCGGTCTCGGGCTGCTGACAGAGAGCGCACTCGCGCTCCGGCTGTACGCCGACAGCAGCAACGCCATGTTCCACGGTTGGCGCCGGCAGCTGCGCGTCGAACTCGGGCCCCGCTCCGCGGCGTTCGAGACGCTGGCACGCAGGACCGAGTCGATCGACGACCTGGTCAACCTCGTCCGCCGCGACGAGCAGTTCTCGGATCAGGGCAGGCGGCCGGTCACCTCGCGGCAGACCGAATTGGTCTCGGCCCTGTCGGGCTTCAGCCATGCGGCCGTACGACCCTACTGGTCACAGGTGCGGAGCGTGCTGGAGGCCGTCCGGGACGCCAGCGGACGCATCATGATCGCCTCCGGCGCGGAACGGCTGCTCGGCAGCCTGCACCCGCGCCTGCGCTGGCACGCCCCTGTTCTGGAACTCCACCGCGGACCGGACCGGGATGTGTATCTTGCAGGCCGCGGGCTCGTGCTGAGCCCCTCGTTCTTCCTGCTCGAACAGACCTGCATGTTCGTGGAAGCGACGAGCGCGGACGGACCGCCCGCGATCCTCTTCCCGGTGAACGATTCCGCCAAGGCCGAGTTCAGCCGGCGGTGTGCGGGGGATGCCGAGGCCCTGGGTGCGCTCGTGGGGCACACCCGTGCCGCCGCGCTTCAGGTACTGACCGAAAGCTGCACCACCAGCGAGCTGGCGAGACGACTCAACCTGTCGCTGGCCGGGGCGAGCAAGCACGCGTCCGTCCTGCGCCGGGCCGGCCTGATCATGACGACGAGAAGCAGGAACACCGCACTGCACACCCTCACTCCGCTCGGAGTGGCCCTGCTCGACAGCCGTACGCCCCCGGCACGGCGTCCCGCGCCCGTCAAGCCTCTCGGTATTCCGGCCTGATCCCGATTTCCCGCCCGAACCCAAGAATGGAGACAACGTGAGCACCAACCCGTTCGACGATCCTGACGGCACGTTCCTGGTCCTGGTCAACGACGAGGGACAGCACTCCCTGTGGCCGTCCTTCGCAGACGTGCCCGCCGGCTGGGAGGTTGCCCTGGAGGCGACGGACCGGCAGTCCGCGCTCGCCTACGTCAACGAGAACTGGACGGACATGAGGCCTCGTCGGCTGGCCGAGAGGATGGCCGAGAACTAGCAGGTCCACCCCGTATCCGAGGATCTCCACCGCCCGTCGCCTGCAAGAATGGCCGACTGTGACGATTCGTGTGCTCATCGCTGACGATCAGGAGATGGTTCGCCGTGGCTTGCGGCGCATCCTGGAGGGCCAGCCGGACATCGAGGTGATCGGCGAGGCCGCCAACGGGGTGGACGCCCTGGAGACGGCCAGACGGCTGCGACCCGACGTCGCTCTCGTGGATGTCCGTATGCCGCGTATGGACGGGCTCGAGGTCACCCGCCAACTGCTGGCGCCCACGGCGAAGTTCCAGGTCAAGGTCGTCGTCGTGACGACCTTCGACCTGGACGAGTACGTGTATCCGGCACTGCGCTATGGCGCTTCGGGCTTTCTGCTCAAGCGCTCGGGGCCGACGCTGCTCGTGGAGGCAGTGCGCGCCGCCGTCGCCGGCGACAGCCTCATCAGCCCGTCCGTCACGGTAAGGCTGCTCAGGCACGTTACCGGCGTCGGCCGCGGACCCGGTGCGGCCCCGGCGTCTGAAGCCCGCGTCGAGCCCCTCACCAAGAGGGAGATCGAAATCGCCGGAAAGGTCGCCGAGGGGCTGACCAATGCCGACATCGCGACAGAGATGTTCATTTCGCCGGGCACGGTCAAGACACATGTTGCCAGCATTCAGCGAAAGTTCGGCGTGCGGAATCGCGTCGGAATTGCCGTGCGGGCCTGGGAGATGGGATACGCCACCAAATGACAGCCACGCATCATCACATCCGGAAGAGGCATCATGGCCATCGGAGATATATCCCCGCAGCTTCGTGAAAGGCGTCCGCAGCTCAATTCCCTGACCAGCCTGCGCGTGGTCGGCATGGTTCTGGTCTTCATCGTCCATGGCTCCTTCGAGATCGTCTTCAAGTCCTATGACCTGGGCCTGGCGTATCTCGAGGGAGTCGGCACATCAGGCCAGACAGCGGTCTCGTACTTCTTCGTCCTTTCCGGCTTCGTCCTCGCCTGGTCATGGCGTGAGAAGGACACCGCACGCACATTCTGGCGTCGACGTGCCGTCCGGATCTTCCCGAATCACGTCGTCGCCCTCGCTTTCACCGTCGTACTGGCTGCCTTCCTCACGCAACTGCCGGATCTGTTCCCCCTCTTCACTCAGTTGATCCTGGTCCAGTCCTGGTTTCCGTCTCCCCGTTTCACCGACGTCGGCAACAGCGCGACCTGGTCGCTGTCCGTGGACATCGGGTTCTACGCCCTGTTCCCACTGCTGCTGCCCCTGATCCGGCGGATCAGGCCGGAGCGGCTGTGGTACGCCGTGGGGGGCGTCGCCGTGGTCATCGCGCTGATCCCCGTGGCTGCCAACCTCTTCCTGCCCGACACCCCGCCCACACCGCTGTGGCACACGTCGGAGAGCAGGTACTGGTTCGTGTACTTCTTCCCGGCAGCTCGCATGCTGGAGTGTGTGCTCGGCATGCTCATGGCCCGCATCGTCATCACCGGCCGGTGGACCGGCCTGCGCCCGCTGCCCGCCGCGGCCCTCCTGGTCGTGATGTACACGATCGCCCAGCAGCTTCCCTTCCTCTACCGGTACGCCGCCGTGATCGCGGTCCCCGTCGCCCTGCTGTTGGCGTCGCTGGCAGTGGCCGACATCGCCGGACGCCGCACGTATTTGACCGGCAGAACCATGGTCCGGCTCGGCGAACTCACCTTTGCCTTCTACCTGATCCATGGCCCCGTACTGAACTACGGCCATCTGATGCTCGGTTACACGATGGACGGAGGCATGCCGAAGGGAAAGGCCTGGGGTGCCGCCGGTGGTCTTGCCTTCCTGGCCGGTGCCTTCCTGGTGTCCCTCGCGCTGGCCTGGGTGATGAACGTCTGCATCGAGCGGCCGGCGGTGCGCCATTGGGCCCGTCGCAGAACACCGAAAACCGCGCCCGTCCAGGTGTCCGCATAGGCTGACCGCCATGACAACGAACGAAGCCGTACCGGGGCGTTGGCGGGGCTTATGCGTGATGACGGCGGTCTTCTGCATGGGAGTGCCGGCCTTGCTCGGCCTGCCCAACACACTGCTACCAGCCATTTCGGCCATGGTGGCCGTGTCGGTCCCGATGCTGCGATGGCCGCAGGGAAGGATCACCGAGAACGCAGCTGCGCTGGCGACGATGGCGGTCTCCGTCCTCACCGACGTGGTGTACGTCGGCAAGCCAGGCCTCACCCTCTTGTGGATGCCCTTCGAATTCGCGGGGCTGCTGGTGCTCACCGGAAGCCTGATCCGGCGGTCGCTGCCGCGGCACGTCATCCCCGCCGCACTCGTGGCCGTCCTCGCGACGACCGCGCTCCCCCTGCGCTTCACGCTGCGCAACCCCCAGTCGGGGGCCGCCGACTCGGTGATCACGGTGCTCCTCACGCTGATGCTGGTGGCCTGCGCCGCCGGCATCGGCGGCTATCTGCGCGCCACTGACCAGCGTCGGCAACGGGCCGTCCTGGCAGCGCGCCGCGACCAGCGGCTCCACATGGCGAGGGTTCTGCACGACTCCGTCGCCCATGAGGTGACCGGTATGGTGCTGGAGGTGCAAGCCGCCCAGGCGTCGGCCTACGATCCGGAGCAGCACCAAGCACTGCTGAGCAGGGTGGAGCAGGCCGGCCTGCGCGCCCTCGACTCGATGGACCGCACCCTGCAGACCCTGCGCGAGGCGGAGAAGGTACCGGACGGCCCGTCCACGCAGGAGCCGGCGGAGCCGTCGACCCGCGTGTACGGCCTGGCCGACCTGCCCGGCCTGATCAGCAGGTTCGCCGAATCCAGCACCATCACCACCGAACTCGACCTGGCGCAGGAGCTGCCCGGCGCACTTCCCCGTGACCTCGACGAGGCGGCGTACCGTCTGGTACTGGAGGCGTTGACCAACGTGCGGCGGCATGCCGCTTCGGCCTCCCATGTCACCGTGAGCGTCGCCCGGACGGACGACAGCACGCTGCGCGTGTGCGTCACCGACGACGGGGGGAGCGGCAAGCCGCTGCTCGCGCACCGCGTGGGCGGAGGCACGGGGCTCGTCGGGCTGGACGAGCGTTTCAGGGTCCTTGGCGGAACGCTCACAGCGGGTCCCTTCTCCGACGGGTGGCAGGTCGTGGGGACCCTGCCACTGCCTCCGCAGGACGGGGCCGCCGCGGGCCGCTGAGTCGCGCGCCCAGCTCTGGCCGCCCATGACGCGGCCCCACCGTGGCCGCCCGTGACGCGGCCCCGTCGCCGGATATCTGCCGAACGGCAGATGTGTCGGAGGCTCGGAAGGACCATGCTGGAAACGTCTACCGAGCTTTCCGGAGGTTCACGTGTTTCGCCTTGGCTTGTCGTCTCGCAGTGTGTCCAGGAGCATCCTGGCCGCTGTTGCCCTCACCTCATTGGCCGCGGTCACGGGCTGCGCCAGTGCAGAAGAAGCGGAACCCGAGACGAAGAACTTCTCGTTCGCAGGCCAGACCCTCGACGTCCGGGCCCACGGCATGCCCACCGACCTCGTCGCCACCGACCGCAAGGACGTCAAGGTCACCCGTTGGTTCGATGTACGGGCCGGGGCCAAGCCGCACTCCAGCTGGGAGCTCAAGGACGCCACCCTGGACCTGAAGGCCGGGTGCGAGCGGTTCGCCAACTGTGATGTGCGCTTCCGCGTCGAGGTACCGAAGTCGGTGAAAGTCCTGCGCGACGGCCGTGCCACGCGTCTGAAGGGCACGAACGAGGCTGCTTCCGCGCCGCTTCGCGGCGTACGGGACTTCGGGGCGTAGGAGGACACGTCATGCTCGAACTCATTGACATCACCAAGGTCTACCGGGGCGGCAAGCGGGCCGTGGACGGCATGACCATGCGGCTGGAAACCGGAATGCTCGGCCTGCTCGGTCCCAACGGGGCCGGCAAGTCGTCGCTCATGCGGATCGCCTCGACCGTGACCCGGCCGACCAGCGGCCGGGTTCTGTTCAACGGCATGGACGTGGTGGCCAAGCCCGACGTATTACGCCGCACCCTCGGATACCTCCCCCAGGACTTCGGGGTCTATCCCAACCTCACCTCGCGGGAGTTCCTCTCCTACCTCGCGGCCGCCAAGGGCCTTTCGGCCCGCTCGGCCCGGACCCGCATCGACGAGCTGCTGGAACTGGTCAATCTCACCGAGGCGGTCAAACGCCCTCTGGGCAAGTACTCAGGCGGCATGATGCGGCGGGTGGGAATCGCCCAGGCGCTGCTCGCCGACCCAAAGGTGATCATCGTGGACGAACCCACCGCCGGCCTCGATCCCGAGGAGCGGGTCCGGTTCCGGAACCTGTTGAGCGATCTCGCCGCGGAACGCGTCGTCATGCTCTCCACACATATCGTCTCCGACGTCGAGTCCGTGGCCTCCGACATCGCGGTCGTCGCACGTGGACGACTGCTGAGCCGCGGCTCCCCCGAGGACCTCCTGACCGCTGTCGAGGGGCGGGTGTGGGAGGTCCTCGTCGACCCGGCGGACCTTCCCCTGATCCAGAAGCGTCAGATCGTCAGCAGGATGATCCGTACCTCCAGCGGGGTCCGGGTGCGCATGCTGACCCACGTTCCGCCCTATGCCACCGCCGAACGAGTCGAGCCGGACCTCGAGGACGCGTACTTGGCCGTCGTGAACCAGGTGGCGGATTCGACGGTGCCACTGGGCGCTCCCGCCGAGCGGACGGGGTGGCAGTGATGCCGGATACGCTTGTCAGACTCGCCGTCGGCGATTTCTGGGACCGCGTGCGGCGACCGGCGTACGCCGTGATCCTGATCTGCGCGGTCGGATTGGGTTATCTCGCCACGCCGGCCGAGGAAGCCGGGTGGGTGGTCATGCAGGTGGGCGCCTACCGGGGCACCTACAACAGCGCATACATCGGAATGGTCGTCGCGCTGGCCGGGACGGTCTGGCTGTCGCTCGGCGGCTTCTACGTCGTGCGCAACGCGATCTCGCGGGACGAGAGCACCGGTGTGGGCAGGTTGCTGGCGGCGACGCCTCTTCGGACCTGCACCTACCTGGTCGCTAAATTCCTCAGCAGCGTGTTGGTCCTGTCCTCCATGCTGGGCGTCCTGGTGGTCACAGCGGTGGTCATGCAGTTGGCGCGCGGGGAGTCGATGACGGTCAACCCCGTGGACCTGCTGAGCCCGTTCGTGGTGATCGCCCTCCCGCTGATGGTGTTCACCGCTGCCGCGGCACTTCTCTTTGAGACGATTCCCTTGCTGAGGGCGGGATTCGGTAACGTCCTCTGGTTCTTCATCTGGGCCTTCATCGCCATCGGTGGCCAGTCTCCCAACGCGCCACTGGGCGGTATCGGTGTGCACAGCGTCGTCCAGTCACTGGGCGCGGGCATGAAGGCGCAGGGCATAGACCCGGCCGAGGTCGGCGAGTTCAGCCTGGGGCTGACGCTGGTGGACAAGCCCCTGAAGACCTTCGACTGGCACGGATTCGACCTCAGCCCCGCGTTTCTGCTGACCCGCTGCGCCCTGATCCTCATCGCTCTGGCACTCGCACTGCTGCCCACCTTGTGGTTCCCGCGGTTCGACCCGGCCAGGACGGGCTCCTTCGCCAACGTCGGCGGGGGCGCTGATCGCACACCCGAAACGCCTGTTGCCCCCGCTGTGGTCATGCAGGACGAGGTAACGGGGAAGCCGTCCGCCGGGTTCACGAATCTGCCCCGAGCCTCCGTGCGGTTCGGCAACCCCATGCTGCGTCTCCTCGTCGGAGAGGTCCGCATCCTCATCCAGGGCATTCCCCTGTGGTGGTGGGCCGGTGTCCTCCTTCTCACACTCGTCGCCCAGATGGTCACGCCCGCCACCGGGGTCTCGCGGTTCCTGCTGCCTTTGGCCTGGATCTGGCCGGTTCTTGTCTGGTCAAGGCTCGGCACCCAGAGGCACGAGTCAGGTGTCGAAGCCATCCTCGGCGCGTATCCCTCGGCGCGCATCCGTGTGGCCGCGGAATGGGGAGCGGGCTTCCTGCTCACGGCTGTGGCCGGCATCGGTCCGGCAGTGCGTATGATCACCGGATCCGACACCCTGGGCCTTCTCCATTGGTTCTGTGGGGCGCTCTTCATCCCGTCCTTCGCTCTCGTGCTCGGCACGCTCAGCCGGACGCACCGTCTCTTCCAGTTCGCCTATCTGCCCCTCTGGTACGGCACGGTGAACGGAATCGCGCCGGTCGACTTCATGGGCGCGATCCGAGCCGACGACGGGAGCCCGGCCGGCATGTCGCCGGCGTTCCTGATCGTCAGCGCGGCCGTGATGCTCGGAATCGTGTTCCTGTCGAGCGCGGCACGTCGCGCGACGGCGTAACTCCATGGGAGGCCCGCGCGGCTCCCGGCACTCGCCGGGACCCCTGAAGAGCCTCGTCGCCGCCGCGTGACGGCAGAAGACCCAGCGGCGAACTGAACCGCCCCGGCCCAGCCATGAACCGATCCCCCGCGGTGGGTGGGCCGGGGCTCCAATCGGAAGAGGACGGGTAGTTGAAGGAAAGGATCAGCTGTCTCGCATGGGTCACGGGTGCCCTGCAGTTCTTCTCGATCCACCTTGTCGTCGAGTCCGCATGGTCAAGCCCATACAGCTGGGCCCGGAACAACATCAGTGACCTCGGCAATGCCTACTGCGCCATGCAATCGCAGCCCGAGCCACGGTACATCTGCTCACCGGCACACGATCTGATGAACTTCTCCTTCGTCGCTCTGGGCGCGCTGCTCGCCGTCGGGGCCGTCCTGGGCCGATCCCTCTGGCTCAGCAGCCGGACCGCGAAGCTCGCCCGGCTCCTGCTGGCCGGCGCCGGCATCGGATTCGCCGTGGTGGGACTCGCTCCGGCCGACGTCTACGAGAACCAGCACGTACTGGGCGCCATGCTCGTCATGGGAACCGGCAACATCGGCCTCGTGCTCGCCGGCGTCGGCCTGTCGGGCGATGTCGCAGCCGGACTGCGGTGGGCGACCGCCTTGTTGGGAGCCTGCGCGTTCCTCGCCCTGCTCCTGTTCCTGTCCCGCAACTACCTTGGACTGGGTATAGGGGGCATGGAGAGGGTGGCGGCATTGCCCGTCCTCGTGTGGACACTCGCGGCCGGAGCTTCGAGCCTGCTGCGTCGCCGTGCGTCTTGTCCGCGGGAGGCGTCGATCGCACCACGCCTTCTTTCCGCCGGATCGGCGGAGATCTCTCAAGGGGCAACGTCAGATGAGTAACGCTGCCAGGGCCGCATCGCGTACCGATACCGGCGCCAGCCGAGGGCAGGCATCGGCTGGCTGAGTCGCGGGGCCCCGGCGGAACGGCATTTCAGGAGGTCGGGAATCTTCCCTCCTCGCTCGTACACAGCTACGCGCGGGCGCGACCGTGGCCCCCGTTCCTACGGCGAGACGGTCAGCGCAACCGCCGAGGACGCGACGGTTCGCCCCGGCCAGTCAGGCGCTGTCGTGGGTGGTAACCATCGCGGAGGGTGTGCTGGACGGCGACGACGGCGGCGTCGTCGGTCAGGTGGCCGCCGACATGGGCGAGCAGGTCGGTGCGCAGGTGGTGGATCAGCGCGGAAGGGCTGTGTCGGGTCCAGGACGCGGCGCGCTCGGTCAGCGGGTAGAAGATGCCTCGGGCATCCCGGGCCTCGATCACTCCGTCGGTGTGCAGCAGCAACAGGTCTTCGGGCTCGAACGTGAAGGTGTCGACGTGATAGGCGGCAGCGGTCAGTTCGCCCAGGCCCAGCGGCGGGGCGGGGCGGGTGGCGTGCAGCGCGAAGACCTGCTGGCCGCGCAGCAACAAGGGGGGCGGGTGCCCGCAGCTGACCACGTGGACGTGCGGCAGCGCGTCGGGGATGTCCAGGAGCGCGGCGGTGATGAAGCACTCCCCGGCCGTCTCCACCTCGGCGGGCTCGGCCAGGTTCCAGCACACGCTGTGGTCCAGGTAGGCCGCGAGCTCGGGCAGGCGGGCCTGACGGTGCGCGGACTCCCGGAAGGCACCCAGCAGCAGGGCGGCGTCGCCGATCGCGGTCAGACCCTTGCCCATGACGTCGCCGATGATCAGCCGGGTGCCCGTGGGGGTGCGGACGGCCGCGTACAGGTCGCCGCCGATCATGGCCTCCGACTGTGCCGCCAGATACATGGACGCCACCCGCAGGGGGCCGATCCGCCGCGGCAGCGGACGTAGCACTGCTCGCTGTGTGGCCTCCGCTACCTTCCGCACCAGCGCCAGCTCACGGGCGTGCCGCTCGCGCAGAAAGCAGAAGACCGTCACGATGGCCGAGACCACCATCAGGGCGATGAACTGTGAATCGAAGTCCCGCGTGCCGAGCAGGTTGGATTTCAGGCCGATGACGAGCATGCCCACCACCGTGACGGCGGCGATCGCCGCCGTCATCAGGGTGGAGGCGAAGGAAGCGGCGAGCGTGGGAGCCACGACCAGCAGCGACGGACCCAGCGGCAGCCCCTCGGCCAGCACGTCGAGCAGCACAATGGCCGCGATCAGACCGAGCGGGAGCACCAACAGGGCATCACACGCCTGACGTGGTGGAAGGCGTTGCGTGAACCGATGCCACAGTCGCATACCTCCTGCCTACACCCGACCCGGCAGCCCCGCAGGTGCACGCACAACCACCCGCCATCAATCGAGCGTCAGTGCGAATTTAGGCAAACGTCCCCAGCAGGTCGGTCGCCTCCCACCAAGCAGCCGGCCTGCGGCAAGGGCCGACTTGGTCGCGGACGTTCGCCGTATGAAGTAGCCCCGGAGCCCGGCGCCGACCGGAAAAGCGGTGCCGGTAGCACCAGGTGAACCGGGTTGTTCTGGTTCTCCGGGACAACCCGCGGGCCGCCCGGCGTCGCCGATCCATGCGACAGCGGCGCGTGGATCGTGCTCGGGACATCGCAGTGCAGTCATCCCGTGCAACCGCTGCTGCTCCTGCTGCCGCGCTCCGAGCAGCACACCGACGGCGAGCAGCACAGGCCCCGTTCAGCGCAGTGGTCACATGGCTGATGCCAGGGCGGGGGCGACGGGTGCTGATGGGGCCGGCTGCTCGGCCCAGACGATCTTCCCGGTGGCGGTGAAACGGGTTCCCCACCGCTCGGCGAACTGGGCGACGAGGAAGATTCCCCGGCCGCCTTCGTCCATGGCCGTTGCGTAGCGCAGGTGTGGGGAGGTGCTGCTGCTGTCGCTGACCTCCAGCGCCAAGCTGGTATCGAGCAGAAGACGCAGGTGGACGGGGGGTGCCGCGTGCCGGATAGCGTTGGTGACCAGCTCGCTGAGGATGAGTTCGGTAGCGAATGCTGTCTCTTCCAGGTTCCAGTCGGTCAGCTTCGCGAGCACCTCGGCGCGCAGAGCGGGCACAGCTGCGGGGAGGGCCGGGATATCCCATTCAGCGATACGATCACGCGGAAACGCGCAGGTTCGGGCGATCAGGAGGGCAACGTCATCGTCTGGATGGGCGGGTAGCACCGACTTCAGGATCGTCTCGCACGTCTCCTCCGGGTCGACTCCCGCATGGGAAAGCGTGTCGCACAGCAGCTTCAGGCCGGCCCCGATGTCGCGGTGACGGTTCTCGACGAGCCCGTTGGTATAGAGCACGAGCTGTGTGCCCTCCGGCAGCTGCCGCTCGACGGCCTGAAAGCGCGGGCCGCCCACGCCGAGCGGAGGTCCTTCGGGCAGGTCGAGAATCTCCACGCGGCCGTCGGGATAGACGATGGCGGGCGGAAAGTGCCCGGCTCTTGCCATCGCGCAGCTACAGGAGACCGGGTCGTAGATCGCATACAGGCACGTGGTCCCGACGGTCATACCCTGGCTGGCGCCCTCCTCCGCATCCATCTGGGCAACCAGGTCATCAAGGCGGGCCAGCAGCTCGTCGGGCGGCAGGTCAAGGGTGGAGAAGTTACGGACCGCGGTGCGCAGTCGCCCCATGGTGACCGCGGAGTGCAGGCCGTGGCCCGCCACGTCCCCGACTACCAGGGCGGTGCGGAACCCAGGAAGAGGGATCACGTCGAACCAGTCCCCGCTGACCTCGGCATCGGCGGGCACGTAGCGGAACGCGGCCCGGACGGCGCTGGTGTCCGGCAGCCTGCGGGGCAGCAGGCTGTGCTGCAGCGTTGTGGCGATGGCGTGCTCACGGGTGTAGCGGCGAGCCAGCTGAGAGACCGCGAGGCCGACGACGAGCATCAGCCCGGCGGTGATGATGTCGTCCGGGCGGCTGAAGCGGGTGAAGCTCGCGTACGGGGTGGTGAAGACGTAAACGAACCCCGCCGCGGCGGAAAGTGCCGTGAGGGCCGCGGCCCAGCGGTAGCCGAGGGTGGCCACCGCCGCGACGACGAACATCAGGACCAGGGCCACGTTGGTGGAGGACAGGGTGCCTCGGAGAGGCAGCAGGAGCGCGCACACGGCCAGCGGAGCTGCCAGTGCCGCAATCAGCGCGGTCAGCCCCTTGACGAGATCACGAGGCATACCAAGACCTCCTCTCTTCGGTGTAGCAGGGCTCACGTGGTGGGGCCAGTCGATACGGGCCCGCACACAGGGCCACGACTGAATGCCTGATGCGGCAATAGGCACAGCACGCCGCCCCAGACCGTGCAAGGGCTGTCCCGTAATCCCCGGCGGGTGCGCGACGACGGCTACGGCACCTCGCCGCGTTGTCGGAACGTCCATATACATCCAGTATGCGGACACCCCTCCGCCGTGCGATGTACCGCATCCGTCGCCGCGCGCTGGCCCACCGCGGATTGCGAGAATGCCTGTGGCCTCCCAGCGACAAGGCCGTCATCGAATGACGGTGAGGAGGTGAACCGCCCCGGTTCGAATGTTGACTCGCACGAAAGGATCGAGTCATGGCACGGCCGACCGAGATCCTCAACGAACACCTACTATCGACTGGTACTGCCCTCGCCGACTCCGCGGTGAAACAGGCCACGTCCCACCCGTCGAGCATGAGACCGACTCCTACATGAGATCCACGAGACCCCAGGTCACAACCGCGATCTGAGATCTCTGCCGAACCCGGGGCGGTTCGGTGCCCGATGTCGCGTGAAGATCAGACCTTGATTGTTGCAGTACGCGATCGTTCCGTATGGTGCGACGGGCGTTGTCGCACAGACCGGATCTGAGAGTGCTGCGACCGGATATGTCGTCGGTGCGATGTGGACGACGCTTTATGCCATGACCAGCCTCACCACCCCACCGACGCATGTAGCAGCCAACGCGATCACCCCCGAGATCCTGCGCGCCACAATGGGTGCGTTCTGCTCGGGCGTTGTCGTCGTCACTGCACTGGACGACCAGCCTGACGGCAAGCCCCTGGGCTTCACCTGCCAGTCGTTCGTGTCGCTTTCGTTCGACCCGCCGCTGATCTCCATCAGCCCGGCTCGGAGTTCCACGACCTGGCCCCGCATCCGTGAGGTCGGCCGGTTCGCCATCAACGTCCTGGCCGACGACCACGCCGAACTGTCGAACAAGTTCGCCCGGTCCGGGGCCGACAAGTTCGCGGGTGTCGATTGGACGCTGTCACCCAAGGGATCGCCCATCCTCGGCGGTGTCAGCGCTTGGGTGGAGTGCAACCTGTGGCGCGAATACGACGGAGGCGACCACACGGTCGTCATCGGCGAGGTCACCGCACTCGACCACGACATCGAGCGGAACCCGCTGATCTACTACCGCGGAGCCTACCTGCATGCGGACTGGCGAGCGTCCCGATGAAGAGCGCAGAGCACGCCGACGGAGTACTCAAGGTCGCTGCGGTTCTTGCTAGTCCGCACGGGAGTGGCTCAACAGCGGCCGCAGTCAACGCGGTTGTGGAAGGGTGCCGCGACGCCGGAGCCGTCTGCACCCTCGTAGACCTCCGCGACGGCGCGGCCGACGGGTTCGCTGCCGCTGTGAACGCGGTCGAGGAGGCGGACGCTGTTGTGTTCGCTTCCCCTACCTATCGCGCCACCCACACGTCATTGCTGGCATCGTTCCTGGAACACATCGAGCGCGGTGCGAAGTTCGAAACCCGGGCTCCTCTGCAGGGGAAAGCGACTGCTGTGGTGATGACCGGCGCGGCCGCCGAGCATTTCCTGGCGACGGAGAGGCTGCGGGCCACTCTCGCATCGTTCTATGCCGTCCAGGTGCTCTCACCTTCACTGTTCCTCCCGCAGACAGCGTTCGGCCCGGACAAGTCCCTGACCGCGGAGGCGGCCGAAGCAGGCGTCTTGCACGGACGTGCTCTCATAGATTTGGCGGCTGCATGCCGGGCGAGCAAAAACATCGCCCTCCTCAAGCCGCTCGTGTGATCAGCGGGCCTGGCGCGGCCGGATCGGCGCGCAGCCCAGCCGATCGGATGCCCCGGACTCCGGCATGTCATCGCTCGGCGCCGACCATCCAGGCCGTCGGTGCCGGGTGGCAATCCACAGTCCAGCCGCCCTCGAACCAGCATGGAGAACGCGTACATGTCCACGACCGTCGAACTTGTCGAGGTCGGCCCTCGCGACGGCCTCCAGAACGAGAAGAAGCCGCTCGACGTCGACACCCGGGTAGAGCTCATCAGGCGGCTGGTCGCCCAAGGCGCCCGACGTATCGAGGCGGTCAGCTTCGTCCGTCCCGACCGCGTTCCGCAGATGGCCGGCGCCGAAGAAGTGATGGCAAAGGTGCCGCAGAACCCTGAGGTGTCCTACATCGGCCTGGTCCTCAACCGGCGTGGTGCTGAGCGGGCCGCACAGACCGCGTGCACCGAGGTCAACATCGTCATCCCCGTGACCGACGCCTTCTGCGTCCGGAACCAGAATCTCACCGTCGAGGCGATGCTCGACCATGCGGCCGCGGCCTCGCAGGTCGCCCGTGACGCCGGTATGCGGGTCAGCCTGACCCTCGCGGTGGCGTTCGGTTGTCCGTTCTCCGGGCCGGTGTCCATCGACCAGGTTGAGAAGGTACTGGTGCGGGCGGTCGAGAACGAACCGGACGAGATCGCGTTCGCAGACACCATTGGCGTCGGAGTCCCTCGCCAGGTTCGTGCGTTGGCCGCTCTCGCGGCCGGCGACGAACGTATCCGCAAGCTTCGTTTCCACTTCCACAACACTCGGAACACCGGCTATGCGAACGCCGTCGCAGCCGCTCACCGCGATCCGGCCAGCGGGGCCGTCCCCGGCGGAGTCGTTGCCCTGGACGCCTCTGTCGGCGGGTTCGGCGGCTGTCCGTTCGCGCCCGCTGCCACGGGCAATATTGCGACCGAGGACCTCGCCTATCTCCTTCGTGGAGAAGGCGTCCCCATGCTCGGCCCCAGCGACCCCGACATAGACGGCCTCGCCCGGGTCGGATCCTGGCTCGGCGACCAGCTCGACAGCGCACCGCAGGGCCTGCTCGTTCGCTCCGGCGACTTCGCCGTACCCGTTTCGTCGAGCGAGAAGGCAAGCACCGAGAACTGACTTCCGTTCCCCACACCCGGCACGCAAGCCTCACCGGCCTCATACCGCAATCACGGTTATGGGCTTTGGCCTCGTCGTTTGCAGTGGCTGCGGCGGGCGCGGGTCCGGCTGAGTCGTCTCCACCATGACCAGTGCAGACGGTGGGTCGGGGTGAGGTGTTGTGGGCGGGGGAGTAGTCCGGCCAGGCGGCGGATCTCCGCGACGGACAGGGGTATCAGGTGGGGTCGTCCAAGGTCGCTGCCCTCTTTGACAGTTCCTGGGCACGTACGGCTGTCAGTGCGGCGAGGGCGGCCATGGACAGGGTGATGTGCCGGTACCAGACGTCGTGCGGCGGTCCTGGTAGTGGGCCGGGCCGCGCCGGACGTGGCCTGGTCACCGTGCGGCTGCGGCCGACCTGCCTGTCGAGATTGTGGAGTGCTGTCCATCGCCCCCTTGTCCGCCAACCGGCGACACACCATGCCCGTCGGACCACGTCGCGACCCCTCAATGCCCACCGTCGTCGAGGGGCGGCGGGCCTCTCGGCAAACCGCGAACCGCGGGGCCGGGGGCGGGCCCTGCCGGGCGGGGAGCGGTGTCCCGGCAGGCCAGGCGTGAAAAGACGCTCGGAGGCTAGGGGGTGGCACTCCGGGGATAGTGGCTGGACCCGATCCTTCCTAGCCTCACACTATGTCTCCGATTCCGCCGTGCGCTGGCTCGCCGGCTCGGGCGCTCTCCTGCCCGGCCGGGGCTACTACTACGGACTCACCGCGCCCGCGCAGCCGTCCGGACGCAAGCCATGACGGCTGCGGAATCCACCGGCCGGACCGATCCGTCGATGCACAGGAAGATGTGCGCGGCACGAACGCCATCCCCACCGCGGCAGGCGACAGCGGAATTGCCCGGTCGACGGCACGCAGCCCTCGCACCACGCTGCTCACGACGCCGACAGCGGTCGAGCACCGGGTGCTGTGGCGATCCACTGCGATCACCGACCATGCCAACCAGCCGTGCCCCAACCCGTCGGGCCTGAAGGACGGCGGCCCCTACCTCCAGTGCCTCCATGACCTCGATCACGAGGGTGCTGCGGGTCCATACCCTGATCGCGCAGGACCGGAGTTCAACCGAGCCGCAGGCATCCTCAGCGCCGTGCACGATGAGGCATCTGCGGGGCGATCCGGACTACTCGTACCTGGTGCCACACCGTCCCCTCGGCGGTCCGTAGCGCAGCTGCCCCAGCCGCGACGCGGATGCCGACCGCGTGGACTACCCCACCAAGCCCGTCGGTGTCGGGGCCACTGCGATCAGGAGGCCATTGCCCGGGTCTGCAACTTCACCCCGCCCGTTCCCGCGATCGACAAGGAAGGAACCGAGAAGTGAGCTTCGTAGCCCACACACCGCACCGTCCCCACGCCTCGACCGACGCCCTGCCGCTGGCAGGCATCCGTGTCATCGAGCTCGGCAACTTCATCGCCGCCCCCACCGCGGGCCGCATGTTGGCTGACTTCGGCGCCGAGGTCATCAAGATCGAGCGGCCCCGCACGGGTGATGAACTCCGGAACTGGCGCCTGTTCGCGGGCGACACCTCGATGCTGTACCGCACCATCAACCGGAACAAGAAGTCGATCGAGCTCGACCTGCGAACAGACGAAGGCCGAGCCGCGGTCCTTGAGCTGGTCTCCTGTTCGGACGTCCTGATCGAGAACTTCCGCCCCGGCACCCTCGACAAATGGGGGCTGACGCCGGAAGCACTCACTGCCGCGAACCCCGAGCTCGTCGTTGCGCGTATCTCCGCCTTTGGCCAGACCGGCCCGCTCGCTCCCCGGCCCGGGTTCGCCGCCGTCGCAGAGGCGTTCGGCGGGATGCGGGAACTCGTCGGCGAAAGCGACCGGCCTCCGTCTCGTGTCGGCGTGTCCATCGGTGACTCCATCGCCGGCCTCTACGCGGCGTTCGGGGCCGTCATGTTGCTGCTGGATCGCGGCAACCGCAAGAAGCAGGGCCGCCGGCCATGGACACCCGTCGAACGACACGTCGACGTCGCGCTCCACGAGGCGGTGTTCTCGATGATGGAGTCCCTCGTTCCCGACTACTCCGCCCATGGTGTCCTTCGAGAACGCACAGGCGGCCGGATGCAGGGCATCGCTCCTTCAAACGCATACGTTTGCTCCGGCGGCGACTCCGTCGTCATAGCAGGGAACGGCGACTCCATCTTCGGCCGCTACATGGAAGCCATCGGGCGCCCCGATCTGCGTGACGACCCTGACCTGGCGACCAATGATGGCCGCTGGGCCCGACGCGACGAGCTCGACCGTGCCATCGAGGCCTGGACCAGCCAGCACCCCCGTGACGAAGTCCTGGCCGCCCTGGCGACGGCCGGCGTGCCCGCTGGACCGATCTACACGGCCAAGGACATCGTCGACGACGAACAGTTCGCAGTCCGCAACATGGTGCAGACACTGCCGGTCGACGTCGCCGGAGAAATACGCGACGTGGCGTTCCCGGGGATCGTGCCTGTGCTGGACCAGCAGTCCATCCCGGTTTCCTCCCCGGGCCCGGACCTCGGGGAACACACACACGAAGTTCTCTCCGAGCTGCTCGCACGCCCGTGCAGCTGCCGGGCGTGCCTGGATGCGATGGCCGAGCTCGGCGATGACGCCGTGCAAGACGCTGCAAGGACCGACGCGACCGACCGCCGCGCTCGGTCCGCGCGTACCTGAACCCACACGCCCCTCACCGAGAAGCAGCGCACCCATGACACAGATCCCACCAGTCACCACCATGCCCACGAACGCGACTGACCGGTCCACGGGCGGCAGCGATGTCGCCGCTCTGCGTGACATTTCCCGACGAGTGCTCTGGCTTGCGGCTGCCATCGTCGACGCCGCCAATCGTGGACGCCGGAACGAGACCGGAATCAAGGTCGGCGGACACCAGGCATCCTCCGCGTCGATGGTCGACATCATGGTCGCCCTGTGGTTCCACCACCTGACCCATCTGGATCGGGTTTCGGTCAAACCGCACGCCTCGCCCGTCCTGCATGCGATCAACTATCTGCTGGGTGACCTCGACCCGAAGTACCTGACAATGCTCCGGGCGAAGGGGGGCCTTCAGTCCTACCCGTCACGCACCAAGGACCCCGACACGGTTGACTTCTCCACCGGGTCGGTCGGAATCGGCGCGACGGCGGCCTTGTGGGCGGCCATCTCGCACCGCTACCTCGCCTCTCAATTCCCGGACACGCCACCTGCGGGCCGCTTCGTGAGCCTGCTCGGCGACGCCGAACTCGACGAAGGCGCCATCTGGGAGGCCGTAGCGGACCCACAGGTGTCGAAACTGGGCGAGCTGCTGTGGGTCGTCGACCTGAACCGGCAATCGCTGGACCGGATCGTGCCCGACATGCAGATCGAGCGTCTTCAGGGCATGTTCGCCGCAGCCGGCTGGCAGGTCGTCGTCCTGAAGTGGGGGCGCATCATCAGTGAGCTGTTCTCACGCCCCGGTGGAGAGGAACTGCGGAGCCGTCTCGAGGTGATGCCGAACGAGGAGTATCAGCGGATGCTTCGGGTCGACTCCTCCGAGATCGCCGACCGCATCATGGGAGAAACGGGCTCAGCGGAACTCAAGGCACTGCTGGCCTCCCTGACCTCGGAACAGCTCAGAGCCGCGGTCCGGGACCTCGGTGGACACGACCTCGGTCTCCTGGTCGACACGTTCGACGCCGTCGACGCGCACCGGCCCACCGTCGTGTTCGCCTACACCGTCAAGGGACGCGGGCTGCCGACCGAGGGGCACCCGAACAACCACTCCGCGCTCCTGACCGAAGCACAGGTGCGGTCGCTGGCAGAGTCGTGCGGGGTCAGCCTCGAAGACCCGTGGAGGATGTTCGAGACCGGCACGGAGGCAGCCGAGTTGTGTTCCCGGCGCGGAGAACTGCTCCGGCGATCTCCGTACACGCCGACCGCACCCATCTCGGTTCCGGCATCGCTCGGACGCCCGCACCGCAAGGCTTCCTCGACTCAGGCCGCGCTCGGCCGGCTCTTGGCCGACCTGGTCCGGGATGCCCCGGAAGCCGCCGCCCGGGTGGTGACGTGCAGTCCCGATGTCGCTTCCTCGACGAACCTCGGCGGCTGGATCAACAAGACCGGGGTGTGGTCGGTTGCCGAACGGTTCGACTGGTTCGCCGACGACACCGAGCGCGTCCTGCGGTGGTCGGAGGTCCACAACGGGCAGCACATCGAGCTCGGAATCGCCGAGGTGAACCTGGTTTCGCTCGCCGGTGAGTTGGGCGCAACATGGTCCCGGTGGGGCCAGCGACTCATCCCCATCGCGACCCTGTACGACCCGTTCGTGTCGCGGGCCCTGGAACCCTGGAGCTACGGCATCTACGCCGGCGGGCAGTCGATCCTGGTCGGAACTCCGTCCGGAGTGACATTGGCTCCTGAGGGCGGCGCCCATCAGTCCATCACGACACCG
This sequence comes from Streptomyces sp. NPDC052042, assembly GCF_044548345.1. Classification (NCBI taxonomy): domain Bacteria; kingdom Bacillati; phylum Actinomycetota; class Actinomycetes; order Kitasatosporales; family Streptomycetaceae; genus Streptomyces; species Streptomyces sp. NPDC052042. The sequence goes on along the minus strand of NZ_JBIUBU010000006.1, from coordinate 149,291 downwards.
TCGATCGGCCTGGAACAGCCTTCCTGCGTCGCGTGGGAACCGGCGTTCGCCCAGGACCTGGAATGGTGCTTCCTGCACGCGATGAACCAGGTCGGCATCCCCGGCGGCACGTCGGCCTACTTCCGGCTCTCGACGCGCCCCATCGACCCCGCGCTCGCCCAGGTTCCGAAGGATCCGATGCTGAGGGAGCGACGGCGCCTTCAGGCAGTCGCCGGCGGGTACCGTCTCAGGGCACTGAGCCCGGCGGACGAGCAGGTCACTTTGATCGGTGTCGGTGCGATGATGCCGGAGGTCATTGCAGCGGCTGACGCCTTGGAGGGCCTGGGCGTCAAAGCCGGGGTCGTCTGCCTCACCAGCCCCGACCTGGTCTTCCGCTCGTTCCAGCAGCGTGGAGCGCGCGCGGCCGGTGGTGGGTCGAACATCATCGACGAGCTCTTCCCCGCGCTCCATCCGACGCCTCTGGTCACCGTCCTGGACGGCCACCCGCACACGCTGTCCTATCTCGCCGGCGCACGCGGTGACCGCATCCGGTGCCTGGGAGTGACCGAGTTCGGGCAGTCCTCGGACCTGACCGATGCGCACAAACTGCACGGCATCGGGACTGACGCCATCCTCGACGCGGCGCTGACCCTTCTGGGCCGGTAGCAGTCCACCTATCTGGAGGACCACACGATGTCGGTATTGCTGAACGAACTCGAACCCACACCGGCCGCAGTCCCGGCCGGACGGGAGATTGTTGCCGTGGTTCTGACCTGGCGTGGTCGCGTGGGCCTGTTCAAGAGGAGCGGGGCCGTCGGCCATGATGCTGGGAAGTGGCACTGTATAAGTGGTTACGTCGATACCGAGATCGGCCCCTACCGGCAGGCGATCCAGGAGATTTGGGAGGAAACCGGTCTAAGGTGCGCGGAAATGGACACCTTTGAGGCCGGTCCGACTCTGCACCTCCCGGACGGTCGCGACGGCCTCCCGTGGAGCGTGCACACGTTTCACGCGAACACCACTCGCAGGCGCATCCAGCTGAACTGGGAGCACGTCGCTCACCGGTGGGTCCGGCCGTGCGACGTACCGCGCTTCTCCGGCCAGGTCAGTTGGCTGCGGGAGGTCCTCGGAGCCTTCGAGTGATCCTTCCGGGCCGTCTGACAACCCGGGCCGTGTCGGCCATGTGCCGCAACAGGTGAGCCGCCGGGGCGCCGTCGCGATGCTTCGGCAGGGGATGTCAGCGCTCACAGCGGTGCTCCGTGCGGCCGAGCTGCCACGTGGTGTTCTCTGCTTCAGAGGCTTTGCGCCCTCGCATTTGCCCGCCTTTCGCCTGAATCCGCATACAGTGGATAGGCGCTCACCGTCTGCGGCTGCGCGCGGCATCGCCGCGCAACTACGCTTTGCGACACTCATCACATAGTGCCCCGAGGGGGTTGCCATGGAGTACCTGGCCTCTGCCTCGGTGATCGAAACGCATAGCCTGGAAGAGGCCCGCGAGGCGGTCACCAAGATCTACTTGCCTCACGATTTGGTCGGCCCTCAGGACGCGATGAACATGCGCCTGAACGCCCTCACCGACCGACACATGACGCTGGGCTACCTGACCTATCAGGCCGAAGCCGAGCTCACGATGCCCGCGACCGAGCACTGCTACCACGTCAACCTGACCATTGTCGGTGAGACGAGGGCTTCCCGCAGTGACGGTGGCCGTGAGGTCACGGTGGCCAGCCAGCGTGGTGTGGTGCTGTCCCCGGTCCAGACGAACAGGGTCTTTTGGAGTCCTGAGGCGGAGCAGCTCATCCTGAAGATTCCACGGACCAGCCTTGAAGCACATCTCTCGGACCTGCTCGGTAAGCCGGTCACCGAGGTCATCGACTTCGACTTCGGCCTTGACCTGACCACCAGTTCCGGCCGCGCCCTACTGCGGGCCGTCCAGTTTCTCGCGACCGAGCTCGACAAGCCCGCGGGCCTGGCCGAGATGCCGCTCGCGCGTGAGCAACTCGAGGCGTATGTCCTTACGTCGCTGCTGCACGCAGGCCGCCACCAGTTCAGTGACGCGCTCACCGGGAACGAGGACGTGCGCCGTCTCGGTCGGCTGTCCTCCGTCGTCTCCTACATCGAGGAGCACGCGGACAGCGAGATAACCCCCGAGATTCTCGCGCGTATCGGGTGCGTGAGCGTCCGTACCCTCCATGCCGCGTTCCAGGAACAGCTCGGCGAGTCGCCCATGGCGTACGTGCGTCGTATCCGGTTGAGCAAAGCTCGATCCGAGCTGCTTCGCAGCGACCCCCAGAAGATCCGGGTCTCGGACGTGGCCATGCGGTGGGGGTTCTTCCACCAGTCACGGTTCGCTCAGCAGTACCGGGACCAGTTCAACGAGTTGCCCTCCGCCACACTCCAGCGCTGACCCGTCACATCCATGTGCGCCCGGCCCGACGGCCGGGCGCGCGTCGTCATGCTCTCGCAACGGCGATGCCGACCATGCATCCGTCAACTCTGCACTGAGTGGCCCTTACGCGTCAGCGAAGGGATAGGAGCCGACCGCCGCCGTTCTTAGCGTTCGGTGTGAAGCCCCCAACACTCCGAATCACTCCCGAGGAGACCGAACAACATGGCTCCCGCCTCCTCCCAACTCGAGACGTTCAAGCTGTTCATCAACGGCAAGTGCGTCGATGCCATCTCCGGAAAGACCTTCGAGTCGCTCAATCCCTACACCGGGCAGCCGTGGGCGTCGATCGCCGACGGCGGCCCGGAAGACATCGACGTCGCCGTCCAAGCCGCTCGGGCCGCGTTCGAAGGTGAGTGGGGCGGCAAGAGCGGTTTCGAACGCGCCGCCATCATGCGCAACATCGCCGATGCCATCAGCGCGAACGCCGAGCGGCTCGCGCTGCTGGAGGTGCGCGACTCCGGCAAGCTCCTGCGCGAGATGCTCGGGCAGCTCAAGGGCCTCGGCACGTGGTACACCTACTACGCCGGGCTCGCCGACAAGCTCGAAGGCAAGACGGTGCCGGCCTTGAACCCGCAGACCTACTTCGGCTACACAGTTCGGCAGCCCGTAGGGGTAGTCGGCGCCATCACACCGTGGAACAGCCCTCTGCTGCTTCTGACGTTCAAGCTCGCGCCGCTCCTGGCAGCCGGATGCACCTGCGTGGTGAAGCCGTCGGAACACTCGCCTGCCTCGACGATCGCGTTCGCCGAGATCCTCACCGAAGCCGGCCTGCCCGCCGGAGTCCTGAACGTTGTCACCGGCTGGGACCGGTCCACGGGCGAGGCACTCGCGGCGCACAAGGGCGTCGACAAGGTCGCATTCACCGGCTCGACCGCGACCGGCGCGAAGGTGGCGCAGGCCGCGGTCGCGAACATCAACAAGGTGACCCTTGAGCTCGGCGGGAAGTCGCCGCAGATCGTTTTCCCCGACGCCGACTTGGACGCCGCGGCCAACGGAGTCATCGCCGGCGTGTTCGCCGCAACCGGGCAGACGTGCATGGCCGGGTCCCGGCTCATCGTGCACGAGTCGGTCAAGGACGAACTGGTGGCCAAGGTCGTCGAGCGCGCCAATGCCATCAAGCAGGGTGACCCCACAGCGGCCGAGACCGAGATGGGGCCGGTCGCCAACCGTCCTCAGTACGAGAAGGTTCTCGGCTTCCTCGACGGCGCGAAGGCCGAGGGGGCGACCATCGCCTGCGGTGGCGAACCGAACGCCGACATCGGCGGCCTGTTCATCCGGCCGACCGTGGTACTCGCCGACCCCGACAAGACGATTGTGCGCGAAGAGGTGTTCGGCCCGGTCCTGGCGGCCTACACCTTCACCGACGAGGACGAGGCCATCGCCTTGGCCAACGACACGCCGTACGGCCTGGCCGGTGCCGTGTGGACCAAGGACGTGCATCGAGCTCACCGAGTGGCTGCCGCCGTACGCGCCGGCACGGTCTGGATCAACGCCTACCGGGTCGTCACTCCGAACATGCCCTTCGGTGGCTTCGGGCTCTCCGGCATCGGCCGCGAGAACGGCACCGACGCTGTCAATGAGTACCTGGAGAACAAGTCCGTCCTGGTCGAACTCACCGGCGGGACCCGCGACCCGTTCAAGATGGGCTGACCGCGCCCATTTCCCCCTGACCGGCGCGACCGTCCACGCGAACTGCGCCCGTCCCCACCACCTCCTGAGCACGACTTCTCTCGTGCAAGGCGAACCAGAGAACCAAGGAGAACGACATGACGCTCAGCGCGAACGAGAGGCTCGGACTCGCCGCCACCGACCCGCGTCCCGACAACGAGACCAAGCCGGTTCAGGACCGCCGGGAGACCAACCCGCTGCTCAACGACCAGCCGATGAAGCTCGGCCTGTTCGGCACCAACTGTTCCTACGGCCTGATCATGTCCCACGCCGCTTCGTCGTACGAGATCACCTGGGAGCACACGAAGTCCATTGCCCAGCAGGCCGACCGAATGGGCCTGGAGGTCATGGTTCCCGTCGCGCGCTGGAAGGGCTTCGGCGGCTCGACGAACTTCAACGGCAACTGCTTCGAGACCTACACCTGGGCTGCCGGCATCGCCGAGGCCACCGAGAACATCGCGGTGGCGGCGACTTCGCACCTGCCGACCGTGCACCCCATCGTGGCGGCCAAGGCCGCGACCACGATCGACCGTATCTCCGGCGGTCGGTTCGCCCTGAACCTGGTCATGGGCTGGGTTCCGCCGGAGATGGAGATGTTCGGCGGCGAGCAGCGTCAGCACGACGAGCGGTACGCGTTCGGACAGGAGTGGATCGACTACGCGACGCGCCTGTGGTCCGAGCAGGGCAGCTTCGACGTCGACGGCAAGTACTTCCAGGGCCGGGACGTGGAGGCCTACCCGAAGCCGCACCAGGGTCCGAACCCTGTGCTGCTGAATGCGGGCAACTCGCCCGCCGGCATTGACTACTCGGCCCGCAACGTCGACATCAACTTCGCCAGCCTCGACACGCTGGAGAACATCAAGACCTACACCCAGACCGTCCGCAACAAGGCACGCAACGACTACAAGCGCGACATCGACGTGATGACCTACGGCCTGGTGGTCGTCCGTGACACCGAGAAGGAAGCGAAGGCGGCCTTCCAGCACGTCGTCGACGAGGGCGACTGGGGTGCTGCGGGCAACGTCATCAAGATCGCGCTCTCCGGAGCGAGCCAGTCGTTCGACCACGCCAGGGAGATGTCGGAGCGCTTCATCGCCGGCTGGGGTGGTTACCCACTGGTCGGCACCCCCGAGCAGGTCGTTCAGGGCATGAAGGAGCTCAACGAGGCCGGCATGGGCGGCATGATCATGGGCCTGATCGACCCGAACCAGGAACTCTCGATGTTCAAGGACGAGGTCATCCCTCTCATGATCGAGGCGGGCATCCGCCACTAGGGAGCGGGAGTTCTCGTCCGAAGGAGCGCGTACCGGGCCCGCAAGCGTCGGGCCCGGTACGCGCTCTGGCTGCCGTGCGACCCAGCAGCGGTTCGGGGCCGGGGCGACGAAGCTGCGGTCCACGAGGTCCGGTGCCCGTTCCGCGCTCACCCCGGGGATTGTGGTGATCACCGCTTGCCGCGGACCGCGCCGGTGATGCCGAGCTCGCGCATCAGCCGCTCGACGGTGCATCGGGCGACGCTGTGCCCCTGTCGGTTCAAGTGCCGCCGGATCTTCCTCGTTCCGTAGACGCGGTGGTTGGCGTCGTACGCCTGTCGGATCAGTGCCTCGGCTCGGCGTCCCGAAGCGTGCGGGCCGAAGGAGCCTGCTGGCGCTTGTGGTGGGCGTAGTAGGTGGACGGGGCGATCTTGCAATCGTGGCCGGTCAGAACACGGCAGATCGGCTCGACGCCACCGAAGCGGTCCCGGCGCTCGTCGATGAACGCTACGCGCGTGTGTGGCGGGTCGAGCTCGGCCGCGAAGAAATTCGCCGCAGCCTTGAAGGTCTCGTTCGCCCGCTTCAGCTCGGCGATTTCCTTCTTCATCGCCTTGATCTGCGCGGACTCCTCCGTCGTCGTTCCCGGTCGGGTTCCAGCGTCGATCTGGTCCTGTCGGATCCACTTGCGCAGCTTCTCGGTCGTGCCGATCCCGAGCTTGGAGGCGACCGCTTCCCTTGCGGCCCACGTGGTGTCGTACTCCGGCCGCACCTCGGCGACCATCCGCACCGCACGACGGCGCAGCTCAAGCGGGTACTGGGAAGGACGTGCCAGGACTCGGTCCTCTCCGGTGATCGAGTCCTGCCGAACCCGGAACGGTCCACTGGGCGTCGCCCGGGTTTCACCGTTCAAGGACCGGCATGTCAACTTCCGGGGCCGCTGCCAGTTCGACCTTCATACCAGTGGACCCACCCCTGGCCTCTACAGCTGTAGTAGCAAGGGTGTACTCTACGTCTGTAGAGGGATGGGGCGCGTGAACGGGGACGACTGTGACGGAAAGCTCGACACGACGGAAGCGGTCGGCCGACGCGGTGATCAAGAAGCTGACCGCGACGGTCACGCGGGGGCTGACTGACCGAGCCGTCGACCAGCGGGCAGGGCCGGCGGAGGGCTCCTGTTGCTCCTGCTTCGGGATCCGGCGGGCGCTCCTACGAAAAGCACCGGATGACCTGGGGGCGCGTGTGAGCGCCGGCACGCCACAAAACCGCCCTTGAGACGACATGCGGGCCCGACCAGCGGGCGCTACTGAAGATCGCAGCTGGACACATGCGATGGCCGATCGTCGACCTGCTTACGGCAGTCGACAACCCCATGCCGGAGCAGCGCGCGAAAGCACCCAACGCCTTCATCGGCGTCTGATCTTCGACCTTCTGGCCAGCCCGGACGGATTCGATCTCCACCCGGCCAAACCGTGCACCACGCTGCCGTACCTGATGCGCACCTTCACCAAGTGATTTCGGTACCACTGTTGATGGGGCGGGATCTGCCGCAAAAAAGTTCCCAAAACCTGGCAAGAACCCGAAAGGAAAAAAATACCTTATGGGCCACGTACTCATCGTCGGAGCAGGCATCGGCGGACTCACCCTCGCGGCGGGACTCGCCAACCGCGGCATCCCGGCCGTCGTCCTGGAGCAGGCCGAACAGCTCGCGCCTGTCGGGGCAGGCCTGACCGTGCAGCCCAACGCGCTGATCGCGCTGCGCCGCCTGGGCCTGGCCGAGCCTTTCGAAGCCGTCGGCGCTCGGCTCTCCACGGCCGCCGTCTACGATGCCCGCGGCCGCGTGCTGCTGCAGCCCAGCCCCGCCCAGGCCAGCGCCCTGCTGGCGGAGATCGGTGCCCCCACCCTGGGCCTGCACCGCGCCACTATCCACCAAGCACTGGTCGGCCAACTCGGCACCAACGAACTGCGGCTCGCTTCGACCGTCACCGCCGTCGACCCCAATCGGGCCACCGTCACCCTCGCCAACGGACAGGAAGTACACGGCTCCGTGCTGGTCGGTGCGGACGGCCTGCGCTCCACCGTCCGAACCGCACTGCTGGGCGCCCAGGCGCCAAGTTACAGCGGCTACTACTGCTGGCGCGGCGTCACCGACGTCAACCCTCTGCCGAGCGACTGGATCGGAGAGATGTGGGGAGCGGGCCGCCGCTTCGGCGGATGCGTCATCGACGGCGGCCGCTTGTACTGGTTCCTGTGCGCCAACGGCCCCGCCGAAGGCAAGGACAGCGACACCCGTGCCGCACTCACCCGGGCCACGGCCGAGTTCCCCGATTACGTCCGCCAGGCAGTCAAGGACACCCCCGTCAGCGCCATCCGCCGCGACGACATCCGCGACCGCCCGCCGGTCACCCAGTGGGGCCGGGGCCGCACCACCCTGCTCGGCGACGCAGCCCACCCCATGACTCCCAACCTGGGCCAGGGCGCGTGCCAGGCCATTGAGGACGCTCTCGCCCTCACCGACCTGATCACCGAATACGGCCCCACCCCGGACGCCCTGCGCTGCTACGAACGCTTCCGCCAGCCCAGGGCCAACGCCGTCGTCAAGGCCGCCCACCAGCTCGGACGCATCGCCCACTGGAGCACTCCCGGACGCACCCGGATACGCAACACCCTTGTCCGCCTGACCCCGGCCTCCGTCCTGGTGCGCCAGCTGCGCACCTCCTGGCAGCTGCCCACGACCACGAGCTGACCCCCAGGCACCCCTCCAACCACGCCGATTCACCGGAAGCGGGCGCAAGATGCACAACACCGACACCGGCCGTACCCCCCTCTCGGTCCTCGGCCTGGGCCTGATGGGCCAGGCCCTCGCCGCGGCCTTCCTGGGCCAAGGCTCCGACCACGAGCGCACTACGCGGACTGACGCCCTGGGGTGACGTCCCTGCACCCACCGAGCCTGCCCTCTGCATCCGTGGCAGTAACCGGGAATACTACACCTGTAGAGTGGGTTGATCGTAGAGAGGGAGGGAACAGTGGCCGAACGCACGACAAGGCGGCAGGAACTGGCCGATGCGGCGATCAGCACGCTGGCTCGGGCGGGGATGCGGGGTCTGACGCACCGCGCGGTCGACGAGGCCGCTGGTGTACCGACCGGCACGTGCTCGTACTACTTCCGCACCCGGCAGGCGCTCCTGCAGGCGGCGGTCGAGCGGTTGGCCGAGGCGGACATTGCCGACCTGGCCGATCGCCCCGTCATGGCCGAGCCAGCGGACATCGCCCAGGTCGCCACGGTCGCTGCCGATCTCGTCGAACGCTGGGTCACCGCCGGCCGCGAACGCATGCTCGCCCGCTACGAACTGTCCCTGGAGTCCACACGTCGCCCCGAGCTGCATGCCGTTCTCGTCGCCGCGGGCAAGGCCCACCGGGCCGTAGCGCAGGATTTGCTCACCGCCGCGGGCGCATCCGATCCACCGTCACAGGCGCCCATATTCGTGGCCTTCCTGGACGGGCTCGTCTTCGACCATCTGGCGGGCGCAGGCGCACTCCGCCTGACCACCGAGGAACTCCGCAGGCACCTTCTCGATCTGCTGTACGGCTTCATCAGGCCGTTTCATTCATAAGTCGGACAAGGTCTACGACTGCGCACTCGTCTGCACAGCATGCGCCGCTCGGTCGGAGGTCCACGAGCGCCTGCCGCAGCCACTACAAACGACGAGGCCAGACCTCATAACTGTGATTGCAGTACGAAGCCGACTCTGTGCCATGAACTTCCGCCTCCGCCAGCAAGTGCTCCGGGCCTGGTCGTGAGCTTCCTTCAGCCGCTGACACAGCAGGGACCACGATGAACTCTGCAAGCAGTACCGGTGGCCTCCGGCAAGACTCAGTCCACTGACCGGCGGACGTCCCGGCACTCGCGTATACGCGGCTCGCGAACTCGGTGATCTGCTCGTCGCTCAGATTCTTCGCAAGATTCTCCTCCGTGATCTTGCGGCTGCCGGCCGGCAGGGTCCGGCCGACGGCCCTACGGTGTCGCCGACGAGGGGGCGGCTGCCCAGGAATCTGCGGCCTCCTTGTCGGAGGCGAGCACGTCCTTGCCGTAGAAATCCTGCAGCCAGTTGGTCTGGTAGATGGTGTCGAGATAGCGCTCGCCGAGGTCCGGGCCGATGGCCACTGCGGTGAGTTCGCGCGCGTCATGCCGGGCCATCCAGTCCGTTGCGCCGCTGATCACCGTGCCGGTGGAGCCGCCGAACAGGAATCCGCGCCTGGCCAGACGATGGCAGGCACGTACGGTATTCGCCTCCTCGACACGAATCACCTCGTCGACATAGGACTCGTCGAGCAGTGGCGGGCGCATGCTCGTGCCCAGACCGGGAATCATCCGGCGGCCCGGCGAACCGCCGAAGGATACCGAGCCGACGCTGTCCACCGCGATGATCCGCACCCGCCGGTGCCATCTCCGGAAGTAGCGCGCACAGCCCATCAGGGTCCCTGTGGTGCCGGCTCCGACGAACAGCACGTCCAACCGTGGGAACTGACGGGCGATCTCCGGCGCGGTCGTGCGGTAGTGCGCCTTGCAGTTGCTCGGATTGGTGTACTGGCTGAGCCACACGTACCGGTCGTCGGAGGCGCACAGCGCGCGGACATAGTCGAGCCGTGCGCCGAGAAATCCGCCGTTGGCCTCCTGTTCGGCGATCACGTGCACCTGGCTGCCCAACGCCTCCATCATCATTCTGTTGGACAGATTGACGCGGGAGTCCGTCACACACAGGAACCGGTAGCCCTTGCTCGCCGCGATCACGCTCAGCGCCACGCCGAGGTTTCCGGACGAGGACTCGACCAGGATCGATTCCGGCGTCAGGATTCCATCCCGCTCAGCGTCCTCCACCATCTCGGTCGCGGCCTTCAACTTGATCGAGCCGGCGAAGTTGAAGCCCTCACACTTCAGGAAGAGCGAGTGCCCGAAGATCGACCGGAGGTCGACATAGAGATCCTCTTCGTTGAAGGCGTAGGGAGCGGAAATGACGGGCACGATGGTCTCCTCTGTCTGGAGCAGCGCACTATCGGAACTTCCATCCGGCCGTGGGCGCGTTCCTCGCTTGTGCGGGCGAGACCCCGTGTCCAACCAGGCGGGACGGGCCCTGCGTCAGCACCCGCTGTCTCATGTGTCAGGACCTGCTGCGACGTGACCGGTGGTCTCTCCTGGAATCAGCCTTGAAGGAGCCTCCCGGACTCTCGGCCTGCTCATCCGTACCGGCTCAGTTCGTGGAAGAAGTCGTCGACGACGTGCAACTCTCCGCGGCGGGCCACTTCGGTGTACACGTACTTGCCCACCGCGAGGTCGAGCACCCCGAGGCCGAAGGGCGAGAACACCACCGGCCGGTCCGTCGGCACTGTCACCCGCCCGGCCATCACGTCGTCCAACGTGCCGTGCAGGAAGTCCCGGTTGCCCGTGAGTTGCTCGGCCAGATGCGGCGACGTGTCGGCCTTGAGGCAGTGCTCGACGTCATCGACGATGTTGGTCGAGGCGAGCAGGATCTCCGGCGCGAGGTCGCGCAGCGACACATGCAGCACCAGCGGGTTGTGTGCGAACCATGACAGGTCACTGACGTGCGGCTGACCGGCGACCGTGGCGAAGACCACCAGGTCGCTGTTTCGGATCAACTGTTCGGCGCTGTCGTGCACGGTGATTCGGCCGGGGGCGTCCGACTGCTCCAGGTAGCAGCGGAAGCCTGCCGCACTGTCGGCGGACAGGTCGTGTACGCCGATCTCGTCGAACGACCAGCCGGTACCGACCAGGAAGGTGTGGATGTAGCGGGCGATCAGGCCCACCCCGAAGAACCCGACGCGCGTCGGTCGCGGCCGGTCGCGGCTGAGCCAGTCGGCCGCCGACGCCGCCGACGCGGCCGTCCGGGTGGCGCTGATGATCGAACTCTCCAGACAGGCGAGCGGGTAGCCGGTGTCATGGTCGTTGAGGATCAGCACGGCCGACGCCCTTGGGATGCCGGCCGTCACGTTCTCCGGGAAGCTGGAGATCCACTTCAGGCCGTCCACCCGTGTGTCCCCACCGATCGAGGCGGGCAGCGCGATGATCCGGGAGGACGGGCGGTCGGGGAAACGCAGGAAGTACGACGGCGGGTTCACCGAATCACCGGCGCCGTGCACCCGGTAGGTGGTCTCGACCAACTCCGTGATCCGCTTCTCGCATCCGTGCAGCGTGCGCCGGACCTGGGCACCGGAAATCACCGCGAACGGTGGCACGGAGAGCGGTGCGACGCTTGCGGGCTCTCCCGCGGTGGAATCGACAGTGCTCATCGCGTGGTCACCTCCACGGTCGGTGAGCAGTCGGCCAGACGCACCGGTTCGGCCATGGCGACGAGCACCTCGCGTGGTCCCTCGAAGGGCTCCCTGCTGTGCGCGGTGCGGACGTTGTCGACGAGCATCAGGTCGCCGGCCTGCCACGGTTCGCGTGCGGTATTCGCCTCGTAGACGCTGTTGAGCAGTTCGACGACGTCCTCGCCGATCGGGTCGCCGTTGCCGAATCGGGTGTTGAACGGCAACCCGTCGGCGCCGTAGACGTCCACCAGGTACTCGTGGACCTCGGGGGCCATCGTCCACTCGTTGAGGAACGCGATCTGGTTGAACCAGCAGCGCCGGCCGGTGACCGGGTGGCGCACCACGGCGCTACGGCGCTGTCTGGTGCGCAGTGCACCGTCGGGCTGCCACTCGAACGCGATTGCGTTGGCGTGGCAGTAGCGCTCGACGGCGCCCCGGTCGTCCGTGCCGAAGGCCTCGGCGACGGACGCGCCGATCTCGTCGTTGTAGCTGCGGGTGAGCAGCCAGCCCTCGCGCTCGAACCGCTCGGTCAACTCGGTGGGCAGTGCGTTCAGCACGGTCGGTGAGTCGGCCACCGCGGTCGCCCCGCCGTCGGTGGGCGCGCTGAGACAGGCGAACATCATCAGGCCGGGGAACTCCAGCGTGTAGCTCAGTTCGTGGTGCATACACATGGGCTGGTTCGGCGGCCACTTCGATGAGGAGTACAGCCCGTCGGAGTAGGCCTGCCGGGGTGCGAAGGCCTCCTGCTCGGTCATCAGACCGGTCGCCAGCTCTGAGAAGACGGCTCCGGTCTCGGCCGCATCGCGCAGCCCGAGGCCACGGACCAGGACCGAACCATGCTCGGCGACGACTGCGCGCAGCGCGTTCCGGTGCCCGGCCGCCCAGGCCGGCGCGTCGCCGGTGGCCTCGGCCCGCACCCGTGGGGGTGCGCCGGAATTCAGTTCCACGTCGACCAGCAACGCCGTGGAGGTGAACGACATCTCGTTTTCCTTTCAGTCGATACTCAGGAAGAAGTGGACAATTCGGCGGCGTGCAGCACGGCCTTTGCCGCCTCGACCGGACGGGTGCGCAGGAAGTAGTGGCCGCCGTCGGCGAGCTCATGCAGGTCGACCTGCTCGGCCAGAAGCTGCCAGTCGAGGTACCGGCGCGGGTACTCCGCCGTACTCGGGTCGTCCGCGGCAACCACCACGGTGACCGGCGCGGAGAGTTTCTGCGCCGGCGGGTGCTCCAGGACGTCGACGAAGTAGTGGTGTGCGGACACGCAGTCGTGCCGGTAGGCGGCGCCGAAGTGCTCGGCGTGCTGCGCACCCAGCTCACCGAGCGAGCTGTGGCCGCCGTGCGTGCTCAGGCTCGCGGCGATCTCGGCGTTGCTCCGTCCGGTCAGCTCGGTGATGGCGGAGCGCCGCTCGTCGGCGTCACCGAGCAGTTGCGCGCCGAGGAACACCCGTTGGACGTCCACCCCGCGCTCCCGCAGCTTTCTGGCCGTCTCCAGGGCCGGCGCGGTTCCCGAGGAATGGCCCCACAGCAGGACCCTGGTCAGGCCACGCCCCGTGATCTCGTCGACGACCTGCTCGACCACGTGCGTCATCGGCACGAGCGACTCGCTCTCGGCGGCCACGTCGTGACCGGGCAGCTCGACGGCGTAGACCGCCGGTCCACCGTCCGGCAGCGCTGCGGCCATCGGCTGGAAGTTCACCGCGTTGCCGCCGGCGTAGGGGAAGCACACCAGGGCTGCGGTCTGCGCACCGTCCGGTTCCGACAGCGGCTGAAGCAGCCCGGCACGCCGCACGGACCTGCCGTCGATCAGCCCGGCCAGATCGGCGAGGATCGGGTGACCGGTGACATCCTTGAGGGACACCGCACGGTCCAGGACAATGGCCAGCTTTACTGCCGACAGCGACGTGCCGCCCCGGTCGAAGAAGTGGTCCCGCCGTCCGATCTGGTCCTGTGGGATGCCGAGGACCTTCGCCCATGCGGCCGCCAACTGCTGTTCGGTCGGTGTATCCGGCGCGCGGTAGTCGTCCCGGACCACGTCGAGTTCTCGGGCGAGTGCCTGCAGGGTCCTTCTGTCGATCTTGCTGTTGGCCGTCAGCGGCAGAGCCTCCCGCCAGTGAAAGGCCGACGGGACCATGTACGCGGGCAGCGACTCACCGAGCCGATCCAGCAGGACGTCGACCACGAGCGGCCGCCGACCGGAGTAGAACGCCACCAGGTGCTTGCTCCGGTCGGCCCGCTCGGTGACCACGACCGCGCCGTCGCGAACACCGGGCACCTGCAACAGGGTGTTCTCGATCTCGCCGATCTCGATCCGGAAGCCACGGATCTTCACCTGGGTGTCGCGGCGACCGAGGAACTCCAGCTTTCCCTCGGGCGTCCAGCGGCCGTAGTCGCCGCCCCGGTAGAGGCGGGCGCCCTCACGGTGCGGATCGGCCAGGTAGGCCTGCCGGGTGCGCTCGGGGTCGTTGACGTATCCGCGGCCGACGCAGACACCGGAGAAGACAATCAGGCCGGGGGCACCGAGCGGCACCGGGATCAGGTGCTCGTCGACGACGTAGACGTGCACGTTGTTGACTGCGGCACCCAGCAGGACCCGGTCTCCGTCGGGCACGCATTCCATGACCTCGTGGTTGGTGTCGTCCGAGGTCTCGGTCAGCCCATAGGCGTTGACCAGCTTGATCCCGGGCTGGGCGGCGAACCAGCGCTGTACGAGCTCCTTCTTCAGCGCCTCGCCCGTGACCGACACGCACCGCAGGTCCGGCAGCTCGCGGGGGTGCTGCTTCAGCCAGGACACGACCACGTCCAGGTAGGAGGGTACGACCTGGAGGACGGCGACCCGGCCGTCGACGATCCTCTCGACGAACCGCTGGACGTTCAGGATCACCTCCTGCTCCACCAGTAGGGTCCGCCCCCCGACCAGGAGCCCGGACACCAACTGCCACAGCGAGATGTCGAAGCATTGGGGTGCGGTCTGGGCGACCACCTGTCCCTCGCCGATCTCCAAGTCGTCGATCTTGGCGTAGAGGTGGTTCAGCATGCCCGCGTGCTCGCACATCGCCCCCTTGGGCTCACCTGTGGAGCCGGAGGTGAAGTAGATGTAGGCGAGCTGGTCCGGTGCGATGCGGAGGCCCAGATCATCGTCGGCGTGGTCTTCCTCGTAGGCTGCGCAGACAAAGAGCTTTTGGACCCCGGACAGCGAGTCGAGGGCCTGGTCGAGTGTGGAGGTGCTGCCGGGTTCGGTCAGCACGAGCCCGCATGCGGCACGGGAGAGCATGGTCGCGAGACGGTCGGCCGGGATATGCGGCTCGATGGGCAGGTACACGCCGCCGGCCTTGAAGACCGCGAGGACGGCGGCCATCCAGTCCAGGTTGCGCTCGGTCACCACTGCGACGACGCCTTCGGGGCGCAGCCCCCGCGCCAGCAGGGCTCGTCCCACCCGGTTGGCGTGTGCGTTGAGTTCCCGATACGTCAGTTGCTGCTCCCCATGCACCGCGGCGATGGCGTCCGGGTGTGCTGCCACCCGCTGCTCGAACAGTTCGTGGAACCGGTGGTCCGGCAGTTTTCGGCGTGGGCCAGCGAGTGATTCGAGCTGGAAATGGAGCTCCTCGGCGGAGAGCAGGTTCTGCCGCCCGTGCTCGGCGTCCGGAGCGGCGGCGATCAGCGCGAGTGCGGTGAGGTGATAGCCGGTGATCCTGACGGCGCAGTCCTCGTCGAGCGCGTCGGTCCGATAGCGCAGCCGCAGCACAAGGCGGCGGCCGCGTTGTGAGAATCCCACCCACAGCATGGTGCTACCGGCGACTTCGCCGCCCACGCCGTGCGGATCGAACACAGCCGCGATCGACGGCTCTGCCAGGCCCAGTTCGCACCTGAGCTCATCGACCGGGTAGTCCTTGTGCGACAGCAGGTCCGACGCGACTCGATGAGCGTCCAGCAGCAGCGTCCGCCACGAGTCGGGCTCGGTCGTCAGCCGGCAGAGCAGCGGTCGGCCGCCCTCCGCGGTGACGTATCCGGTTGCGACCTCGTGCTCGCCGGACAGCGCGGCGAGCACCTTGGAGTGCGCTGCCAGCAGCACCGAGTCGAGTGGTACCGCCAGGTCCTCGGCCAGCCGGCCCAACGCCGCGACGACATCGTCCGGGATCGGAGCCTCGTGTGCGCGGATGCCCTTCTGCGGAGTGAGCGTCCACCGCGGGATTTCGGTGAATCCACCGGCGACGAGCACATCGTGCCAGAAATCCCGGTCGGCCTGCGCTTGCATTCCCATCTGGTCGTACCTCTCCATTCGCCTTCGCCACCGTGCTGTTCAGCCCCGAAAAGGGCGGAGCTGCTATCCCCTCCGCGTCAGTGCCTCGGGCTGATCAGGGGCGTCTCGCATCTCCGTGGCCGGGTTTCCTCCCCAGCGTGCGTGCTGCGGGACCTCCTCGCCCTTCATGAGGAAGGAGTCGGGTGCCAGCACCGCACCCGCGCCCATCGTCACGCCGTAATGGACATGGGCTCCCACGCCGATGGTGCAACCGGTGCCGAGGGTGCTGCGATCGGATTTGAAGGTGCCGTCCTCCTGCGAATGGCACTGGATCTTGCTTCCCGCATTGAGCGTGCAGTCGTTCCCGATGGTGGTGAGCGTCCGCTCCGTCACATAGCAGCCGTCATCGAAGACCCTGCTGCCGATCCGAACCCCCAGCATCCGCCAGATCACGTTCTTGAAAGGGGTGCCGTTGAAGATGTCGAGGTAGGTGTCGGGCACCTTCCAGAGGCGCTCGTGCCACCAGAAGTACGGGTCGTAGATGGAGCACGCCTGCGGTTGCAGCGCGCGGAATGCCGCGATGCCGCGCTCCACCAGTACGAAGTAGACAGCGGTGAACACGAGGCTGAGCACCAGGAACGTGGCGATCAGCACATGCCCGTAGGAGTCGTAGAGCTGGGCGCTCGCCAGGCCGAGCATCGTGAGTACGAAGAAGTGCAGCCAGCGCACGAGCAGGAAGAAGCTCATCGAGCGGATGTTGTAGTGGTTCTTCGCAGCGAGGTTGCGGCGCAACTTGTCGCCGGCGCGCAGATGGTCGAACCGGGAATCGCGCTCGACCGACCGGGGAATCTCGAAGCACGGCGAGCCGAGCAGGCCCACCCCCTCGCGCACCTCGCCTTCGAGCGGAACCATCACCTTCGTCGCGAGGAGACAGTTCTCACCTGTCCTGGCCCCCGAGGGATAGGCGATGTTGTTCCCGAGGAAGTTGTGTGACCCGATCGAGGCCCGGGACACCCGGAAGGACGTGCTCGAATAGTCGGCGTTGATGATGGAGAGCCCGTCGGCGACCATCGTTCCGCTCCCGACCGAGCACAGGAACGGGGTTTCGTGCTGCACTTCCGTGCCGAAGTTCGACCCCGTCTGCTCGACCCGGGACAAGTCGTATCCGATGCCGCGCAAGTAGTGGACGATGTAGGAGCTGTCACCCAACAGCCATGTGAAGAACTTGATGTTGGTCATGCGCCCGATCGCCCGGTGCGCCGAGTAATGAAACCCGTACAGCGGATAGATCTTGTCCGGCTTGACAACCAGGTTCAGCAGGCGCGGAACGGTGAACACCACGGCCAGGCCCACGACGACGAAGCCGAGGAACAGCAGCAGGGAAAGGAGCAGCGCGTCGACGTAGAGATCCAGTGACGTGAGCTCCACCGTGCCCGGGACCAGCCGGTTGTGCAGCGCCGGGGCCAGGTTCACCAGCATGTACGCGCCCCCGACAGACAGTGGCACGTAGAGGAAGAACAGCTGAAGCACGGTGATGAGGCCGAATCCGGCCCGGCGCAGCGTGCCGCATGCGGCCGGCCCGATCCTCAGGTAGTCGTGCTGCGTGAGCTGTGCCGGGGACCCGTGCCAGCGCTGACCGCCCGGGACCGCCTGGCCGCTGTACAGCGTGGACGTGTGGCCGAGTTGGGCCCCGTCGCCCATCGACGTGTCGATGTCGAGCACGGTCTTCTCGCCGATGAACACGTCCCGGCCGAGGGTGACCCGGCCAGTCTGGATACGCCCGGCGTGTGCCCGGTAGCAGAGCAGGAACGAGTCTTTGCGGATCACGGTGCCGGCGCCGACCGTGAGGAGGTCGGTGCATACCGGAACGTTGCGGGAGAGGATCGTGACCCCTTTGCCGATCCGTGCGCCCAGTGCTCGCAGGTACAGCACGTACAAGGGATTGCCGACGAAGAAGATCATCGGGTTGGCGTGGATCAGCACTTTGACGGTCCAGAAGCGCAGATAGGTCAGACCCCAGACCGGGAAATTTCGTGATGTCCACCGGCCGATGAGGAGCCATTTGGCTGCAATGGGGAAGGTGCACAGACCGAGGAAGCCGATGCCTCCGAAGACGAAAGATCGCAGGTAGATATCGACCACACCCGACCCGGCGGAGACCCATGTGTAGCCTCGGTTGGCAACAAGTCCGGCGAGGAAGAC
This sequence comes from Streptomyces sp. NPDC052042, assembly GCF_044548345.1. Taxonomy (NCBI): domain Bacteria; kingdom Bacillati; phylum Actinomycetota; class Actinomycetes; order Kitasatosporales; family Streptomycetaceae; genus Streptomyces; species Streptomyces sp. NPDC052042. Next base: position 131,182 of record NZ_JBIUBU010000006.1, on the reverse strand, counting down.
GTATCCCAGGAAAAGCAGGAACTGCAGGGCTCCGCAGAGGGCGTACCGCACCGTGCCGACTGGGGTCACCACCTCGGACGGCGCCGGGACCGACGGCTCGACGGGGGCGGCGTTCGCGAGCCCCGTCGCCAGACTGCGGATCGTCGGGTGGCGGTAGATGTCCTTCATCGACGCCGAGGGAAGGTCCGCTCGTTTTCTGACTCGTGCGCAGAAATGAGCCATCACCAATGAGTTGGCGCCGAGGTCGTCGAAGAAATGGCTGTCGATCGACACCCGTTCGACGCACATGACGTCGGCCAGCACCTCGGCGAGGTCTTTCTCGATTCCGGTCTCCGGACTGGTGAACCCGCTTGTATCGATTGCGGATTCATCAGGCCCGGGGGTCAAGAAATCGAGGGATTTCTCCTCCATGCGAGCTCCTTGAGGAACTTTCGTGTGCCGTCGCCATTACGGTGGGCGCTCCGTAATCGCGCTTTTCGTGGCGGGAGCGAGTGGTCCGGGAATCACGAGGGCGGGGTCTGCCGTCCGGATCCCGAACCGCTGCCTCGGCCTCGGCTGTCCACCGTCGGGCCGCCACTCGAACTCGGTCGCATTGGCCCAGCAGTGGCCCTACCGGTTCACTCCTCGCCCAGGATCCTGCCCGGCGGAACGGCGATGAGTTGCCGGTGCTTCTCGCCGTGCTGCATGCGAGTGGTCAGTGCCTGATCCGGGAGGAGTTGTGCCGGGGTATGGGGCGGTGACGGAGACCCCGACCGTGCCGGTGCCCGAGGGGGAGAACGCCGTGACCTGGGCCGGGGATACCTGGGTGATGCTGGTGGCCGGCTTGCTGCCGAATGTCGCCTTGGTCGTGTTGGGCAGGTTCGTTCCCGTGATGGTCACCAGGGTTCCGCCGCCGGTGGAGCCCTGGTTGGACGAGAGGCATGTACAACGCTCCTTGTTCTCCGATGGAACATTCGGGGACCGGCGGAACGCGCCCGACCCAAGTGTTCGGCTTCCGCCGGAAAGGTCGGTTGTCGACGACGTCAAGCGACGCCACGTGTGGTAGCACGCAGTTGTTGGCGCTGCCGAGAGTCCGGGGGAGCGGGTGCATAAGGCCGGGGCCCGGCCCCGGCTGCCGGAACTTCTTCTCGGGCACGGAGAAGAACCGGCAAGTGCTGTCTGTTCTCAACTTCCTCGGCCAGGGATGTGCAGCCCGCCTGTTCACCATTTCAGTGACCCACAGGGGGATTTGAGGGGCAAGGCTCGTAACCTCGTATCACCCGAAGGTGGTAGTGACCCGTCTTGTACGAGCGGATTTCATGCTCGGTCGGCTTGGTACCGCCGGATGGCCACGGGCCTGCACCATTTCGATAGGGATTCATCCCCTCCCTCTGCCGTTCGCCACCCGGTCGCAAGGGTTGAGCCCCGGCGCTATTGATCAGAAACTCATGGGGTTCTCGTCCAGGACGTAGTGGACGTGCGGGCCGCCGAAGTAGCCGCGGACGATGCGCGGCTGATGTTGTCGGCCGCGGAAGAAGCGGCAGGTCTGGGCGGGAAGTTCTACCTGATCGCGGGCCCGGTGCCTACAGCGTCGCCCCCGTCCGGCTTCGCCTGCCGTACGACCGCAACATTCTGATCTGCGAGGTCTCTGACGGCAGCGGCACTTCTCCGCATCTGCGTCGGGCGGCCACCACGGACGAGGGCGGACGCGGCCTGTTCCTCATCGCCCAGTTCGCCGAATGCTGGGACACCCGGTACACCGACCATGGCGAGGTCATCTGGGCCGATCAATCGCTGCGCGACGATGCGGCCGAGCCCGGTCACGCCATGGGCGACGATCTCCCGGGCCAATGGGATGACAAGGAGCTGTGACGGCCCTGCCCTCGCGATGCGGGCAGACAAACAGCTCGCGTTGCCCACCGGCCGACATCCACCAGATTTGACCCGGCTTCGCTCTTGCGGAGCTTCAACCACTGGTTCGCTGTCGTTGTACCTTCTGACCTCGCTGGGCGGGCCCGCCCCGTCCGGTAGTTCCAGCACGTCCCGTCGTCGTCGGGGCCGCTTGCCACCCTCACCGGCGTTCCCCGGATCAGGCTGCCCCAAGCTTCGATCAGGCCGCTGCGACGGCCCAGCGCATGCGGTCTTGCACCGCCTTTCGATCAACATCGCGCTTCGTGGCGCACAGCTCGGCCGCGAAGAAACTCGCCGCGCCCTTGAGTGTCTCGTTGGCCCGTTTGAGCTCGGTGCTCTCCTTCTTCAGCGCCTTGAGCTGGGCGGACTCCTCAGTCGTCGCTCCCGGCCGCGTCCCCGCCTCGATCTCGTGCTGTTTCAGCCAGGTCCGCAGTGTTTCGCGGGAGCCGATGTCGGGCCTCTCCGCAGCCGCCTGCAAGGCGGCCGTCTCGTTCGGGTGGTCGTTGCGTACCTCGGCGACCATGTGCATCGCACGACGGCAGAACTCAAGCGGGCAACGGGAAGGTCGTGCCATGACTCGATCCTTCCTCTCATGAAGTCGAGCCACTATGCGGGCCGGGGCGGTTCATCCCCGAGAGCTTCGTCCGGGCCGACCACGCTCCCGGACGAGGCCCCCGGGCCTGACCCCGGTCCCGGATCAGCCCGCGGCGGAGTCCAGCAGGCGCCCCATCCACTCCTCGATGCCGTCGACCGTGCGCGGCAGGGCGCCCGACATCAGGCGGGCGCCGTCCGCCGTGACGACCAGGTCGTCCTCGATGCGCACGCCGATCCCGCGCAGCTCGGCCGGGAGAGTCTCGTCGTCCGGCTGGAGGTACAGGCCAGGCTCCACCGTGAGGACCTGGCCCTCCTCCAGGACGCCGTCCAGGTAGGTCTCCGACCGGGCCTTCGCGCAGTCGTGGACGTCCAGGCCAAGCATGTGACCGCTGCTGCACAGCGTGTACCGCCGGTGCAGATCGCTCTCCGCGTTCTTGAGGACGCCCCACTCCGCGAGGCCCTCCGCGATCACCCGCATGCCGGCCCGATGGAAGTCGCGGAAGCTCGCCCCGGGGCGCAGGGCCGCCATCCCCGCGTCCTGAGCGGCGAGGACCAGTTCGTAGACCTGCCGCTGTACCGGGGAGAAGCGGCCCGACAGCGGCAGGGTGCGCGTGATGTCGGCCGTGTACAGGGTGTCGGTCTCCACGCCCGCGTCCAGGAGCAGCAGGTCTTCCCCGTTCAGACGGCCGTCGTTGCGGATCCAGTGCAGGACGCACGCGTGCGCGCCGGAGGCGGCGATGGTGTCGTAACCGGTGCCGTTGCCCTCGGCCCGGGCACGCAGACCGAAGATCCCCTCGATCCACCGCTCCCCGCGCGGGTGCTCCAGGGCGCGCGGCAGTGCCCGTACGACGTCCTCGAAACCGGCGGTCGTGTGGTCGACGGCCAACTGCAGCTGCTCGACCTCCCACGCGTCCTTGATCAGGCGCAACTCGGAGAGGGCGGCGGCCAGTTCGGCATCGGTGGCGGCGTCGCGGCCCACCGGTGAGCCGAGCGCGTCCAGGTGGGCGCAGCGGATGCCGGTGAGGCGCTCGGCCTCCGTCAGGTCGGGGCGGCGGCCCACCCAGAACTCCCCGTAGCGGCGGTCCCGGTAGAACTCCTCGTTCCCGTCCGCCCGCGGCGAGCGCGGCCGCAGGTAGAGGACCGCCTCGTGTCCATGCGGTCCCGACGGCTCCATGACCAGGACGTGGCCCGCTTGGTTCTCGCCGGTCAGTCCGGTCAGCCACGCGTACGCGCTGTGCGGGCGGAAGCGGTGGTCGCAGTCGTTGGAGCGGACCTTCAGTTCACCGGCCGGAATGATCAGCCGCTCGCCCGGGAAGCGGGCCGAGAGCCGGGCCCGGCGGGCCGGGGTGAGGGAGTGGCCAGGAACCCGCGCCGCGACCGGCAGCGGGGACGGGGTCCAGTTCCCCGCCATGAATTTTGACAATTCCGGTGAAACCGGCAGGTCGTGGCTGCCGGTGTGGAGGCGGGAGGAGGTATCGGTCACGGAGGCTCCTTCGAGAAGACGTGAACTGGTGGGCACGCCCGATCGGTCAGTGCAATTTCACATTGTTATGTTACGGCTCGCGCCGTGGTGCGTAAATCCCCGTCAAGCGCCGCATGGCGCAGACCAGTTACCGCGCCGCCCCCGCGTCACCCTCTCCGGCCAGGAGTTGTCGGTGTTCAAGCGCAGAGCCGTGCGCTCATCGCTCCTCACCTCCTCCGCCGCCATGACCCTCCTCGTCACCGCCGGGACGTCGAGTTACAGCTGCGAAGGCCCGATTCGCAGCCGATCCGCACCGGATTCCGGCCCTGGCGGACCCGCCCCGGAGCGGGAGTGGATCCGCTCTGGGCAAGCACTAAAGAATGTGACATATTACTGGCGTGCTCACTACACATTCCCTGGACGCCGTGATCATCGGCGCCGGCGTCGTCGGAGCGTCCTGCGCTTTCTACGCCGCCCGCGCCGGACTCACTGTGGCCGTGGTCGACCGCGGACCGGTCGCGGGTGGCACCACCGGCGCCGGCGAGGGCAACCTGCTCGTCTCCGACAAGGAGCCCGGCCCGGAGCTCGACCTCGCTCTGTACTCGGCCGGGCTGTGGCGCGAACTCGCCGCCCTCCTCCCGCAGGAGGTCGAGTACGAGGCCAAGGGCGGGCTCGTCGTCGCCCCCGACCCGGCTTCGCTCGACGCCCTGCGCCACTTTGCCGAAGGACAGCGCAAGGCCGGCGTCGAAGTCGCCGAGGTGGGGCTGGTCGACCTGCCCGAGCTGGAACCGCACCTGGCCCCCGGCCTGGCGGGCGCCTTCCACTACCCGCAGGATGCCCAGGTCCAGCCCGCGCAGGCGGCGGCCCGGCTGCTGGCCGCGTCGGGCGCCACCATGTACCCGGGGGAGGAGGTGACCGGGTTCGAACGCTCCGGTGAGGCGGTGTGCGGGGTCCGCACCCCGCGTCGCCGCCTGCTCGCCCCCGCCGTGGTCAACGCCGCCGGCACCTGGGCGGGCGCCGTCGCCGAACTCGCCGGGACGAGCCTGCCCGTGCTGCCGCGGCGCGGCTTCGTCCTGGTGACCGAGCCGTTGCCCCGGGTGGTACGGCACAAGGTCTACGCCGCCGACTACATTGCGGACGTGGCCAGCGGCTCCGCCGCGCTCCAATCCTCGGCGGTCGTCGAGGGCACCCCCTCCGGCCCGGTCCTGATCGGCGCTACCCGCGAGCGCGTCGGGTTCGACCGCTCCCTGTCCACCGAGGCGCTGCGCCGACTGGCCACCCAGGCCGCAGCCCTCTTCCCGGTGCTCGCCGACGTCCGCGTGATGCGGACCTACCACGGCTTTCGCCCCTACCTCCCCGACCATCTCCCGGCCATCGGCCCCGACCCGCGCCGCCCCGGCCTGCTGCACGCCTGCGGGCACGAGGGCGCCGGCATCGGCCTGGCCCCCGCCACCGGGGCCCTGATCGCCGCCGCCCTGACCGGAGCCGAACCCCCACTCCCGCCCGGCCCGTTCCGGCCGGACCGGTTCCCCGCCGAGCCCCCGAAGGAGAACGGCCGATGACTCCGACACCCCGCTCCCTGGTCGGCGGCGCCCCATACGCGGTCCACCGGATCTTCTTCGACGGCCGCGAACTGCCCGCGCAGGAGGGGCAGAGCATCGCCGCCGTGCTGTGGGCCGCCGGGATCCTCGCCTGGCGTACCACCCGCGAGGGCGGCGCCCCGCGCGGCGCGTTCTGCGGCATCGGCAGCTGCTACGACTGTCTCGTCACCGTCAACGGGCGCCCCAACCAGCGGGCCTGCCTGGTCCCGGCCCGCCCGGGCGACGCCGTCACCACCCAGGAAGGAACGGGCCATGACGACCTGGCCGTCTGAAGCGGAGCCGCCCGCCGACCTCGCCGTCGTCGGGGCCGGGCCCGCCGGGCTCGCCGCCGCCGTCACCGCCGCCCGGCACGGGCTGCGCGTCACCCTCCTCGACGCCGGGGAGCAGCCCGGCGGGCAGTACTACCGGCGGCCCGCGCCGGGCCTGGGCGCCACCCGGCCCGAGGCGCTGCACCACGGCTGGGCCGCCTTCGCCTCCCGCGAAGCCGCCCTGCGTGCCCACGTGTCGGCCGGCCGCATCACGTACCTCCCGGGCCACCACGTCTGGACGGTGGTTCCGGGCGGCGCCGGCCACGGCCGCTGGCTGCTGCACGCCGTTGCCGGGAACGGCCCCGAGGAGGCCGCCGCGACCGTCACCGCCCGCGCCGTCCTGATCGCCACCGGCGCCCACGAACGCCAACTCCCCTTTCCCGGCTGGACCCTGCCCGGAGTGATCGGCGCAGGCGGCGCCCAAGCCATGCTCAAGGGCGGCCTGGTGCTGCCGGGCCGCCGGGTAGTCGTCGCAGGGAGCGGCCCGCTGCTGCTCGCCGTGGCGGGCTCGCTCGCCGCCGCCGGGGCCACCGTCCCGGCCGTGGTCGAGGCGTCGGCCTACAGCAGCTACGCCGGCCGGGCCCCCGCCCTGCTGCGCAACCCCGGCAAGCTGGCCGAGGGCGCCCTGTTCGGCGGCGCCCTGCTGCGCCACGGCATCCGCCTCCTCACCCGGCACGCCGTCACCGAGGCCCACGGCACCGACCGGGTGGAGGCCGTCACCGTGACCCGGCTCGACCGCGACTGGCGCCCGCTGCCCGGCACCTCCCGCCGGATCCCCTGCGACGCCCTCGCCGTGGGCCACGGCCTCGTACCGCAACTGGAGCTCGCCACCGGCCTCGGCTGCGCCACCCGCCGCGACCCCGACGGCACCGTCGCCCTGGAGCTGGACGCCGGGCAGCGCACGTCCGTCCCCGGCATCTGGGCCGCCGGGGAGACCGGTGGCATCGGCGGTGTCCAGCTCGCCCTGGCCGAGGGGGAGATCGCCGCGCACACGGTCGCCGGCCGGCCGGTGCCCGCCGCGCTCGCCCGGCGCCGCTCGCGGCTGGGTGCCTTCGCCGCCGCGCTGTCGGCCACCCACCGGCCCGGCCCCGCCTGGACCGGCTGGCTCCCGGACGACGCCGTCGTGTGCCGGTGCGAGGAGGTTCAGGCCGGACCGGTCCGCCGAGCGGTGGAAGAGCTCGCGGCGCGGGACGCCCGTACGGTCAAGCTCCTCACCCGGGCCGGCATGGGCTGGTGCCAGGGCCGGATGTGCGGCCCCGCCGTCGCCGCCCTCGCCGGAACCCGGCCCGCGCCCGACCGGCGACCGTTGTCCTGCCCGGTCCCGCTGCGCCGGCTGGCCGAACTTCCCCCGACCGACGGCTGATCGGGTCCGCCGGACCCTTGTGGCCGTCTCGCACCACCTAGTAAAATGTCACACACTACTTAAGGAGTTCTGATGACCCACGGACACATCCCCGCGCCCGCCGCCGATACCCGCGCCCGCCCCTGGCACGGAATCATGGTCGCCACCGCGCTCCCGCTGCGCGCGGACCTCAGCGTCGACTACGACGCGTACGCCGAACACGTGGCCTGGCTGATCGCCCAGGGCTGCGACGGTGTGGTCCCCAACGGCTCCCTCGGCGAGTACCAGACCCTCACCGACGAGGAGCGGGCACGCGTCGTCCACACCGCTGTCGAAGCCGCCGGTGACGGCGCCCGCGTCATGCCCGGCGTCGGCGCCTACGGCAGCACCGAGTCCCGCCGCTGGGCCGACCAGGCGGCCGAGGCCGGGGCCGGCTCCGTCCTCCTCCTGCCTCCCAACGCCTTCCGGGCCGACGAGAACGCCGTCCGCGCCCACTACGCCGAAGTCGCCCGGGCCGGGCTGCCCGTCGTCGCGTACAACAACCCCATCGACACCAAGGTCGACCTCGCCCCGTCGCTGCTCGCCCGGCTCCACGCCGACGGCTCCATCGTCGCCGTCAAGGAGTTCAACGGCGACGTGCGCCGCGCCTACGAGGTCGCCGAACGCGCCCCCGGCCTCGACCTGCTCATCGGCACCGACGACACCCTGCTCGAATTCGCACTCGCCGGCGCGGTCGGCTGGATCGCCGGCTACCCGAACGCCCTCCCCAGCGCCTGCGCCACCCTGTACCGGGCCGCCGTCGCGGGAGACCTCGCCACCGCCCTGCCGCTCTACAAGTCCCTGCACTCCCTGCTCCGCTGGGACTCGAAGACCGAGTTCGTGCAGGCCATCAAGCTCTCCATGGACCTGGCCGGCCGGCCCGGCGGCGCCACCCGGCCGCCGCGCTTCCCGCTCACCGGGGAGACCGAGGCCGCCATCCGCGCCGCGACCGAGAAGGCCCTGGCCGAGGGCCTCAACTAGCCCCCGCGGGGGACCCCGAAGGGGAGGGAAGGGAACGCAATGCGCACCCGCCACATCTACCACGCGGTGGACTCGCATACCGAGGGCATGCCGACCCGGGTGATCACCGGGGGAGTCGGGGTGATCCCCGGCGCCACCATGGCCGACAAGAGGCTCCACTTCATGGAGCACATGGACCACATCCGCACGCTGCTCATGTACGAACCGCGCGGCCACTCCGCGATGAGCGGCGCCGTCCTGCAGCCGCCCACCCGCCCCGACGCCGACTTCGGGGTCCTCTACATCGAGGTGTCCGGCCTGCTCCCCATGTGCGGGCACGGCACCATCGGGGTCGCCACGGTCCTGGTCGAGACCGGCATGGTGCCGGTCACCGAACCCGTCACCACCGTCCGGCTCGACACCCCGGCCGGGCTCGTGACCGTCGACGTCCGCGTCGAGGACGGGGCGGCCACCGCCGTCACCCTGACCAACGTCTCCTCCTACTGCGCGGGGCTCGACCTCAAGGCCGAGGTCCCCGGCTTCGGCACGGTCACCTACGACCTCGCCTACGGCGGCAACTTCTACGCCTTCGTCGAACTCGACGCCCTCGGGCTGCCCTTCGACCGGGCCCGCAAGGACGACCTGCTGGCCGCCGGGCTCGCCGTCATGGACGCAGTCAACGCCTCCGCCGACCGGCCCGTCCATCCCGAGAACCCCTCCATCGCCGGGGTCAAGCACGTCTACCTCGCCGCACCCGGCTCCGACGCCCGCCGCTCCCGGCACGCCATGGCCATCCACCCCGGATGGTTCGACCGCTCGCCCTGCGGGACCGGCACCAGCGCGCGCATGGCCCAACTGCACGCACGCGGCCTGCTGGACCTCGGCGCCGACTTCGTCAACGAGTCCTTCATCGGTACCGAGTTCACCGGCCGCCTGATCGGGGAGGCCACGGTCGGCGGTCACCCCGCGGTCGTCCCCACCGTCACCGGCCGGGCCTGGATCACCGGTACCGCCCAGTACTTCCTCGACCCCACCGACCCCTTCCCGGGAGGATTCCTCCTATGACCACCACTGTCCGGGCCGTGGACTACCACGCTGCGGGAGAGCCCTTTCGGATCGTCGCCGGGGCACTCCCGCCCGTCCCCGGCGACACGGTCGCCGAGCGCTGCGCCACCACCATCGGACCCGGCGGATCCGCGGCCGCCCCGCGCCGCGGCGCACTGGACGACATGCGGCGGCTCCTGGTGCAGGAACCGCGCGGACACGCCGGGATGTACGGCGGGTTCGTGGTCCCGCCGGACGACGACGGCGCCCACTTCGGGGTGCTGTTCTGGCACAAGGACGGCTACTCCACCGCCTGCGGACACGGCACCATGGCCCTCGGGGTCTGGGCGGTGGACAGCGGCCGGGTCGCCGCCCCGGACGACGGGGAGGCTCAGGTCCGTATCGATGTCCCCTCCGGACGGGTCACCGCCACCGTTCACCGCGAATCCGGCCGCACCACCGGGGTCACCTTCCACAACGTCCCGGCCCGGGTGAGTGCCCGCAAGGTGCCCGTCGCCACCACGTTCGGCGCCGCCGAGGTGGACATCGCGCACGCCGGGGCCTGCTACGCCTCCGTCGCCGCCCGCGACCTCGGCCTGGAGGTCTCCCGCGCCGCCCTGCCCGACCTGGTGCGGGCCGGACGGGAGATCCGGTCCATGCTGGCCACCCACCCGGCCACCCGGCACCCGGACGGGCCGCTGCTCTCCGGCGTCTACGGGGTGATCCTCCACGAGGAACTTCCCGACACCCCCTTCGGGCCACACCAGCGGAACGTCACCGTCTTCGCCGACGGGCAGGTCGACCGCTCGCCCTGCGGCTCCGGCACCTCCGCGCGGCTCGCGCTGCTGGCCGAGGACGGGCGGCTCGGTCCCGGCGAGGAGCTGCTGCACGAGTCGGTCACCGGCACCGTCTTCACCGGGCGGATCCTGCCCGGCGGGGTCAGCGAGGTCACCGGCACCGCCCACCGCACCGGCGAGCATGCCTTCACCGTCGACCCGTACGACGCCCTCGGCACGGGGTTCCTGCTGTGACCGGGATCCCGCAGCTCGGCCCGCAGGAGCTGGCCGGGCTGCTCACCCCGGCCGCCGCGGCCGATGCCCTGGCCGACGCCCTGCGCGGCGGGCTCGACCCGGAGGCCTGCCCGCAGCGCACCGTGCTTCCCGTCCCCGCCGGAGAACTGCTGCTGATGCCGGCAGCCTCCGGGACGTATGCCGGGGTGAAGATCGCCGGGGTCGTGCCCGGCAACACGGCCCGCGGTCTGCCCCGGATCACCGGGAGCTACCTCCTGCTCGACGGCCCCACCCTGCGCCCGCTCGCCCTGCTCGACGGGGAGGTCCTCACCACCCTGCGCACCCCTGCGGTCTCGGCGCTCGCGCTGCGCCATCTGGCGCCGACCGGGCGGCCGTTGCGGCTGGTGCTCTTCGGCTCCGGACCGCAGGCGTACGGACACCTCGAAGCCGTGCTCGCGGAGTGCGCGTTGGAGGAGGTGGTCGTCGTCGCCCGGGACCCGGGGCGGGCGGGGAGGCTCGTCACGCACGCCGAGGGCCTGGGCGTGCGTGCCCGGACGGGCGGGGCGGGGGAGGTGGCCGACGCCGATCTGGTCGTCTGCTGCACCACCGCCCGGGAGCCGCTTTTCGACGGGCGGCTGGTGCGGCCGGACGCGGTGGTCGTCGCCGTCGGCTCGCACGAACCGTCCGCCCGGGAGACGGACACCGCCCTCGTGCGACGGGCGGCGGTGTACGTGGAGTCGCGGGCGGCGGCACTGCGGGAGGCCGGGGACCTGCTGATCCCGGAGGCGGAGGGGGCGATCGGAGCAGACCACATCACGGGCACCCTCGCCGACCTCGTGCACGGGAGGATCCCGGCGGGCGGGTCACGAAGTCGTCCACAGTTCTTCAAGAGCGTGGGCATGGCCTGGGAAGATCTTGCCATGGCGGTCGCACTGTTCGGGGCCGCCGGGGCAAACAGCGAAACGTGACATTGTACGCTGAGATCCTGCACATCGGCGAGTGGTGAAGGCTCTCGGAGGAAGTAATGGGTGTCCTGAAGCAGCACAGTCTCATCAAGGCCCAGGAACGACTCCGCGACAAGGTCGGCCACGCCCTCCGTGCGGCTCTGATAGCGGGCGAACTGCGCCCGGGCAGCGTCTACTCGGCGCCTGGTCTCGCCGCCGAGCTCGGCGTCTCGGCCACCCCCGTGCGCGAGGCCATGCTCGACCTCGCGCGGGAGGGGCTGGTCGAGCCGGTCCGCAACAAAGGGTTCCGCATCACTGAGGTCAGCGAGCGCGACCTCGACCAGTACACCGAACTGCGCACGATCATCGAGGTCCCCACGATCGGCCGGATCACGAAGACCGCCACCGCGGATGAGCTGGAGGCCCTGCGTCCCATCGCCGAGGAGATCGTCACCAGTGCCCGCGAACACAACCTGATCGGCTACCTGGAGGCGGACCGGTGCTTCCACCTCACCCTGCTCGGCCTCTCGGGCAACGACCGCCTCGTCGAGACCGTCGGCGACCTGCGCAAGCGCTCCCGCCTCTACGGTCTGACCGGCCTGGACGAGGCCGGCAAGCTGGTCTCCTCGGCGGAGGAGCACGTCGAGCTGCTCGACGTCATGCTCACCGGTGATGCCGAGGCGGCCGAGGCGTGCATGCTGCGCCACCTCGGCCACGTCCGCTCGTTGTGGGCCCGGGGCCGCGACGAACCGGTCGGCCGGCCGGCCGGAGGCATTGGCGCGCGCATGTGACGGATCGGTAGGCGACGTCGACAGGGAGCGGACACCTTGGTGTCTGCTCCCTGTCGGCCAACTTTTGCTGAATCGCGGGCAGCGCTCTCGAAGCTGAGGCGCCGCGCTCGTGCCGTCCCCCGACCGCCGGGGCCCTGCTGAAGGCCTCCACGCCGGCCCGGGCCGCCGTCGCGGGCGCGTTCAACCTGCTCGTCCAGCCCCGACCCACCGGGTACGCGTACCCGGTGGGTTCGGCGTCGAGACCGGCACGGGGTGTCAAGACCGTGATCAGGGCCCTGCTTGGCGTTGAAGGGCGCTGTGCGGGCTCCACGGCGCCGGCGGACGGGGCGCTCGGCCCGGCCGCCGGCGCCAAGGTCGCGCTCCGGCGCGGCGACACCGAGCCGATCCCGAACGCCCTGGACCGGCGGGCCCGGTGCGGACCGCCCGCCTCACGGTACCGGCGCCGACGCGCCGTCCGGGACGGCGGGCGTTCCGCTGTCCGGGTCCAGCCAACCACTTCTGATCCGAGCCGATTTGGACACGGCTGGATAACGGCGGCGCGAACCTCTTGTGCAGTGCAATTTCACATTACTATGTTACCGGTCACATCCTGGAGTGCCCCTTCACTGGAGTGACCAATGACCAAGCGCACGCAACTGGCCCTCGCTACCGCCCTGGTGGCGACACTCACACTCGGCGCCTCGGGCTGCTCCGACCCCAAGAAGGGGTCTGCGGGCGACGACGCCGCGGGCGCCAACCCCGCCGCCGTCAACGACGGCAAGATCCTCGGCGGGACCCCGGTGAAGGGCGGGACCCTCACCGTCCTGTCCAACCAGGACTTCTCCCACCTCGACCCCGCCCGCAACTGGGTCATGCCGACCATGGACTTCGGCACCCGCCTCCTGTACCGCACGCTCGTCACCTTCAAGGCCGAACCCGGCAAGGGCGGAAGCGAACTCGTCCCCGACCTCGCCACCGACCTCGGCACCCCCTCCGACGGCGGCCGGACCTGGACCTTCACCCTCAAGGAAGGCGTGAAGTACGAGGACGGCTCACCGATCAAGGCCCAGGACATCAAGTACAACGTCGAGCGTTCCTTCGCCCCCGACCTCACCGGCGGCCCCGACTACGCCGCCCAGTACCTGGCCGGAACCAAGGGCTACAAGGGCCCCCTCAAGGGGCAGCACCTCGACTCGGTCAAGACCCCCGACGACCGCACGATCGTTTTCGAACTCAAGCGGCCCGTCGCCGAGTTCTCCGCGACCGCCACCCTGCCGACCTTCGCGCCCGTGCCCGCCTCCCAGGAGAAGGGCACCCAGTACGACGCCCGCCCCTTCTCCTCGGGCCCCTACAAGATCGAGAAGTACGACCGCGACAAGAAACTCGTGCTCGTCCGCAACGAGCACTGGGACCCGGGGACCGACACCGTGCGCAAGGCCTACCCCGACAAGTTCGTCGTCCTCATGGGCCTCAAGGGCGGCCAGATCGACGACCGCATCATCGCCAGCGAGGGCGCCGACGCCTCCACCGTCCAGTACGCCGACATGCGACCCGAGAGCGCCCCCAAGGTGCTGCCCAAGCCCGATGTCAAGGCGCGCCTGCTCGCCGAATCCCAGGGGTGCACCGAGATGCTCCACCTCAACAACTCCCGCGCCCCCTTCGACGACCCCAAGGTCCGCGAGGCCATGCAGTACGCCGTCGACAAGGAGGCCGTGGTCATCGCGGGCGGCGGACCGGCCTTCAACGAGGTGGCCACCGCCTACCTGCCCCCGGCCCTCTCCGACGGCAAGCAGGCCGACACTCTGCAGATCGCCCCCTCCGGCGACCCGGCCAAGGCCAAGGAACTGCTCAAGGCCGCCGGCAAGGAGACCCTCAAGGTCTCCCTCGCCGTCTCCACCGGTGACAAGGGCAAGGCCGAAGCCATCCAGCAGGGCCTGGCACGCGCCGGCGTCGAGGTCGTCGTCGACACCATCGACCCGGGCGCCTACTACGACGTCATCGGCGACCTCTCCACGACCCCCGACATGACGCTCTCCGGCTGGTGCCCCGACTACCCCTCCGGCTCCACCTGGATCCCCTTCGTCTTTGACGGACGCACCATCAAGGAGAAGGGCAACCAGGGCAACAACGCCCAGTTCCGCGACGAGGCGACCATGAAGCGGATCGACGAGATCAACGCCATGGCCGACGCCCGGCAGGCCAACCGGGCCTGGATCGACCTCGACGCCGAGATCATGAAGAAGTCCCCGTCCGTCCCGCTTCTGCTGAAGCGCAAGCCGCTGCTCGTCGGCGCCAACATCGCGGGTGCCTACGGCCACCCCGTCTGGACCGGCACCATCGACTACGCCACCGTCGGCCTCAAAGACCCGTCCAAGAGCCAGGGCTGACGGGCCGCGATGACCGCCACCGCATCCGCCCCGGCGGCCCGCGAGGTGAAGGAGGCCCCGCCGGGCAGCAGCCCCTGGCAGCTCGCCCGGCGGGAGCTCCGCCGCCGCCCCGCCGTCCTTGTCAGTCTCGGCGTCGTCCTCCTCTTCGTCCTGATGGCCGTCACCGCCCCCTGGCTGGGCGCGCTCGGCGGCTGGTCCCCCGAGGAGTTCGACAAGTCCGCCGTCGACCCCTACCTCGGCGGACAGCCCCTCGGCTCCTTCGGCGGGATCAGCCCCGAGCACTGGCTCGGCGTCGAACCCGTCACCGGCCGCGACCTGTTCGCCCGCGTGGTCCACGGCGCCCAGGTCTCCCTCCTCATCGCCTTCGCCGCCACCGCCATCGTGGTCGTCGCCGGAACCGCCGCCGGGATCGCCGCCGGCTACTTCGGCGGCCGCGTCGACGCCGTCCTGTCCCGGCTGATGGACCTGACCATGTCCTTCCCGTCCCTCATCTTCATGATCGCGATGCTGTCCGTCGCCAAGGACGTCAACCGCATCGTCCTCATGACCGCCGTGATCGGCGTCTTCGGCTGGCCCGGCGTCGCCCGCGTCGTCCGCGGCCAGACCCTCTCCCTCAAACACCGCGAGTACGTGGACGCCGCCCGAGTCGGCGGCGCCGGCTCCTGGCGGATCCTGACGCGCGACATCCTCCCCGGCGTCTCGGGCCCCGTCATCGCCTACACCACCCTGCTCATCCCCGGGATGATCAGCACCGAGGCCGCCCTCAGCTACCTCGGCGTGGGCGTGCGCCCGCCCACCCCCTCCTGGGGCCAGATGATCGCCGAGTCCGTCGCCTTCTACGAGACCGACCCCATGTACTTCGTCATCCCGAGCGTCTTCCTCTTCCTCGCCGTGCTCGCCTTCACCCTGCTCGGCGACGCCCTGCGCGACATCCTCGACCCGAGGGGCGGCCGCACGTGATCCTCTACCTCGCCCGCCGCCTGCTCGCCCTCGCCGGCGTGCTCCTGGCCATCGCCGCCGTCACCTTCCTCATCTTCTACGTCCTGCCCGCCGACCCGGCCGCGGCCGCCTGCGGCAAGACCTGCAGCGCCGAGCGCCTCGCCGACGTACGCGCCTACCTGGGCCTCGACCAGCCCCTGTGGCGGCAGTTCGCCGATTTCCTCACGGGCATCTTCACCGGCCGCACCCTCGGCACCGGCCAGTACGCCGTCGCCTGCGACTTCCCCTGCCTGGGCTATTCGTACGAGAACTCCCTGCCCGTGTGGGACCTGCTCATGGACCGGCTCCCCGTCTCCGCCTCCCTCGCCCTCGGCGCCGCCGCCCTCTGGCTGCTCCTCGGCCTCGGCGCCGGCGTCACCGCCGCCCTGCGCAAGGACACCGTCACCGACAAGGCCCTGATGGTCGGCGCCGTCGCCGCGGCCTCCCTGCCCGTCTACTTCACCTCCGTCCTGCTCATCTACGGGGTCATCCGCGTCGCCGGACTCCTGCCCTACCCCACCTACCAGGCATTCTCCGACGACCCGCTCGCCTGGGCGGCCAACCTGCTGCTGCCCTGGATCGCCCTCGCCCTGCTCTACGCCGCCATGTACGCCCGCCAGAGCCGCGGCTCCATGATCGAGGCGATGGCCGAGCCGTACATCCGCACCGCCCGCGCCAAGGGCATGCCCGAGCGCACGGTCGTCGTCAAACACGGGCTGCGCTCCGGAATGACGCCGATCCTCACCATCTTCGGCATGGACCTCGGCGGGCTGTTGGCCGGAGCCGTCATCACCGAGTCCATCTTCGGGCTCCCCGGCATCGGCCGGCTCTTCTACGGGGCGCTGGTCAGCTCCGACCAGCCCGTCGTTCTCGGCGTCACCCTGCTCGCCGCCTTCTTCATCGTCGTCGCCAATCTCGTCGTCGACCTCCTGTACGCCGTCGTCGACCCGAGGGTGAGGTACTGATGGGCGCTCCACTCCTGGAGGTGCGCGACCTGCGCGTCACCTTCACCACTCCGCGCGGCACCGTACGGGCCGTCGACTCGCTCGGCTTCACCGTCGAGGCCGGCCGCACCCTCGGCATCGTCGGAGAGTCCGGCTCCGGCAAGTCGGTCACCTCCCTCGCCGTCATGGGCCTGCACCGGGCCGGGGCCGAAGTCGCAGGCTCCGTAAGGCTGTCCGGCCGGGAGCTGACGGGCCTGTCCGAACGGGAGCTCTCCCGGGTCCGCGGCCGCACCATGGCCATGATCTTCCAGGACCCACTGTCCAGCCTGCACCCCTACTACACGGTCGGCGAGCAGATCGCCGAGCACTACCGGGTGCACTTCAAGGCCCGCCGGGCCGCCGCCCGCAAGAGGGCGGTCGACATGCTCGGCGAGGTCGGCATCCCCGAACCCGCCCGCCGGGCCGGGGAGTACCCGCACCAGTTCTCCGGCGGCATGCGCCAGCGCGCGATGATCGCCATGGCCCTGGCCTGCGAACCCGAACTCCTCATCGCCGACGAACCCACCACCGCCCTCGACGTCACCGTGCAGGCCCAGATCCTGGAACTGATCGCCCGCCTCCAGCAGGAGCGCGGCCTCGGCGTCGTCATGATCACCCACGACCTGGGCGTCGTCGCCCGCGTCGCCCACGAGGTGCTGGTCATGTACGGCGGCCGGGCCGCCGAACAGGCCCCGGCCGAGGCCCTGTTCGCCGACCCAGCCCACCCCTACACCCGGGGGCTGCTCGACTCGCTGCCCCGCCTCGACACCGCCGACGACGTGCCGCTGCCTTCCATTCCCGGCTCCCCGCCCTCCCTGCTCACCCCGGCCCCCGGCTGCGCGTTCGCACCCCGCTGTCCGCGCGCCGCCGGTCCCTGCGCCGACGTACGCCCCGAGCTCCTGGCCCACGGGGACACGAACGGGCCGGCGCGGACGGTGGCCTGCCACCACGCCGGCTCCCAGGCCGCCGAGGAGGCCGCCCGATGACCACCACCGCCACCACCGTCGTCACCGGGACGGACACCCCGGCCGCCAAACCCCTGCTGTCCGTACGGGACCTCACCATGACCTTCCCCGGGAGACGGACCGCGACCGGGCGCCGGGGGGCGCCCGTGCGCGCCGTCGACGGGGTCTCCTTCGACCTGGCGGCCGGGCAGACCCTCGGCCTCGTCGGGGAGTCCGGCTGCGGGAAGTCCACCACCGGCCGCATGCTCGTACGGCTCCTGGAGCCCACCTCGGGCCGGATCGCCTTCGACGGCCGGGAGATCGGCCGGCTCTCGCAGCGGGCCCTGCGGCCGCTGCGCCGCGACATCCAGATGGTCTTCCAGGACCCGCACTCCTCCCTCAACCCCCGCCAGACCGTGGCCCGGATCATTGCCGACCCGCTGCTGGTACAGGGCCGGAGCGCTGCCGACGCCCGCCGGCGCGCGGTCGAGCTGATGGAGCTGGTCGGCCTGATCCCCGAGCACATCGACCGCTACCCGCATGAGTTCTCCGGCGGTCAGGCCCAGCGCATCGGTATCGCCCGGTCCCTGGCCACCGGCCCCCGGCTGATCGTGGCCGACGAGCCGGTCTCCGCCCTCGACGTCTCCGTCCAGGCCCAGATCGTGAACCTGATGGAACGGCTCCGCGCGGAACTCGGCCTCGCCTACGTGTTCATCGCGCACGACCTCTCGGTGGTCAAGCGGGTCAGCGACCGCGTCGCCGTCATGTACCTCGGCCGGATCGTCGAGATCGGAGACAAGAAGTCCCTCTACGAGAACCCCCAGCACCCCTACACACGGGCGCTGTTGTCCGCCGTACCGCTGCCCGACCCGGCGGCGGAACGACGCAGGGAGCGGATCGTGCTGCTCGGCGACCCGCCGAGCCCGGCCGCCCCGCCCCCGGGCTGCACCTTCCACCCGCGCTGCCCCAAGGCGCAGGAGGTATGCCGCACCGAGCGGCCGTTGCTGCAGCTTGCCGCCTCGCGCGAGGTGGCGTGTCACTTCCCGGGTGACTGACGGGGATCACGGGAAGAGGCAGGGCCCCGGGGACGAAGAGGCGTCCCCGGGGCCCTGCCGCCGCTACTGCGGTCCCGGGCTCTGCAGCCCGAGTTCGCGGCGGAAGAACTCCAGCTCCAGCGCCATCACCTTCTCCCGGGTCCCGCCCGGGGTCATGTGGGTGACACCGGGCAGGGCGAGCAGTTGGTGCGGGCGGCCCGCGTCGGTCAGTGCCTGCGAGAGCCGCAGGGTGTGCGAGGGGTGCACGTTGTCGTCGGCCAGGCCGGTGACCAGCAGCAGCGGCCGCGTCAGCGCGGCGGCGTCGGGAATGAGGGAGTCCCGTTCGTACACCTCCGGGTTCTCCTGGGGCAGGCCCAGGTACCGCTCGGTGTACGCCGTGTCGTAGTACCGGAAGTCGGTCGGCGCGGCCCCGGCCGCCGCGGCGTGGAAGACGTCGGGGCGGCGCAGCACCGCCATCGCCGACAGGTAGCCGCCGTACGACCAGCCGCGGATGCCGACCCGGCCGAGGTCGAGGTCGGGGTGGCGGGCGGCCAGCGCGTGCAGCGCGGCGACCTGGTCCTCCAGGGTGACCTCGGAGAAGCCCCGGTACATGGCGTGGGTGTGGGCGGGGGAGACGTACGCGGTCCCGCGGTTGTCCACGGTCACCACCGCGAAGCCCTGGTCGGCCCACCACTGGCGGTGCTGCCAGCGGCGCGGCTCGGCGCAGACGTCCTGCATGCCGGGGCCGCCGTAGCTGTCCATGAGGACGGGTAGCCGCGTGCCGGGGACGTGGTCGCGGGGCAGGACCAGGGCGGTGGGGACGGCGTGCTCGGTGACCCGCTCCAGGACGGGCTCGACCCGGTACGGCAGCGGCTGCGACAGGTCTGCGGGGCGCAGCTCCCGGCCGTCGGCGGTGCGTACGGTGTGCCGGATCCCGTCGGCGTCGGCGGTGGTCAGCAGCAGGTTCCCGGAGCCGGCCCGGACGCTGTGCACCCCGGGCCCGTCGGCGAGCGGGGTGAGGGCGCCGGTGGCGGGGTCGAGGAGCAGCACCTGCTGTTCGGCGGGGTCGCGCTGCCCGGCCTCGATCAGCAGTCGCCCCTCGTGGACGCCGGCCATGGCACGCACCTGGATGCTGTCGCCGGTGAGCAGGACCCCGTCCACCGCGAGGGCGCGGGCGGCTCCGCCGGGGGTGTCGGCCGCGGTCAGCATCCGTCCGTCGGGGAGGCGGGCCGGGGTGCCGGGCAGGAGCGGGTCCACCCAGTGCGGGTGCGTGGTCCGCGACAGCTCCCGGGTCCTGCCGGTCGCCGGGTCGGCGGAGAGCAGGAGCACGGTCCGCTGGAGCCGGTCCTGGACGGTCAGCAGGATCTCGTCCGCCGCCTCCCACCCGGCGTCGGAGACGTACGGGTATGTCCCGGCGTCCCACTCCAGCCGCGTCCGCGCGCCGTCCGGGCCCAGTACCCACAGTTCGACGCGGGCATTGGGGCCGCCCGCCTCGGGGTACGCGAAGTCCTCGCCCGGGAGCTCCGGACGCGCCGGGTCGGCGAACCAGCGTCGGGGGAGGGCGGATTCGTCGACGCGGGCGGCGAGCAGGGTGACCCCGTCGGGGGACCACCAGTGGCCGCGGGAGCGGCCCAGCTCCTCGGCGGCGGCGAATTCGGCGAGCCCCCAGCGGGCTCCGTCGTCGGGGCTGACCCGGCCGCCGGGGGTGACGTGGAGGGCCTCGCCGCTGACGTACGCGGTGCGAGAGCCGTCGGCGTTGGGGCGGGGGTCTACGGCCGGACCGGCGGCGGGTATCTCCTCGGGGCCGCGGGCGGAGGCGGTGGAGACATCGGCCTGGACTCGGTAGAGCCGTCCATAGAGGGCGAAGACGGCGTGCCGGCCGTCACCGGAGAGGGCGTAGCCCCCGATGCCGGCGGCGACGAGCCGGGTCCGCTCGCGCAGCCTGCGTTCGGCGAGGGGGAGGGGGCCGGGGAGGTCGCCGGGCCCGGTCCACAGGGCGCGGGGGTCGGCGAGCAGGGTCTCGGCGCCGGTGACGGTGTCGAGGACCCAGAGGCTGTCGACGGGGTCCGTGGGACCGGTGGAGCGCAGGAACCAGAGGAGGCGGCCGTCGTCCCCGAAGGAGAAGGCGCGAGGGGCGCCGTGGGTAAATCTGGCGGTGCTTGCGGAGAGCTTGAGGAAGACATCCATGATCATAGTGTCACATGTGAAATAGCACATTATCTAGACCGTTCGGGCGGCCAAGGCAACACGCCCGGTGCTGATACCTCCAGTGCTCGTTCGTATGCTGCGCGAACACTTACGAAGCTTGGGTGTTGCACTCGACGGACGCCTGTTTCGCAACGCAGCGGGGAGCCCCATCGACACCTCGGCGTACGGCATCACCTGGGGGCGAGCGCGCGAGGCTGTTCCCACGCTTGACGAGCACGCTCTTGACCTGGTGAAGCGTCCATGCGACCTGCGCCACGCCGGCATCTCGTTCTGGTTGGCCTCCGGCGTCGACCCCGCAGAGTGTGCGCGGCGGGCTGGACAGAGCATCCAGGACGTCTTCCGCTACTACGCCAAGTCCCTGGCTGAAGAGCGGAACCACGCCAACACCCTGATCGAAGATTCCATGCGGCGCGGGCATCTGCCCTGGTCAGGCGCCCATTTCCTGCGTCTAGTGCCGCATCAGGCAAACGTTGCCTGATGCGGCGCTAGAAAAAGCCCAGCTTCTTCGGCGAGTGCGACACCAGTAGATTCTTCGACTGCTGGTGGTACAGACTTGACACCCCGTTGATCAGCGGAAACGGCGGATGTAGAGGCCGGAGAAGCGGTGTTGGCCCGCGTATGGTCCGGACCTTGGCGCGCGTGGTGCCCTGGTGAATCAGGCTTCGGGAGCGGGCTGATGACACCTCCCGACGGCCGAGCGGCGCGCGCCGTCAGAGCAACCCGCGCGGGTGCGGGTACGACTTCCGGAGACGGTGATGCTCTCGAACACTGGTGGAGCAACCCTTGCAGGCGCGGCGAGTGCGTCATGCCGATGAAGCGGACCTCGTAGAGCAACCCCCGCAGACGCGGGGGGTGTTCTGGTGGAGGCTGGGTGCGGTGTATGTCTTCCAAGTCCCGAGGCAGCAGCGCTTCCTTGAGCGGGTCGGCTCGCGTATGTAGCGGTGAACCGTCGCGACACCGATGCGGAATCCGGCCGCGAGCTGGGCGTAGGTGCCGCCGCATCTCAAGTGGGCCAGGGCGAGCACGGCCTGCCGGCCCACCGGCAGCCGTCGCCGACGTGTCCCGATTTCGCGTTGCCGGGCGCGAAGTTGTCCTGTCAGGTAGCGCAGGGTCCGGCTGGACTGATCGATCGATGACGGGTGGACGAGCACGCGAAGCTCCTGGCGGATACGGGTGATCTTGGTCGTGAACCCGGCTACCAGGAGCTTCTTCACGTTGTACAGCAGCCCGCCTCGACGGTGCCGCCATCAGGTTGGAAACGGCTCAGTGTTTCGTTTGTCGGCCTCCGCCCCTTCGTATTGTGGATAGCCCTTGCGCGCGTGTCTGCCTACTTTGTCATCACGTGTTTCGGACTTTGCCGCCAGACGGTGTTGCGGCCACGCAAGCAGGAGAAGACATGAGCATCAGAACCTCCCCCGGGATTTCCTACGACGAACTCGTCGAGGCACGCAGTGCCAGCGGCGTCCCCATGTTCAACGACAACAAGATGAAGCTGGGAATCTTCGGCTCGAATTGCAGTCACGGGCTGATGGCGACACACGCCGAGTCGTCCTACGAGCTCTCCTGGCAGCACACTCAGAAGATCGCCCAGATCGCAGACAGGCTCGGTTTCGAGGCAATGCTCCCGGTTGCCAGGTACCGGGGCATGGGCGGCGAGACCAATTTCAACGGCTCGAACTTCGAAACCCACACCTGGGCAGCCGGCCTGGCCCAGGCAACCGAGAACATCATGGTGTTCTCGACCACCCATGTACCGACCAAGAACCCCATCGTCGCGGCGAAGGAGTCGGTCACGGTCGACCACATCTCCAACGGGCGCTTCGGCCTCAACATGACCATGGGCTGGTACAAGGCCGAAATGGAGATGTTCGGCGGAACGCAGCGTGACCACGACGCACGCTACCGCTACGGCTCTGAGTGGATCACCATCGCCAAGCGCATGTGGACCGAGGGCGAAGGCGTCAACTTCCAGGGTGAGTTCTTCGACATCAAGGATGCCTTCTCCGACCCCAAGCCGATTCAGCAGCCCTACCCGGTGCTGGTGAACGCCGGTAACTCGCCGGACGGTCTGGAGTTCTGCGCACGCGAATGCGACTTCAACTTCATCGCCTTCGCCGACCCGGACGAGGCGAAGGACACCGCAGCCAGGGTGCGTTCCATCGCACACTCGCACAAGCGGGACCTGGGAATTCTCGGCTACGGCAACATCATCTGTCGTGACACCGAGAAGGAGACGAAGGCGCTGCTCGACCACATCCTCGAAAAGGGTGACTGGGAAGTGGCCAAGATGGTCTCGGGCGGGCTCGGGAGCGAGAGCGGTTCGTTCGACAGGATCAAGGCTCTCCAGGAGCGGTTCATCCTCGGCTACGGCGGATATCCGCTGATCGGTACGCCGGAGCAGATCGTCGAGCAGTTGGCCGGCCTTTCGCAGGCGGGCGTCGACGGCATGATGATCGGATTCCTCGACTACGTGGAGGAACTCCAGTACTTCGGTGAGCGTGTTCTTCCTCTGATGAAGGAAGCGGGCCTGCGGAGCTGAGGGGACGGGGAGCCAGGGAGGTTTGGAATGAAGAATTCATTCAGCACGAACGTGCAGGACTACAAGACCGTCCTCGGCCATTTCTGCACCGGGGTCACCGTGGTGACGTCGATCGATCGCGGAGATCCGGCCGGATTCACCTGCCAATCGTTCTCCGCGCTCTCTCTGGACCCGCCCCTGGTACTGGTGTGTGTGCGGAAGGAGTCGGCCACCTGGCCGGGGATCAGGCGTTCGGGACTGTTCGCAGTCAGCGTGCTGGCGGCAGACCAGCAGGCGATCGGCGACCGCTTCGCGCGTTCGGGTGTCGACAGGTTCGCCGGCATCGAATGGCGGCCGTCCCCGGCCGGAATTCCTCTCATCAGCGGCGCCCTGGCGTGGGTGGAGTGTTCCGTGGTCGACGAGATCGACGCCGGTGACCACAACGTCGTGGTGGCCGCGGTCACCGGGCTGGAAGCCGGTAGGGCACACGATCCGCTGCTGTTCTATCGAGGCAGGTACTTCGAATCCGGCATGAGAGAAGCGGTGACCGGATGAGACTCGTAACCGTCTACGGAAGTCCCACGCCGCCGGGGAAGATGGCGCGGGCTCTCGGGCTGATGGAGAAGGGCGTCCGCGACCGCCACCCCGGTTGGAGCGTGGAGCGGATCGGGCCCCGGGACCCTGGCAGCCCGGTGGTGGCCGACTGGGACGACGACGCGGTGGGACTGATCGGTGAGGCCGACGCCGTCGTGCTGGCCTCACCGGTCTATCGCGGATCGCTCACGGGAACCCTCAAACTCCTGATCGACATGCTGCCGAACGAGGCGCTGCGGTCGAAGCCGGTCGGCATTCTCACCGTCGCGGCGGCACCGCAGCACTTTCTGTCGGCCGAGCGTCACCTTCGCGACATTCTCAGCTGGTTCGGCGCGCTCACCGCGCCCAACAGTGCCTTCTTCGTGGACTCGACGTTCCGTACGGACGAGGTGGACGCCGAAGTGCTCGCAGCTCTGGGTGAATTCGCCGATCAGGTGGTGACGCTATCGGAGTCCCTGAACGGCCGACGGTTCGGTCCCGACCCACTGACGGTCCGATACGCGAGGAAGACCGCCGGCTGAGGTGGCCGGGGTGCGGCACCGGTTCGCCGCACCACCCGGACATCGCCCTCAGCCAATGACGACATGAGAAGGAAGGAACGACGTGACCAGTAACGTCGCAGAGAGTAAGTCCCTCGGCCAGGAGGTAGGCCCGGCCCGGCACTACATCGGCGGAGAGTGGGTCGCCTCGGCTACGACGGGCGACTCGGTCTCGCCGGCGGACGGGCGGACGCTCGGTACCTACTACGAGGTGGAGGAGGCGCAGGTACGGGACGCCATCAGGGTCGCCAAGGACACCTTCGCGACCCACCAGTGGCGGACCGACCGCCCGTTGCGTGCCCAGGTTCTCAACGAGATGGCCGACCGCGTCGAGGCCGCGACCGATGAACTCGCGCACCTGCTCGCGCTGGAGAACGGCAAGATCCTTCCTGAGGCGCACTTCGAGCTGAGCCTGACGCCGTCGAAGCTGCGCTACTACGCCGCGCAGGCCCTCACCGATTCCGGGAGCGGCGGCCGGGTGCGCCCGGGTGTCTACTCCATTCTCCTGGCGGAGCCGGTGGGGGTGGCGGGCGTCATCGTTCCGTGGAACTCCCCGGTGGTGCTGTCGGTGCGGTCCTTCGCCCCGGCACTCGCGGCCGGCTGCACGGTGGTGATGAAGATGGCCGCACAGACGGCCCTGGTCAACACCCGGCTCACCGAAATTCTCGCGGACTGCCCCTCGCTTCCCGCCGGTGTGCTCAATGTGTTCAACGAATCCGGAAGCGTGGGCGCGAAGCTGCTGGTCACATCTCCCGATGTGGCCGCCCTGAGCTACACGGGCAGCACCGGCGTGGGCCGGCAGATCATGACGGATGCCGGACCGACACTGAAGCGGCTCTCCCTGGAACTGGGCGGCAAGACCCCCATGATCGTCTTCGAGGACGCAGACCTCGACGCGGCCGTGGCGACGATCACCGCCGGGATCACCACGTTCAGCGGCCAGTTCTGCATGACCGGCAGCCGGGTGCTCGTGCAGTCCTCGGTGGCCGATGAGGTGCGGACGAGGCTCGCGGAGGCCCTGAGCCGGGTCAAGGTCGGACCGGGCGACGCCCCGGACTCGCAGATGGGCCCGCTGATCGACATCGCGAGCCGGGACAAGCTGGAGGCGCTGATCGAGGAATCGCGCGGCGACGCCGAGGTTATCGTGCCCGGTGGTCGTCCCGATGACGAGAGGCTCGCCGACGGGGCCTACTACCGTCCGGCGCTGCTGGGTGTGCAGGACACCGACTCGCCCCTCGTCCAGAAGGAACTCTTCGGCCCGGTCGCCACGTTCGAGACCTTCACCTCGGAGGAGGAGGCGGTGTGCAAGGCCAATGCCACGCAGTACGGCCTCGCGGCATCGGTCTGGACCGCCGACGGAGCACGCGGATTGCGCCTCGCCGACGCGCTGGACGCGGGCACGGTATGGACGAACGGCTGGGCCGTCGTGCTCGACCAGTTCGAGGAGGGCGGTTCCAAGCAGAGCGGTCTCGGCCGGCTGAACGGCAACCGGGCGCTGATGGAGTTCCAGGAGTACAAGCACATCGTCCAGGTGGTGTGAACCAGCCCGGTGACGGGCCGATGGTGCGAGCGGTTCCGCCCCTGGAGCGGATCCGCTCGCACCGTGGCGCCGGAAGAGCGCCGGGCGTCATTCCGGGGGCGCCGGCCGTCCGCGCGCGAAACATACCGGTCGGCCCCTGCGGCTCAGGAACTCCTGCTCCTGCGCAGTGTCTCCGACGGGGATTCCGCGTACACCGACTTGTAGAGCGAGGAGAACCGTCCCAGGTTGTGGAAGCCGTACGCGGAGGCGACGTCGGTGACCGTCGTCCCGGCCGAGCGCGGGTACAGCAGCTCATCACGGACCCCGCGCAGCCTGATGTCGCGCAGATACTGCGACGGAGTGCAGCCGAGGTTGTTGAGGAAGTGCAGTTGCAGGGTCCGGACACTCACCCCGGTCGCCGCGGCCAGGTCGGCCGATGTGGGGAGGTCCCCGGCGTGGTCGTGGATGTAGTCGAGGGCGCTTTTCAGGGTGCTCGGTCTGAGGGTCTCGTCGCTCCGCTCAAGCAGTTCCTGGTGCGGTCCCGCGGCAGCCACCAGGAGGTTCGTCAGGAGCATGGATTCGAGCTGTCGGCGGGAGTCCGTGTTCCGCGCGAGGATTCCCTCCTCGTCCCATTCCGTCCTGACGAATTCGATGCAGCGCAGCAGCCCCTTCCCCGCCCGCGAGTCCAGATCGATCACGAGGTCGAAGTCGATCGGGCCCGCGATCTGCGTGCGAGTCAGGGTGGCGAGGTGACCTTCCAGGTCGGCCCGCGGGATCTTGAGTGCGAACTGGGCGGCGTCCGCCGCCCAGGCGATCGTCTGGGCACGGTGAGGTAGCAGCATCGCCGCGTGGGCCATGCCCCGGGTGGTTCCCCGTTCGCCGTTCTCCCGAGTGACGAGGCTGCTGCCGGCGAGCGTGATGTTGATGTGGTACCAGTGCTCGCTCGCAGGAAGGGCGATGTGCGCCTCGGTGCCGTAGGTGAGGTATCCGAGGGTCACGCCACCGAGCTGGACTGCGTTGAGGCGGGCGTCGAGGCCCCTCCGGTCGACCGGGGTCAGCGTGTGCGGCTCGTACACCTCGGCCACGACCTGCTGGGCGACGTCCACGTCGCACGTACGGAGCCGACCGTGCTGCTGGAGCGGTTCGGAAGATCTTGAGAACGATACGGCCATCGAAACTCCCCGGGCAGACGATCAGCATCCGGCATGCGGACTCGTTGTGGTGACTCCTGTGCGCGTGTTCGCTCGCCCGGTGCAATGGGGGCGACTCCTCAGGCCATCTCGGCCCTCGTACCGGCGGCCGCTATGGGTTACAACGCTCTAATCGCACGAATCTATCCCTTCTGTCGGTCCGGCCCGTACAAGGGGCTGTCCCGTGACTCCTGGCGGACGCACGATGCCGGCTACGGCAGCCTCGCCCCGCTATGAACCATCCGGTCAGTCATGATCGGCTTTGGTCGGCTGATGGCCGTTGCGTCGAGTGCGGTCGGTCGAGCCGACTTCCCGGCGAGCGTTCCGGCAGGTCCGCAGCAGTCCCGCGGACAACGCCCCCACCCCGCCCGAACCGGCCCGGACCGAGGGGAGAGCGACGGCGAGGGCGACGTGATGCCCGTCGACGAGGCCGACCGAGGCGCCGATGGCGGTCACCCCGGGCTCACTCTCGTCCTGGTTGAAGCCGAAGCCGTCACGGCGGACGGTTTCGAGTGCGCGGCGCAACGCAACCAGGTCGCGGATCCTCTCGCCGGGCGAGGGTGGCAGTCCGCCCGAGTGCAGCGCGTCGACGACAGCTGGATCCAGGTCGGCGAGCATGGCCTTGCCGCCGGAGGTGCAGTACGCGGGCATGCGCACACCGATGCGCAACCCCACACGCAACGACCGGACTCCCTCGATCCCGTCGAGGAACAGCACCTCGGTGCCGGTGCGCACCATGAGGTGGACCGTCTCGTTCACTTCCCCGTAGAGGCTCTCCAGGTACGGACGCATCCGGTCGGGCAGCGGCGGCACGGCACGCCTCCCCGCCGGGAACGACTGGGGGCCCGGCCGGTACACCCTGTCGTCGCCGCGCACGGCGAAGTCCCGGTGACACAGCGTGGCCAGCAGTCGGTGCGCCGTGGACGGCGCCACACCCAGCTCCCGCCCCGCCTCGGTCACGCTCAGTCGGCCTCGCTCGGCCAGCAGCGTCAGCAGGATCAGCGCACGGTCCACCGCTTCGACGCGATATGAGTTCTCATTCTGCTGCACAGAATCATGGTAAGGAATCTTTGCGTCATACGTAAAGGTATGCCTATCGCCCTCCTATGTCAGGACAGGAGCCCCCCAGTCCACCAACCGATGCCGCGCGGGCGCCCGACGCGAAAACGCGGCTCACACGCGCCGCGCGAGCGCACCTGAAGAGGAGGAGTCGCGATGACGGCCCAGAGCCAGCCCCGATCGGTCACGGATCGGTCGTCAACCGGATGACGGAGGGCGACAGTCCGGAGCTCACCCGTCTCTACAAGGACTTCGAGGCCGAAAATCTGATCCCGCTGTGGACGCAGATCGAGGGCCTCAGTGGGCGTTAAGTCCGTTTCTGGTAGCGGCCACGTCCGGGCTGGGTGAGGAAGCCCTGGCGAAGGAGGCGTCCGAGGCGGCCAGCCCGAAGGTGTCGCGTCAGGCCGGGGCGGGTGTGGCCAGCCGGCGGGGTCGCGCCACAGGCCGAAGTAGTAGCAGACCGCCGACCAGGCCGGCAGGTCATCTGGCAGATAGCGCCACTGGCAGCCCGTCCGGTTCTGGTAGAAGGTCGCGTTCACGACTTCCCTCGGATCGCAGGCCCCGGGGTCGCCGGTCGCCGACCGCTTCACCCGGTCCTGCTTCCAGGCTGTGATCATCGGCTCGACCACACCTATTGCTCGTCCGACATGTCGCTGGGGTACGGCTGTCGCTCCATGCCTCACATCTCGGCATGAACATGCCCAACGGTGGCCGACGTGACGATCAGTGCCACGATCGAGCGATCACGAACCGAGGAAGATCGGACTTGGCGTCCGCTGAGGAGGGCCCGGCCAGGCGGGGCGCTGAGCGGGAGCGAGCCTCACTCCGCCTCACGCACCTCCCCGTACCAGCGCCACTTCTGCAGCCTCTCCCGCCCCGCGAGCTCACCTCGCCCGGTCGCCCACAGCAGCGTCTGCCACGGCTCCTCGCCGTGCTCCACATGCGGGAAGAGCCGTCCGAGGACCAGCGCACAGAGGTCGTCGGGGGCGTTGAATTCCATGCCAAGACCGGCTGCGATGTCGTACGTGTGGAGAAGGGTCTCGACGATGCCCATCGCCGCGAAACCGGCCGGGTCCGAGGCACCCATGGCGTGGTGGGCACGGGTCGACGGGGGAGTTGTGCGAGTCAGGGAGACCTGCATCGCACCGCACGCCTCCAGAACTGTCAGCAGCCCTGGCGGGCCCGGCTCCCGCGCGGCCTGGAGTATGTTGACCGGCCCTTCGGGCCGTTGGCGGTGCATCTCGAGCGGGACATAGGTGCCGGCCGGCAGGCCGGGGGTCGCGATCTGCATGCCGTAGAAGAACAAGTCGCGTCCACCGCCATCCGGTCGAGATCGCATCATCGCCGCGCATATCCATCCGACCAAGCGCGTCATTCCGAAACGATCAGTTGGAGAGACCGTGGCCCGGAAATGCCCCGGAACTGCTGGTCAGAGCTGAGATCCTGGTAGGAGACAACGGGAGTGAGGGCGTGTTTCGACTCGCTGCTCAGATGTGCGCCGCCAAGGGCGCCTGCCGGGCATCTGCCCTGGTCAGGCGCCCATTTCCTGCGCCTAGAAGAAGCCCAGCTTCTTCGGCGAGTACGACACGAGAAGGTTCTTCGTCTGCTGGTAGTGCTCCAGCATCATCCTGTGGTTTTCCCGGCCGATCCCCGATTGCTTATACCCGCCAAATGCAGCGTGGGCCGGGTACGCGTGGTAGCAGTTCGTCCAGACCCTGCCCGCCTGGATGGCGCGGCCCGCGCGGTAAGCGGTGTTGACATCCCGGGTCCATACCCCCGCGCCGAGGCCGTACAGGGTGTCGTTGGCGGTCCTGATCGCGTCGTCGAAGTCGGTGAAGGACGTCACCGCCACGACCGGACCGAAGATCTCCTCCTGGAAGACCCGCATGCGGTTGTCGCCCTCGAGGACCGTCGGCTGGACATAGTATCCGCCCGCCAACTCGCCGTCGTACTCGATCCGCTGACCACCCGTGAGGACCTTCGCACCCTCCTGGCGGCCGATGTCCAGGTACGAGAGGATCTTCTGCAGCTGGTCGTTGGACGCCTGGGCACCGATCATGGTGTCCGTGTCCAGCGGGTTCCCCGGCACGATCTTCTCGGTACGGGCGACGCCCGCCTGGAGGAACTCGCCGTAGAGGCCGCGCTGGATCAGCGCGCGCGACGGGCAGGTGCACACCTCGCCCTGGTTGAGGGCGAACATGGTGAAGCCTTCGAGAGCCTTGTCGCGGAAGTCGTCGTCCTCGTTCCACACGTCGTCGAAGAAGATGTTCGGGGACTTGCCGCCCAGCTCCAGTGTCACCGGCTTGATGTTCTCGGAGGCGTACTGCATGATCAGCCGCCCCGTCGTCGTCTCACCGGTGAAGGCGATCTTCGCCACGCGCGGGCTGGACGCGAGGGGCTTGCCGGCCTCCGCGCCGAAGCCGTTGACGATGTTGACGACGCCGGGTGGCAGAAGGTCGGCGACCAGCTTCAGCCACACGTGGATGGAGGCCGGGGTCTGTTCGGCCGGCTTCAGGACCACCGTGTTGCCCGCCGCCAGAGCGGGGGCGAGCTTCCAGGTCGCCATCAGAATAGGGAAGTTCCACGGAATGATCTGCGCCACGACCCCCAGCGGCTCGTGGAAGTGGTACGCGACGGTGTCGTCGTCGATCTCGCTGAGCGTGCCCTCCTGCGCCCGCAGCACACCGGCGAAGTAGCGGAAGTGATCGATCGCCAGCGGGATGTCGGCGGCCAGGGTCTCCCGCACCGGCTTGCCGTTCTCCCAGCTCTCGGCAACCGCCAGTTCCTCCAGATGCGCCTCCATCCGGTCGGCGATCCGGTTGAGGACCGCTGCCCGTTCGGCCGCGGGGGTGGCGCCCCAGGCGGGGGCCGCGGCATGTGCCGCGTCGAGGGCCCGCTCGACGTCCTCGGCGGTGCCGCGGGCGACCTCGGTGAACGGCCGACCGTTCACCGGACTGGGATTCTCGAAGTACTGGCCACGGGCGGGCGGGACGTACGCGCCGCCGATCCAGTGGTCGTAGCGGGACTCGAACGAGACGATGGCGCCCTCGCTGCCCGGCGCGGCGTAACGGGTCATCTCTGTGGCCTCCCGGATCCGGAGCCGCCCGTCGTTGGACGGCTCTGGCCGCGAGGGTAGACGGCGGCACGTTGCGACTCCGTTGCACACGCGGGACGGCGCTACCTCTGCCGCCCCTGTTCCGTTTCCAACCCCCGAACCCTCGCGAGCAGCGCCGGGCGTCTGTCCACAGGCGTCGCCGCCGCGAGCGCACGCCAGACCGGCAGATCGTCCTCGCCCCAACGGCTCTGCACCCAGTCGGCCAGCAGCCCCGCGTCACCGCGTGCGATCAGTGCCGCCCGCATCTGCTCGTCGATCCTGCGTCGCAACCGCACGACGGACGGCGACTGCGAACCCGGCAGCAGCGGACCCGCATAGACGCCGAGCGCCGACGCCACAGCCCCCGACCCGAGCCTGCGCGCCACCGTGTCGAAGTCGGCGTCGACGCGGGCCGAGAGCCGGTAGGGACGCGACAGCAGCAGCTCGGGTCCCAGGAGCCGGCGGAGCCGTGAGAGTTCGGCCCGCAACGTCACGGGGGTCACCGACTCGTCCTCGTACAGTTCGACGAGGAGTTCGTCGCCGCCGAGACCGTCGGGATGCCGGGCCAGCGTCACCAGGATCTCGCTGTGTCGTCTGCTGAGCCGGATCCTGCGGCCGTCCGTGACGAGCAGCGCCTCGTCCCGACCGAGTGCGGTGAGCTGCACGGTCTGCCTGGCGGGCGCGGGCGTCAGCAGGGCCAGCTGCGCCTCGGCGGCACGCGCCACCGCTTGGACGAAGGCCAGACTGTGCGGATGCGCCAGCCGGTCCCCTCCGGTGATGTCCACCGCGCCCAGCACCCGCCCCGAGCGCGGATCGTGGAGCGGCGCCGCCGCGCACGTCCACCGCTGGACCGGCCTCCGGTAGTGCTCGGCGGCCACGACCTGCACCGGTCGGTCGACGGCCAGGGCCGTGCCCGGGGCGTTCGTCCCGGCCACGGACTCCGCCCAGCGGGCCCCCTCCACGAAGTTCATCCGGCTGGCGGCCCGCCGGGCCTCCGGGTGGCCCTCGACCCACAGCAGTCTGCCGTGTGCGTCGCACACCGCGAGCAGATGCTCCCCGTCCGTCGCGTACGCGCCCACCAGCTCGCGGATCAGCGGCATGACCGGAGCCAGGGCGTGCTCGTCCCGGTAGGGCCCCAGGTCCTCCGCGCCCAGTTCGACCGGGGCCGTGCCGTCGGGGCTGACCCGGGCCCGGGCCGAACGGCGCCACGACTCGCCGACGACCGGCCGTACCGGTCGATCCACCCGCCCGTCCGTGGCGAACGCCTCGTGCGCCCGCCGCAGTTGGCTGAGCCACCGCCCCCGTTCCGTACCGGCTGCCAGGGCCACCCAGGGGTCCGTCAACTCGCCCTCCCGTCCAAGCACGTCGTGCACACCCATCGTGACCGCCGCCCGGCGGCGGGGCAACCGCTGTGTGCGCGGACGCCGGAGCGGCCTCGCGCGGGTGGGGCGCGTCAGCCGGCCGAGTACAGGTTGACGAGCCGGATGTAGCGCACCCAGTCCCAGTGCGGACCGGGATCGGTGTGGTCGGAGCCCGGGACCTGGATATGGCCGAGGATGTGCGCCCGGTCCTTGGGGATGTCGTGGCGGTCGCAGATCGAGGCGGTCAGCAGCGCCGACTTCTCGTACATGGCATTGGTGAAGTACGAAGGCTGATCCACCCAGCCCTCGTGCTCGATGCCGATACTGCGCGTGTTGTAGTCCCAGTTGCCCGCGTGCCAGGCGACGTCCCGCTCCCGGACGCACTGGGCGACGTAGCCGTCCCCTGAACGCACCACGTAGTGGGCGGAGACCTGCTTGGCCGGGTTCTGGAAGATCCGGACCGTGTCCGAGAATGTCTCCTGTGCGACGTGGATGATCACGTGCTGGACTGGATAGCTCGAAGGACGTGTCGAGGTCGTGTAGTTGGACGTGGAGGCGGGTGCCCAGTGGGCGAGCGGGTAGTCCGTGTCGCTCGCCGCCGTGGCGGCCGCGGCGCGGGCAGAGGCCGGCAGCAGTGCCGCGGCCGTGGTCGCCGCGGCACCCTGAAGGATCCTTCTGCGGTGCATGAGAACTCCTGTGCGTGGGGGGAAAAGACGGGACAGTGGAGAAGGGGGGGCAAGAGGGAAGAGGTTCGTCGACGCGGTCCGGTCCCTGGCCGGTTCGATGGGGACGAAGTGCAGCGTGATGGTGTCGCCCGGCTCCGCGTCCATCCCATGGAATGGGCCGGTCTGCGCGTGGAGGAAGGGGAACACGCAGACCGGGTACCAGATCCTGCTGGGAGCGCACCCGCCCGGCGGAACAGTCCTCCGTGCATACGTCGAGGAATGTCCCGGGCTCGATACGGGCGGTCGGCCTGACTCCACCCGCGCCGACCGCGATCACGAACTGCACGGCCACGCCGCTGACGGGGGCGCGGCGGCGCGGGTGGAGTCGCGCGAACGCCTTCGGATACGCCCCGATCCGGCCGAGGTCGAAGGCCGTCCGGGGCGACACGTCGGCGCATGCGTGGGCGTTGGCCACCGTCGAGTTGACTGCGGCGAGGAACAGCAGCACCCGGAACAGCCCGAACGAGGCAGGTGCCACGTCCTGTCACGAGGCCCCGCCCTCGGCGCCGAAGTCGCCGAAGCCGGCGAACCGGTCGGGCCCGAAGCACACGGACATCGCGTACGTGGTGAGGACGTGGACCAGGCCGATGGTGAGCGCCGCGCCGAGCAGGGACCACGGTCACCACAGGTCCGCGGGCCGTCGCCGTGATGCTCTGGAAGAGCATCACGCGCAGCCCGATGGCGTCACGTAACAGCCCGCTCCCCGAATCCCCCGACACCCCGCGACCCCCTTTGTCCGATGTCCGGAAGGCGTTGTCCGATGTGTGGCGCAGCGTCTAGTGCCGCATCAGGCAACGTTCGCCCCGTCGCGACGTCCGGCACGCCCTCTCGCTGCACCGGCCGAAAACCCGAGTACGTCCAGTACGAGGGTTTCCGGCCGGCACACCGAGAGCACGCACCGGACGCGCTCCTTGACGGGCAAACGTTGCCTGCCGCGGCACTGGCGCGCCCTACCGTACGGGCGTCGTGCGGGCTGTGGAAGACACCGGGGACTCAATTCCGGTAGGTGCGGGCCGCTTCACTCGGCCGAGCCCGCCGCCGGGGCGCATCCCGTCGCGCAGGTGTGTCCGAGCCTCCCGGACGGCGGACGACGGACGACGGGCAGTGAACGGTGGACGGCGGACGACTGGCGGTGAGCGGCGGGCGTCCGGTGGTGTGTTCAGCCGTTCGAACCGTTCGGCCCGTCCGCTCCATGCCGCCTGCCCGGCCTGTCCGGTCCTTCGGCCCCGTCCGCCCCGCTCGAACCGCCCAGTGCCGCCGCCGGATCCTCATCCGCCGGTCCGGCCGGCACCCAGTGCCCGCCCTCCTCGCGATACGGCCACCAGCGGCCGTCCCGCCCGTACCGGAGCTGAACGCCGAGTTCCGCCGCCGTCCAGCGGTTGCCCGTCGCCCGTAGCCGGGGCCGTTCGTCCTCCTCCCACGCGTCGGCGAGTCGGGCACGGGCTTCGGCCAGCGTTTCCGGGTCCGGGGTCCACTCCTCTTCGAGCACGGCGATCCCCGCGGCCCCGCCGTACCGCCAGGCGTGCACCGCCGCGTCGAGGGCGGCCGGGCCGCGCCCTGATCCGGCGGCGAGCCGCTTGGCGATCCAGGGCGTGGGCCGGGCGTCCGCGATCAGTCGTACGGCGTCCTGCCACGGTGTCAGCTCACTGGGCGGCGGCTGTCGAGCGTGGTCGGGGGAGAGGGCCTCCGCCAGCATCCGGTGGGCACGTGCCGCGCCGTCGGCCGCCAGTAGTTCCAGGGCCGCCGTGTCGATGCCGGGTTCCGGTTCGGTCTCCGCATCCAGCGACGGCACCGCGCCCGGCTCCTCCGGCAGCGGCGGGGGAGCGGGCAGCGGGGGCAGGATGTCCCGTGCGGCGAACGCCTCGTCCGCCCGCACGCCCCGGTGCTCCGCCGGCGCCGCGTCCGCGGCGCCGGCCCCGTCGATCGCGGGGCCCCGGCCGGACGGTGCCCGTTCCGAGGCACGGGCCGCGATGCGCGTCTGGAGTTCGTCCAGGAGCCGGCGCTCGCCCCGCCCCCGTACGAGCAGCAGCACAAAGGGGTCCTGGTCGAGGAGCCGGGCCACCTGGTAGCACAACGCCGCGGTGTGCGGGCAGTGGTCCCAGGCCTCACAGGTGCACTCCGGGTCCAGGTCGCCGATTCCCGGGAGCAGTTCCACCCCGGCCGCCGCCGCGTCCTCGACCAGGTGTGGTGGCATCTCGCGGTCGAGGAGCGCTGCGACGTGCCCGGAGCGGGCGGCCGCCACATCCAGGAAGCGCTCCCAGTCCGCCTCGCGCAGCTCCTGGAGCAGCACATCACTGCGGTATGCCGACGCGTCCCGGTCGCGGACGACCGCGGTGATCCTGCCGGGACGTACCGAGACCGCGCCGACCCTGCCCTCTCGCGCGAACCCGCGTCCCTTCTTGAGCTGGGCGCCGTCCAGCGCGGTCTCCTCCAGGGCCTTCAGCCATGCCCGTCCCATCCAGGACGAGGCGAAGCCGCGACCGCGTGCGGGCGGCAGCGCGGCGAAGGTACGCTCCCGCGCGGGCTCCGGGCCATCGTCCCGGCCGCCGTCGACGGCCCCCCGGGTGCCGGCGCCGAACCCGCGTCCGCCGTCCCCCCTGCCCCGGTCGCGGTCCGCGTCGTCGTCGCGGTCCTGGCCGTAACCGGCACCGCCGTACCCGTCATGTTCGTCCTCCGCGGCGTCGTATCCGTGGTGTCCGTCGTGCCCTTCGTACGCGCCGTATGCGTATCCGTATCCGCCGTACTCGCGGTTCATCGGGTGCCCCCTCGCAGCTGCACCAGCTCGGCCAGTTCCGCGTTCGTCAGCTCGGTCAGCGCCGCCCCGCCGGAGCCGAGCACCGCGTCCGCCAGCCCCTGCTTCCTGGCCAGCATGTCGGCGATCCGGTCCTCGA
The DNA here is from genome assembly GCF_044548345.1 of Streptomyces sp. NPDC052042. Taxonomy (NCBI): domain Bacteria; kingdom Bacillati; phylum Actinomycetota; class Actinomycetes; order Kitasatosporales; family Streptomycetaceae; genus Streptomyces; species Streptomyces sp. NPDC052042. Next base: position 95,194 of record NZ_JBIUBU010000006.1, on the reverse strand, counting down.
TGGTGCCTTCGGCGATCAGTCGGTGCACCTGGACCGGCTGGGTCTGGCCGATCCGGTAGGCGCGGTCGGTCGCCTGTGCCTCCACCGCCGGGTTCCACCACCGGTCGAAGTGCACGACATGCCCGGCGCGGGTGAGGTTGAGCCCGGTGCCCGCCGCCTTCAGCGACAGCAGGAACACCGGGGAATCGCCCGCCTGGAACCGCTTCACCATTGCCTCCCGTTCCGCGACCGGCGTGCCGCCGTGCAGGAACTGCGTACGCACGCCCCGTGCTCCCAGGTGCCGTTCGAGCAGCCGGGCCATCCCCACGTACTGCGTGAACACGAGCACGCTCGCGCCCTCCGCCAGGATCGTGTCGAGCAGTTCGTCCAGCAGCTCCACCTTCCCCGAACGCCCCCCGATCCGGGGCGCGTTCTCCTTGAGGTACTGCGCAGGGTGGTTGCAGATCTGCTTCAGCGCGGTCAACAGCTTCATGATCAGCCCCCGCCGTTCGAGCCCGTCGGCGCCCGAGATCGCGGCCAGCGTCTCCCGCACCACCGCTTCGTAGAGGCCGGCCTGTTCGGCCGTCAGCGACACCGCCCGGTCCGTCTCGGTCTTCCGCGGCAGTTCCGGGGCGATGCCGGGATCGGATTTGCGCCGCCGCAGCAGGAACGGCCGCACCAGCGCGGCGAGCCGTTCGGCCGCCGCCGGATCACCACCCTCGACAGCCCGCGCGTAGCGGGTGCGGAACGTGCCGAGGCGACCCAGCAGACCGGGCGTGGTCCAGTCGAGGATCGCCCACAGCTCCGACAGGTTGTTCTCCACCGGGGTACCAGTCAGCGCGACCCGCGCCCGCGCGCCGATCGTCCGCAGCTGCCCGGCGGTCGCCGAGTACGGGTTCTTGACGTGCTGCGCCTCGTCGGCGACCACCAGGCCCCACTCGACCTCGGCGAGCCTTGCCGAGTCGAGCCGCATCGTGCCGTAGGTGGTGAGGACGAACTCACCGGCCGCCAGGTCGGCGAGGTTGCGTGACCCGCCGTGGAAGCGGCGGACCGGGGTCCCCGGGGCGAACTTCTCGATCTCCCGCTGCCAGTTGCCCATGAGCGAGGTCGGGCACACCACCAGAGTCGGTCCGTTGGCCGGATCGACAGCGAGCCGATGAAGGTGCAGAGCGATCAGGGTGATGGTCTTGCCGAGGCCCATGTCGTCGGCCAGGCAGCCGCCGAGGCCGAGCGAGGTCATGGTGTGCAGCCAGTTCAGACCGCGCAGCTGGTAGTCGCGCAGTACGGCGTCGAGCGCCGCGGGCTGACCGATCGTCCGCCGCTCGTCCCCTGACGCCCCCGACTCCGGGTCGGCCAGCCTCTGGCGCAACCGCTCCAGCCGGCCGGTGGCACGCACGGCGACCCGACGGCCGCCGACCTCGGTGGAACCGGTCAGTACCGTGCCCAGCGCGTCGATCGCCGTGACCTCGCGGTCCCGGGTCTCCCGGGCGCGCCGCACCTCCTCGGGGTCGATGAGCACCCACTGGTCGCGCAGCCGCACCAGCGGCCTGTTGGCTTCCGCGAGCCGGTCCAGCTCGGCGCGGCTGAGCTGCTGGTCGCCCAGCGCGAACCACCAGTCGAAGGACAGCAGGGCGTCCGTCGACAGGAAGGACGGCGCTGTGGCCCCGGCACCGTCCGTCGACAGGAACGACGGCGCTGTGGCCCCGGCACGGGCCGACCCTTCGCGTTCCTGGTCCGTACCGTCCTCGGGCGGGCCGATCACCGCCCGTGTGGTGAGGGTGCGGGCCAGGTCACGCGGCCAGTGCACCTGTATCCCGGTCGCGGCGAGAGCCCGCCCGGCCGCACCGAGGAGCTCCGCGACCTCCTCGTCGGCCGGTTCGATGAAGTCGGGCACGGCGGCCGACAGCAGAGGGGTCAGCGCGGGCCACGCCCGAGCGGCCCGTCGCAGCGCGAGCAGCGCGTCCATCCGGGCGCGTGGTCCGAACGCGGCTGCTGCCCCCGTCCCCGCCCAGACATCGGCGGCATCGGCGACCAGTGCCGGATCGGCGACACCGTGTACCTGCAGCACGGCCCGGAAGGACGGGCCGCCCGCCGCCCCGGGGTGTGATGCGCCGCCCGCCGCCGGGTCCGTCAGCCCCGAGACCTCCACCCGCAGCGAGAGCCGGACACCCGCGTCGTGCCCGGCCGCGACATCGGCGGCCCAGCCGCGCGCACCGGGCAGCCGCTGCGCCTCGTCCACGGCATACGCGGGGCCCGCCGTGGCGAGGGCCGCGGCCGGTGTACGGGGCAGGCCGTCCGCCACCGCGTCGAGGAACGCGCGCAGCAGCCGCTCCGGTTCGGGGAGCAGCACCGGGCGCGCGGAGGCGTCGAGGGGAACGGCATGGGCGAGGGGTGGCATCGAGGCGGCGAGCGTGCGGATGCGCGCCTGGTCGTCCGCGGTCAGAGGGCCCATCCGCCAGGCATCGTGATCGATGGCCGTCAGTCCGGGCAGCAGCAGGCCACGGGCGGCGAGTTGCAGGGCGAGAAGAGCGGCGGCGCCCCAGAACGCGGCGGCGCCGGAGGCGTGCGCCGAGAGCCGCGCGCGCGTCAGCACGGGCAGCGCGTCTGCGACCGGGAGCATCAGCGCGGGTACGGCGTACACCTGTGCGTCGGCCCCGACCACGCTGAGCTCCGCGACGGAACCGGGGCCTTCGGGCGGGCGGCTGCCTTCCGGATGCCAGAAGGCGATACGGCCGGCACGGAAGGGGTCTTCGGGCAGGAAGACCACGGCGCAGCCGGAGAGTGCGGACACCTCGGAGAGTGTTGCGGCAGGGAACCTGTGCACAGCGATGTCGGTATTCCTCAAATTTGACTAGCGAGCTAGGGGCTGAGGGTACTCCGTCCGCCCCTACCCCATGCGCAGCAGGGCTGTGATCTGCCTCACTATTTCGTGGTGTGTCTCGGTCGTGTGAGTGGTGTGCCTCGATCGTGACGCCCGCCGGACGGCCACACCACCTCACGGGTGCGGTCAGCCCCCGTCGGCGGAAGGGGGCTGGCCCCACCCGCTTCCTGGGTGGTGGCGCCATGGTCGCCCCGACTCCGACGACCGTACGTTTCAACAGGTCCACGCTGCTTTCCAGAGACCGGAGACCCCATGTCCCAGGCCATGTCCACCGTCGCGGGCCCAGGCGGTACGGGAGGTGCCACACCCCCAAAAGGCCACGGACCCACCCCGAGACAGGTGACCGGCGTGGTCCGGCGGACCGGGCCGAACCGGGGGATCGCACCCGGCCCGGATGCCGCGACGAGTCCGGCCGTCGCACCGAGTCGCGGATCCGGCCCGGCCAGAGGGAGCGACTTCGCGCCCCTGCTGCAAGCGGTGAGGGGACAAGGACTCCTGGAACACCGCGCCGGCTGGTATGCGGCCGGCATCGCCACCAACCTGCTCGCTCTGGGCGCCGTGGTCACCGGCATGTTCCTCATCGGCGACCACTGGTGGAACCTGCTGCTCGCGCTGCCGCTGGCGCTCTTCTGGTCCCGCACCGCGTTCATCGGGCACGACGCCGGACACGCCCAGATATCAGCCCGCCGCGGGACGAGCCGGGCCATCGGCCTGGTCCACGGCAACCTGCTGCTGGGCATGAATGAGGCGTGGTGGAACGACAAGCACGTGCGCCACCACGCCCACCCCAATCACATCGACAAAGACCCCGACGTCGCGGTCGGCGCCCTGGTCTGGACCCGGAAACAGGCCGCCCTGCGCGCGGGCTTCGCCCGCTGGGTCACCCGCCATCAGGCCCGGCTGTTCTTCCCCATGCTGCTCCTTGAGGGCATCGCCCTCAAGATCACCGGTTTCCAGTACCTGAGCCGTCAGCCCGCCCGGGAGCGGGCCCTTTCGGCGCTGCTCCTGGTCGCCCATCTGGGCCTCTACACGGCGCTGCTGCTCACGGTCATGTCCCCGGGAAAGGCCGCCGCCTTCGCGCTCCTGCACCACGCCCTCTTCGGGCTCCACCTGGGCATGGCCTTCGCGCCCAACCACAAGGGCATGCAGATGCCCAACCCTGACGGCGAGCGCTGGGGACACCTCCAGCGCCAGGTCCTCACCTCGCGCAACGTACGCGGCGGCGCCCTCACCGACTGGCTGCTCGGTGGGCTCAACTACCAGATCGAGCACCACCTCTTCCCGAGCATGCCGCGTCCTCATCTGCGCCTGGCGCAGCCCATGGTGCGCGCCCACTGCGCGGCGCTCGGCATGCCCTATACGGAGACCGGGCTCGTCGAGTCGTACCGGCAGGCGCTGCGGCACATGCACGAGGTGGGCGAGCCGCTGAGGTGACTTCGGCGAGCCCCGGGGGTGACGGTGGGGCAGGCTGGAACCGATGAGGCCGCACAGGCGTTCTCAAGGCAGGAGCGGCTACGGCCGCAAAGGAGGCGTGGACGATGTCGAACAGTGCGAAGATCGCGATCGGGGGAGTCGTCGCGGCGGTCGTCCTGATGCCGTTCATCGGGTTCTGGCTGTCGTTGATCGTCCTGATCGGGGTGCCGACGGTCGCGTACCTGATGCTGGATCCCGGCCAGCGGCGCAGGCTCCGCAGGATCACCCGCAGGGAAATAGGGCGCTGACACGCATGGGGGGCGCGTTGAGCGGGACGGTCACGGCCGTGAGCCGGAATGAGACGTACGCGTTCAGCAAGCCGAACCGGGAGAGCGTCACCCTGGTGGCGGGACTCGGTGTCGAGGGGGATGCGCACGCGGGGGCCACGGTCAGACACCGGTCCCGCATGGCGCAGGATCCCACCCGGCCGAATCTGCGCCAGGTCCACCTCATCCACGAGGAACTGTTCGGCGAACTACGAGCCGCCGGATTCGAGGTCGCCCCGGGCGACCTGGGGGAGAACGTCACCACCAGGGGCGTCGACCTGCTCGGCCTGCCCGTCGGGACCCTGCTGCACCTGGGCGACGAGGCGGTCGTCGAGGTCACCGGACTGCGCAACCCCTGCCTCCAGATCGACACGTTCCAGTCCGGGCTCCTGAGACAGGTCGTGGGGCGCGACGCGGAGGGACATGTCGTCCGCAAGGCGGGGATCATGGGCATCGTCACGGCCGGCGGAGTGGTCAGGCCGGGCGACTCCATCGGGATCGAGCTTCCTCCGGAACCGCGCAGGCCGCTGGAACGAGTGTGAGGCGGGGCGCGCTCCGTAGCGTGTCGTGAAAGCTCAGCGGGGCCTTTCTGTCACGGCGCGTTCGGGTCGCCGCGCCGCGGATCGGCGGTCGGCGTCCATCGGCGCCGTATCCGGGCTGCCGGAGGCAGGTCGCGGTGTTCGGGGCGGAGTTCGCAACACCGTGGGCATCGGAACCGCGGAGACACCCGTGCCCCGGATGCCGGAGGCCCCGGTTCCGTGACGTCGGTCGGCGGAACGAGGCTCAGACCGGCCGCACCGCGATCGCTTCCAGGGCCTCCAGCAGACCGGGGAGTCGTGCGCCACGCCCGACCGGGAACACCTCTCCCGGTTCGTCGTCCAGCAGCACGAACGCGACGTCGTCCGTCCTGGCGACCATGGACCAGCCGGGACCGTCGACGCGCAGCATCCGGGCGTCCTCCGCGGCGAAGGAGGATCGGATGCGGCCCGGTGGCGGAGGTGCGTCCAGATAGGCGTGTGCCTCTGCCAGCGCCCGCCGCAGGCCGGAGTGGGCCACGACGGGGGAGGGAGCCGTGGGGGTGATGGTGCCGGGCCCGCCGCCGCCGGCGGCGGGCCACTTCCCGGCCACGGCCACGGTCCCGTCCCGGACGTGGTTCTCGCTCCCCGGCCCTGCGCCGTCACCGGCCCTCACGCCGTTCCCGGCGCCCGTACCGTTCCCGGTCCTCGCACCGTCCTCGGCGCCTGCCCCGATTCCTGGCCCGTCCTCCGCGCCGTCGTCGGATCCGGTGCCCGCCCCGTGGCCCGTCCCGGTCTGCGTGCCGTTCGCGGCGTCCGGGCCGACGAAGGCTGTTCCGTCGTCCAATCGGTCCCGCCAGGACGTCCATCGGTGCGCGATCTCGTCCGCCCCCATACGCCGCTGGGCCGGCCCCCACGTCTCCGGGTCGGGCGGCGTGAGGGGAACGGGGCCGGGGCCGCCCGCCTCCGGATCCGGCGGCGGATCATGCGGCCTGGCGAGCCCCGGAGCGGCGACCCCGACCGCGAGCGGCCAACCCGGCAGCGCGCTGACCACCGAGCGGTCGTCGGGCGAGAGGTCGTACTCCATTCCGCAGTCCCAGGCGGCGATTGCGACGGCGACCAGCGACACGTCGTCCACGACCACGGTCCAGCGCGCGCCCCCGGCGTCCTGGCCGAGGACCAGCCCGTATCCCTCGGCGCACGGTTCGAGAGCGAGCGCCGCACAGGCTGCGGCGTAGTCGTCACCGAGCGCGCTCGGGAACTGCGCGGGCGTCAGCAGCGCCGCGGTGAGCACGTACAGCGAGTCGTCGTCGGCGACCGCATCACCCGTCCCTGCCACAGCGCTCTCCTCGTCCGTCACGGTTGTCCGTCGGCGCACCTTAACCAGCCGGTAACCCACTCGTCGAGGCCCCGGCGAACCGTTCGTGAGCCGGTGTACCGCGCCTCTCGATTCCTCGCCGCGCAGGCCCGGATCCGGCCTCGTGGTGTGCATGCGTTTGCGGTAGAAGCCCCTCGCCGACGTAGAGTTGGGCATCCGACCGGCGCAAGGGGGCACTGCGGTGAAACGGTACGACCATCTGAAGGAGATTCAACGTCTCGATCCTGAAAGAGACTTCCTTCGGATCTATCGGATCACGGCGACCTACGAGTTTCCCTGGGACATCACCCGCGCACTCGAACTGGCCCTGTACCGCACCTATGCCGTACCCAGCATCGGCCGCCTCCTCGCCGAGACCGCCGAGCTGACGGACCGGTCGCAGAAGCGTTACGACGACACCGCACTTCTCCTCGACACGGTCGTGGAGCACGGTTTCGCCAGTGAGGCGGGGCGGACGGCGATCCGCCGGATCAACCAGATGCACCGCAGTTACGACATCAGCAACGACGACATGCGCTATGTGCTGTGCACCTTCGTCGTCACGCCGAAGCGGTGGCTGGACCTCTACGGTTGGCGCCGGCTCTCCCCGCATGAACTGCGGGCCTGCGCCGCCTACTACCGGACGCTGGGCGCCCATATGGGCATCAAGGACCTGCCGCAGACGTACGAGGACTTCGAGCGCACCCTGGATGCCTACGAGGCCGAGCACTTCGGCTGGGACGAGGGCGGACGCCGCGTCTCCGACGCGACGCTGGACCTGATGGGGTCGTGGTACCCCGGACCCCTCGCGCCCCTCGTGCGGAAGGCGGCCCTCGCGCTCCTCGACGACTCGCTGCTCCGGGCGTTCCGGTACGAGCGCCCGGGGCCGGTGACCCGTAACCTCACCCGCGGCGCGCTGCGCCTGAGGGCGCGGGCCGTGCGACTGCTCCCGCCGCGCACCAGCCCGCACTACTCACGGCAGAACCCCGAGGTCAAGGGCTATCCGAACGGCTACGAAGTCGCCCGGCTCGGTACGTTCCCCGCTCCGGGCGTCCGCGGCTGCCCGGTTCCGCACGGGCGGCGCGCCGACGTGGCGGGACAGGGGTGAAGCGGACGGGGTGAGGGACGCCCGCCGGTTGTTGTGCGCGCTTCTGCCGGCCTGTGCCTCGCACTCTCCGGGCTTCGGACCGCTCATGCGGCGCATGGCGGAGGGTGCGGGCGTGCCGGAGCGATCACGTGTGTACTTGCGTGGCAAGCGGCGGAGCGTTCATGCGGCACACACCCGTGCTTCGCATGACGAGCGTCAGCGCGTACGCGCGGCGAGCGCGAGGAACCGGTCGTCCTCGTCGGTGTACGCGTCGAGCCGCCATCCGGAACGTGCCAGCAGCGGGCGGAGGTTGGCCTCGGCCCGCACATCGTCGTCCGTGACCGTTCGGCCATGGCGCGCTGCCAGCGCGGCACGGCCGAGAGGGTGGAACAGCGCCAGTCGCCCGCCGGGCCTCACCACTCGTGCTAGTGCGGCCAGGTCCGGTTCCGGCTGCGCCAGGTGGGAGACGAGCCCGGCGGCGAACACCGCGTCCAGCGATCTCGACCGCAACGGCAGACGGGCGACATCGGCCAGGAGCAGCACTCCACTCGTGTCGCGGCCCGCCCGTACGGCTGCGTCCAGCATGGCCGGTGTCAGATCCACGCCCAGAACCGTGCCGCCCGGTCCCACGGCCGCACGCAGAGCCGGCAGCGCCCGCCCCGTGCCGCAGCCCGCGTCGAGCACCGCGTCGCCGGCACGCAGACCGAGGGCCCCGACCGCGGCGGCGTGGGCGGGCCCATCGTCCGGGAACCGCGTATCCCAGTCCGCCGCGCGGGCCGTGAAGAACTCCTGGACGTGTGCGTGGTTCTTGGGCATACGGACATGATCGCGCGATCGTCTGGAGAACGGAACGCGGCACCCCACCGACATGCTCCGCAATGGGGCCGACGGCGCGCGGCTGCGCTCGGACGATGCGGCGACACCGTGGGGCGGATACGTGATTCGGACGGCTCCTCTCCGCCAACCGTCGGCGGGCATGGGGAGAGGAGCCGGCTCGGCCGTGTGTTCAGGCGGTCCGTCTGCTGTGCGGTGTCTGGTACTTTCCCCAGCTCCCGGCTCCGCTCGGGAAGGGGAACCCTCGTCGCTCGCCGTGGAGTCGTCCTCGTACGTCCGGTACGAGGACGACTCCGCGCCTCGCGATCGCACGCGCCGGACGCCGCGCAGCCACGCCTTTGGCCGGCCGCCGCCGGTTCGACCGGGGGAGACCGGTCCGCGGGATCAGACGTTGACGCCGTAGTCGGCCGCGATTCCGGCAAGCCCGGACGCGTAGCCCTGGCCGACCGCCCGGAACTTCCACTCCGTGCCGTGCCGGTAGAGCTCGCCGAAGACCATGGCGGTCTCGGTCGAGGCGTCCTCGCTGAGGTCGTAACGGGCGAGCTCCACGCCGTTCGCCCGGTTCACCACACGGATGAAGGCGTTGCGGACCTGACCGAAGCTCTGCCCGCGGCTCTGGGCATCGTGGATGGAGACCGGGAAAACGATCTTGGCGACTTCTGCGGGAACGGCGGTGAGGTCCACATTGATGGACTCGTCGTCGCCCTCGCCCTCGCCGGTCAGGTTGTCACCGGTGTGCTGGACCGAACCATCGGGGCTCGTGAGGTTGTTGTAGAAGACGAAGTGCAGGTCGGAGAGGACCTTTCCGGTCTGCGAGCACAACAGGGCGCTTGCGTCCAGGTCATGGTCCGCGCCCGTCGTCGTCCGCACGTCCCAGCCCAGACCGACCGTCACGGCGGTCAGGCCGGGCGCCTCCTTCGACAAGGAGACGTTGCCGCCCTTGGCCAGGCTCACACCCATGAACATCCTCCAGTGATACAGCGCTTCGGCGATCCGATGATCAGCGCTCTTCGGTCGTCACCAGGGTGAACGCCGATGACGAGCCCTTGGTTCCCATAATTGCGCAATTCCTGAAGTGAGGCGCGGGGTGGGCGTGCATGTCGTTCCGTCGGCCTCCGCGCGCGAGTCGGGCATGCGGCTCTCCGGGACGCCACCGGTCGATCGGTGGGCGCATCACGACCGTCACGGCCGACCGGTGCGAGACATGCCGATCGTCGTGCGGCATGTACTCATCACAAGTCCCTATGGTGTTTCGGTCGGTGTTTGCGTTCGACGTTCCTGGGAAGTGCTTGTGGTCGGCTGTGGGCAGGTCCGGTGCTCCGTTCGAACAACGGCACTCGCTGCATTGCGCAACTGTGAAACCACAGAGAGGTGGGGCGCGTCTTCCCGGACGGAAGCCGGGTCCTCGCTCTCTGGACCGGACGGACGGGGTGGCCGATGACAACACGTGGCAGGGCGGCGACGGACAGGACGCGGGGCGGCCGTCTGAGGCGGACGATCGTGACCGGACTGTCCTTTCTCGTGCTGCTCGTCTCGGGCACCGGGTGGGTGTACCTGAAGCTCAACGGCGGCATCGACACCTTCAGCGCGGACGGGATCTCCGGAGACCGGCCGCCCGGCGCGTCGCTGGGGCAGAACGTCCTGGTCATCGGATCGGACTCGCGGGCGGGGAGCAACAGCCAACTCGGCGGCGGCACGGGCACGGTGGGACGGTCGGACACCGCCTTCCTCCTTCACGTGTACGGCGACCGCAAGCACGCCGTCGCCGTATCGATCCCCCGGGACTCCCTCGTCGACATCCCGGCCTGCAAACTCCCGGGAGGCCAGTGGACGGCTCCGCGGCACGACGCCATGTTCAACGCGGCGTTCTCGGTGGGGGAGACGGCCAAGGGCAATCCGGCCTGCACCCAGAACACCGTGGAACACCTCACCGGACTCCGCGTCGACCACACCGTCGTCGTCGACTTCGCCGGGTTCGCCGCACTGACCTCGGCGGTCGGAGGCGTGCCGGTCTGCCTTCCCCACGACATCCATCAACGCGACCTCAGCCCCAAACTGCCCACCCGTGGCGCGCGGATCTTCACGAAGGGCCCGCAGACCGTCTCCGGGCAGCGGGCACTCGACTACGTCCGGCTGCGGCACGGCATCGGCGACGGCTCGGACCTGGGGCGCATCAAACGCCAGCAGGCATTCGTCGCCGCGCTCATCAAGAAGGTCAAGGCGCGGGGCATGAACCCGAGCGCACTGCTGCCCCTCGCCGACGCGGCCACCGACGCGTTGACCGTCGACCCCGGACTCGGGTCGGCGGACCGGCTGCTCTCGTTCGCCATGTCGATGAAGGACATCGACCTGCACAACACCAAGTTCGTCACCGTCCCGTGGCGCTACGAAGGGGCGCGCGTCGCGATCGTCGAATCCGACGCCGACGCGCTCTGGGCGGCGTTGAAGGCCGACCGCACCATCGAAGGCAAGGACGCCGGCGGCGGGCGGACCGCCGGGCACGACCGGCCGGACGGCGACGCCGACCGGCCCGGGACCGCCGACCCGCTGCCGGAGAAGGAGCTGCCGGGGAAGGACATCAGCGTCGCCGTCTACAACGGCACCACGGTCACCGGCCTCGCGGGCCGGGCGAGCGAACTCCTGCGCTCCCGGGGGTTCACGGTCACCGCAACGGCCACGGCGAGCCGCCAAGACCACGTCTTCACCGTCGTCGAATACGGACCGGGTCTGCGGACCGAGGCCGAGGCGACCGCCCGGCTGCTGCCCGGAGCCAGGGCGACCGCCTCCGAGACCGCCGGAATCCGCGTGGTCCTGGGCAGCTCCTACGTTCCGGCCCCGGCGGCCGAGCCAAGTGCCGAGCCCCCCGGCGCGGTGCCTGCCGCGGTCGCCGAAGAGGCCCGTTCGGCCGATGACGACCCTTGTGCCGACCTCTCGTACGGATGAGCCGGTGTACGGAGCGGAGCCCGGCCGGGTACGCCGGGCTCGGCGCCTGCGCGCAGCACATGCCGACCGCGCTGGAGACGGGGCCGAGTTGGACCCGACCATGCCCGGCACGGGGGGAGCGGTTCGCGAGGGGGCGAGGGGGCTCGGCTGAGACGGACGGGGCGGCCGATGGTGCCGGCCGGTCGGATGCTCCGCGCGGATCGCTCCGCGGCCTCGGTGAGCCGGGCCCGCCGCGGTCACCAGGGCGTGGAAGGGCCTGGACCCGGCCACATGACCGAGGGGTGCTTGCCCGTTCGTGACCAGTACGGAAGGCTTACGCGAAACGTGGGGCACGGGGAACGCATGAGCGGGGAGGAACGGCCTGATGGCGCTGGACAAGGAACTCGACTGGCTCCTTGACGATCTGACGAACAGGGTCGGGCACATACGGCACGCACTGGTGCTGTCGAACGACGGGCTCGTGACCGGAGCGAGTACGGGACTGACGCGTGAGGACGCGGAACATCTCGCCGCGGTCTCGTCGGGTCTCCACAGCCTCGCCCGCGGTTCGGGGCGGCACTTCCGCGCCGGGAGGCCCCGGCAGACCATGGTGGAGTTCGACGAGGCGCTGTTGTTCGTGACGGCCGCGGGCGAGGGCAGTTGCCTGTGCGTGCTGAGCGCCGCCGACGCCGACGTGGGCCAGGTCGCCTACGAGATGACCTTGCTCGTCAACAGGGTCGGCGAACATCTCGGTGTCGCCGATCGTCAGACGGGGGACGAGGAGGACGACAGGTTCTGACCTGCGGGGAGTTTTCGCAGGTCCGGCGGATGCGCCGTCTCCGGTCTCCTCTGCTCGTAGAGAGTTGCCGGCCGGAAGGCGGAAACGTCATGACGGCACCGCCACCGTGAATTCACTCGTGTTCCGGGCCAGGAATCGGCAGGGTGGTCTGATGCTGATCAGAGAAGCCACCGACGAGGACTGGCCCGCCATCTGGCGGTTCTTCCGCGAGATCGTGACCGCGGGGGAGACCTTCACCTATCCGCTCGACCTCGGCGAGGACGAAGCCCGCTCGTGGTGGCTGCTCGTCCATCCGAATCGCACGGTCGTCGCGGTCGGCGCCGACGGGACGATCCTCGGCACGGCCAAGATGAACAACAACCACATGGGCAACGGCTCGCACATCGCCAGTGCCAGTTACATGGTCGACCCCCGGTACTCCGGACGGGGCGTGGGCCGGGCACTGTGCACTCACACGCTGGACTGGGCCCGCGCTTCGGGCTTCCGGGCGATGCAGTTCAATGCGGTGGTGGAGACGAACATCCACGCCGTCAGGCTCTACCGCTCGCTCGGATTCGAGATCCTCGGCACCCTGCCGGAGGGGTTCAAGCATCCCGTACACGGGTTCGTCGGACTGCACAACATGTACTGCCGCCTCTGACGCCCGTCGATGTGGCGCCGCCCCCTCCGAACGGGCCGCGGGATCCGTCCTCGTGCCTCTCCCCGCGCCTTCTCCTGTCACCACGTCCGCGGCCTGCCGTCACGCCCGCGCCGGGGACGCTTCCGGAGGGAGCCGGGCGGCTTCGAGGGACCGATCTCGCACCAGACCGCCTTGCCCTCACCCCGCGGTTCGACGCCCCAACGGGCGGCGACGGCGTCCAGGAGCAGCAGCCCCCGCCCGGATGTCGCGGTCTCACCCGGGCTGCGGCGCCGGGGCCATACGCTGGAACGGTCCTGAACCGACAGCCGGATCCGGCGGACGGGTTCCGGCAGCACCTCCAGCGTCAGCACGGCCCCGCCCTCGGTATGCAGCAGCACGTTCACCAGCAGTTCGCCGGTCATCAGCTCGGCGTCGTCCGCCCATTCGGCCATGCCCCAGTCGTTCAGGGCCTGACGCACCATGGTGCGGGCGTCGGACAGCCCTTCCGGGTCCGCCTGGTGGATGTACTCGTGCAACCGCGGGGCCTGCGGCGATCCCGGGTCCGGACTGCGCCGCAGCACCAGCAGGGCGACATCGTCCGCCGATCCCCAGCGCTCCCAGAGCCGGCCCGACAGATGGTCCGCCAGCGCCTCGGCCCCCTGGGGGCCCGTGCTCACCTCATGGATCAGGGCCCGCACACCCACGTCGACATCGGCCCCGGGTTCCTCCACCAGCCCATCGGTGTAGAGGACGAGCGTCTCGCCCGGCACCAGATCGAGACGGGTCTCCGGGTACTCGTCGTCCCCGAAAAGGGACGAGATGCCCAACGGCAGACCGCCGCGCACCTGTGGGCTGCCGACCCGGTTGTCCGCATGCCGGACCAGCGGGCCGAAATGCCCCGCGCGTACCACGCGCACGGTTCCCGAAGCCAGATCCACCTGGGCGTACGTGCAGGTCGCGAAGCGTTCCGTGTCCAACTCGGCGAGGAAGCGCGAGGCTCGGGCGAGCACCGTCGAGGGCGCATGCCCTTCGGCCGCGTACGCACGGAGCGCGATGCGCAACTGCCCCATGATGGCGGCCGCGTGCGTGTCATGGCCCTGCACGTCGCCCACCACGATCCCGAACCGGCTCCTGGGCAGGGCGATCACGTCGTACCAGTCGCCACCGACCTGCCGTCCGCTCCAGGCGGCGTGGTAGCGCACGGCGATCTCGCCGCCCTCGATCTCCTGGATGCGCCGGGGCAGCATGGCCGCCTGGAGGTCGGTGGCGAACTCACGTTCCTCGTCGAAGAGCTTCGCCCTCTGCAGGGACTGCGCCACGATGGCGGCCAGCCCCAGGCACAGGTTGCGCTCCTCCGCGTCGAAGGGCGTGGGTTCGAGGTAGTAGAGCGCCAGAGAACCCACGGACCGCGCCTGGGCGACGAGCGGCAGATAGGCGGCCGCGCGGAATCTCAGCCGCTCCGCGTACGGGGCCACCGCGGGATAGCGGCGGACCAGCGCCGAGACCGAGGTCAGAAACCGGGGACGGCCGCTGACCACCGCGTCGGCCAGCGGAAGACTCCGGTCCGGCTCACCATCGGTGCCGAGTTCCGCGATCGCCTCCAGGGCGCAGCCGCTGAGCGCGATGATGTTCAGCTCGGTGTTCTCCACCATGCCCAGTGCGAGACCGTCCGCGCCGAGCCGTGCCAGGCCGCCCGGCCCCGTGAGCGCCGCGGTCACGTCGTCCACGGTCACCGCATGTGACAGTGCGCTCGTCGTGCGTTCAACAATGCTGGTCTGGCGCTGCAACCGATTCTCCAGGTCCAGCAGGAACGCCGAGTGGCTGGCCTCCACCGTCGCGTCCCGCACCACTCCGACGACGCGGTGTACCCGGTCGTCGTCGCGCAGAATACGCCCCTGGACATGCGTCCACTGGTCCTCACCGTCGCCCAGCGGGATTCGCAGACGGACGCTGAACGAACTGCGCCCCTCGACGACAGCGTCGTCGATCGCCTCGTCGATCCGGGTTCGTTCCGAGGGGGCGAGCCGTTTCACCACCGATTCCGGCCGGGAGTCGAACGACAACGGGTCCAGACCGAGGACCACCAGGCCGACCTCGTCGATGTCGAGCGTGCCGGTGTCCAGATCCCATTCGAAACTGCCCGCCCGGCTCATCGGGAGCGTATCCGCCGTCGCAGGTCCGCGGCCGTGCGGCTGGTCGATCAGTCGGCGGGGGGCGGCAGGGGTGCTCGGTGGCCGGTCGTGGTCGGTCATTCCTGCTCCGGAGGTCGTCCGGCGGGACTGACGGGCAGCGCCGCCCGTACGGGTGCCTTCAATTGTCGAGCGGGTGGTGGAAGGCCGCCACAGCGGACCGGAGGCGGACGATGGACCGGTCGTGGCCCCCGCCGGATCTGCGGCCGGGGCCGCTCCTCGGCGCAGCCCGTCCGCGTCCCGGGCTGTACGAGCCCCGGGCGGCCCGCGGCCGACGGTGGGCTGAGGGTCCGGGACCCCTGCCGTCCGGGGCCCGGAACCAACCCCGGACAATGAGCGGTGGAAGATCGTCCGCGTGCGGCGGACGATGCGGCACCAGGGGCTGACCGGAGCGCATCCATGAACCATGACGACCCTGTCCTGACACACACCGAGGGACACGTCCGGCACATCACGCTCAACCGCCCGCGGGCGCTCAACGCGCTCAACCACCCCATGGTGCTGCGCATTGGCGAAGCACTCGCCGAAGCGGAGCACGATGACACCATCACGGCGGTGCTGATCCGCGGCACGGGGGAGCGGGGCCTCTGCGCGGGCGGCGACATCCGCTCCATTCACGACGACGCCAGTGCGGGCGGCACCGCGTCGCCGGCGTTCTGGCGCGACGAATACCGGCTCAACGCCCGCATCGCCCGGTATCCCAAGCCCTACGTGGCGATCATGGACGGGATCGTGATGGGCGGCGGCGTCGGGGTCTCCGCCCATGGCGATGTCCGGATCGTCACCGAACGCTCGCGCGTCGCCATGCCCGAGACCGGTATCGGATTCGTTCCCGACGTGGGCGGAACGCATCTGCTGGCAGCCGCCCCCGGCGAACTCGGCACCCACCTGGCGCTCACGGCGGACGCGGTGGGAGCGAGCGACGCCCTCCTGTGCGGTCTCGCCGACCACTTCGTACCGGCACGGAGCCTCGGCGCCCTCACCGCGGCCCTCGCCGACTGCCGCACGCCCGCCGAGATCGACGAGGTGGTGCGAGCCCACGCGGCCTCGGCGCCGGAGGGCGAACTGGCTGAGCACCGCGAGTGGATCGACACCTGCTACCGCGCGGATTCGGTCGAGGAGATCCTCGACCGGCTCGACAGCAGTGGTGTCACCGCCGCCAAGCAGGCCGCGGGTGCGATCCTCGCCAAGTCGCCCACCGCGCTCAAGGTGACCCTCTCCGCGCTGCGCAGGGCCCGTCGGCTCGGCAGCCTGGAGGCGGTGCTCGACCAGGAGTACCGCACGTCGTGCGTCGCCTTCACCCGGCCCGACCTGGTGGAGGGCGTACGGGCCCAGATCATCGACAAGGACCGCCGCCCCCGGTGGAACCCGGCGTCCCTGGCCGAGGTCACCGACGACGATGTCGCACGGTTCTTCGTCTCGCTGGGTGACCGGGAACTGGGCCTGGACCCCGCCTCCCGGCCTTAGGCGGCCCGCACAAGGAGCCCGCGGGAAGGCCAGGCAGGACAGAGCGAGCCGCACATCCTCGAAGGGGTATCGGCCCCGGATCGGCGCAGGAGCACGGCTCGGAGGGCCGTCGACCGCCTCGGAGCCGTCCGGGTCCGGTGACGACGCGCACGGGCACGCCGAGCAGATCGGCCACCGCCCTGAGGCCCTCGGCGGCGACATGCCCGCCTTCGGCTGTGCGGACCGGCTCGCGTCGCCGGACTCGCCCGCGTGCCGCGCGTCTTAGGGAAGGTCTCGGGCAGCCTGCGCACGCCACGCCGCCCCAGCCGACCGCGTCCGGCGAGCACTTCCGTCACCCAACGGTACGTGCTCCGGCCAGCGGGTCCTGTGCCGGCCGACGAGAACCGGGGCGTCCGCAGGACCCGCCGACCGGCCGGTCCTGCGGACGCCCATGCGCCGGTCCGCCCCGGACGACCGGCCCCACGCGGAGCAGGACAGACCGGCTCGGGCCGACTCAGACCGGCTCGGACCGGCCCGGGGCGGTCCGGATCTGTTCCAGTCGCGCGGAGGCCCGGTCCCAGGCCCGCTGATTCCCCTGCGGGGTGTAGTGGCGCAGCTCCTGTGTCCGCGCGACGAGTCGCCGCATCTCCATCAGGTCGCCCACCATGCCCTGGGCCCGCGCCTGCATCAGGACGTTGCCCAGCGCGGTGGCCTCGGCGGGACCGGCCGTGATGGGCAGTCCCGTGGCGTCGGCGGTCCACTGGCACAACAGTTCGTTGCGCGAACCCCCGCCGACCAGGTGGATCCGGTCCGGTTCGACCCCCGCGAGAGCGGCTGCCCCGCGCAGCGTCCTGCGGTGCGCCAACGCCAGGCTCTCCAGCACGCACCGCACGTACCCGCCGGGGCCGTCGGGCGGCCGCTGCCCGGTCCGCGCGAGATGCGCGTCGATTCGCGCGGGCATGTCGCCCGGGGCGAGGAACGCTTCGTCGTCGGGATCGATCACCGCCGCGAACGGCCGGGCCCCGGCCGCCCGGGCGAGCAGTTCGGGCAGTTCCGGAGATCCGCCCCGCCGCTCCCAGGCGCGGCGGCACTCCTCCAGCAGCCACAGGCCCATGATGTTGCGCAGATAGCGCACCGTCCCGTCCACCCCGCGCTCATTGGTGAAGTTCGCGGCCCGGGACTCCTCCGAGAGCACCGGGGCCGAAAGCTCCAGCCCGGCCAACGACCAGGTACCGCACGACACATACGCGAATCCGGGCCCGGTCGCGGGCACGGCGGCGACCGCGGACGCCGTGTCGTGGGAGGCGACGGTCGTCACCGGCGTTCCGGGCCCGAGCCCGGTGTACTCGGCGACATGCGGCAACAGGGCGCCCGCGGGGGAACCCGGTTCGCGCAGCGGCGGAAACAGGGAACGCTCCAGCCCCAGCCGGCCGATCAGCGCATCGGACCAGGTTCCCGCGGACGCGTCGAGGAGACCGGTGGTCGAAGCGTTGGTGATCTCGGCGCCCACCGTGCCCGTCAGCCAGTGCACCAGCAGGTCGGGGATCAGCAGCAGCGTGCGCGCTGCTCCCCACTGAGCACGCGTACGATGCGCGGCGAGTTGGAACACCGTGTTGAACAGCAGGTGTTGCAGACCTCCGATCGCGTACAGCTCCCGCTTCCCGCACACGGACAGCACCTTCTCGACGGCGTCGGTGGTGCGGCCGTCGCGGTAGTGGAACGGCAGCCCCAGCAGCGATCCGTCGGCGTCGAGCAGGCCGTAGTCGACGGCCCAGGTGTCGATGCCGACCGAGTCGACCGGTCCGGCGAGCCCGGCCGTCCTCAGACCGTCCAGCACCCCCTGGTACAGGGCGAGCACGTCCCACCGCATCCCGTCCGGAAGACGGACCGGGGTGTTGGGGAAGCGGTGCGCCTCCGTCAGCGCGAGCGATCCCGGCCCGACCCGGCCGGTGATCACCCGGCCGCTGGTGGCTCCAAGGTCGACAGCCGCGAACACCGCGTCGCGCCCGGACCGCGCGGACGACCTCACAAACATCGGCATCCCGTCCGGCTCATCGCAGGAAGGCCGCGGCCACACCGGCGTCGACCGGAACGTGCAGGCCGGTCGTGTGCGTGAGGTCCCCGCCGGTCAGTGCGAAGACCGCGTTCGCGACGTGTTCCGGCAGCACCTCGCGCTTGAGGAGCGTGCGCTGCGCGTAGAACGCGCCGAGCCTCTCCTCCTCGACGCCGTACGTCGCCGCCCGCTGGGCGCCCCAGCCACCCGCGAAGATTCCCGAACCACGCACCACCCCGTCGGGGTTGATCCCGTTCACCCGGATTCCGTGCTCACCCAGTTCGGCGGCGAGCAGACGCACCTGGTGGGCCTGATCGGCCTTGGTGGCCGAGTACGCGATGTTGTTCGGCCCCGCGAACACCGCGTTCTTCGAGGCGATGTAGACGATGTCGCCGCCGAGGTTCTGCTCCAGCATCACCCGCGCGGCCTCCCGCGACACCAGGAACGACCCGCGCGCCATGATGGCGTGCTGGAGATCCCAGTCCCGGGCGGTGGTTTCGAGCAGTGGCTTCGAGATGGAGATCCCGGCGTTGTTGACGACCAGGTCAACGCCGCCGAACGCCAGCGCCGCGGCCCGGAACGCCTCGGCGATCCGCTCCTCGGACGTCACGTCGACCGGTACCGCGACCGCGGCGTCGGGTCCGCCGAGCTCCCGCGCCACCGTCTCGGCCTTCTTCGCGTCGATGTCCGCGACGACCACACAGGCCCCCTCGGCGACCAGCCGTTGCGCGACCGCCTTGCCGATGCCCGAGCCCGCACCCGTGACCAGGGCGACCCGGGCGGCCAGCGGCTCGGATGCGGGCAACCGGCGCAGCTTCGCCTCCTCCAGCTCCCAGTACTCGATCCGGAACTTCTCGGACTCCTCGATCGGCGTGTACGAGGAGACTGCCTCGGCACCGCGCATCACAGCGATGGCGTTGAGGTAGAACTCCCCGGCCACCCGCGCGGTCTGCTTGTCCTTGCCGAACGAGAACATGCCGACGCCGGGCACCAGCACGATCGCGGGGTCGGCGCCGCGCATGGCGGGGGAGCCGGGGCCCGCGTGCCGCTCGTAGTAGGCGCGGTACGCCTGCCGGTACTCCGCGTGCAACTCCTTCAGGCGGGCCGCCACCTCGTCCAGCGGGGCGTCGGCGGGCAGGTCGAGCACCATCGGCGCGACTTTCGTGCGCAGGAAGTGGTCGGGGCACGAGGTGCCGAGAGCGGCGAGCCGCGGGTGCTCCACGCGGGAGAGGAAGTCCAGCACGGGCTGCGTGTCGGTGAAGTGCCCCACCTGCGGCCGGTCGGTGGAGACCAGGCCGCGGACCAGCGGGGCGAGCGCGGCGGCACGTTCCCTGCGCGGCTTCTCGGCAAGGGCCTCCCGGCCCGCCCACACCGGGCCGAACGGTTCGGCCCTGCCGCGTTCGCGGAGGAACTCCTCGGCGGTGCGGATCAACCAGAGCGCGTTGTACTCGCACTCCTCGGACGTCTCGCCCCAGGCCGTGATGCCGTGACCGCCCAGGATCACGCCCACGGCCTGGGGGTGGGCGGCCTTGACCGCGGCGATGTCCAGGCCGAGCTGGAACCCCGGCCTGCGCCAGCCGACCCAGGCCACCCTGTCGCCGAAGCACTCCGCCGTGAGTTTCTCGCCGTCGGCGGAGCAGGCCAGGGCGATCCCCGAGTCCGGGTGGAGGTGATCGACATGGGTCGCTTCGACGAGCGCGTGCATCGCCGTGTCGATGGACGGGGCGGCACCGCCCTTGCCGTGGAGGCAGTAGTCGAACGCGGCCACCATCTCGTCCTCGCGCTCCACGCCGGGATACACGTTCTTGAGCGCGCGCACCCGGTCCAGACGCAGCACGGCGAGACCGTCCTCGGTGAGCGTGCCGAGGTCGCCCCCCGACCCCTTCACCCAGAGCAGTTCCGTTGAGCCGCCGGTGACCGGATCGACGGCCGCCGCCTTGACCGACGTGTTGCCTCCTGCGTAGTTGGTGTTGCGGGGATCGGAGCCGAGCCGGTGGGCGCGCTCCAGGAGCGCGGCGACCTCGGCGTGCGTCGCGGACGTCATGGGATTCCTTCGAGATCGAGGGCGGGGAGGAGACGGCGCGGTCCCGCCGGAGCCGCGCGGCCCACAGAGGGAGGAAGCAACTCAGGCGCCCCAGCCGGCCTGCTCGCCTCCCACCCGGGCGGCGGCGATCCGCTGCTGGTGGCCCGAGGCCAGATACGCGGCGAACGGGTCCTCGGGCAGACCGAGTTCCGCGCGGACCTCCGCCAGCAGGGGGCGGACATCGGTGTTGTACGCGTCCATCAGGACGCCGTTCGCCGCGAGCACGTCACCGGAGCACTGCGCGGCGGTCAGCGCGTCCGCATCGACCAGCAGCGCCTTGGCGGTCGCCTCCTGCACGTTCGCGACCGACCGGATCACGGCGGGGATCTTGGGCTCGATGTTGTGGCACTGGTCCAGCATGAAGTTGACGTTCGTACGGGGTTCCAGGCCGCCGTTCTTGACCACCTCGTGCATGATCCGGAACAACTGGAACGGGTCGGCGGCCCCGACCATCAGGTCGTCGTCCGCGTAGAACCGGGAGTTGAGGTCGAACGCGCCCAGCCGCCCGGCACGCAGCAGGAACGCGACGATGAATTCGATGTTGGTGCCCGGCGCGTGGTGCCCGGTGTCCACGACCACCTGCGCCTTCGGGCCGAGCGCCAGACAGTGCGCGTACGCCGTGCCCCAGTCCGGTACGTCCGTCGTGTAGAACGCGGGCTCGAAGAGCTTGTACTCCAGCAGCATCCGCCGGCCTGCGCCGAGTCGTCCGTACACCTCGGCCAGCGCCTCGGCGAGCCGTTCCTGGCGGCCGACGATGTCGTCCTGCCCCGGATAGTTCGTACCGTCGGAGAACCAGAGCTTGAGATCGGGCGACCCTGTCTCGTCCATGATGTCGACGCATTCCAGGAGATGGTCCGTCGCCTTCCGCCGGACCTTCGGGTCGGGATGGGTGACCGACCCCAGCTTGAAGTCGTCGTCCTGGAACACGTTGGAGTTGATCGCACCGATCCGCAGCCCGAGATCCGCGGCGTGCCGGGTCAGCGCCGGGTAGTCGTCGACCTTGTCCCAGGGGATGTGCAAGGACACCTTCGGGGCCACACCCGTGTGGGCGTGAACCTGGGACGCGTCCTCCAGTTTCTCGAACGGGTCCCGAGGAACCCCCGGTTGGGCGAACACCTTGAAGCGGGTGCCGGAGTTCCCGTAGCCCCATGACGGTGTCTCGATCACCTGGGACTTCAGGGCTGCCTTGACGGCGGACAGCTCGGACATGAACACCTCTCAGGCGGAGTCGGCCGGCGACCGTCGCGAGGCCGCCGTGATCACGTGATGTGAATCGTTTAACTTCACCTCCTCCAACGCTAACGTCGACGCGCGGATGGCATCAAGGATGGAAGTTGCCGAAGCGCCCTGGTGTGAGCCGAGGGGGCGGATGTCGTTGGAGTGAATCAATTCAATCGGTGAGGGCGGTGACCCCGAGGGCGTAGCGGCAGCCCAGGGTGAAATGACATGGTCGTACCGGTCGGCCGGTAGATGGACGTGTGCCTGTCGAGAACGGTGGCCGCGGCTTCGTTCCTGGGCCTGTACCGGCAGGGTGGCGCAAGGATGCCGAGAGGTGAAGAACGCGGGCAGGAAGACGGCCGGCCTCGCCAGGCCCGTCGGTGGGACGGGGGAGGCGGTGGCCCGGCGGCGAGGAGCGACCGGGAAGGTGGTACCGCCCGGCCGGTCCGCTCAGTGACCGCTGCTCGGCACGCCCGGCCGGAGCAGCCGCACGAGGTCGAAGAACCGCGACTCGTTCCCGCGCAGTCCCGCCCGGTCCAGCGCGCCATCGGCCTCCGCGATCGGCGAGGCGAGCAACGGCACGTACGAGGGACCGTCCTCGGGATCCGCCAGCGCCGCCCGAGTGGCCTCCAGAAGTCGGACGTACGCCTGGGCCGCGGCGAGTTCGTCATTGCGCATCTCAGCATCTCCCGCTCAGAGGTGTCGGACCATCAGCATTCCGCACGGGTCTGACAACCCCTCCCGCGCGGTGCGGTGCCAGGCGCCTGCCGGACGGCGCCGGGCACGGCTTCGAACGCCCCGGAAGCCCATGGGGCGCGGCGCACCGCTATCGCCCCGTGCCCGGTCCGCCCTCCCGGCCCCGCGGTCCGGCCGGCGTCTCGACCTCCAGATACCGGCGGCCACGCGGGCCCCGGTACGGCAGCACCGTCCAGCCCAGCTCCCGCAGCACGGCCGCGCACCGGCCCAGTTCCTCCGCCTCCGCGTGCGCGGCCCCGCTGCCGGGCGGACCGAGCCATTCGACCCTCACACCGCCTGCCGCCTCGCCCGGCGCCAAGCGGTACCCGGTCGCCGTCCGCGCGCCGGAAACGTCGACCGCGGAGGCGGCCAGGCCCGACGCTTCCAGGGCCAGGGCGACGGCCCGTATCGGACGGTGCGCTTCCCACGACGCGGGTACGCCCTCCGGGTCCGGGAACCCCGCGTTCGTCAGCCGCCGGATCTGCAGCATCCCCTCGAAGGCCGTGCGCACGGAGGCCGCGCGCCGCTCGTCCGGCACCGTCGCCGGACCGTCCCCCGTGGCCGGTTCGAATCCGGGGTCGTCCCCGATGCCCATCAGCCTCCCCTTCGCCGTGCGGTACTGCCGCCAGTGTGCGACGCGGCACCGACAATCGCACGGACACGGGGACCGGCGGGCGCCCGGACCGTACGCACGGTCCGGGCTGATCCGGCCCCGTGCCTGAACGAGCTGGGGTCGGCCGGGGCGGGGCGGGGCGGGGTGGCAGACGGTGTGCGTACGGGCGTGAAGAGGTGTTCCCTCCACCAGAGGGACGGGGTGAGACGGACGCTCTGGCGGAGAGCCCCTCCGGTGACGATCAGGGACCCGCGCGTACGAGTGACGCCCCCGATAGGGTTGACGGTCTGACAGCCACGTACCAGAGGATTCACCCACCGTGCCCGACAACGCCCCGGGACCAGGCGCCGAACGCGCCGCGTTGCGCCCCGACTGCGCGAACTGCTTCGCACTCTGCTGCGTCGCGCTGACCCTCACCCGGTCCTCGGACTTCGCGATCGACAAGGAAGCCGGGAAGCCCTGCCGCCATCTTCAGCAGGACTTCCGCTGCGGCATCCACACCGAACTGCGCCCCCGCGGCTTTTCCGGCTGCACCGTGTACGACTGCTTCGGGGCCGGGCAGAAGGTGTCCGGCGAGACCTTCGCGGGGCAGGACTGGCGCGGGTCCCGGCACACCGCCCGGCGGATGTTCGAGGTGTTCCCGGTCATGCGGCAGCTCCACGAACTCCTGTGGTACCTCACGGAGGCGCTGTCCCTGGAACCGGCCCGTGCCCTGCACCGCGATATCCGGCGCCGTCTCGACGAGACGGAACGGCTCACGCACCTCCCGGCGGACGCCCTCGCGGACCTGGACGTGGCCGCGCACCGCGAGCAGGTCGCCGCACTCCTGTCCCGCGTGAGCCGGGACGTGAGGGCCACCGCGCCCCGGGGCAAGAAGCGCGACCGCCGCGGCGCGGACCTCATGGGTGCCCGGCTCCGCGGCGCCGACCTGAGAGGTGCCGACCTGCGGGGCGCGTACCTCATCGCGGCGGACCTCACCGGTGCCGACCTGCGGCTGGCCGACCTGATCGGCGCCGACCTCCGGGACGCCGACCTGTCCGCCGCCGACCTCACCGAGAGCCTCTTCCTCACCCAGGCCCAGCTCAACGCGGCCAAGGGCGATGCGGTGACGAGGCTACCGCCCACACTCGCCCGCCCCGCGCACTGGAGCGACTGAACCCCGACCCGGACCGCGCCACCGACGGCCCGGACACCAGCCGCGCCGCAGCCGGGGGACAGACCGACTGCGGCCGGGCACCTCCGGCACCCGCGGTTCGTTGCACAGTGCGACGTAACCGGAATGCCATCGACCGGACCCGAGGAGTCCCGTACATGCCCAGCAGTACCGATCGCAGTACCGAGCACAGCCCCACCGACGGCGGCCGCACCCGCCTGGTCGAGCGGCTCATGGAGCAGTTCCCGCACGTACCCCGGGAAGCCGTCATCAAGGAGGACCTGCTGCGCGGCGGCGTGGCGTTCGACGAATCGGCGCTCAGCGACAACGAGGCCGGCGACGTCAAGCCGAAGTCGTACTTCATCTTCTCGTTCGACCACGGGACGCTTCCCGAACTCGGCGCCGCCGCACTGCGCCGGCCTCCGGAGGAGATCGTGCTCACCGGAGGCCCGTACGAACTGCGCCGCACCGTGGTCTCGGTACGGGTGAACCCGGCTTCGCCGTACCGCGTCGCGGCCGATGCCGACGGCGTGCTGGGGCTGTACCTGGACGGCCGGCGGATCTCCGATGTCGGACTGCCCCCGATGCCGGACTACTACCGGCACACCCTTGAGAACGGCAAGTCCGTGATGGAGGTCGCCCCCACGATCCAGTGGGGATACCTCGTCTACCTGACGGTCTTCCGGGTCTGCCAGTACTTCGGGGCGAAGGAGGAATGCCAGTACTGCGACATCAACCACAACTGGCGCCAGCACAAGGCGGCCGGACGCCCCTACACCGGTGTGAAGCCGGTCGAGGAGGTCCTGGAGGCCCTGGCCATCATCGACAGGTACGACACCGCCAGGACGTCCACCGCGTACACCCTCACCGGCGGCGCCATCACCTCCCACATCAAAGGCCGCGACGAGGCCGACTTCTACGGGCAGTACGCCAAGGCGATCGAGGAGCGCTTCCCCGGCCGGTGGATCGGCAAGGTCGTCGCCCAGGCGCTGCCCAAGGCGGATGTCCAGCGTTTCCACGACTACGGCATCCAGATCTACCACCCCAACTACGAGGTGTGGGACCGCCGCCTCTTCGAGCTCTACTGCCCGGGCAAGGAACGCTATGTGGGCCGCGACGAGTGGCACCGCCGCATCCTGGACTCGGCCGAGGTGTTCGGTGCCCGCAACGTCATCCCCAACTTCGTGGCCGGTGTGGAAATGGCCGCGCCGTTCGGCTTCACCACGGTGAGGGAAGCCATCGATTCGACCACGGAGGGGCTGCGGTTCTTCATGTCGCACGGCATCACGCCGCGCTTCACCACCTGGTGCCCGGAGCCCACCACCCCGCTCGGGAAGACCAATCCGGACGGGGCACCGCTGGAGTACCACATCCGCCTGCTCGACGCCTACCGCGCGACCATGGAGGAGTTCGGTCTCAGCTCGCCTCCCGGCTACGGCCCGCCCGGTGCCGGCCGTGCCGTCTTCTCCGTCAGCTCGTTCATGGACAGCCTTCCCGCGCAGCCGGACGGCGGCCAGGCATAGCCTCGCCGCCCACCCCGTAGGGGCTCGCCGGGCTCGGCGAGACAGAGCACGCGGCGCGCAGCCGGGGTGGTGGGCGTTTCCCGCCGGGGCCGCTCGACGCCCCGGCGGGGGTGCGAGGGGCCCGTGCGGGGGAGCCGTTCGCCATCGGCGCCGACCGCCCCGTACCGCTGCGCGCAACGACGGGTTCGTGCGGGGCCGTCGAGGCACGGTGTGCGCCGAGCCCGGCGGTACGGGCCGGGACCGGCGAGGCGGGCCCGGGAGGCCGTGGCGAACCGCCGGGGCCGGCGGCGAGGCCGGTCGATGCGGGCCGGTCAGGAGCCCGGTACATAGCGGGCTTGTGACGGTGCACGTGATCGGGCGCACACCGGGCGCCACCCGTGACCCGCTGCGCGCGGTGGGTGCGGAGCCACTGTGGGGGCCCTCCTAGGATGAGGGCGATGAGCGAGACCCCGCCCAGCCTTCTGGGACTCACGACCTACCTGCTGTCCTGGACCGGAAAGACCGCACGGAGCAGGGTGGCGGCGAGGCTCGCCGAGCGGCACCTGAAGCTGTGGCACATGGCCGTGCTGTCCGCACTGGTGGACTTCGGCCCCCATGTGCAGCGGGAGCTGGCGTCGCGGCTGGGGATCGACCGGAGCGACATCGTCAAGATCGTGGAGGATCTCGCGGTGGCCGGACTCGTGGACCGGGCCCGCGACACCGCTGACCGCCGCCGGGTGACCGTGACGTCCAGCCCGGCGGGGCGCGCGGTGCTGGCGGACCTGCAGGCCGAGGCGCTGGGCGTGCAGCGGGAACTGCTCGCCCCTTTGACCGTTTCCGAACAGGAGCAGTTGGCCGTATTGCTGCGCCGCGTCCACGCCCATGGAGTGGGCCGGTGACCCGGGGCGTCGTTGCCTTCGCCGGTTGAGGATCGGGGCCGTCCCCATAGCAGCGGTGTGGTTCGGGCGCTGTGATGGCCCTCCGGTCTCCTTGCTGCGGGCCGGGCGTCGAGGCGGCCTGAACCCTGGCTGCCGGTGCGGGGCCTTTATGGCGTCGCGGCACCCGGCGCGCCCACGCTCGCGGGGTGGTCCGTCACGGCACGGAACCGACGTGTGGCGGGGACGGTGGTCACCGGACGAGGGGCGTATCGGGCGGCAGCGCGGGGCTGCGGGCGCGGTGGAAGGGCCCTGGGTGGAAACGGGATGTTCGGCGTTCGGGGCGTGTCAATGAATGACACGCTTCCGCGGGGGTGAGCAGGGTTCCAGAAGTCGCCCAGTCAGCCCAACGGGATCTCAAGAGAGCCTGCATTCAGGTCAGTTGAGAGATCATCAGATTATCTGGAAATAGCATTCGGCGTACGGTGTGTCCCCCGATGGGCGTTCCGGCGCCGCACGGCAACGTGTCCGATATGACAGGTATGGGGACCGTCAGTACGTTCAATCACGGGCCGACTGCTCAGCCGGCCTCCCTGAGACAGGAGAAGTGACATGGTTACCCGTTCCACCGTTGTTACCGGTGCTGTCGCGGCCGCGGCGGCCCTGGCGGCCACCGGCATCACTTACGCCTCGGCCGCCACTTCCGAGCCGGCCCAGGCGGCCCCCATCGTCCAGCAGGCCGCCCCCACCACGGCCTTCACCGGCGGAGACTCCGGCAAGGGCAACGAGGGCAAGGGCAACGAGGGCAAGGGCTACGGCGGCGGAGGCGGAGGCGGACACGAGAAGCGCCGCCACCACCACCGGCACCACCACGGCCGTATCCACATCAACGAGCGCACCTACTCCGACGAGCGCGGCGGCTGCGTGACCGTGATCAGCGGTCTGGGCTCCAGGACCCTCAACATCCGCAACGAGAGCCACCGCACCATCGAGGTGTTCCGCGGCGTCACCTGCGACAACGGCGCCCCCATCGCCACCGTCGGGCCCTGGAGCTCCAGCGACGGGGTCCACCCGGGCCGCGTGAAGGGCGGCGTCCACGTCCACAACGGGATCGTCGGCAGCTTCCGCGTGATCCATCACCACCACCACGGCCACCACGGCGGCCACGGCGGTGACGGCGGCGGATACGGCGGCGACTACGACGACGACTTCGGCGGCCGCGACTGACCCGACCACCCACCCCACACACAACCCCGGCCCGCCGGAATCGGGCCGGGGTTGTGTGTCTCTCCACCACCGGAACAAACCGCAGGACCAGAGGCAAGCGGCCGAGTGAGCCGCGGAACGCTCGCTCCGGCATCCGCCGCCCGCACCGGAGAAGCCCGCAGGGCGCCGACGCCGCGTCACGCCGAGCGGCGGACACCGCGGCGAGTCGCTCGCGTCCTGCCGGCCGTGCCGAGCGTGTCGGCGATGCCGGACACACCCCACCCCGCCACCTGGTGACGAGACCCCGCCCGAGGCGTGTTCAGCAACGTCCTCGGGCGGCGGTCAGGATCCGGTCAGGGCGGAGCGGCAGGTGCCGGTGGCGCACACCGGTCGCGTGCCACACGGCGTTGGCGATCGCGGCCGCGACGCCCACGACGCCGACTTCGCCGATGCCCTTCATCCCGACCGGGTCGTCCGGCACCGGGTCGTCCACCCAGTCCGCCTCGATCAGCGGCACGTCCGCGTGTGTGGCGAAGTGGTACCCGGCGAGGTCGGCGCCGACATGCCCGCCGGACGCATGGTCCCTGACCGCCTCCTCATGGAGGGCCATGGACAGCCCCCAGGTCATCCCGCCGATGAACTGGCTGCGGGCGGTGAGCGGGTTGACGATGGTACCCGCCGCGAAGACGCCGAGCAGGCGCCGCACCCGCACCTCACCGGTGGTCACGTCCACCGCGACCTCGGCGAACTGCGCTCCGAAGGAGTGCCGTTCCTTCTTCGCCAGCGTACCGACGGCTTCCGCGGTGTCCGACCGGGCGGTGACCCCCTCGGGCGGAACGCCGCCGCCCGGAGCGAGCCGCTTCATCAGTTCCTCCGCCGCGAGCGTCACCGCCCAGGCCCAGGAGCGCGTCCCCATCGAACCGCCCGCGATCATCGCCGGGCCGAGGTCGCTGTCCCCGATCCGCGCACGGACACGGTCCGGAGCCACCCTCAGCACATCGGCGGCGACCAGGACCATCGCGGTGCGCGCTCCGGTGCCGATGTCCGCCGCGTTGATCCGCACGGTGAACGTCCCGTCCGGCTCGGCGGTCACGGCCGCCGTGGCCGCGCCGACTCCGGACGGATAGGTGGCGGCCGCCGTGCCGGTACCGAGCAGCCAGCGCCCCTCGCGGCGCACGCCCGGCCGCGGGTCGCGGTCCGCCCAGCCGAACCTGCGCGCACCCTCCTCGAAACAGTCGAGCACCCTGCGGCTGCTGAACGGCAGTCCGGAGACCGGACCCGTCAGGGGCTCGTTGCGTACACGCAGGGCGATCGGGTCGACGCCGCACTTCTCCGCCAGTTCGTCGAGGGCGGATTCGAGGGCGAAGGAACCCGGAGCCTCGCCCGGAGCGCGCATCCAGGACGGGGTCGGCACGTCGAGCCGTACGAGCCGGTGCAGGGTGTGGTGCGCGTCGGCGTCGTACATCACGCGCCCCATCGCGGCGCCCGACTCGATGAATTCGTGCACCGCCGAGGTCAGATTCAGCGACTGGTGGTCGAACGCGCGCAGTCGGCCGTCCGCGTCGGCACCGAGCCTGATCCGCTGAGCCGTGGGGCTGCGGTAGCCGATGAGGGAGAACATCTGGCGGCGGGTCAGCACGACGCGCACCGGGCGGCCGAGCACGGTCGCGGTCATCACGGCGGCCACCTGGTGCGGGCCGGCCCCCTTCGAACCGAAAGCACCTCCGACGTGCTCGGACCGCACCCGCACGGAGGCGGGATCGAGGGAGAACAGATGGGCGAGTTCGCCCGCCACCCAGGTGCTCCCCTGGTTGGAATCGACGACGTCGAGCCGTCCGGCGTCCCAGCGGGCCGTCGCCGCGTGCGGCTCCATCGGGTGGTGGTGCTCCTCCGGCGTGGTGTACTCCTCGTCCACGACGACGGCGGAAGCGCCCAGCCGGGCCTCCACGTCCCCCTTCGCCGTCTCGACCGTCACCATCGGATGGGCGTCCGGCGTGTACGCGTCGGCACGTCGGGAGTGGAACGCGACATCGTGCGGTTCCACGTCGTAGCGGACCACCAGCGCCTCGGCTGCCTCCCTGGCCTGCTCGGAGGTCTCGGCCGCGACCAGCGCCACCGGCCAGCCCACGAAGGGCACACGGTCGTGCTGGAAGATCCCGAGGACCGGGTTGGGGCGGCCCAGCATGCCCACGTAGTCGGTCTCGACGCGCGGCGCGTTCCCGTGATGCAGCACGGTGAGCACACCGGGCATCGCCAGGACGGAGGCGTCCTCGACGGAGCGGACACGGCCGCGGGCCACCGTCGACAGCACCAACCAGCCGTGCGCCAGATCGGTGAAGTGGATCTCCCCGGCATAGCGGGCGGCCCCGGTCACCTTGGCACGGCCCTCCACACGGGTGTGCGCGGAGCCGACGGCTCCCGTCGGCGCGGCGGTCTCGGTCGTCGCGGTCATCGGGTGGCCTCCTCGGTGAGTTCGGTGAGCACGGCGACGACCAGATTGCGGATCAGCGCCACCTTGTACGCGTTCCCCGGAAGCGGCTCGGCCACCGCCAGCTCGGCGTCGGCCGCCGCGCCGAACGCCTCCGCCACCGCCGGCCCGCCGACCAGGGCCCGCTCGGCCACCCGGGCCCGCCACGGCCGGGACGCGACCGCCCCGAACGCGAGACGCGCCTCGCGGACGACACCGTCCCGGACATCGAGCGCGGCGGCGACGGAGCCGATCGCGAAGGCGTACGAGGCGCGCTCGCGCACCTTCCGGTACCGCGACGCCGCAGCCGAGGGCGTCGGGGGCAGCGTGACACCGGTGACCAGCGCGCCCGGCGGCAGGGCGGTCTCGACGTGCGGCGCGTCACCGACCGGGGGATACAGCCCCGCGATCGGCAACTTGCCCGGCCCATCGGCCGTCTCGTACGAGACGACGGCGTCGAAGGCGGCCAGTGCGACCGCCATGTCCGAGGGATGGACGGCGACGCAGTGCTCGGACGCGCCGAGGACCGCGTGGTTGCGGTGCTCACCCGTGAGTGCGGGGCAACCACTGCCGGGAGAACGCTTGTTGCACGGACCGCTGACATCGGTGAAGTATCCGCAACGCGTCCGCTGGAGCAGGTTCCCGCCCACCGTGGCCATGTTGCGCAACTGGCCCGAGGCTCCGGCCAGGACGGCCTGCGCCAGCGCCGGATACCGGCGTCGCACGTCCGGATGGGCCGCCAGATCACTGTTGGTCACCGTCGCACCGATACGCAGCCCGCCGTCGGCCGTCGACTCGACCCGGTCGAGGGGGAGCCGGCGTACGTCGACGAGCAGCGCGGGCCGCTCCACGCCCGCCTTCATCAGGTCGACGAGGTTGGTACCGCCGCCGAGGAAGCGGGCCTCGGGGCCGGTGCCGCGCAGGGCGACGGCACCCGGGACGTCGACGGCACGCTCGTACCCGAACTCCCTCACGCCACGGCCTCCTCGACCCCGTCCCCGGGCTCCGTTCCCGCCCCGGCCGCCTCGGCGGCCCGCGCAACGGCCGCCACGATCGAGACATAGGCGCCGCACCGGCACAGGTTGCCGCTCATCCGTTCACGGATCTCCTCGGCGCTGAGCACGGGAACTCCCGCTTCGGACCGGACGTCACCGGTCACCGCGCTCGGCCAGCCCGCCGCGTGTTCCTCGATCACCGCGAGTGCCGAACAGATCTGCCCGGGCGTGCAGTATCCGCACTGATAGCCGTCCAGATCGAGGAAGGCCTGCTGCACCGGATGCAGCCGATCACCATCGGCCACGCCCTCGATGGTGGTGATCGCGCACCCCTCGGCGGCGATCGCCAACTGCAGGCAGGAAACGATTCGGCGCCCGTCGAGCAGCACCGTACAGGCCCCGCACTGGCCCTGGTCGCACCCCTTCTTGGCGCCGGTCAGACCGAGGCGCTCGCGCAGGGCGTCGAGCAGCGTGGTGCGATGGTCGACGGGTAACGTGTACTGCTCTCCGTTGATCTTCAAGGTGATGACACTGGAAGTCGATGGGGCCATGATCAGCCTTCCTCCGCATGGCGGACGCGCGCCGGGACGAGACGGTCCCACCAGGTGCTCCCGAAGGGGACGTGCCCCTACCGGAGGGGGACTCGTCCGGGCGAGTGGGCGGTACAGGTGTGAGAAATCCCGATGGTGCTGGTCGGCCCTACCGGCCGGATCCGACACCGCGGTGAGCGCGAACGGATCGCAGTCCGGCAGGCGTCGAACCTAGTGGACCGCTGATCGCTCAGCAAGGCGGTCTCGACGGCGAAGCCGGCGCCCATCGCCCGCTGTGCGAAACGCCGGTGGGGGCGCGGCGATTGCCGCGCCCCCGGGGCCCTATCCGGAGTGTCGTCGATTCCATGGCCGCAGGGCGGTGGGCGGGAACGAACCGCCCGGAACACCGACCGGCGGGAAGGCTCACACCGGGGTACGCGCTATCCGGCGGCCAGGGCCCGCGCCTCGGCCACGATCAGCGCGGCACGGGCGGCCGGCAGGCCGTTCCCGGACTGGTGCCCGGCCCAGTTGGCGAGCTGGGAGTAGTGGCCGTGGCCCAGCATGGTGGTCATCGTGGCGATCCGGTTGGCATCGGCGCCGGAGGTCAGGATCAGGTGAGCCAGACCGGTCGGGGTGGCACGGACGGTGAAGACCGAAGTGGCGGTGGCAGTGCCTCCCGGGCCGGTGGCCTCGGCACGCAGAGTGTGCCCGCCGGCGGCCAGCGCGGTGAGGTCGAGCGGCTTTCCGGGGGTGACGGCGTCACCGTCCAGAGTGAGAGCGACCTTGTCGGCCCCGGTGGCCTGGACCGCGGCGACCGGCGTCTGCGAGCGGTCCAGTGAGGTCCCCGCGACGGGGGAGGCGATGGTCACGGTCGGCGCCGAGGGCGTCGTGGGACGCTCCTGCTGCTGCGCCGCGTTCCAACCGGACAGCTCGGCCGGGCGGTTGGTGATGATGCCGTCCACTCCGCCGGTCTCCAGGGCCTGCCAGCGCGCCGGGCTGTCCACCGTCCAGACCATGACCGCGACGCCCGCGCGGTGCAGATCGGCCACGACGCCGGGCCGCTTGGACAGCGCGTCGTCCGACGGGTTGTAGGACGCGAGGTGGAGTTCCTTGGCGAGGGCCACCGGGTCGTCGTCCAGAGAGCCGCGCAGCAGGCCGAGCGGCAGCTCGGGCGCCAGCTCGTAGGTGTACTTCAGCGCGTCGACCTCGAAGCTCTGCACGAACACGCGATCGGCCATGCCGTGGTCCCGGACGGTCTTGACGATCGCCGCGACCTCGTCACGGGTGTGCGCACCCTTGATCTCCAGCAGCATGTCGCCACCACGGGTCCGCAGGTCGTCGAGTTGCGCGGCCAGCGTGGGGATGCGGGTGCCCGCGTACGAGGGACCGAACCAGGAACCGGCGTCCAGCGCGTCGAGCTGGGTGGAGGTCAGGCTGCGGATGGAGCCCTTGCCGTTGGTGGTGCGGTCCACCGTGCTGTCGTGCAGGACGTACGGGACCCCGTCCTTGCTCGGCTGAACGTCGTTCTCGATGTACTCGGCCCCGCCGCGCCGGGCGACCTCGTCGGACACCAGGGTGTTCTCCGGAGCGGCCGAGGAGGCGCCGCGGTGCGCGATCACGGTCATCGGCGAACCGGCGGGGCGGATCCAGCTCTCGGAGGGGAGCTCGGTGACCTTCAGGTCGTCGAACGAGACGGTGGAGCCGTTGACGACGAGGGCCTCGACACCGTCGGCGGAGCGGGCGAGCCGGGTGGTGCGCATGGCCTCGCGGCCGTCGAAGAACCAGCGCGCCTTCGTGCCGTGCACCTCCACGGCGATGCGGACGTTGCGACCGGTTCCGGCCGCTGAGGGAGCGGCGGCGGTGTCGGTGACGTTCCACGCTCCCGCCGTGGTGCGCTGCGCGAACTCCAGGCCGTTGGAGGCGGTGGTGCCGCTGCGCATGGTGGCGATCGACCACGGCACGGAGCCGTTGGCGGGGACGTCCAGGCCCATCGCGGTCCAACGGGCGGAGTCCTTCACGGACTCGAACCGGGCGGTCACCTCGATGCGGAAGTCGTTGAGGTGCTCACCGAAAGTGATCCGGCTCTGCTGGTCGCTGTCGGCCGACGTGCCGTACAGCCGGCCGTTCCTGACCTCCCAGGTGCCCTCCGCGGGCCGGAATCCCGCGGGCAGGGAGGTGCCGGAGAAGTCCTCCGAGACGACGACCCGGCCTTCGGCCGAGGCGGAGCCGGCCGGCTTGGTTCCGGCCCCGGCGGGTTCGGCCACGAACAGGGGGACGAGTACGGCTGTGGTCAGCAGCGCGAAGGCGACGCGTATTGATCGACGAGACATGGCCAGAAACGTACGGTCACAAGATCAACAGCCTCTGACGGTCAGGGGATCGAAGTCTGGACGGCGCGCGGACCCTGTAGCCGCACCGGATGCCCGGCCACAAAGGATCAGAAAACGGCGAATGAGGAGGACCTGGTCATGTCCTCCTCATTCGCCGTTGTCGCCGGCCCGGCCACCGCCCTCACGCGGCATCACGCACGCCCGCGGGTTCTCTCCGGGAACGGCGGCCTTTCCCCTCGGACCGCTGTGGTCAGTGCGTCACCGCGGCCGACGTCTTCGCCGCGGCGTTCTCCTCCGCGAGCCGCTCCAAGCCGCTCTGCGTCTTCAGCGGCTTCTCCTTGATGAACAGCACGGCGATCAGGGCGAGAAGCGCGAACGGGGTGCCGAACAGGAAGACCTGCGCGGTCGCGACCCCGTAGGCCTGCTCCACCACCTGCCGGACCGGTTCGGGAAGAGTGGCGAGGTCGGGGACGCTGCGCGTGGTGCCCCCACCCCCCGCCCCGCCGAAGCTCTTCTCCAGCTCGCTCGTCACCCGGTTGCTGAGCACGGCGCCCAGCGCGCTGGTGCCGATCGCACCACCGAGGCTGCGGAAGAACGACACCACCGAGGTCGCCGAGCCGAGCTCGGACGCGGGAACGTCGTTCTGCGCTGCCAGCACCAGGTTCTGCATCAGCATGCCGACGCCGACGCCGAGCACCACCATGTAGACACTGAGCGTCCCGAACGAGGAGTCCGCGCCGATCGTGGCCAGCAGGCCCATGCCCGCCGTCATGATGATGCCGCCCGCGATCAGGAAGCCCTTCCACTTGCCCCGGGAGGCGATGATCTGCCCGGCGACGGTCGTGGAGATCATCAGACCGAGGATCATCGGCAGGCTCATCAGGCCCGCGGCGGTCGGCGACTTGCCGAGCGAGATCTGGAAGTACTGGGAGAGGAACACCGTGCCGCCGAACATGGCGACACCGACCAGCATGCTCGCCGTGGTCGACAGCGCCACCGTGCGGTTGCGGAAGAGGCTCAGCGGAATGATCGGCTCCACGGCCCTGGCCTCGACCAGGATTGCGGCGGCCAGCAGCACCACACCGCCGATGACCAGAGCGGCGGTCTGCCACGACAGCCAGTCGAACCTGTTGCCCGCAAGGGTCACCCACAACAGCAGGGCGCTGACCCCGCTCATGATGAGCAGGGCGCCGAGGTAGTCGATCCTCACCTGTCTGCGGACCGTGGGCAGCTTCAGGGTCAGCTGGAGCAGCACGATCGCCAGCAGCGCGAACGGCACGCCGATGAAGAAGCACCAGCGCCATCCCAGCCACGACGTGTCCACGAGCACACCGCCGATCAGCGGACCCGCGACCGTCCCGACGGCGAAGACGGCTCCGAATATTCCGGAGTAGCGGCCGAGCTCACGCGGCGGCACGATCGAGGCCATCACCACCTGGGCGAGCGCGGTGAGGCCGCCCGCCCCGATGCCCTGCACCACACGACTCACGATGAGCAGGTCGACGCTGTGGGAGAAGCCTGCGACGAGCGAGCCGAGGACGAACATCAGGAGGGAAAGCTGGATGAGCAGCTTCTTGTCGTAGAGGTCGGACAGCTTGCCCCAGATGGGGACGGTCGCCGTCATCGCCAGGAGTTCGGCGGTGACCACCCAGGTGTAGGAGGACTGGCTGCCCTGCAGATCGGCGATGATCCTGGGAAGGGCGTTGGCGACCACGGTGGAGGCCAGAATGGCCACGAACATGCCGGCCATCAGCCCTGACATGGCCTGGAGTATCTGCCGGCGCGTCATGGCTGGTGCGGCCCCGTCGGGCACACCGGTGGCGTCTGCATCGGGTGTGACAGCAGCGGTCATCGGCTGACGTTCCTCGTTTTCTGGTGAAGGGCCCCGGTGGGGCCCGGACGGTGCTTCAGCCGCTCAGACCGGCGGCCAGCGAGGCGAACGCCTCGCGATAGATGCTTTCGAAGGCACGGCTCCGCCCCGAGGCCACCCAGACTTCGACGGTGGCGCGTACGGCGGCGACGGTCACATGAGCGAGGAGCCGGGGGCGGAGGTCGGAGTCGGGATCCAGGCCGAGACGTTCTGCCACGGCCCCGACCAGCGCGCGTTCGTCAGCGCCCTGGGCGGCCAGGAAAACCGGCAGCAGTGACGGATTCCTCCTGAGCACGGCACATTGGAGTTCCCAGCGCTCGTGGTCCTCCTCGACGTGGGCGAGCTCCCCCGCGATGGCCTCCCGCAGAGCATCGACTGCCGTGACCTCCTCGGGCGCGTCCAACACGGCCCGGCGGATCCGCTCGGTGTTGTCCTGGTCAGGCCGTGTGATCGCGTCTTCCAGACATCGGAAGTAGTTGAAGAAAGTGCGAACCGAGACGCCGACCGCGACGGTGACCGCTTCCACGGTCACATTCTCGATCCCGTGCTCCGCGGCCATGCGCAGCGCCGTATCCGCAAGGGCGACACGTGTCGCGCGCTTCTTGCGCTCACGCAGCCCAAGGGGAAGATCGGCGGTACTCACAAACGTGCATGCTAGAAAATTTTGCGCGCCGTGCAAAATTATTTACGACCGAGAAAGGAAGACGAGTCGAGCCAGGCGGAACGGCGCTCACAGAGAGTTTCCAGCTCGTACCCGGCGGCGGGGCAGAAGCGCGGCGACCGCCTGCGCCTCGAAGGAGACCCGCGCACGCACGCCGACATCCCCGCCGAAGCGGATCCCGATGCGGCCGACCACGGTCGCGGGCACGTCGTCACCGACGTCGGCGCTGAACAGTACCAGCCCGGGGCCGAGCTGCGCCGCAACCAGGGGTGCGGCGCCCATCGGTGGCCCCGCCAGGCCGTCCGGACGGTCCGGGGAACGTGCCGGTGGCGGCGAGAGCCGGCCGATGTCCCCGTATCCGTGGAGGCCGGCGCCGTACCCATCGAGGTCGGTGCCCCGCACCGGTCGCGCCGATTCTCATGGAGAAGCCCGCAGCCGCGGCGCGTTTCGCTCAGATCCTGCTTTCTCGGCCGCGGCGGACCGATGAGGACACGCCGGTTCTGCCGCGGTCGTCATGGCGTAGCCCGAACGGTCCGTGGCGCCCGCACACGCGGTGCGGACGCCACGGACCAGCGAGAATCAGGCGACCCTTGATGCGGCCTCGACGGGCCGAAAGGCTTTGTGCGTGATCAGACGCCCGCGATCGACTGGATCCAGGAGCGGTACGCCGTGACGTTCGTGTACGCCGTCGTGGTCTGGCGGTCGCTGGTGGAGGCGACACCGACCTGGACGCCACCCAGCGTCATCGGGCCGCCGGAATCACCGCCGGCGGTGATGCCGTCGCCCCGCCGGGCGCAGATCGCCGAACCACCGTACGCGTCGGTGCAGCCGCTGGTCACGGTCACATTGGCCACCTTCAGGTACCGGGACTGGCAGTTGATCTCGGAGCCGCACTGCGAGGTGGCACCCCAGCCCCATACCTGCACGTTCTGCCCGACCTTGACCGTCCCGGGCTGCCCGAGCTGGGAGTAGGTCGCCTGGACGGAACGATCCAGGCGCACCAGTGCCAGGTCGGCGCTGTGGGTGTAGACCTGAGTTCCGTTCGCCGTGGTGCCGCCGCTGTGCTGGTCGAGGCTGCCGATCCGGAAGGACAACCCGCCACCGGTGACGCAGTGCTTGGCCGTGAGGATCCACGTCGGCGCGATGATCGTGGCCGAACACGTCTCCCGGCCGTTGGAGAACAGCCGCGCGGCCCAGGGGGCGTTCTGGGCGTTTCCGCCGCCGATGATGGGCTGTACGGCCTTGGTCACCGGCGCCGCCTGGGTGGGGACCGCTGCGGCTGCCGAGGCGCTGGGGGAGAGCAGGGCGAGGACGGTGACCGCCGCGGCCGAGACTGCGGGGACCAGTCTGGATATGCGCATGCTTCCTCGTTTCGTGGGACACACGCGGTGTGTCTGTGGGGGTTGACCGCCCCAGGTTCCCGAAGAAGCACGGTGCCGGGTACCTCACGTCTGGGTATGCCGCGGCGCTATGTCCCGTGGGCGTCGGCAGGGAAGAGGCATCGTCCGGTGCGTGCGACCGCGAGGCGGCCGGAAGCCCTCGGACGGGGCTCCCGTGCGCGAACGAACCCGGCCGGCTCGTCCGCCGGCTGCTCGATGGCCTCCTTCGGACAGCGACCTCCACTGTCTTCGAATGTCATCCGGTCGTGATGGCCTTCGGCCCGCGCCAAGCGGTGTCGCGGGAGGCTCGCCGTACCGGGTGGTGATGAAGGGGAGTTGCCCGGCCGGGCCGGTCGAACGGGTGCCGCGACCCATGGTCGCCGCGTTCGCCGCAGCGGCAGGTGCCCTTCGTCCCGCCACAGCGCCGTATTCACCTCGGAGCCACCGGGTCCGGTCCACCACCGCAGCAGCCACCAGCCGATCCCGGCAACCGCCCCGGCGGTGGCCAGGGCCGCCACACGGTGGTACGCGCCGACCCGCTCCACCGCCGTCAGGAAGCTCCCCGCTCCGTAGCCGTACGTCCGGTGGGCCGTGGCATGCAGCAACGCCATCAACGCGGCACCCGCCAGCCCTGCCGTCACACCGGTGGCCACCACCAACACCCAGAAGCGCGCAGAAAGCGCGGGGACATCCGCCGGTGCGACGAGATTCGGCTGCTCCATCGCCCTTCCCGCACCGAACCGTACGACCTTGCCCCGGCGGCGGGCACCGCTTCGTCCACCACTCGGGGACAGGTCCCCCCTCGGATAGACCTGGCCCCACCGGCGCTGATCGCTTCTCGCGAACGGCTCGAACACCTCCGCCGCGAACGCCTACAACTCACCACGCACCGCAGTCATCTCGTCCGGAGTCACACACTCAACGCGATACGAACCCGAAAGACACGCACCACCACAGCCGACCTGACCAAGCATTACTAGGATCACGATGTGCCATTCGAACCCACGCTGCTGGACCGCTTGGAGCGCGCCGTCCGGCGATACGGCGCCGGGACGCCGACCGACCGGACGGAGCTCGAGTCCGCCCTTTCCTCTCTCGGGGTCGGTCTCGACCCGGACTACGCCGAGTTCGTCGAGCGTTTCGGGGGTTGTTACGTCGGCGTCGCGGTATACGGGCTGCGGAACTCGGACCTGCTGGAGCGTGTGAGCGTCGTAGACCTCACTCTGCGCTTCCGGCGCGATGGGTGGCCCGGCACCGACAGGGGACTGGTCGTGTCCTTCGACCTCGCCGGTAACCCCCTCGTGCTCACCCCCGGTGGCCCGGTGACAAGCTACGACCACGACGCCGGACGCACATATGTGATCGCTCCGGGATTCGCCGCGCTGCTCGACGAGCACACCGAGGACTGAACGGCTGTGTCGGGTGATTGGGGCGCGCCGGCGAGGCCGTGGCCCCATGAGGGAACGCGGGAGCGGTGCTCCGAGCTCGTGCACGGCCTGCCCCGCACAGGCACCCGACGCGCCACCATGCATTCCCGGGGCCGTGACGACGTCCGGCCGGCCGCCCATCCTCCGGAACGGGCGGACGCCTCTGTTCCTGGCCCCGGCCTCCGTCTGCGCGCGGTGACCACCGTTCAGTCCCTCGACCTTCCCCCCAGCGCTCGGCGTCGTCGGCCCGGTCGAAAAATCTGTTCTTCAACCTGCCATGGCCCTCCTACACTCGGCCCATGATCCGCTCTGCTGTTTTCAGAGATGCGCAGGCCATCGGCGACCTGAAAGTCCGCGCGTGGCGAGAGGCGTACGCAGGGTTCATGAGTCGGGAGTATCTTCGTGGGCTCGACCCCGTGAAGGACGCTGACGAGTGGGCCGAATATCTGGCCGAGATCCCCGATGAGCACCGTCTGTGGATCGCTCAGGAGGGCGATGCCGTAGTCGGCTTCTGCCGAACAGGCCCGGCCGATCAGGACCAGGATCCGGATCTCGGTCCTCGCGCTGCCGAGGTTTACGGTCTGTACATCGAGCCCGAGCGCATCGGCACTGGACTGGGCAGGCAGCTCTTCGGGCACGCGGTAGCCGATCTCGAGGGGAGGGGCTACGACCCGTTGTGCGTGTACGCGTACGTTCCCAACACTTCGGCAATACGTTTCTACGAACGATCGGGTTTCCGGCTCGATGGCACGACTCGCGCGGATGAAGAGGGTGGGATCGAACTCCTCGAAGCACGGCTGGTGAAACCGAGCTGAACGCGTCGAGCCGCTGCGGTGGCACGGCGGTCTCGATGAGACGGAACCCGGCTGCGCGAGACCGCCGCTCCGCCCCTCGCCGACAGCCGTCGGATCCATCTCCCAGAACCGGCGGGCCATGTCGGAACGTTGGACGGCGGGCTGGTCGAAGGCCCACGACCTCGTCCGGAATCCCCGCAACGGAATGGGCGTGCCGTCGACCTTGGACGGGACGCCGGAGAGGAAGGCGGGCGGGGATCCCATGCAGAACGTCCGCATGCGTCACTGGAGCAGCTCGCTGTTCCGGCCGGCCGTGAGCACACCGCGCGAGGGGAACGCGACCAGTAGCGAGGCCGCGACGAGGAGTCCGCTTGCCCACAGCGGTCCGAGGTTTCCGGCTTCGCTGCCGAGGGCGGTCGCGGCGATCAGGGGGCCGACGGCGGCGCCGATGTTGAGTGCGGCGGTCGCGTAGGAGCCGGCCATGGTGGGGGCTCCTGCCGCCTCGTACAGAACCCGTGTGATCAGCGTGCTGCCCAGCGCGAACGACAGCGCACCCTGAGCGAACACGAGGACAAGCAGAGCGGTCGGCTTGTCGGCCAGCATGGCCAGGGCCGGCCAGCCGATGAGCAACGACGGGCCACAGACGGCCATGACCAGGCCGGGGCGCCGGTCGGACAGTCGTCCGGCGACGGTGACACCGGTGAAGGAACCGGCGCCGAAGAGCGACAGAACGACGGGGATCCACAGTTCGCCCAGCCCGGCGGTGTCGGTCACGACGGGGGCGAGGAAGGTGAAGCTCGCGAAGGTTGCCGCGTTCACCAGCGCGCCGAGCAGCATGACCAGCATCAACCGCGCACTCTTCAGCTGTGCGAGTTCCGCTCGCAAGGCAGGCCCGCCAGTCACGTCCTTCCGCACACCGCGCGCCGGGAGACCGGTGAGGATGCCGATGGCCGCGGGGAGGCAGAGTGCGGAGACGGCCCAGAACGTGGCCCGCCAGCCGAGCAGTGTGCCGAGCAGTGACCCTCCGGGGACGCCGGCGATCGTGGCCACCGTGGTGCCCGACAGCAGCACGGCGAGCGCGCGTCCCTTCCTGTCGGCAGGTACCAGCGCGGCGGCAGTCGTGAGAGCGACGGCGAGGAACCCTGCGTTCGCGAGCGCTGCGACCACCCGGGTCGCGAACAGGACCGGAAAGTTCGAGGTGGCAGCGCCCACGGCGTGGGCTGCCAAGAACACGAGGACGAACCCGAGCAGGCCGGCCCGTCCGGGCCAGTTGCGGGCGAGGGCCGCCATGAGCGGAGCACCGACGATCATTCCGATCGCGAAGGCAGAGGTGAGCATGCCTGCTGTCCCGACGGTGACGCCGAGGTCCGAGGCGATGTCCGGCAAGAGGCCGGCGAGCATGAATTCCGAGGTGCCCATGGCGAAGACGGCCAGGGCAAGCAGGTACAGCGGGAGAGGCATCGAGTGGCTCCGAGGTGAGGAGAAGCACGAGAAGGTCATCTCGTCACCGCGGTCAGCGCCCCAAGGCGTGCTGGTCCGGCCGCAGAAGCACGGCGGGACGGCAGGACTACGAACTCAGGGGTGCAGGGGGCTGACGGCGTGACCGAAAGCCCCCACCTTGTCTGATTCAGGACTCCGCATGGCCCGCACGCTACCCGACCGATGCCCATCAAGGCACCTTGGTTTTCACAGGTGTCAGCCTGTGCCACCGGCGTCATGTCTCACAGCAACTGGCAGCCCAGCAGCTCGTGCCCTGATCCGGCACCCACGCGGCCACTCGCCCTGCCTCCCGAAAGGGCGGTCCAGGAAGTGGATCTTCCGGTCAGGTCGGCGGATCCTCCCGGGACCGGGGCTTGGCCCGGACGTGCACCCGTTCCCCCTGCGGGCCGAACAGGTTGAGCACCTCCACGGGGGAGTCGCCCGCGGGGCCGACCCAGTGCGGCAGGCGGGTGTCGAACTCGGCCGCCTCGCCCGGCCCCATGATGAGGTCGTGGTCCGCCACGATGAGCCGCACCCGCCCGGACAGGACGTACAGCCACTCGTGTCCCTCGTGCGTGACCGGCTCGGGCCGGTTGTGTTCCGCAGGGATGACCGACTTCCAGGCTTGCAGGCGCCCCGGCTGTGTCGACAGCGGGATCACCGTACGACCGTTGTGGACGCGGGGCTTGCAGCGGACCCGCGGGTCGCCGACCTCTGGCGCCCCGACGAGCTCGTCCAGCGGTACCTGGTGGGCCTGCGCGATGGGCAGCAACAGCTCCAGGCTCGGGCGGCGCTGCCCCGACTCCAGCCTCGACAGTGTGCTCTTGGAGATGCCGGTGGCCTCGGCCAGCGCCGACAGGGACATGCCGCGCTGGGAGCGGATACGCCTGAGGCGGGAGCCGACCTGGGCCAGCGTGGCGGCGATCGGTGAACGTTCGTCCATACCCCCATTCCACCCGCGCGTCCCGGAAATGGCAACGGAGGTTGTCGGTCCAGTGCCAGGCGCGGCACTGCTGCTCCTCGCCGCGGTCCTGAGACCCGTCTTTGTTGCCTGACACCGAGCCCGACCCAGCCCCCCAGTAGCGGGCGGGCTGCGACCTGGGGGCCGCTTGCCTGCGCAGCGGCCGGAGCCGCCGCGAGGCGCGGCCGTCCGGCGAATCCACGCTGAGTCCGCCTCCACGAGGGCCTTCGCGGGCGCAGAGCGAGAGCGGTACGGCGACGGCATCGGCCGACAGACGGCGGTGCCGCCGCCGGCCGCCTCACCGAGTGGCGTCGGACGTCACCGAAGGCAGGTACCGCGGTGCCCGCCAGGCGTCCAGCCGCTGCTCCACCGCCGCCCCCAGTGACAGCAGCTCGGCGTCTTGGTGGTCGCCGGCCATCAGGAGCAGTCCGACCGGCACCTCGCCGACGAACCCGGCGGGCACGGACAGCGAGGGGTACCCGGCGACAGCTGCGGGAGTGGAGGACGGGATCACGTCGTTGTCGCCCCGTGCGCAGTCGGTCGTCCAGGCCGGCGGGTTCGCCGGGGAGGCGATGGCGTCCAGGTCGTGGGCGGCCATGGTCTCGTCGATGGACCGCCGGGACAGGTCCTTCAGCTCGGCGCGCATGGCCCGGTAGGCCGGGTCCGTGGTCGGCGGCGCGGCCAGGGCCTGCTCGAACAACTCCTGGCCGGCGAAGCAGGTCCGCTCGGCCGGGTGCGTGCGGTTGAACTCGATCAGCTCGGCGAGGTCGCGAGGCCCGTTGCGGGTGGACAGGTAGGCGTCGATGTCCCGGTGGAACTCGCTCAGCAGGGCCGGGAACTCAAGTTCGGCGAGCCTGTCTTGGTACGGCAGTGTCACCTCGACGACCTGGGCCCCGGCGGCACGCAGTCGTGTCGCGGTCCGGGTCATCAGGGCGTCCACCTCGGCGCCGAGCGAGGGGAGCCGCCACAGGCCGATCCGCTTGCCGCTCAGGCCGCCGGGGCGTGTGACCGCGTCCGTGAGGCCGAACGCCCCGTCGGTGCCCGCGGCGTCGTGACCGCTGAGCACCGAGAGGGTGATCGCGGTGTCGATGACG
This sequence comes from Streptomyces sp. NPDC052042, assembly GCF_044548345.1. Taxonomy (NCBI): domain Bacteria; kingdom Bacillati; phylum Actinomycetota; class Actinomycetes; order Kitasatosporales; family Streptomycetaceae; genus Streptomyces; species Streptomyces sp. NPDC052042. Next base: position 51,402 of record NZ_JBIUBU010000006.1, on the reverse strand, counting down.
TTGCGTGCCATGGGGCCGGCCGTGTCCTGCTCGGCGGAGATCGGGACGACGCCGGACTGGCTGACCAGCCCGAGGCTGGGCTTGTGGCCGACGACCCCGTTCATCCCGGCCGGGCACACGATGGAGCCGTCCGTCTCGGTGCCGATCGCCACCTGCGCCAACGACGCGGCGAGCGCGGCGGCCGAACCGGAGGACGATCCGCAGGGATTCCGGTCCAGGACGTACGGGTTGTGTGTCTGCCCGCCCACGGCCGACCAGCCCGACGTCGGCTTCGTCGCGCGGAAATTGGCCCATTCGGACATGTTGGCCTTGCCGAGGATCACCGCGCCTGCCGCGCGAAGCCGTCCGACCAGCTCCGCGTCCGTGTCCGGCGGACTTCCGGCCAGCGCCAGCGATCCGGCCGTCGTCGGCATGTCGCGGGTGTTCACATTGTCCTTCAGCAGGACGGGGATGCCGTCGAGCGGTCCGCGGACCTTTCCGAGGCGATGCCTGACATCGCTCGCGGCTGCCTGGCGCAGGGCTGTCGGGCTGGTGCGCAGCACCGCGTTGATCTTCGGGTCGATGGCCTTGATCCGTCGGAGGTACAACAGGGTCAGCTCCGACGAGGTCAGGGACCCGCGCTTCATGTGCGCCTGTAATTCGGGGATCGTCACCGTCTCCAGGTCCACTCCGCGCAGGCGCGTCGATTCGGTGGGGGACGAGGAACCGTCGGCACCGGATTCGGCGGCCACCGCACGCTGCCCCGGCGCACCCGCCGCCAGAAGGGGCGCCACGGCCAGGGCCGCGGTCAGTGCCGCAATGCTTCTCTTCTTCATGGGGGACAGCCCACTCCAGGAGGATCGCCGGGTGCAAGAGGCTTCTTTGCCTTCCTTCGCCGGACGGTCGCTCGGTGCGGTCTTCGTCGAACTCCTCCCGAGTCGGCGCCGCGAGTTCTCCGGAGGGTGCGGCGAAGTCCGGCCGGCACATGGATCAGGGCCGCGGAGATCCGATCCGGCCGCCGACTTCGAACCGACGGACCGAACGCGGCCTTGCCACCCCGCTGCGCGGCTCGGTCCGGTGCGTCCAGGGCCGGGTTCGCCTCGTCCGCGCCTTGTACGAACGCTCGGACCGGCTCGCCGAGTTGGAATGGCGACAGCCCGAGGAAAAGGCCCCCCCGGCCCTGGCACCTGCGCACGCCGGGCAACACCCGGAATGCCAATGGAGTGAGTGGGTACGCGGGGACGGTGACAGTTGGGACCAGAGCGAGCAGGGTGTATGTCTGCCGCCAGGGGGCGGCGAGCGCGGCGATCAAAGGGCAGGTTTGTGAGCCCCGACCATGACGTAGCCCATTTTGTCCCGGCACAGGCCGAGGATCAGTGGATAGGCCGAGTCCAGTTGCGTGGCGGTGTCGGTGCCCAGGAGTTCCTCGATCTGTCGGCGACGTGCCGCGAAGATCTGGGGAATCAGGTGGTAGGTAGGTGTGAAGTCACCGGTCCTGTCACGTACACGGTCGATGGTGAAGCCGGCCTGCCGGGCGAGGGCCGGGTAGTCGCCGAGGGAGCCAGGGAGGCGAGCGAGCGCGAAGCCTGCGCGGAACAGCGCCACATCCTGGTCGGTGAACGGAACATGTTCGAAGCAGTCAGCCAGGACGAGCCGGCCACCGGGGCGCAGAACGCGCCGGGCCTCGTGCAGAGCACGGGGGCGGTCGGCGAAGTGGGCGAACGACTCGATCGCCCATACGGCGTCGAACGAGGCGTCCTCGAACGGCAGGTTCATCGCATCGGCCTGCAGGAACTGGGCGCGGTCGGCGACGCCGGCGCGGCCGGCACGATCGCGGGCCTGCTCGACCTGGGCGCCGCTGGCGGTGATACCGACGACCTGCCCCTCGGAGGCATGAGCGAGGCGCACCGTGGGCCGTCCGGTGCCGCAGCCCATGTCCAGCGCCCGTTGCCCGGGGCCGAGGGCGATCTCGTCGATCAGCTCATCGGTCCACCGGTCCTGCGCCGCTGTCAGCTCCTGCCACGCCTCCTCCGCCGACAGCGCCCGCCCGGGCCTCGGGCGCACCCCGTCGTCCCACATGCCCAGGTGCATGCTGTCGCCCATCGTCAGGCTGTACAGACCCCCCAAGCGGTCGTACCACGCCCCGACCTCCTGTACGGAAGGCCCCTGATCCACCGCCGGCTCCATGACGTCCTCCCCGCGCGCACCGGTCCGGGCCGATACGCCGCGCCCGGCTCCTTTCCGCCGTGCGCCCTTCAGCATGCGGGGCCGGTGAACCCACAGGGAAGGGCGCGTGGGGGCGCAACTCGGCGCACCTCCGCGCGTGCTTGCGGTTGCTCACGCATACCACCGGACGTTCCTCGCCGCCCTCGCCGACGAAGCAGGACGCATCCCCCGAGCCGGCCCGCGCGAACTGCTCCAGCCGGGTTCCGGAGGCGAGCTGGATCCCTTCCTCCAGCGCGTGGGAGGCCGGGTCGGTCGCGTCGAGGTCCGCCACGCCGGCGAAGAACGCGACGGCCGCGTCGTCGGTTCCCGGGAGGGGCAGCAATGCCCCTGGCGTGTCGGGGCGGCGGGCAGGTCCATCGGACCCGGCCGGTGCGCTCGAACCGTTCACCCGGCCACGGTATTCCGGGCCCTCGACAGCGGTCGGGGCAGGCCGTCAGGGCGGTCGGTGGCATCGAGCCCCCGTGAGCCAGGTCGAAGTTCGGTGAGACCGGTCTGACCCCGATGGGACAGGACGAGTGACGCCTACTGCCGGGCCCTCCTATGCGGCTTTCTGGTGAGACAGCCGGAGGTGCGGTGTGGGATGCCCGGGGGATCGCTCCCCGGGGGGTGAACCTCGGTGCGCGGATTTACCGGGCCGGGCACAGGGGGGTTCCTGCAAATGAAATTGCGATGTACGGTTCTGCAATCACGCTTGCAGCATGCTGCGTCTTGTACCAAGGAGCATGACCTGTGTCCGCATTGCAGAACCACGACCCCGCCGACGGCGACAGCCAGTGGCTGGGCGACGCCCTGCCCGATGTGCCGCTGTCCAAGGCTCAGGCCCGGGTCGTCGACGTCATCGTCCGCAATCCGCAGCTGGCCTCGTACGCGGAGATCGCGGAGATCGCCGGGCGGGCGGACGTGAACAGTTCGACGGTGGTGCGGGCAGCCCAGACGCTGGGCTACCGGGGCTGGCCGGATCTGCAACGCGAGTTGCGGGCCCGCTACTTGGTGCACATCTCCACCGAGGAGACCCTGACCGAACACGGCGAGCACCGCAGCCCGCTGCACGACGCGCTCACGCACGACATCGAGAATCTGCGCCAGACCCTGGAGAGCAACTCCGCCGCCGACGCGGAGGCGGCCATCGCCACGCTGGCCTCGGCCCGGTCGATCCTGGTGGTCGGGGTCGGCTCATTCGCCGGTCCGGCCAGTGTCATGGCGCATCTCGGCTCCACCATGGGCTACCCCATCACGCTGGAGCACCGGGCCGGCGTCCATCTGGCGACCGCCGTCAACTGCCTCGGTCCGGGTGACGTGCTCGTGGTCGTCAACATGTGGCGGTCCACGAAACAGATCATCGTCGCGGCCGACGCGGCCCGTGCGGCGGGCGCCACGGTGGTCGCCATCACCGACATGCGGCGCGGTCGGCTCGCCACCTCCATCGCCCACCATCTGCTGATCGTGCCGTCGGAGGGCATCTCCTTCTTCCAGTCCGTCACGGCCGCCACCTCGGTGGTCTACGGACTCCTCGCCGGCATGCAGACGGCTCACCCCGAGCGCAGCCGTGCCGCCATCCGCCGCACCCAACAACTCTGGAAGGACCTGGACGTCTACCTCGACTGAACCGCTCTCTCCCCGTCGCACCGCGTGGACGTCCGATCCGGTCCGCGCGGTCGGCGACGCCCCACGGCACGGCCCCTATCGGTGGCGCGCCCCACCGGCTGTCGCCGCCGTACCGCACACGCCCCCCGCCGCCCGATCGGTGCCGCCCTCGGAGCGCCGATGGCCTACGCGCCTTGCAACACCCCTTCCCACTGCCCGCGTGTGAGCGCTGACCGCGCCGACGGGCCTGCCCCGGCCGCCCCTTCCCAGGGCCTGCCGAGCCCACCTGAGCACGTCTCCTCCCGGACCGACGAGGCCCGTCTCCCCGGCCTCGCTCGTGTCCGTACGCACGTTCCCTCATGACAGGAGCACTGATGAGCAAGCACATCGCCGTTGTCGGCCTCGGCTCGATGGGCGGTGCCATGGCTACCGCCCTGCTGCGGGCGGGGTGGCGGGTGCGCGGATTCGATCCGGCGCCCGCCACCCGGTCCGCGGCCGCAAAGGCGGGCGTGGAGGCCGTCGAGGACCTCGATCAGTTGGCCGGCACGCCCTATGTCGTTCTGTCGTTGCCCTCGGCCCGCGTCGTCGAGACGACCGTGCCCGCTCTGCTGGCGCGGCCGGGCACGCTCGCCATCGTCGACACCACGACGTCGGAGCCGGGGACGTCCGCCGAGTGCGCGGCCCTCGCGGCGGAAAAGGGCGCGGCCTTCGTGGACGCACCTGTCTCGGGCGGCCGCGACGGCGCGGCCGAGGGGCGGCTCGCCGCGTTCGTCGGCGCCGACCCCGACGCACTCGACGCGGCCCGGCCCGTCCTGGACGCACTCACCGGCGGCCAGTACCGCCACCTCGGCGCCCCCGGCTCCGGAAACGTGGTCAAACTCCTCAACAACGCCCTTGCGGCGGTCAACCTGGTCGCGGTCGGCGAGGCCCTCGCCGTGGCGAAGGCATACGGCGTCGATCCCTCCGCCGCCGCGGCGGGCATCAGCGGCGCCTCCGGCGCCAGCAAGGCGTCTGCGGCCATGTACCCGGACTGGGTGCTCACCGGCACCTTCGACTCCGGGTTCGCCCTGGGACTCATGGCCCGGGACGCCGCGCTCGCCGTGGAGACCGCCGGGCAGCGCGGTGAGAACCCGCAGCTGCTGGCCGCCGCCGGCCGCGTCTGGCAGGAGGCCCTGGCCGCGCTCGGCCCCGGCGCCGACTTCACCGAGATCGCCCGCACCGTAGCCCCCTCCCTCATCTCCGAAGGAACCACCGCAGCATGAGCACCACCACTTTCCCGACGGACCTGAGCACTTCCGGCGCCGTCGCCGCCCGCGCCGCTCTCGACGCCGCTTTCCCGCAGGGCCTGGGCTCGTTCGTCGACGGCCGGATCGTCACCGGCCGCGGCGAGGCCGTGCACCTCACCGCCGCCGCGACCGGCGAGGGCTTCGCCGACTACGCCGACGCCGGGACCGAAGGGGCCGACTCCGTGCTGGCCTCCGCCGTCCGCGGGGCCGAGGTCTGGGCCGCGACCGACCCGTTCGAACGGGCCGCGATCCTGCGTGAGGTCTCCAGGACCATCGGTGAGCACACCGAGGAACTCGCGCTCCTCGAATCCGCGACCACGGGCAAGCCCGTCCGCGACACCCGCGCCGAGGCCGCCAAGGTCGCCGAGATGTTCGGCTACTACGCGGGTTGGGCGGACAAGCTGCTGGGCCACACGATCCCTGTCCCGGGCAACTGGCACACCTACACCGAGCGGGTCCCCTGGGGCGTCGTGGTGGCCATCACCCCGTGGAACGCGCCCCTGTTCACGGGCGGTTGGAACTCGGCCGCACCGCTCGCGGCCGGCAACGCCGTCGTCGTCAAGCCCAGCGAGTTCACCCCGGCCTCCACCCTGCGGCTGGCCCAGCTGGCTCATGCGGCGGGGCTGCCGGACGGCGTGTTCAACGTCGCCACCGGCCTCGGCGCCACCGTCGGCGCCGCCCTCACCTCCGACTCCCGGGTCGGCAAGGTGTCTTTCATCGGCTCGGTCGCCACCGGCCGCCGGGTGGCGGTCGCCGCGGCGGGCGCCGGTATCCCGACCGTCCTCGAACTCGGGGGCAAGAGCGCCAACATCGTCTTCGCCGACGCCGACCTGGACCGGGCGGCCGACGGCGCCGTGTCGGCCGTCTTCTCCGGAGCGGGTCAGTCGTGCGTGGCCGGTTCCAGGCTGCTCGTGGAGCGTTCCGTGCACGAGGAGTTCATCGCGCGCGTGGCCGAGCGGGCGTCCCGGCTGCGGCTGGGCGACCCCCTCGACCCCACCACCGAGGTCGGCCCCATCATCACCCGGCCCCAGTTCGGCACGGTCACCTCGCTGATCGAGGCCGGGCTCGCGGGCGGCGCCCGCCGGGTGACCGGCACACGACTGCCCGACCGGCTCACCGACTCGGCGCTGGCGAGCGGACACTGGGTGCCGCCCACCCTGCTGGACGGGGTCACGCCCGCCAACCCGCTGGAGACCACCGAGGTCTTCGGCCCGGTGGTCGGCGCCGACGCCTTCGACACCGAGGCGGAGGCCATCGCCCGCGCCAACGCCACGAACTTCGGCCTGGCCGGAGCGGTCTGGACCCAGGACGTCGCCCGCGCCCACCACGTGGCGCGCGCCGTGAAGTCCGGCACCTTCTGGATCAACGCCTACAAGACCATCCACGTCGCGGTGCCCTTCGGCGGGTTCGGGGACTCCGGACACGGCCGCTCCTCCGGCCCCGGAGTGCTGGACGAGTACACGCAGACCAAGGCCGTCTGGACGCCCACCCGGGCCGCCGGCGCCCCGTTCCCCTCGCTGAGCTACTAGGAGGCACCCGTGGCCACGAAGAATCCCGCCGGCTCCGGCAGCCGGCTCAAGACCGACACCTCCACAGGCGTGTCGGACTGGCAGGACCGCGTGCTCGAACTGGCCCGCGCCCTGCACGCGCGTCCCGAAATCGCCTTCCAGGAAACCGAGTCCGCCGCGGCGATCACCGAGCTGCTCGCCGAGGGCGGGTTCACCGTCGAGCGCGGCACGGGCGGTCTGCCGACCGCGTTCACCGCCACCGCGGGCAGCGGCGAACTGACGGTCGCGCTCTGCGTCGAGTACGACGCGCTGCCCGAGGTCGGTCACGCCTGCGGCCACAACCTCATCGCCGGCGCCTCGGTGGCCGCCGCGCTGGCCCTGGCCCCGCACGTCGACGAACTCGGCATCACGCTGAAGGCGATAGGCACCCCGGCCGAGGAGCACGGCGGCGGCAAGGCGTTGCTGCTGGAGGCCGGAGCGTTCGACGGGGTGGGCCTGGCCCTGATGGTCCACCCGGTGCAGGACGGGGTCGGCTACAACCCCGCAGGGAGCACCGCGCAGGCGGTCGGCCGATACCGGGCCGTGTTCCGGGGACGTGCGGCGCACGCCGCGGCCGCACCCCACCAGGGCGTGAACGCCGCTGATGCCGCCACACTGTCCCAGGTGGCCGTCGGTTTGCTGCGTCAGCAGTTGCCGGGTGACCAGCGGGTGGCGCTGTTCGTTTCCGAGGGCGGTGTCGCCACCAACATCATTCCCGAGCGGGCGGTCGTCGACTTCGAGTGCCGGGCGTTCACCTTGCCCGAGTACGAGGCGCTGCTGGAGCGTGTCCGGCGGTGTTTCGAGGGTGCGGCTCTGGCGGCCGGTGCGGAGCTGACCGTCGAGGCCACCGAGCCGCTCTACGAGCCGCTCGTGCAGGACGACGCCCTGGCGGGCTTCTGGACGTCGGCCATGGCCGCCTTCGGGCGGGACGTGACCTCCGGCGGCCGGCTCGCCGGCGGTTCGACCGACATGGGCAACGTCAGCCAGGTCATCCCCAGCCTGCATCCGTGGCTGAGCATTCCGGGCGCCGACGTGCCCATCCACTCCCATGCCTTCGCGGCCGTCGCCGACACGCCCCTGGCGTACGACATGATGTTCGAGGCGGCCCGTGCGCTCGCCTGGACCGTCGTCGACGCGGCGGGTAGTGCCGAGCACCGGCCCCGTTTCATCGCCGCGTCCTACCGCCGTGACGTCAGTAAGGAGGCGGTGGCGACATGAGCAGCCCCACCACCGCGGCCGAGGACCGCGTCGCCGGGTCGCGTCAGATCCTGCCGATTGCCGCCCTCGCCCTGGTCATCGCCCTGGTCGTGCAGGCCGTCGGGCAACTCGACATCGACCTGGGTATCGGCTCCGTCATCGTCTTCCCCATGGTGTGGGGTCTGATCCTGGGCCTGCTGGTGTCGGTCCAGAAGGTCCGCCCCCTCGGCATCCGCCTCCAGAAGGTGGCGTCCGCGCTTGTCGGCGTGGCCGTGATGCTCCTGGTCGCCCGGCTTGCCTTCAACATCGGCCCCAGCCTGCCGACGCTCGTCAAGGCCGGGCCCGCGCTGCTGCTCCAGGAGATCGGCCACCTGCTGGGCACGGTGGCCCTCGCGCTGCCGCTCGCTGTCGCACTGCGCCTGGGCAAGGCCACGGTCGGAGCCACCTTCTCGCTGGACCGCGAGCCGTCTTTCGCGATGGTCTCGGAGAGGTACGGGCCGGACTCCGACCAGTACCGCGGTGTCCTGGCCATGTATGTGTTCGGCACGATGTTCGGAGCGGTGTTCATCACGCTCCTGACCTCGCTGGTGTCGAACTGGAACATCTTCGACCCACTGGCCCTCGCCATGGGCGCCGGGGTCGGCTCGGGATCGATGATGGCCGCGTCCTCGGCCAGCATCGTGGCCGCGTACCCGGGGCACGAGGAGGCCATCCTCGGCATGGCGGCGGTGTCGAACCTCATCACCACCATCCTCGGGGTCTACGTGGGCATCTACGTAGCGCTGCCGTTGGCGGACCGGTTCTACCGCTTCCTCACTCGCCGTCAGGACACCCGCACGCCGGACACGACGACGCCCGAGGCCCTCTCCGCCTCGGACGGCCCGACGGACGGCGCCGCCGCGAACCGCGCCTTCCGGGAGGAAGTCGCCGCCGCCTCGGGCGAGATCAGGATCCCGCTCTGGCTGTCACTCGGCGTCCTGACGGTGCTCGGCCTCGGCACCGCCTCGGTCGCGGCCGGCACGATCGGCTGGGACATCGTCGGCGGCTACGCCGTGCTGCTGGGCCTGGTGCTGCTCGGTCTGTTCCTTGCCAAGGTCAGCCGGAAGATCTCCGCGATCGTGTGGATCACCACGGTGGGCGCGTACGCGTCCAGCCCGTGGTTCTTCGCCTCCGACAGCCTCAACAGTCTGGTCGGTTCGGTGGACTTTCTGTCCATCGCCACGATCATGCTGACCCTCGCGGGACTGTCGCTGGGCAAGGATCTGCCGTTGCTGCGCCACATCGGCTGGAAGATCATCCCGGTTGGGCTCGTCGCGATCAGCGCCTCGTTCCTGCTCTCGGTAGTGATCGCCGAGTTCACCCTCGGCGTGTGGGGCTGACTTCCCTCTCCACGCCGCGGGCAATGACCGTGTGACGGCTCCTCCCCTTGGCCGTCGAGCAGGGGTGGGATGCCGACGCTGACGGGGCCGCGACGCGCTCCGGCCGCAGGACCGGCCGCGTCCGGTCCTGCGGCGCGGGGAGTGCTGTGGGCCTGTACCGGCCGCACGGCCGACCTGGCGGAGGAGGCGGTGTGCCACTGCTACGGCACGGTCACCGGGCACCCCCGAAGACGGCCTCCAGCCGCCCCGATCCCGCGAACAGAACGGCCCCGTACAGGCACGTACGGGGCCGTTCTGGCACTCGGGGTCGCGGGTCGCGGGTTGCGCCGATGGTGACCGGCACCCCTTCCCACCGCCGGGCCAGAACCTCCCGCCCGCCCGCGTTTCATGCCGACGGTGGCGGCTCGAATGCGCAATGGCTCTGAGCCATGCTGCCGGGGCGCTGGCTGTTGCGGGGGCATGACGTTGTTGACAGCGTGTCCGTGCCGGTCGAATGGTGCGTGGTCACCGTGTTTCTCGTCAGCGGATGTTGTGGTCGGGGTGGGTCTGGTCGTATGCGTGCCGTGCTTCGGCGATGACGGCGCGGTGGGTGAGTGACCAGTCGGCGAGTGCCTTGACCAGGTGGGTTAGGCCGGCTCCGGTCTCGGTCAGGCGGTAGTCGACCTGGGCCGGGACGGTCGGGTACACGGTGCGCAGCACGAGGCCGTCGCGTTCGAGCCTGCGGACGGTGAGGGTGAGCATGCGCTGGGAGATGCCGTCGATGGCGCGCTGCAGTTCGCGGAACCGGCGCGGCCCGCCCGCGAGTTCAACGATCACGAGCACCGACCATTTGTCGCCGATGCGGTCCAGGACGTCGCGGATGCCGCAGTCGGGGTGGTCTTCGCGGCCACAGGGGCCGAGGTCGGCGGGGGTGGTTACCCCGGTGTGCGTGAGTGACATCAAACTGCCTTCTTGTGGCCGGTGTGCGTGCGGTCAAGGATCAAGCGTAGTTACCGATGAGAACCACGACGAAAGACTGCGATTGACATGATCTTGGTGACGGGAGCGAACGGGAACCTCGGCTCGGCCACCCTTGCGGCGGTGCGTGCCAGGGGCGCCGTCGCGATGGGCGGCAGCCGCACGCCGGGCGAGGGGATGAGGCATCTCGACTTCGACGACCACGCGCGCCTCGACCTCACCGGGGTGTCGACCCTGGTGCTGATTTCCGCCGGTTATGCCGAGGACGACAAGGTCGTCGAGCGGCACACGGCGGTCCTGGGCGCGGCCGTGCGTGATGGTGTTGACCACGTCGTCTACACGAGCTTGACCACGGCCGGCGACCATCTCGGTTTCGCGCTGGCGCACCGTGCCACCGAGCGCCTGGTGCGGGCGAGCGGATTGCCGTGGACGGTCCTGCGCAATGGTCTGTATGCCGAACTCTTCGGGGGCCTGCTGATATGGGCCGGCGATGGTGTGGAGTCCGCGTTCGGGGATGGTGCCCTGGCGGCGGTCGCGCGGGAGGATCTCGCCGATGCCGCGGCGGTCGTTGCGGCGGATCCGGCCCGGCACAGTGGGCGGGTCTATGACCTGGTCGGTACGCCGATCACGGCGGGTGAGGTGGCCGCCCGGCTCGGGGTCCCGCACCGGATCATCGGGCTGGGCGAGTACCGGCGCAGGCTGCTCGATGAGACGCCGGGGCTCCTGCCGTTCCAGCCGCCCATGCTCGCTTCGATCGCCACGGGCATTCGGCATGGCTTTCTGGACGGCACCGTTCCCGACCTCACGGATCTTCTTGGCCGCCCGGCCCGCGATCCACTGGCCGTGGCCGTTGAGGCCGCGTCCGCCACACGGTCGGAAGCAAGCCTCTAGCAGCGGTACCGCGAGCTGAGCAGTGAATTGAGTCCTTCCAGTGATCGGCTTGGGAGAACTCACTTGCGACTACCAGCCGTTCGGTGTTCCTGATCAGACAGGTCCTTTATGTATCACCAAAGCGAAGCGTAGCCCTGTGACGTTGGCAGAGCGGCTTTCGCCGGTGGCTCTCCTCGCACCTTGTACTGCACCTTGCGCAACTGGTGCTGCGGGCTGTGTGCCGCACAGCAGCCGGGTGGCAGCGGTTGCGGGAGGGTCCCGCGAGAGCGCGTGCGCGTCACGGCCCCGGGGGCGGGGAGCGCTGCCACGGAGCGGCGGAAGTGTTCGCTCGTGCCCCATTGTTCTTTGTCTCACAGCCTCACAGATCACCGAGTCCGCCTGGGGCAATGGGGTTTGAGTCTCACAGGATCGGGCCGACATGACACCGGGTGCGTGGCAGGGTCTCGCGCGGTTCGTTTCAGTCGTCCGGTACGGCCGTGGCCATGACGGGAAGCGTCCCGCCTCCGGCACCTGCGATGCCGGAGGCGGGACGCCGTACCTGCCTGCGGGTATCAGCCGAGTCAGACGGCATCGGAAGACGCCTGTGGTGTCAGAAATGCTGTATCGGCGAGTTCGTCGATCCGGTGGGCGAGCGCATGTGCCGGGGCGCATGACCTGGAATGCCCACTCCTCGGCTCGTTGACCTTCGGCCGGTCGGCTGCTTCCCGTGGGGCGGGCCGGCCGGACCGGTGATACCTGGTACGCACCGGCCCGAGCGTGCATGACGGGTCAGCGGTTGCTCCACAGGTGCCACAGGAGGCCGCCGCGTCCCGGGGCGCAGCTGTAGCTGTCCCAGTGCCCGCGCTCGATGCCGGCGATGCCGGCCTGCTTGCAGTTGGTCTCACTGGCGTACCAGTCGCGGTAGACGTCGTGCCCTGTTGCCTGCCGGGCGGGGGACACGCTCTGGACAGTTGTAGGAGCGGCGACGGCGGGCGCTGCCACGCCCACGCCGAACACGGTCACCGCGGTCACTGCGAGGGCGGGCAGGAAGGTGTGCGGACGGGTCATGACGAAGGTCCCTTCTGTGAAGGATGGAGGATCGGCCGGCGTGGCGGTACGACGCGGGCATGGACACCGGCTCGCTCACCCTCGGGGGTGGTTTGCGGGGCCGATGAGGAGAGTTTGCGGGGGTTGATGGCTCTTCACAATCTGATCCTGCTTGCTTCATCTATGTCGGGATAAATACAGTCCTGACCTGCTGGGACGCATCAGTCCCGGGGCATGAAACAGCCAACGGGACGCCGTTGCCGGACCAACGCAGGGAGACGTCCTCAATGACTGACCGCGGGCAACCGGAACACGCATCGGCAGCGCAAGAGCTGGGGGAGGCGTTACGGAGGCTGCAGCGGCGGTCGGGCCGCACGCTTCGCGCTCTGGAGAAGCAGGTGCCCATCAGTGACTCGTCGCTCTCACGCTACTTCCGCGGCGACATCGTTCCCCCGTGGTCGGTCGTCGGCGAGCTGTGCCAGGTGTTAGGGGCCGATCCGAGTGAATTCCGGACCCTGTGGGAGGCAGCCGACCGCAGCCGGCCCGAATCGCTCGGGGAGCCCGTCGCCCCGACCACGGCACAACCCGCCGCCCTCCCTCGGTGGCGCCGCCTGCGTGAACGTCTGGCCGGTCGCTGGGCATTCGCGGCATTCGGTGCCGCCGCCGGCCTCACGACGGGGCTTTTCCTGGCTCTGCTCGCTCTGCAGCACCCTTCCATCGGACCACTGGCGCGAGGTCCCGCCGCTGAGCTGGAGGACGACCGGCCAAGTGGTCCGGGCGAAGCGGCCGCACAGAACGCCAGGAGCAGATACGGCGATGCCGGTGTGCTTGTCCACAATGCGCAGAAGGACTGTCAGAAACCCCGTACGCACCGATGCTCGATGTCTCTGGCTTACGATCCCTACCGTCCCTACACGACCGTGAACTCGGCTGTCCGTGTCTGGCACCACGACCTGCTGCGCGCCCGTTGCCGGATCGCCGACGGTGTCTCCGTCTTCGACGAGGACGGGAAGCACAGCAGCATCTGGATCCACGTCATGTGGGAAGGGCAGAGCTTGTGGCTTCCGGGCATCCGGGTCGCTCCTGACAACCTGCAGCAGTTGAGCGTCGCGCTGCCCAAGTGCCCGTCGTAGTGCCAGATCAAGCTACGCGTGCCCTGTTCGCCGCCTTGCGCAGGATCTCGCGTTCCTCCTCCAGCTCGCGGACCTTCTTGTGCATGGCCGCGTTCTCCGCCTCCAACGGCGTCCACGGGCCGCGGAACAGCGGCGGACCTCCTTGGTGACCAGGGGTTCCCCGCGCATCGCAGGTCAGGCACCCAAGTGGGTTCCCAAGGAGGCCCCCAAGTGGCCACCGTAGTTGTGCCGGCGTGCCCGGTGCGCCAGGGCCGTGGTCCAGTGGAGACGCGCGCCGTGCGCTCGAACCCGACGACGTCCCGATAGAGAGCGATGGCCTCGTCGTAGTCACGCACGACAACGGTCACCAGTCCGAGATGAGTCATCAGGCGATTGGCTTTGTTCAGTTCCAGCAGCGGTGTTTGTCTGCGTTTTCGGGCGGCGGTTGATGATCTCGGGGGTCGTGGATGTTGACAAGAAATGACGTCACTTGGGGAGCGGAGTGCTTGACTGGCCTGTATGTCATCGACCCTTGGCGTGTCCCGGCCTGATCAGGCTTCCTACATGTTGCGGGCTGCCGTCGGCGATGCCGGCCGTGCGTACAAGCGGCAGTTGCTGGACCTGTTGGATCTCCAGGCGGGCCAGACCGTCCTGGACGTGGGATGTGGCCCGGGCACAGATCTGCCAGCACTGGCGGAACGTGTCGGGGACAGGGGCACAGTGATCGGCGTCGACCGTGACCCGGCCATGCTTGCCCGGGCTCGCGAACGCACGAACGATCTGCACAGGGTGGAGATCCGTGAAGGGGACGTGCACGCTCTCCCCGTCGAGCCGGGCACGGTGGATCGGGCCAAGACCGACCGAGTCCTCATGCATGTTGCCGACCCCGCGGAGGCTCTTGCGCAGCTCCACCGTGCAACCCGGCCAGGCGCGCGAATCGGCCTTGCCGAACCCGATTGGGACACCCTGATCGTTGACGCTGAGGATCTTGAGACGAGCCGCGCTTTCACCCGCTACACCGCTGCAGAAGTGGTCTGCCATGCAACCGTCGGACGCAGTCTTGCGCGTCTCGCCGAACAGGCAGGCTTCTGTTGTGGAGGCTGCGCTCGCCACGACACCGGTCTTCCGTGACTTCCAAGAGGCGGACCACACTCTGGGCCTGGGCCGCAACATGCAGCAAGCCATCAACGAGGGCCACATCGACCGAGACCGCGGCCATCACTGGTTCGCCAGCCTCTCCCAGGGGCCGTTCTACGCGTCGTTCACTCTTGTCAGCGTGATCTGCTCCCGCTGATTCAGCCTGCCTTGGCGGGCGCTTCGGCTCGTGCTCGGGTGCTGGCGAGCCGGTAGGAGTCGGTTCCGGTCTCGACGGTGGTGCCGTTGAAGGCGAGGCGGTCGACGATGGCCGCGCAGAGACGTGGTCGGTGAAGATCTTGGTCCAGAGTGCGCCGTGAGGCGCTTCGTTGGATCCCCGACGCAGTCGGGACGAACTTGGAGGGGGTTCTTGGGCCACCGTGCTTACTCGAACGCGAAAGCGTGCTCGACTGGATCGGTGAGCGCCACCGGTGCGCACCCGCCGGTCGTCTTCCCGGCCTCCGCCGAAGGGACCGCAACCGCCCTACGACGGCCAGACGTTGCGGGATCGCTCCGAGTGCACGCTTGAACGGCAGGCGGGGCCTGCGACTCTTCCCCGACACGAACTACTGGCCGAGCCCGGCCCGCGGTCGCGCAGGTTGACGGTGTGCTGGAGCGAGCCCACGAACGCGCGGGCGCCGTCCGCGAGATCGCTGAACCGCGCCGTCGGCATGGACCGTACGACCCACGTCGCGGCCGGGTCGGGCTCGCCCCCCGTGGCGATCGCCACCTCCTGCACCGCATGACCTGATGCCGGCCACCGACACTCGTGCGCCCCGCCGCCGGCTCCGCCCCGTCCACTGCGGTCGGCTAAACCGGAACCACAGGTACCGGCCGAATGAGAGTCAATGTAAGGTAAGGCTATGCTTACCTCGATGTGGGCGCCTTCCGTGCCGGAACGCTCACATCGATCCCGAGTTCCGTCGGCACCACGCCGTGCACCGACGCCACCCGCTGGAATGGAGTTCCTGCACCATGCTCACGCAGCGCCGCCACATCCTCGCCGCCACCGCGATATCGACCGTTCTGACGTTTGGTCTTGTCGGATGCGCCGGCGGTGACTCCGGCGGGAAGGGGGCGACCGATACTGGTGCGAACGCGGCTGCCCCGTCGTCGGTCGAGGTCGAGGACAACCACGGGACACAGAAGGTCAAGCTGCCGGCGAAGAGCATCGTCGCCACCGACAACCGTACGTTCCAGACCCTGTCCGACTGGGGCGTCAAGCTCAGCGCCGCACCGGTCGACCTGATCGCAGCGGACAACCCTTACAAGACCGACAAGTCGATCGTGAATCTCGGGACGCACAACGAACCAGACCTGGAGGCGGTCGTCGCGGCCGAACCCGATCTGATCATCAACGGGCAGCGCTTCGCCTCGTACCACAAGGACTTCAAGAAGCTCGCCCCCGACGCGACGATCGTCGAGCTCGACCCGCGTGAGGACAAGCCCTTCGACGAGGAGCTGAAGCGGCAGGTGGAGGGTCTGGGACGGATCTTCGGGCACGAGAAGGACGCGCAGAAGCTCATCGACGACTTCGACGCCTCGATCGCGCGCGTCAAGGACGCCTACGACCCGAAGGACAGCGTGATCGGGGTGATCACCTCGGGCGGCGAGATCAACTACGCGGCGCCGGGCACGGGGCGCACGGTCGGCCCGGTGTTCGACATCCTCGGGCTGACGCCCGCGATCAAGACCGACGGCTCCAACGACCACCAGGGCGATGACATCTCCGTCGAGGCGATCGCCGCGGCAAAGCCCGACCTGATCATCGCACTCGACCGCGACGCGGCCGTCAGCAAGGGGTCTTCGGATTCCTACGTTCCGGCCAACGAACTGCTGGCGAACTCCGAGGCGTTGCGGAACGTCCCCGCCGTCAAGAACGGCAACATCATGTACTTCCCGCAGCTCACCTACGTGAACGAGGGCATCCAGACCTACACGACCTTCTTCAACGACCTCGCCGACAAGCTTGAGGCGAACGCTTGATGTGACGGGCAGGACCTGTCGGGCCTGCGGGCCGAACCGGCGCCGCCGGTCCGGCCCGCGGCCCCGTCGTGGCGACGTGACACCACCGACGCCGCCCGGACCACCCCCGTCTTCGACTGAGAGCGCACCCGCATGACCGTCCCGCCCACCGGCACCCCGGCAGTCGAGCGGCCGCCGCACCCGGATGCCGGATCCTGCCGCACCCGCGTGCCCAAGGCCCGCCTGTTCACCTGGCCGCTACTGATCGGCCTCGTCGTCACCGCGGGACTCGTCGTCCTTTCCCTCTTCGTCGGGGTCTACGACATCTTTGGCGGGGAGGACGGGGCCGAGATGTTCGTCATCACCCGCGTCCCCCGCACCATCGCGCTCGTGCTTGCGGGAGCGGCAATGGCGATGTCGGGCCTGGTGATGCAGCAGCTCACGCAGAACCGCTTCGTGGAGCCGACCACCACCGGCACGACGGAGTGGGCCGGGCTCGGGCTGCTGCTGATCACGATCCTCGTGCCCGGGGCGCCGCTGCTGGTGAAGATGACCGGCGCGGTCGTCGCCGCCTTCGCCGGGACAATGATCTTCTTCCTGTTCCTGCGCCGGATAACCCTGCGTTCCTCGATCATCGTCCCCATCGTGGGCATGATGCTCGGCGCCGTCGTCGGCGCGGTCTCCTCCTACATCGCGCTGTCCACGAACATGCTCCAGAGCATGGGCGTGTGGTTCCTCGGCTCGTTCACCTCGGTGCTGCGCGGTCAGTACGAACCGTTGTGGGCGGTTGCGATCGTCGTCGTGGCCGTGTTCATCGCCGCCGACCGCTTCACCGTGGCCGGACTCGGTCAGGACATCGCCACCAACGTCGGCCTGAACTACAACAGGGTCGTACTGCTGGGCACCGGACTCATCGCCATCGCCACCGGCATCGTCACGGTCGTCGTCGGCAACCTGCCCTTCCTCGGACTCATCGTGCCCAACATCGTCTCCCTGTTCCGCGGCGACGACCTCCGGTCGAACCTGCCCTGGGTATGCCTGGTCGGCATCGCGACGGTCACGATCTGCGACATCATCGGCCGCCTCGTCGTCATGCCCTTCGAAGTGCCGGTCGCCCTGATCCTGGCGGTCTTCGGCTCGTTCGTGTTCATCTCCCTCCTGCTGAGACAGCGCCGCCATGCCTGAACAGAACATCGCCCCCGCCACCCCACGCGCGGTCCGTCACTCCGGCGCTCTACCGACCGCGCGAGCACACCGCCGGTACTGGGCTGTTCTCACCGCACTGGCCGTGCTCAGCGCGCTCATCGTTCTCGGCAACCTCGCCTGGGACAACCCGATGCCCTTCGGCACCACCGGATTCTGGCGCATCGCCGAACTGCGGGCGACGAGCGTCGTCATCGTCGTCGTCGTCGCGTTCTGTCAGGCGCTGGCGACGGTTGCGTTCCAGACGGTCACGAACAACCGCATCATCACTCCCTCGATCATGGGGTTCGAGTCCCTCTACCGAGTGATCCAGACCAGCGCGGTGTTCTTCCTCGGCACCGCCGGGGTCACCCTCGTGCAGGGCGTGTGGCAATTCGTCGCGCAGGTCGTGCTCATGGTCGCCTTCGCCGCCGTGCTCTACGGCTGGCTGCTGTCGGGCAAGTACGGCAACATCCAGCTCATGCTGCTGATCGGGATCATCCTCGGCGGCGGTCTCGGGGCGCTGTCGACCTTCATGCAGCGGCTACTGACGCCCACCGAGTTCGACGTGCTCACCGCACGCCTGATCGGCAGCATCGCCAACGCCGACGCCAGTTACCTCGCCGTCTCGATCCCGATCGCCGCGGTCGCCGGCGGGATGCTGTGGGCCGGGGGCCGGCGCCTGAACGTCCTCGCGCTCGGCCGCGAGGCCGCAACCAACCTCGGCGTGAACCACCGGCGCGAGACGATCATCGTGCTGCTGCTCGTCTCGATGCTGATGGCCGTCTCCACCTCGCTCATCGGCCCGATGACGTTCTTCGGTTTCCTCGTCGCGATGCTCGCCTACCAACTCGCCGACACCCACGACCACCGCTATGTGTTCCCCGTCGCCTGGCTTACGGGCATCGTCGTCCTGGGCGGCGCCTATTTCGTCCTCAAGAACATCTTCTACGCGGCCGGCTCGGTCGGCGTCATCATCGAGATCGTCGGTGGCACATGCTTCCTCGTCCACCTCCTGAGAAAGGGACGGCTGTGATCACCCTCACGCAGGTCGCCAAGCGCTACACCAGCGAGGTCGCGATCGGCCCCGTCGACCTCACCATCCCCGCCGGCGGCCTCACCGCTCTCGTCGGTCCCAACGGCGCCGGCAAGTCGACTCTGCTGACCATGATCGGCCGACTCCTGGGCATCGACTCGGGAGCGATCGAGATCGCCGGCTACGACATCGCCGACACGGACTCGAAGGACCTCGCCAAGATCGTCTCGATCCTGCGCCAGGAGAACCACTTCGTCACCCGCCTCACCGTGCGCCAACTCGTTGGATTCGGACGGTTTCCCCACTCGCAGGGACGCCTCACCCGCCAGGACGAGGAGGTCATCGGTCGTTCCATCGACTTCCTGGGACTGCGCGAGCTCGAAGGCCGCTATCTCGACGAACTCTCCGGCGGCCAGCGGCAACGCGCCTACGTCGCGATGGTGCTCGCGCAGGACACCGACTACCTGCTGCTGGACGAACCCCTCAACAACCTCGACATGCGGCACTCCGTGCAGATGATGCAGCACCTGCGCCGCGCGGCCACCGAGCTCGGACGCACGATCGTGATCGTGCTCCACGACATCAACTTCGCCGGTCACTACGCCGACCGCATCTGCGCGGTCAAGAAAGGGACCGTGCGCCACTTCGGCAGCCCGGGCGAGATTATGCGCGACGACATCCTCACGGACATCTTCGACACTCCCGTCGAGGTCGTCGACGGACCCCGAGGCAGAATCGCGGTCTACTACTGAGACGTCGTTTCATTTGGTGAGTCGGCGGTAGCCGATGAGGGCTGCTGCTATGCCGACGAAGGCGAGGAAGTGTTCGGCTTTGCGTTCGTAGCGGCGGTGCAGGCGGCGGCAGCCGGCGAGCCAGAAGGTTGGGTCGGCCGCGCGGTGAGGTGCCTGCCGTGGCACGTCCTGTTCCGCGCGGCCTCCCGCCGAACCGGACATGATGGTTTCCCGGTCATCCGGCTCTCCAGTGACTACTGCGTGAGTGTTCTGGTCGGCTGTTCCGAATGGATGCGGTCGTGGCAGACGTCGCAGGCCACGACCGTTTTGCGGCGTCGTTGGAGCATGACGCGCGCCCAGTCGGAAGGCTGCCATCCGGCATGTGCGAGGTCAGCGAGAGCCCGGACGTGGTGCACTTGCACGTTGCCCTTGCTTCCGCAGATTTCGCAGGTGTCCGCCAGGAGTCTCGCGACGAGTTCCTTTTGCGGATAGTCCACCCGGACCGGTTCGCGGTCGGCGAGTTCCGCCGCTCGCTGCCGTTGGAGGGGGATTCCACCGAACCGTGCCACCAGTGGTTTCCTGTTCTTCCGCTCGATACGGGCCTCGAAGCAGACGCGGGGCCCGTTGGGCGTGTCGATTTTGGCTTTGTGCTTGGCGGCCATCTTCGACACCGAGGAACGGTGCTTGGCCGCGAGGGTCTTGAGCATGGAGGTTTCCATGACCCATTGCAGCCGGTGCAGCCGGAATACATCTCCGGCGAGCAGGTAGTACTGGATGATGCCCCGGTAGACGGTCCCAAAGGTCGCCACGATCGCGTGATCGCTGCTGTTGATCAGGGCCGTCTTCTTCGTGGGTTCTCCGCGGGCGAGATAGGGGGCGCATTTGGCTTTGATCACGTCCCGTGGGACACGGAGAGCGATCTGGCCGTTGACCCGACGGTAACGGCCGGTCTTCTTCGTGTCGTTGTGCTGGGTCGTGATCTCGTAGCCGAGAAACCTCGCTGCCCGGGTGCGGGCATGAGTGATCAACGTCTTTGCCTGGGACAGCTCCAGCTTGAGTTCTTCACGCAGGAACTGGGCCGGACGTTGTTTGATCTGAGCGGGCCGACGTCACCGTCGACCGTGTCCACGTCGTCAACCAGTGGCAGGACCCGGCAGCGGGGTACGACACCTGGGAGGTCGTGGAATCGGTTTGAATGGACGAGTGGGGCAGATGAAGAGCATCCAACTGGGTTTGAACGAGGGCATGTTGAGGGAGGCCGCAGGAACGACGTCGTCCCTCGGCCGCGGTGAGGGTTACGCGGGAGCGGTGAGCGGCCTGCACATCGGCGACGGCACGATCCGCGCCACCGTGCCGGGCCGGGAGACGTACCGCGTCACGCTCGTCGTCACGCGGCAGGCGGGGGCGACGGGATCCCTGCGACTGCCCGTACGGAGCCGCCGGCCCGACGGCCCAGCCCCGGCCTCAACCTGTTCGATGTGCTTCCGAGGCACCTTCAGGTGCCCCTCACGGGTGTGGAACCACCCGTTGGCTCCATGGAGCGGGCCGGGTGCATTTGTCCTTGACGCGGTGCCAGGTCAAGGAGAAATACCCCCGACCGTCCACCGGGTGGAGTGGCCCGGCCCCCTCGCCTGGCGTTGCGGGAGTGGCGGCCACGGGGTGCCGTCCACTCCCTGATGGCGGGGGAGTGGACGCGACCGGCCGAAGGCGGATGGATTTCACTGAGTGGACGCCACCCGGTGGGCGCCGTGTCTGCACGGTGATGCGGTGCGTCGGCTCGTGCGCGGCGATGCCCTGCTCGACACCGGCGGCCTGGAGCCGGGCCAGGACTTCGTCGACGTCCTGGCCGTTGCTGGGCGGCTTCCCGACGGTGCTCGCTGCGAGCGCCATCCGCGGCATTAGGTCCTCGGGTTCGTCACCCGAAAAGCTGGTCAGGGTGTGGCGCGGACCGGCATGGTATCGGCGAGGTCCGCATCCTCGGTGTCGGTGGTGTCGCTGAGGCCGAGTCGCAGGTGTTCGATGTGGTAGACGGCCTGGTCCAGCAGCTCGGCGACGTGGTTGTCGTAGAGCGCGTAGACGACGGAGCGGCCTGTGCGGGTTCCGGTGACCAGGCCGAGGTTGCGCAGGAGCCGCAGTTGGTGGGAGCAGGCGGACTGCTCCATGCCGACCTCGGCGGCCAGTTCGGTCGCGGGCAGGGGGCCTTCGCGCAGGCGGGCGAGGATCAGCAGCCTGGAGGGGGTGGCCAGGGCCTGCAGGGTGGTGGCGACCCGGGCGGCGCTGGCGGCGTCCAGACGTGTGCGCGGGACGGTGTTCTTCGCGGGAGCGGCTCCATGACCCATGTATCGATACTACAACCCGTACATGAAAGGATGTTCATATGTTCCTGTATTGTGGTTGGGGTCGGTAGTCCCGTCATTGGCTTGTGCGAGGGGTCCTGTCTGTCATGTCTTCCACCCTGATCGAGCGCCCCGCCCACGGGGCGACCGGCTCTTCTGACGCGGTCGCTCCGCGGCGTCGTACGCGGGTGTTCGCGTTGCCCGAGGCCCGGTGGGCCGCGGTGGCGACGGTGCTGTTCCTCATCGCGTTGCCGCTGCAGCTGACCGGTGCCCCCGCCTGGGCGTGGGGTCCGCTGTATGCCCTCGCGTACGCGACTGGTGGCTGGGAGCCGGCCTGGGCGGGCTTGCAGGCGGTGAAGGAGAAGACGCTCGATGTCGACCTGCTGATGATCGTGGCCGCGCTCGGTGCGGCGGCGGTCGGGCAGGTGATGGACGGCGCGCTGTTGATCGTCATCTTCGCCACCTCCGGCGCGCTGGAGGCGATCGCCACGGCCCGCACCGCGGACTCGGTGCGCGGTCTGCTCGACCTCGCGCCCGCTATCGCTACCCGGCTGCTGGACGACGGCACCGAGGAGACCGTACCGACCGAGCAACTGACTGTTAGCGACACCGTCCTGGTGCGGCCGGGCGAGCGGATCGGTGCCGACGGCCGGGTCCTGGACGGGGCGAGCGAGGTCGACCAGGCCACCATTACCGGCGAGCCGCTGCCGGTGGCCAAGGAGAGCGGCGACGAGGTGTTCGCCGGCACCCTGAACGGCACCGGTGCGCTGCGGGTGAAGGTCGAGCGGGATGCCTCCGACTCGGTGATCGCGCGGATCGTGAGCATGGTCGAGGAAGCGTCCGGGACCAAGGCCCCGACGCAGCTGTTCATCGAGAAGGTCGAGCAGCGTTACTCGATCGGCATGGTCGTCGCCACCCTCGCGGTGTTCGCTGTTCCCCTGGCCTTCGGGGCGTCGCTGACCGGGTCGCTGCTGCGGGCGATGACCTTCATGATCGTCGCTTCGCCGTGTGCCGTCGTCCTGGCCACGATGCCGCCGCTGCTGTCCGCGATCGCCAATGCCGGTCGTCACGGCGTACTGGTGAAGTCCGCAGTGGTCATGGAGCGGCTCGGGCAGGTGGATGCTGCCGCGCTCGACAAGACCGGCACCCTCACCGAGGGAACCCCCCGCGTTACCGACATCCTTTCCCTCGCAGGCTCCGGCCTGAGCGAGGAGGAACTGCTCGCACTCGCCGCTGCGGCCGAGCACCCCGGCGAACACCCCCTGGCCCGCGCCATTGTGGACGCCGCTCGCACCCGCGGACTCACCCTCCGCGCAGTGGAGGATTTCGCTTCCGCACCCGGCATCGGTGTCACCGCTACCGTCGATGGCCGCCCTGTCGCGGTCGGCGCCCCGGCCCGGCTGCTGAATGACGCCGTGGACGCCTCGTCCGTCCGTGCTGCTGCGGTTGCAGCTGAACTGGAGGACGGTGGCCGCACCGCCGTCCTGGTCGAGGCCGATGGCATCCCTGTCGGGGTCCTGGGCATCGCGGACCGGCTGCGGCCGGACGCCGCCGGCACCGTCACCGCGCTGACGGCCCTGACGGGTAGGGCGCCGATGCTGATCACCGGCGACAATCCGCGCGCCGCCGGCCGCCTTGCCGACGAGGTCGGTATCACTGACGTCCGCGCCGGGCTGCTGCCCCAGGACAAGGTTGCCGCCATCAAGGAGGTGGAGATGGCCGGGCGGAGGGTGATGGTCATCGGGGACGGTGTCAACGACGCCCCCGCCCTGGCCGCCGCCCACACCGGCATCGCCATGGGCCGGGCCGGTTCCGACCTCGCGCTGGAGACCGCCGACGCGGTCATCGTCCGCGACGAGCTCGCCACCGTCCCCGCCGTCGTCGCGCTCTCCCGCCGGGCCCGCTCCCTCGTCGTGCAGAACCTGGTGATCGCCTCGGTGTTCATCTCCGGCCTGGTGATCTGGGACCTGGCAGCCACCCTTCCCCTGCCGCTCGGTGTCCTCGGCCATGAGGGCTCCACCATCATCGTCGGCCTCAACGGCCTGCGACTGCTGCGCGAAGCCGCCTGGACCAAGGCCCGCGCCGACAGCCGGCGGTGACCCGCCGCACCGCAGTATTGCGCCGGCGGACCGATAACTGAGGCGATTCCACAGGGCGGGCTCCACCCGATACACCGGGTGGAGCCTTTCGTCCGCAGCAAACCGGGAAGTGCCGGTACGCGATCTGCCACGGCGGCCGGGGCAGGATCCGCCAGGCGCACCGTGAGGCCGGGAACCGCGAGTGGCTGTGACCCACAGTCCGGCACTTCGCCGCCGGCGAGGGCGGCGGAGTGGGCATGTGTCTGTCCGGAGGTTTCGAGGACGCCTCACACTCAGTGCGCTCGGTGAGCGCCGGGCAGATGTCGACCACCGACGGTCCCTCGCGTTCGCTGGCCGGGGCGCCCCTGGCCGCGCTTTTGTGCGGGGTGCCGGGGCCCCGGAACCTGGGTTCGGGCCAGGCGGTCAGAGTTCAAGGAGGGCGATACGGATCGCTCGCTCCACGCGGGCCGCGGTGTTGGCGTGTCCTGCGGCGTTCGGGTGGACCAGGGTGACGCGCTTGTTGATGAGTCCGCAGTTCAGCAGCGTGCCGGGGATCTTGGCAGGCCAGTAGCCCGCGGCGTCGCCACAGATTCCCTCGACCCATTTGATGCCCGCGGGCTGGCAGGCGTCGTGGCCCACGCTGGAGGAGTAGACGTCGACGTAGCGGTCGCCGAAGAACGACGAGGTTCGCTGGATCGTGCTGTTCAGTGGCTTGAGGACGTGGTCACGGAGCCAGTCGATGTCGGTGTGCGTGATCGAGCCGAGCTCGGTGAGGGCCAGACGGTTACAGGAGCTGCTTTGCTCCGGCAGGATGGCCGGGTAGCCGATCGTGATCACCTTGGCGTTGGGCGCGGCCTGGTGCACCTGGGCCAGCATCTCGATGTACTCGTCCTGGACCCGGGCGAGCTTGTCCTGGATATTTTCCTCGCCCTCGGGGGGATTGGTGTAGTACTCGCGGCAGGACTTGCCGGTCGCGCCCAGTTCCAGGCACTTGAGGAGCATGCCGCCGAAGGGCAGGCTGTTGCCGCCGACGCCGATGGTGACGACATCGGTCTGGTCGCCGAGCTCGCCCCGCTGGGTCTGCGGGTCCACCGCGGGCCAGCCTTCGGCGGGGGGCTGGACCGGGCTGACCGGGGTCTGCTTGGCCGTGGCGATGTCGGTGATGGTTGCGTTGCCGCAGCTGACGTTGGTCAGGTGGACGGGCTTGCCCGGCGGGAACTCGGCGAGTTCCCGCTCGACGACACCGGGGTAGGCGTCGCTGGTGCGGTCGCAGCCATCCCGCGACGGATCGCCCAGCGGGGGCTGCGGGTCCCCGACGAAGCCACCGGCGGTGTACGAGTCGCCCAGCGCGGCCCACTCGTACTGGTCGGCCGCACCGGCGGAGCCAGAGGGCACAAGCGTGGCCGCAGCCAGCACGAGCCCGACGGCCAGGGCTCGCGTGCGCGGGCGGGAGACAGGGTGTCGCATGGATCCTCCAGGATCAGCGGAAGACGCCCGGGGCCAGAACGTAACTCCCGGGCGGAAGGCACCTCGGCCGAGATCACCACGCTGTCGGCCCAACTCTTCGACGAATCGGGCCTATCGCCCCTGATCGAGCTAAATGATCAGATCATCCATGCCGCCGGACGGCGCCTGCCGGCCCTCACCCTGGCCAGCCAATCCCGGAAAGTCATTCCGCAGCAGTTCCTGGAGCACTTCCGACACACAGCCTGCTCGCGCTCGATACGTACAGCGAAGACGTGCCACGGGATCGTCCAAGGGGCGCGAGCCCTACGGCGACGGAGTGCCCGTAGTAGTCGCAGGGGTAACGACCTGCCAGGGAGGCCGGGAGAGCCGGTCACAGGGCAAAGGGGCACAGGTGATGGAAGCGTCCGGCGATGGGAGGTGTGCGCAATGTGCTGCCCAAGGAGTCCGCCGCGGACACCGAGGGCTATCTGGTGGCCGGGTTCGCCGGCTCGCTGCTCGACCGCGCATTCGGGACGTCGGACAAGGCACCGGCGCCGCGAAGCACGAGTGATTCGCGGCGCCGGTGCCTTGTCCGGTTGCGGGGCAACCAGGGCAGAGTAGCCTGAAGTTGATCGATACTGCCTGATTCTGGAGGTAGGCGATGTTTCTCCGACTGCTGCGCCATCGTATGCCGTACGGGCTCGTCCTTCTCGGCAACGGCCGTCTGATCCGGGGCTTCAGCGGCGGCTTCTACGACGGTCACGGGTACCAATCCTGACGCCGTCCCCACGTCGGACCGAGTCTGCTGCGGGGACGGCGTCAGGCCGACCTTGGAGGATGTGCAGTGGCAGAGGATACCGATGCCCTGGTGGCCATGACGCGGATCCTGTCACCGCATTGCCGTGTCACCAGGATGTCCGACGGAGCGCTGATCGCGGACTGGCGGCGTACACGTTTTCTTGGAGTGGCGACGGCGGACATTCGGAAGTTCGCTGATGGAATCTCTGAGGAACGCGCGGAAATCGTTACCGGTCTCATCCGCGCCGGGTGTGCGACGGCTCGCCGGAGGCAGCAGTCGGACATCGCGATCGGGCTCTGGCTGCGCGGGGCGTGCCTGCTGATCCGGACCATGGGATTCGGGCGCGCCCTTCGGCTCCTGTCCTTGGCAGCCCCGGAATACGCCCGTGCGGACCCCGCCGCCCCGGAGGACGTCGCACGGCTGAAACGGGCCGTGCAATCACACGGTCGCAGAAGCTGGTTCGTCAACGACGACTGCAAGGCCGAGGCTGTGACGGCTTTCGTCCTGCTGCGGCGGCGCGGCTTGAAGGCCGTGCTCCACGTCGGTGTACGCGAGCATCCGTTCGCCCTGCACGCCTGGACGTCTTCGGCAGGCCTGTGCATCCCTGACGCCGATCCGCGCGGGCACGTGTACACGCCGGTTCTCTCGGTCGGCGGCGGAGGGCGGTGACGTGGAAGCACTCCGCGTCGAGTGGGACGGGGGCGTCCCGAAGCTCTGGGCAGCCGGGTCCATGGCCCGGCAGGGGCTCGTGACGACGGTTTCCTCACGGGCCGGGACCGCGGTGGTCGTCGGCTGGGTGGGCTCCGTCCGTGAGCGCGTGGCGGGAGCGCGAGGCATCCTCGACGACTGGGGCCGGCCGCAAGCGTCACCGCGTCTGCCGACCGGCGACTATGCGGCCGTCCTGGTGTATCGCGACCGCATCCTGCTGATGCGGGACGAGCAGGCACGCATCCCCTTGTTCTTCAGGGAGTCCGGTGGCCGTGTCACCGCGGTGAGTACCTCGGCGCGCCACCTGGGCGGCGGGGCAGAGCTGGAACGGCGCTACTTCTGCCGATACCTGACCGGGAACATGGCGCAACCCCACTCGGAACTCACCCCGTTCACCGGGGTACACCGAATACTCGGTGGCGAGGTGGTGGAACTTTCGATCACGGGGCAGCTACGTGGTCGGGTGCTGCGACACGTCCGTCAGTCCCACGATCCGTCGGTACGGGCAGCGGACGAACCCGGCCTCGGCGGGGCCGCGAAGGACCTGCGCCTCGCATTGGAGCACGCTGTCGGGCGCCGTATGGGCAGGATGACGGCATGCCATGTTTCCGGCGGCACCGACTCCACCAGCGTCGCGCTGCTAGCGGCACGTCTGCTGGCCGCGGGACAGGGCCACCCTCGGGACCTCGTCCTGCTCGCCGGGCGCTTCGGAAGGGGAGAACTCGCTGCCGAACAGCCTTATATAGACGAGGCGATGGCGGAGATCCGCCGGTACGCGCCCGCAGCCCGCCCGTTGATCGTAGACGTCGACGACTTGGCCGACTTCGACGACTTCCAGCACCACGCGGGAGACCCGGACGAGCCTCATGCGCACGCCTTCCGCGCCCCGTTCTGGAGCAGGCTTCACGCCGCTGCGGCGGATCTGGGCTGCGACGCCCTCCTGACCGGCTGTGGGGCCGATCCGGTTGTGGACGCCAACCCGTTTCACCTGCACAGGCTGGCCCGCGCGGGACAACTCCGGCTGATGACGAGGCAAGCACGTGACTGGGCCGCGGGCAGCGAGCGGGGCTTGTGGGACATCGTCTCCGCCTACGTGGTGCAGCCGGCTCTTCCGCTGGCCGCCGAACGGGTCACAGCGCTCGTCCGCCGCCGCGGAACGGTACTCGGCGGCCTCGGCAACTTCGCCCGCCCCCGATGGCTGCGTTCCGGATTCGCGCGAGCTCACGGCTTCCGTGAGGCCAGCATCGCGGAGAGCCGCTTCGTATTCGGGCACAAACCCGAACAGTCCCTCTACGAGGCCGCCAATTACATCGCCGCTCCCGACCCGCTGTCCTGGCGCCGCGCACGGCAGGACGGGTTCTTCCTCTCACACCCCTTCCTCGACCCGGAGGTCATCGCCATGATGCGCCGCCTCCCCGCCGAGGTCGCGTTCCATCCGGGCCGTTCGAAGGCGGTGCTGCGCGAGGCGATGGCGAACCTGCTTCCGCCCCGGATCGGCGGTCGGGTCGTCAATGTCCCCTTCAACCAGCTCTACGTCCGCGGCCTGCGGACACACGGCGACGAACTCTTCGACCTCTGCCGCTCCGCGAGGCATCCACTGATCGCGGAGATGTTCGACGTCGAGACGCTGTGCCGGGCAGTGAGGGAGGCACAGTTCGGCATAGGGGACTCCTATTCCTGGGACCGTGTGAACAGTTCTCTCGCCCTCGTGGTGTGGCTGGAGCGATTGGATCAGCACTCCCACGTGCGCCGTGCGGTCATGCCGGTCATCGCTGGTTCTTGATGTCCCAGAGCGTTCGTTTGATCGGACCCGTTTCGGCGGTGACCAAGCCGTACCGGTTCAACATCTTGCGAATTTCCGCTCCGGACAGGATGCGGTTCTCCTCACCGTTTCGCGTGATGGATTCCGACAGGCCTGCACCATGCGTGCCGAACTGCCAATAGACAGTGACGTAGCGCGGATCCATCGTATGCTGGTCAACTGAATTGTTTTCGTACACCCGGCCGCGGGAGACGACGGAGTCGAGGTTCTTGTCCTCCTTGACCCACTGGGGCACTTTGCCGCCACCCCAGGAATACCCCTTCACCTGGATCTGCTCCAGGCTGAGTCGGTCCTTGCGCGCCAAATGCGCGGAGGCGTAGAGCGCCAACTGGTCATACGGTGTATCGATGGGCAGTTGCACAACCGTTTGGGTGACGAACGCGTCGTTTGCCTCGATCCAGTTTCCGGCAGGTACCCATGGCTGCGCCAACACCAACTGGCCGGGCTGGAAGATCTCCCTTCGGGAGAGCGGGTGTTGTATCTGGAAGTCACGGAACGTCTTCGCATCTGCACGCCACTGCTTGCGGAGCCGGTCCGTCTGGCTGAGCGACACCCGTTCGCCCATGGCGTGGAATTCGGTGCCGAGAACGAAAAACCCCACATCGCTGTGGTTCTCGATCCTGATGTCGACCGGTACGGCGAATTCCTTATGGTCCATACTCAGCACAGGCTTTCCCACGGCGATACTGACGAGGGGCCTGGCACCGTGCTGGGACGGCTGGTAGAGGTGCTCGTAGCCGAAATTGGCCATCGCGAGCCCCGAGGAGACGACCAGTGCCGCGGCCACCCGCTTCGGAGCGGGGATGACGACCGATGTCCGCCACACCGTGAAGACAGCCCATGCGGAACCAGCCGTGAGCAGGCTGTACAGCACCCGGTAAAGCGTGGAATCGCCGTCCCTGAATGTCTCGAGCAGGATCATGGCGTTGGCCAACAGTGCCGCGACCGTGCCGATCAGCGCGACCATCCCGGAATAGGGGAAGCTGCTCCGGCACCAGTGGTCCACGACCGCGGCAGCGCCCAACAACGAGAGGGCCGAGACCAGAATGAGGATGGCACCGGTGATGCGCCCCGAGTAGGTCAGGGCCCCGCTGAGGTCTTCTGTGCCCCACCAACCCAGCAGCAGCGCCGTCGGGAGCAGGACCAGCAGGATCAATACCACGGCAGCCGGTGACCGCCTGGTGCCCGTTGTGATCAGTGGCGCCCGCAGGTGCGAGCCGACGCCGGCCCCGGGCGGAGTGCTCACGTGATCATCTCCGGACGCCGCAGGCCGTCCACCAGGCGCTCACGGTGACCGCGACCGGAACACACACTCAAGCCGACCGCGAAGAGTCTCACCGGTAGGCACCGATCTACGCCAACTGGACCCACGGGGTTCTCCTTCGACCGTCACTGCGGCACTGCACCGGTGGAGCGCCGCCCGGCGAGCCCCTGCCGGGCTTTCTGCGGCACGTATCGCGCGGCGGCGTCGGGGAGCGTCCGATCCCCGCAGCGGACCAGGAGACCTGGTGCTGCGCCGGGACTCGAGCACCATCGTCCGTGGTGATCATTCGCATCACCATCCGGATGCCGCCGGACGGCCTACACGCATGAGACCTCTTCGGACTTCGGACAGGACGTCCGCTGATGTCGATGCTGCGGCGAACGAGGAACTCGCGCTGGTCCCCTTCGGCGGGAACGAGTGCCCAGCCGTAGGCGCAGAAGCCCTTTGTGCCGATCCACGCGGGCGCTCAGTTCCACCGGGACACTGGCTGACTCAGCCCGCGGGCACGCCGACCGCATCCCACGCGTGGAGTACCGCATCGTGCTCCTGTGGCCCGTAGGCATCGGCGGTGTTCGCCGTCAGTCGTGCGAAGGACGTGAAGTCGGCGTCGCTGGCGAGCGTGCCACTGGTGAGCACGTCGTACCAGATATGGCCGGCGCGATCCCAGGCGTGGCCGCCGAGCTGAGTCGCGGCGAGGTAGAAGGCGTGATTGGGGATGCCCGAGTTGATGTGCACGCCGCCGCTGTCGGCGAAGGTGTGCACATAGTCGTTCATGTGGGCGGGCTGTGGATCCTTGCCGAGCTCGTCGTCGTCGTACGCGGTGCCGGGCGCCTTCATCGAGCGCAGCGCGACGCCCTGTACTCCAGGGCGCAGCAGTTCCTCTCCGATCAGCCAGTTTGCTTCCTCGACCGACTCGTCCTTGGCGTACTGCTCGACCAGGGAACCGAATACGTCGGACAGATGCTCGTTCAGGGCTCCGGACTGGCCCACGTATGCCAGGTTGGCGGTGTATTGGGTGACGCCGTGGGTGAGCTCGTGGCCGATGACGTCGGGTGACTGGGTGAAGTCGCCGAAGATGTGCCCGTCCCCGTCGCCGAAGACCATCTGCTCGCCGTCCCAGAAGGCGTTGTCGTAGTCCCGGCGGTAGTGAACGCTGGCGTCCAACGGGAGGCCGGCCCCGTCGATGGAGAAGCGGGACAGGGTCTGCAGATAGAAGTCGAAGGTGGCTCCAAGGCCGTCGTAGGCGTGATTGACCGAGGCGTCCGGTACGTCGGCCTCGCCCTCTCCGCGTATGCGTCTGCCGGGCAACTCCTGCCGGTGCTCGACGTCGCAGATGGTGCGGTCGGAGTGGTCGGGGCCGCGCGTCAGCGGGGCGGCGGTCGGGTTGATCTCGGCCGTCAGCCTGCGTTGGACGCGTTGTGCCGCGTCGAGCGCAAGGGTGCGGCGGGCAGGATCGTGCACGGTCGGGTCCTCGGCTCGGGCCAGCCGGTTGAGCAGATGTGGGGGCACGATCGCACACGGCGTCGTGGCCACGGACCTGAGCGAGGAGCCTCGGACGTTGTCGGTCATGGGTTGCTCCGATCGGTGCGGATGGCGGTAGCGCACTTCATCCGCCTGACGCTCGCGCCTGTGTGCGCATCTCAGGACGTCCGGTGAAAACGGTGCTGTCGGCACGTCAGGTGCCGCTACGAGCCGTCGACGCCGACAACGGACAAGGTGCTGCCACCGTGGTGATGGGCACGAATACATTCAAGGGGGACGACGTGACCCACTGCCTGAAGAGCACGCACATCCGCCTTGAGATGCCGCGGCGCCAGGACGTCTTCACATTGAAGTCGGCCAATTGTTGTGCCGGGCATGGATTTCTCTCCCTGGAGGAGAAGACGTTTCCGGTTTCAACGGGCGATCCATGCGCGCGCGTGCTATGGCATCAGTTTCCGCCCGTCATCAGAGGCATGCAACTCAGCATCCAGCAGCTCTGGCCGTAGCCCGTCGCTACAGCCAGGTCTCACCGAGGGGGCGGCATTGACCTCGGCGCCGACACGGAGGTCAAGCCAGGGCACGTTGGCGCAGCTCGGTGTGGGTTTCCGGAGGAGGCTCCAGTGCGTGAGACATTCTCCGGTCGCGCGACCAGGCCGGATCGGGCATTCTGCTGACATGCCCGAGATATGGATGCCGCAGGCCATCAAGGCAGACCTTGGCGATCATGCGCCGTGTGACCCGGCGTTTCCGCCGAAGGCAATCGCACACATCACCGCGGACAGGAATGCCACCACGGCAGCCCCACAGGATCTCGTGCCCTTCGCACGCCTCCAAAACTTCTTCACCCACGGCGGAAGAGGCACGGCGCCGCATATCCTGTGGGATCCCTTCACCGGCGCGTTCGCCCAGTTCTTCCCGGCCACCTCTCGCAGCAAAGCGCTCGAAGATGCGCCCGGTGGTACGCGAACCAACCGTGCCGGCGAAGTCGTTCTCCAGATCGAAGCTCTCTTTTTCCCGCACTGTCGTGCCGACGGCCGAGTGTGCGCCCGACTGACGGACACACCCTGCAAGGGCTGGAGCGAACTCAACACATGGGTGCGCTCCTGGGGTGTGCCGGACACCTGGCCCATGGGCCGTCCGACCGACTTCGTCTCGGCCCGCTCACCGGGCGTCTGGAGTTCCCGGGGCGGCTGGTACGCGCACGCCCATGTCCCGGAGAACAACCACGTCGACCCCGGATCCTGGCCCGCGTTCGTGCAGGAGCAGCTGGGCGAACCCGGGCGGGTGACCCGCTGACCGCCCGGAGTTCGAGCCGTGTCCCGGTCCGTCATTCTTCCGAGCCGGACAGAGATCGCCGATCTCCGAGGAGGAGAGAGTCATGCCTGCGCAAGAGCCTCTCCCTGGAACTGCGTTCTTCCATATAGGCCGACGCAGTCCGATCATCACTGCCATAGGGAAACGCCTCGTCGCGGAAGGGTGCGGGAAGTACACGACGGGTCCAGGCCCCGAGTGGACCGACACCGACCGCCAGTCCTACGCCGCCTGGCAGCGCAAGATCCACCTCTCGGGGGGTGACGCCGACGGTATACCCGGCCGGGAGTCCTGGGACCGGCTCCGCGTCCCGGCGACGACTGGTACGGGTGGGCACGTCTCCTCTCCCGTGCCAGGACACACAGTGACAACCGCCTACCACAAGCGGGGACCCCACTGGAGTCTGGGCTACCACACGGGTGCGGACTACGCCGCCCCGGAGGGGACGTCCTGTGTCGCCGTCCTCAGCGGTTCCGTTCGCGTCGGGCAGGACGGCAGCTTCGGTAACTACCTGGTGCTGAGGTCAGGCGTATTCGACTACTGGTACTGCCACCTCTCCCACCGTCACCCGTGGTTCCGTACGGGCCGGGCAACGGCTCGCTGAAGTGGGCTCGACCGGGAACGCCACCGGACCCCACCTGCACTTCGAAAAGCGCCCGGCCGGTGGTCGTTTCGGCACCGATGTGACTCCCAGTTGGTGACGTCCGGCGTTGTCAGCCGTCCTGCTGTTGGGAGGGCTTGGTCCAATCCGGGTCGGCCCAGCGGTATGGCTCGGCCGGATCGGGCAGGTCCGTACGGTACTCACGGTACGTGGAGTCTCGCTCCAGGCGGAGCCGGACGCTGGTGTGCAGCACGACGTGCTCGGGTACGCGGCGCGAGCGTCGGCCGGCCAGGATCCAGAACGGGCCATTGTGGTGGATGGCCGCGTCGGCGAACTCCTCGGTCACCGCACATGCCTCGGCGTATGCGCCGGGGCGGAAGACCAGATCCTGGCAGACTTCATCGGTGATCCACTTGAGGGTGATCGTCGAGAGCAGGGCATCGCCCTTCTCATGGGCGAAGGTGCCGCCGACATCGGAGTGCACACCGGCGAACCAGACCTCCTGCGCTGTGTCGTGCAGCGGCGCCGGCCGGCTTTTGACCAGGAACTCGCGGAAGGGGCGCCGCTTCTCGTCGAGGGAAACGGCGTGGCGGATGCGGGCGGCATTGGGGAGTTGGTGGGTGTAGGGCCACTGCAGATTGCCCAGGCGGAGGATGCCCGCCGCCTTCACTGTGTCCCAGACACCGAGATAGGCGACCGGCAGCGCGTAGTGGGAGACCTGCCGCGGATTGTTGCGTTTGACCGCCGCCCACAGCGGCTCGCGGTCGGTGCGCTGACAGAAGGCGTGCGAGAACCGGGCCACCTCCCGCTCGCTCTTGTCGATGTCCTGGTTGAAGGCGTACTTGGCCACCGCGTAGGGGACGAGATTCTCCGAGCCGGCCCGCATGAGTCCGGGCTTGTTGAGCATCCCGACCAGCGCGCGGGCGGTATAGGCGCCGCGGCTGAATCCGAAGACATACACGAGATCGCCGGGCTCCCAGTTCCGCATCAAGCACGTGTACGCCTCTGCCAGGTTGGTCCTCAGCCCGGTGCCGAAGGCGAGACCGCACACACGGGACAGCCAGCGGTCGACCGGGCCGCGGGCGACGGCCGACGACATGGTGCCGACGCCGGGGTCGTAATACAGGATCTGGCGCGAGGGGTCGTCCGCCTCCAGCATTTCGAATAGCCGCACCACGTTGGTGGGGTGGCAGGCGCCGACCTGATTGCCCGTCCCGTCGAGGCAGATGACGATCCTGCGTGGCATATCGGCTCCTCGTCCGGCGGCTAGCGGGAGCCTCGGCCGTTCCCGCGCGCCCGGCCCGTAGCCAGGTGGCCGGCCGCGGTGCGTCGTCCGGCGTCGATCTGCCCGGCGAACGCCTGGAGCGCGGCGGAACTGTTCGGCGGCAGGACCGCCATCAGCCCCTGCTCCTGCGCCTCGGCCACTGTCTCCGCCGCCCTGCTGCCCTCAGGGACGTGCACCAGGCGGACGTGTCCGTCTCCGGAACCCCGCCGGTCCACCGGAGAGACGGCGCCATGGGTACCGTCGGGCAGAGTCACCCACAGCTGGAAGTCGTCGTACCGGACGAAGTCCGCCCCCTTGACGGGCCAGGGATAGTGGTGCTCACCGGGCACCTTGGGCAGAATCCCCTGGTGGTTGCCGTGGCTCATGGGCACGCACGCATTGAACAACGAGTCGGTCCACGCCTCCACACCGTCCGCATCCTTGATCGGGGTGCGCAGCAGTGCGTCGGCCTCCTCGTATGCCAGCTCTGTGAGGGCCGGCAGGGTCAGCGGGAAGGCATCGATGAGTTCGGCCGCCTCCTGCCTGAGCCGGTCGACCTTCGCCGGCTCAGCGCAGAACTGCATGCTCCACTCGATGCCCGCCCGGGCCCGGTACATCCGCCAGCCGCCCGCTCCCCTGACCCAGAGGCTGCCTCCGTGGTGCATCTCCCAGTGCTCGGAGCCGGCGGGCCGGGGCCCGTACGGCAGATCCGTGTCACTCATCTCGTCGAGAATCTTGTGCGCTGTCTTCTTCGCGGCGCGGAAGAACGACGACTCGAAGCGCTCGGGGTGCTCGACCAGCCGAATCTTCCAGGGATGGTTCTCCGACTCGGTCCCGCCGGGCTTGAGCGAGTCGGGAATCGGGGACGATGCAAGGGAACCGGATCGGGTCATGTCCGACCTCCACGTGCCGACCGCGGTCCGTGTCCGGCCCACGGTGCCGAGTGCCCCTGTCTTCATCGTCCGCCCGGGCTCGGGGGTACGCCAACCCGAGCAGCCGATGAACGGAGGGTTGTCGGTCCAAGCAGGGCAGATCAAGAGGTCTGCCGCTGCCGACCGTGTCGATCAGTTCCTGGAGTGCCGCGCGCGGAGGCATCGTCGGCCATGCCGGCCAGCGGCGTTGCACGTGACCCAAAAGCGCCATCTGGGCCACGAACGGCGCGAAGGGCCGGGGCCAGGCGGGCTGGTTGAGCATGTCGACCCCGCTTCTCCCTGTTTCCTAACAGACCTGACAGCACATCAGCAAGACGGATGTCGTCGAACCGGACGCAGCCACCCGCGCAGTACCGTCCGGACGGCATGGTGCGGAGCCCACCCAGCCGGGACCAACCGATCACGTCCGAAAAGCGGATGGCGTCCGAGGGCAAGCCAGGGCGTGCGCGCAGCCGCCACGGGCAGTGCCCGAGCTCAGCGGGGAAGACCAGGGGAAGACCAATCGAGTACCTCGGGAAGCTGGTCGACAGGCAGGACGACCGCTCGGCCGGCCTGCCTGATCGGCGTCTGTACACCAGTCGGCCATGTCCCCCGGGGCGGTGCTTCCACCGGCGCCTTCGAGCACCGGCGCGGTGAGAGCGGGGATGACGAGTCCGTGTTCCCCGGGGCCGTCGACGCGCAGGCGGGAGGGCGCGGAGCGGCACGGGGTGCCGAGATGGGCATCGGCGCGCGTTGGCCGGCGTCATGGGATGCGCCGCTGGCGATCCCCGATTACGCCTGATCATGGTCTTCTTGACGTGAACGCAGGCCAAAGAGCGCCACTACGAATTCTCGTCACTTTCGAAACCCCGTTCCGGGCCGCGCATTTTCCCCAAGACCTTGTTTCCTTGAGTGTCAATCATCCGCGTAACAGATTCCTGTGCGATTCCAAAAATTACCGCCCAGGCGGCAATCTGGGCGGTGGAATCCAAATTCGAGAGGCCAGGAACGACTCGACCATTGATAAGTACTATCCCGAACAGGGCCGACAGGGCCCCGACGGGGAGCCTCAGGAGGATGAGCATGGCGGGTATCGAATACGGAGTGTTCGTGCCTTGAATCTTTCTGATTGCGAGTGAGCTCGCCAAGACTGCCGCGCCGGCACCAAACCCCTCCACAAGCAAGGCGTCGATCCTGCTTGCGTCCTTACCGGTTGGGCAAACCCGCCCGGTGGGGGGACTGAAGCAAAGGAAAGCGGATATCGTCGACTTACCCTTGAAATTCCAGATGATGAACAGCGTGGCTACGATGCTGGTGGCTATGACGGCAGCCAGCAGAACATTATGGAAGCTCCGGGCTTGGGCTCTCTCCACTTCTTCCGCTTCGTGTGCGGCAAGCAGGGTGGCGATGGCCAGTTCTTTCAGATCCGGCCCCATTTCCTGACCGTTGTTCTTCAAGCGGTCGTCCAACGCCACCAGCCTGGGATCGTTCGGCCCGAGGTGCTGCCTGGCCTGAGCGAGGACAACGGTCCCGGCCCATTTCAGCTCGCCTTCATCTTCAGGTACCAGCTTGAGCAGCTTCACCTCGGCCTTGTGCACATTGGAGTATGCTCGGTCGATGCGAGAGCCGGTCACCATTGAAATGGGACTGTTCCAGGCTCCGGCCGCATTTCGCGCTACCGCCAGATGGGTTTTTATCTTCTCTGCGATCTTCTGGTCGCCGGACGAGAGATCAGAAACCTCCTCCCTCCTGTTATAATATGGCGTATTCCACTTTTGCGTTCGGCGGCGCAAGATCCGGCTGTCACCCCCACATAACTCCACTGGAAATACGGGCTTGCGTAGCTTGCTCCCGCATCCCTCATGGTGCTGCCCCACCGCCCCGGCCGCCCTTGTCAAGCGTTCGCGAATCCGTCCCGACACCCCGTCACCGCACCCCGCACGAGGGGCCAAAACGGATATTCGCGAGAACTCGATCGAGCGGCCCGGACAGCGGACTGTGGCCCCGCGCTCAGCCCGAGCGCCCCTCTTTGAACGAAACGGAGATCCCTCATGTACTCGCTCGCCCTGCTCCTCACGGAGCCGGCGGGCCGACTTCGGCCGCTTCTTGCGAGCGAAGTACGTCGACGGCCCCCCTCCGAACCCGGCAGACGGGACCGCCCCCGAGGCCCCTCCCGCGCAGGTGGTCGATCACCTGCTTGGCTCGTCCGGGGACGGTCGATCTCCTGGGAAGAAAACACCGACGCGGCTTTCAGGGTCTCGTTCGCCCGCTTCAACTCCGCATTCTCCCAGCGGAGTTGCCTGAGTTTCTCGCGCTCGGCAGCACGTACCTCACGGACCGTGCGCTTGCGGAGGTCGTCGGGGTATTTACGCGGCGCTGCCATGGTGCTGGTGGTCCTCCTCCGCCAGGACCGCAATCCTGGCATCAGGGACTCCATCAGGGCCTAGCCAGGGGGCGCCCTGCTTGAGCGGGGTGGGGAATGGCTTCTGAGTCCTGCGCTGACCTCAACTGTGTGCTCGGATCCGCACTGTTCACCTGAGCCTGCCTCTCTGCCGTATTAGATATGCGGCGTGTGTATAGTGATTGCATGGTCGTGACCAGGAAGGTTCGTCGATTCTCCGGCGGCGTGTGTGACCTCGGACTCCACGTGGTGTGGTGCCCGAAGTACCGCCGTGCGGTCCTCAGTGGCCGGGTCGCGGGACGACTGGACGAACTGATCCGGCAGAAGGCCGACGAACGGGGGTGGGAGATCGTGGCGCTCGAAGTCATGCCCGACCACGTCCACCTGTTCGTCAAGCACGACCCGAAGTCGTCAGCCTCGTACGTGGCCAACCAGTTCAAGGGCTTCACCTCACGCG
This sequence comes from Streptomyces sp. NPDC052042, assembly GCF_044548345.1. Classification (NCBI taxonomy): domain Bacteria; kingdom Bacillati; phylum Actinomycetota; class Actinomycetes; order Kitasatosporales; family Streptomycetaceae; genus Streptomyces; species Streptomyces sp. NPDC052042. The sequence continues at coordinate 13,290 of NZ_JBIUBU010000006.1, read as the reverse complement.
TGCTGCGCGAGGAGTTCCCGCACCTGAAGTCGCGGATGCCCACCCTGTGGTCGTCGTCGTACTTCGCGGCATCGGTCGGCGCCCTCTCGGCGGACGCCGTGCGCCGGTACATCGACACCCAGTGGGAACGCCCTTTGAAGAAGGGGGACGGCTCGTGATCCGCGCGTACAAGTTCCTCCTGCGCCCCACGGTCCGTCAGACCGCGGCGCTCGGCGAGATGCTGCGGGATCACTGCTCCCTGTACAACGGCGCGTTGCAGGAACGCCGGGACGCCTACCGGCACACCTCGAAGACCACCGTCCGCTACGGCGACCAGTCCGCGCAGCTCAAGGAGATCCGCGCGTTCGACCCCGAGCGCCAGGGCCGCTGGTCGTTCTCCTCCCAGCAGGCCACACTGCGCCGCCTCGACAAGGCTTTCCAGGCGTTCTTCCGCCGGGTCAAGGCCGGACAGGCCCCCGGCTACCCGCGTTTCAAGGGCGTCGGGCACTTCGACACCGTCACCTTCCCCAAGGACGGGGACGGCTGCCGCTGGGACTTTGTCCCGCACGACCGTCAGACCCGCGTCCGCCTCCAGGGCGTCGGACACATCCGCGTCCACCAGCACCGGCCGGTACAGGGCCGAGTCAGGACGGTCTCGGTAAAGCGCGAAGGAAGCCGCTGGTACGTCGTCCTCGCCTGCGACAGCGTCCCCGCCGAGGAGCTGCCCCCTACCGGTGCGATCGTCGGAATCGACATGGGCGTCGCACACTTTCTGACCACCTCGGACGGCGAACACGTCGCCAACCCGCGCTTCCTCGAATCGATGGCGGAGGAGCTGGCCGAGGCGCAGCGGCGCCTGTCGGCGTTCCCGAAGCGGACCCGGCAGCGCACCAAGAAGCACCGCGCCGCCGCCCGGAAGGTCGCCCGGCTGCACGGCAGGATCCGGCGGCAGCGCGCCGACTTCCACCACAAGGCCGCCCGCGCGCTCATCACCGGCCATGACGTGATCGCGCACGAGCGACTGAATACGGCGGGCATGACCAAGAGCCCCGCTCCCAGGCGCGACCCCGAGCAGCCCGGCGGTTTCCTGCCGAACGGTGCTGCCGCGAAGGCCGGGCTCAACCGCGGCATCCTTGACGCGGGTTGGACGCAGTTCCTCGGAATCCTGGCGAACAAGGCTGAGAGTGCCGGTCGCCTCATGGTCCCCGTGGACGCGCGCAACACCTCCCGCATGTGTCCCGAGTGCGGGCACGTCGCGAAGGAGAACCGCATTGATCAGGCGAGGTTCCGGTGCACGGCGTGCGGGTTCGCGGCGAACGCGGACCACGTCGGCGCGACGAACGTCCTCAACAGGGCCGGGCTGGTCCTCCGCACGGCGGCTTAGCCACCGACGCGGGAAGCCCGCGCGTTTACGCGTGGGTGGAGTCACAAATCCCAGTACAGCTCGGCAGCCCCCAGCACGCCGTCGTTGAACCGTGCGTGGCCCGTCGCGCCAAGAGGGGCGACGATCTGCATCCGCGTTGCCGCAGGTTGAATATCACCTTCTGTGTCGCGTGGTTCGTTCGGTGTCGGATACCGAACGAATGAACGCGATCGTGCGTGAACGCAAGCCTTCGCGGCGAGCCTCGATGCGGTCGTCGACCGGGAGATCGAAGCCTTGGCGGATCGGCTTGGCGTTCATCTTGTCCGCACAGTCGAGATCGGTGCACAGGAGAAGACCGAGCGTGTTGAGGCGTTCGCGTTTGTCGCGTGACGGGCGTCGAGCGGTGAACAGCGAAACCTCGTTGAACCGGCGGGAGGACCTGCACAGGTCGCACATCACCGCGCGCGATCCGAGTGCGGCTTCGTTCGGCGCCTGCCGCAGCAGCACTCCCAGCGCCTGGCCGTCGGCCTCGGAGACGAGGTAGGCGAGTTTCGGAGCGCGCAGATCCCGCCACCCGAGGTAGTCGATACGGTGCCACCGGACGTCGTCGAACCAGGTAGGCAGTCGGACCCTCTTTGCGGTGGGGTCCAGGTTCACGATCGCACCGCGAACCTCTTCCCTGGTCATGGGGCGCATTGCTTCTCCTGACGGGACTGAAGGAGTCGTGTACGTGGAGCCATTGGTGTTCTGTCACACGGCGCAGGGAGGCGGGGCTCGGCCACAGTACGAGCAGCGTGCGATGGGCGGTGTTCGTGTCCCGTGGCTCTGAGTGCCAGGCGCAGCAGGGCCAGTGCGTTGACGTCGCCGGCGATGCGGTTGGCGCTGAGCTCGCCGCAGGACAGGCACAGGCGGAGGAGCAGGACGGCGGTGGCGGCGTCTCGCTAGCTGTCGCGGGTGGCAGAGGTCAGGGCATCAGCGAGAGTCTGCCGGTGGCCCTGGTGCGTGCGTTCTCCCATGCGGAGCCGAGGTCGGGGAGGGCGTCGGCGGTCCATGCCTGGTCGAGGCCCTGGTGGTCGCCCGTGGCCCAGGAACGGCAGCGTCACCAACGTGACGGACATGTCCATGGAGGCCAAGACGCACGGCGGTACCAGGACAGCGAGCCTGGTCCATTGCCGGGTGCCGGCTTTCTTGCTTCCTTGTGTCATGCCCCTCACTCGCGCTCTCTTGGCCGACAGCTGTCGCGGATCAGCCGGAGTCAATTGCGTCATGCCATGCGTACTTAGTACGCATCGTTCGTGTACAGCATACGCATACGGGTGCCCCAGGCGGCAAATACGTTTCGGCAGCTGATTATGTCCAGCTCAGGCGGCCTCTCCCTCGTTGACGAGTTAGGATTTCGTCACGCATGAAGGGTGTGACGAAAAGGGGTGTGGTGATGCCGGAGCAGACGGGCTGCGCAGACTGTGGGAAGGATCTGGCACCTGCGGGGCGGGGGCGGCCGCGGCGCTTCTGCTCACAAGCCTGCCGGGCGAGCGCGTACCGGGCGCGGAAGACAGAGGCACACAGGGAGACAAGCAGCATGGAGAGCAGTGCCCCGGAAGGCGAGGCTGGCGCACATCACCTCACCGTTGGGCGCATCGTGCGGGCTGGAATCGCCATCGCGGACGCGGAGGGGCTCGACGCACTGTCCATGCGGCGGGTCGCCGCCGACCTCGGCGCGAGCACCATGGCCCTGTACCGGCACATCGCGTCCAGGGACGAACTGGTGGCCCTGATGGCGGAAGCTGCGCTGACCGATGCCCCGCTGCCCCGCACGCCGCCGCAGGGCTGGCGGCACGGCCTTGAACGAACCGCCCGCCGAGACTGGGAGCTGTACCACCGTCATCCGTGGATCCTGTTGAAGGTCCTCGTGACGACCCGCACGCACTCCAGCTGGGCACTGGCCGCGGACAGCGAGAGCACCTTCGCCGAATTCGACGGACTCGGCCTTGAACCTGCCGACGCCTTCCGTTACATGTTCATGTTCAGTTCCAACGTTCAGGGAGTGGCCCTGACCTACGTCAGCGACGTGGAGGCGGAACGGCAAGCTCGACGTACCGACCGGCGCCCGGCGAACGCCACGGACGATGCACGCCGTTCGCTCTACAAACCAGGCGCGCACCCACGACTCGGTCCCGCGATGCAGGCGGGCGCCGACCCCTGGGACCTCGACGCCCTTTTCGTCTCGGGCCTCACCGGCGTCTTGGACGGCATAGCCGCCGACCTCGCACGGCGCGGCATCGGGTAGAGAACAAAGCCTTACCCGCCCGCGTACGAAAGCCGGGATTCCTTCGTTTCATGGGGGTGCAGTCGGGGTGTGGGGGTGGTCGCAAAAGGCCCGGTCAGCACATGTGTTGGCGTCCGGTCGCGGCCATGGCGAGACGTCCACGGCCAGGACCAGCCGCCGCCCTGGGCTGCGGCACTTCGACCAGGCCACGGCGCAGTCGTGCGACATCGATCCGCCCCTGGTTGAGCCCGCCGTACAGAGATCCCTCCGCGAGCGAGGCCGGCCCGAGGCAGCGGGACAGCGCATGCCCTACCAGCACGCGAAGACGATACGGATCGGCAACGACGGCCACTGGCACGACCTCCCATCGGGGCAACCGGGGATTCTCGCCCTCAGCGGCCCCACTGTCCTTCCCGGCTACGTCGTCGGCCACGACGACCACGGACCCCAGCTGGACACCCCGGCAGCGTGCGCGACGGCTGGCTCAACACCGGGGACCTCGCCCACCTGGACCCCGACTGCTTCATCCACCTGCTCGGCCGTGCCAAGGACCTGATCATCCGCGGCGGCCACAACACCGCCCCCGCCGTCATCGAGGACGCCCTCCTCGCCCACCCTGCCGTCGCGGGCGCGAGCGCGGTGGCCGCCCCGCCCCGCATGCCGGAGAAGTCCCCGTCGCCTACGTCACCCTCGCCCCGGACTCGGCCGACAATCGAGTGGTCATTCCGGTAGGAGCTGTTCGGCCGAACACCGTTGAACGTGTACAGCCGTGGTTGTCTCTCTGTGCAATCCCGTACGCAGCATGGGGCGAGGCCGGGCTCGGGCAGCCACAGGTGGCGGCCTCGACCCCGCGTCGCCAGTACGTGTTCTCGGAGTCGATGACCAGCAACCCCCGCCCCACCAGCACATCCCGAGTGCGTCCAGGTCCGCCCGCCGCTGCTGGGGGAGCTTGTCGCCTGGCTCGCTCGTTGTGTTCGGGAAGTGGGTGGGTCAGTTCTTTCGGTAGGACGCGTCCAGGTTGGGGACCTCGACGGAGGCGTGCAGGACGATGCCATCGACTGGCTTGACCTGGGCGGCGACCAGGGCGAGCACTGCGGCCGCGAGGCGGGCCTTGGCCGCGTCGGTGCGGCCGTGGAGCAGGCCGATCTCGACGTGCAGGAGGGCGTGGCTCCCGGTCTCGGTCCCAACGGCGAAGTCCTCGACCCGGCGGAAGCGGGTCTTGCAAGCCTCCAGGCGGGCGTCGACGGTCTCGACGACGATCGGGTGCAGGGCGAGCGCGAAGGCCGGCGGGTCGAAGGCTGCGTCGAGCGCGCCGGAGTAGTCGACGGTGATCTGCGGCATGGCGGACGGCTCCTCGGATGGGATCACTTGATGGGCTCCCACCTTACGAAGGGCGGCTCAGCCGACTGCTACCACGTCCCTCGGGACCGCGCCCGGACTTGAGCAGGAAACCAGGAAGATGCCCGGAGACTGCCCGTGTATCGACCCGCGACCAACACCCCGAAGCCCAGAAAGACGCGCTCCGCGTGGCTGGCTACGAAGAGATCTGCACCGACAAGGCATCCGGCAAGCCTGCCCGCCCGTGGGCAACGCGAGCCTTCCCGCCCGGCGCCGCCAGCCCGCACAAACCGAACGGGCCTCGTCTACAACGGAGGCTCCCCAGAGCCAGCTCCCGCCGACCGCCACCGGGACAGCACATCATGAGCAGCACGAGTATCGGGGGTGCTCGTTGCCGAGGAGTCGCTCCTGGTCGGCGAGCAACCAGATCTTTCAGGATGTCTCATGGGTGCTCTGGACGGCCTGGTGGCCGATCACGGCGTCGGTGATGGTCGGCTGGACCGATGCGGGCACCGACGTCCCCAAACGGAAGGCCGCCTACCCGTGGCCGTACCTCCTGTGGACGTCCGTTCAGCACCGTGGGTGTCTGTGGGTCGCGCGGTTCCGGTTCGTAGAGCACGTCGGGGTCGTCAGGCCGATGGTGCACGACCACCGGGTCTCCAGGACTCAGGTTCGCGGCATGCGTGGAGAGGAGCCCGGGGAACGGTTCCCCCTCCTGCGGATCGACGCGCAGGAACAGATGCCGGATCCGATGCACCACGCCGTCGAGGCCTTCGCTTCGGAGGCCCGCGCCGGGGCTGCCCAGGTGGCCACATCGACCGGTGCGGCGAGACGTCCGGCGTGGACCTGATCCAGGTCGTGCTGCGCGCCGCGATGGAGCAGGCCCACAGGAAGGCGTGCCCGTAGGAGCGCACGGTCCGCGTGCGCCGCGCACCGCACTGTCGCAACCTGGAGGCATGACCTGTCGGTGCGCGACGAAAGGTGAACCATGAAGGTCGCAGTGATCGGTGGTACCGGCCTGATCGGCTCGCAGGTCGTGCAGAAGCTGAACGCGGCCGGGCACAAGGCTGTGCCGCACTCGCAGTCCACAGGTGTCGACGTGATCACCGGACAGGGCCTGGCGGAGGCGGTGGCCGATGCCGACGTCCTCGTCAACCTGACGAATTCTCCGACCTTCGACGACGCCTCACCGGCGTTCTTCCAGACCTCGATGGACAACCTCCTGGCCGCCGCCCAGAAGGGCGGGGTGCGCCACGTCGTCATCCTCTCGATCGTCGGCGCGGACCAGGTGCCCGGCCTCGACTACTACCGGGCCAAGGTCCTGCAGGAAGACATCCTCAAGGCCGGGCCGATCCCCTACTCGATCGTCCATGCCACCCAGTTCATGGAGTTCATGGACGCGGTCTTGTCCTGGACCACCGAGGGCGACACGGTCCGGCTGCCCACCACTCCGCTTCAGCTGATCGCCGCCCAGGACGTCTCCGACGCCGTCGCCGAAGTCGCTGTCGGTGCCCCTTTGAACGGCCCCCTCGACATCGCCGGGCCCGACGTCCTCCCCCTCGACGAACTCGGCCGGATCACCCTCAATGCCCATCCCGACGGCCGCACGGTCGTCACCGACAACACCGCCGGGATGTTTGCCGCCGTCCAGGGCGATGCTCTGATCGCCAAGGGCGACGCCCGTATCGCCCCCACCCACTACAGCGACTGGCTCTCCTGAACCAGGCCGATGTGGCGGTGCGGGTGGGACCTCGACCGAGTGATCGGCGTCCGCGGCCGATGCCGGGAACGGACGACCTCGGAACGCGACCGAGCAAGCCGGAGCCGTGCCGGTGGGCGCGGATCCGCGCGGCATCACCGTCGTCGGCGCGATCGTCGCCCCCTCATCCGGTCCCGCCGGCGCCGCACGCGTTCAGAGGCCCCACCGGCCAGGTCTCATAGGGGTCGGCGCCCGCGTGATCGTCGTCGGGACCTCGTACGGATCCGTTCTGCGGCATCCGCACCTGCGTCGGGGGCAACCCGCCTGGATCGTCGCGCGCGGCGATGGTTGCGTCGGCTGTGTGGTGCCCCCGACCCGTTGTGACCGCCACTTGCCGCAGGGAGTCGTACGGCATCGGCGCCCGCCGGCGCCGGTGCGTGGAGGCACCAGGGGGCCACGAAGGACGGGCCCGTGGGCAAGCTTGACCGGATCGGTGCGCAGCCGCCACGGCGGCCCGCCCTCCGTGCTGCCCCGGAGCGCTCACCTGTCGTGACGGGCGAGGCGGACGTACCGGCCGGCGGAAGACCGCCGACGGCCGCCGGAGGCGGGCAAGGGAGTCATGGGCAGGAGTGGGCCGCCGACACGGCTGCCGGAAGTTCTCTGGGCGGGAAGCGGGGCGGCACGGAGACTCGCAGATGTCCGGAGCCGTGCCAGGCCCGGACTCGTCCGCATCCATGGAGGTGACCGGTGGACAGCGCTGATGCCCAGGAGACGGGTTCCGGCCGGCCGATGTCGTTCGCACAGCGGCGGTTGTGGTTTCTGGACAGCCTGCGCCCCGGTACGCCGGACGATCTGCTGCCCCTGGCGCTGCGCATCCGCGGAGACCTCGACGAGAAGGCACTGACCGGCGCGTTCGCCGCGGTGCTCGCCCGTCACGAGGTGCTGCGGACCCGGTACCCGGCCGTGGACGGCGAGCCGGTCGCGGTGGTGGAGCCCACCGTGGACGTACCGTGGGACCACCGGGATCTGCGGCATCTGTCGTCCGAGAAGCGCGAGTCGCGGCTCGCGGGGCTCGTCGCCGCCGAACTGGTCAGGCCCCTGCCGCTGGAGACCGCGCCACCGATGCGGTTGACCCTGGTGCGGCTGGCCGAGCAGGAACACCTGCTGCTGATCGTGGTCCACCACATCGCCTTCGACTTCTTCTCCTGGCCCGTCCTCACCCAGGAACTGGCGGCCGGGTACCGGGCCCGCACCGACGGCACCGCACCGCAGGTCGAACCGGCGCCGCTGCCCCTCCAGTACGCCGATGCCGCCGCCCAGCAGGCCGCACGGTTGGCGGGTCCGCGCGGCGATCGCCAACTCGCCTACTGGCGCGAGCGGCTGGCCGGTTTGGAACCCCTGGAGCTGCCCACCGACCGGCCGCGCCCGGCTGTCTGGGACGGCGCCGCCGACATCGCCCGTTTCACCATCCCGGCCGAGCTGGCCGCAGGGGTGGACCGGGTGGCCCGGGAGTACCGGGCCACCCGGTTCATGGTGCTGCTCGCCGCCTTCCAGGCCACCCTGGGCCGGCTGGCCGGCCGGAGCGACGTCGCGGTGGGTACCCCGGTCAGCGGCCGGGGACGGCCCCGGCTCGACGAGCTGATCGGGCTGTTCGTCAACTCCGTGGTGCTACGCGCCCACCTCGGCGGCGCACCGTCCTTCGCCGAACTGCTGGGCCGGGTACGGACGGACACGCTGGCCGCGCTCACCCATGCCGAGCTGCCGTTCGAGCGGATCGTCACCGAGCTGGCCCAGCAACGCGATCTCTCCCGCAACCCCCTCTTCCAGGTCTCCTTCCAACTGCTCCCCCTGCCCGAGGAACCGGACCATCTGCCCGGCCTGGACACCGAGATGATCTCCACCCCGGCCTCCGGCACCGCCTTCGACCTGGCGTTGGACCTCTTCTCCCAGCCGGACGGCCGGATCTCCGGCCGGATGCAGTACGCCACCGCGCTCTTCGACCCGGACACCGCCGAACTGATCGGCGCCGCCTTCACGGCGCTGCTGACCGCCGCCGTGGCCGAACCGGAGGCCCCGGTCGCCCGGCTCGCGGGCACACTGCCGAACCTGCCGGGCCGGGAGCGGCGCAGGCTCCTGGCCCAGGGCAACGACACCGCGCTGGAGGTGTCGGACCTCCCCTGGACCGAGCTGTTCGCCCAGCAGGTCTCCCGCACCCCCGACGCGGTCGCGGTCAGCGGCCCCGGCGGCTTGCTCGCGTACGGCGAACTGGACTCTCGCGCCAACCAGTTGGCGCACCGGCTGGCCGAGCTGGGCGCCGCCCCGGGCACCCCCGTCGGGGTCTTCCTGGAACGCGGCCCCGCGCTGCTGGTGGCCCTGCTGGCGATACACAAGGCAGGCGCCGTCTACCTGCCGCTCGACCCGGGCTACCCGGCCGGCCGGATCGGCTATCTGCTCCAGGACGCCGGAGCCGAGATGCTCGTCAGTGAACGGGCGCTCGCCGGGCGGCTGGACGGTACGGGAGCCGGGCCCCGGCCGGGCGAGGAGCGCACCCTGCTGCTCGACGACCCCGCCGAGGCGGCCAGGGTGGCCGCCGCCCCGTGCTCGGCACCGCCGCGCCGCCCCGGCCCGGACGAACTGGCCTACATGTTCTACACCTCCGGCTCCACCGGCCATCCCAAGGGCGTGCTGGTCGAGCACCGCTCGCTGACGCACTTCCTGGTGGCGATGGCCGGCCGCCTGCCGCTGTGCCCCGGTGGCACGTTCCTGGGCATCACCTCGGTCTCCTTCGACCCCTCGCTGATGGAGCTGTGCCTTCCGCTGCTGACCGGGGCCCGGCTGCTGCTCGCCGACCGCGAACAGGCCCGCGACCCGGAGCGGATGGCCGCGCTGATCGACACCGCCCAGACCGCCCTGGTGCAGGCCACCCCGGTGACCCTGCGGATGCTGCTGGACGCCGGCTGGCGGCCGGGCGCCGGGCTCACCCTCCTCAGCGGCGGCGAGAAGCTGCACACCGACCTCGCGGTCCGGCTGGCCGCCGGCGGCGCCCGGGTATGGGATCTGTACGGCCCCACCGAGACCACCGTCTGGTCCACCACCGCCCGCCTCGACGCCCACGGGCGGACCGTGGACTGGGAACTCCGCGGCAACACCCGGCTCCATCTGCTCGACGCGCGGATGGAACCGGTGGCCGAAGGCGCGGTCGGGGAGATGTACATCGGCGGAAGCGGACTGGGCTGGGGCTACCACGGCCGCCCGGCCCAGACGGCCGGGGCCTTCGTCCCCGATCCGTTCGCCGACCGGCCCGGGGCACGCCTGTACCGTACCGGCGACCTCGCGCGTCGGCGCCCCGACGGCTCCCTGGACATCCTGGGCCGCGCCGACCACCAGGTGAAGATCCGCGGCCACCGGATCGAGCCGGGCGAGATCGAGTCCGCGCTGCTCGCCCTCGGCCCCTTCCGGGCCGCGGTGGTCCTCGCCGTACCGCAGCCGGACGGCGACCAGCGGCTGGCCGCCTACCTGGTGCCGGGGGAGGACACCACCGGCGCTCCCGGCCACGAGGAGCTGCGGACGGCCCTGCTGGCCACCCTGCCCGACTACATGGTGCCCGAAGCCTTTGTGACGCTGGACGCCCTGCCGCGCACACCGAACGGCAAGGTCGACCGCAAGGCGCTGCCCCCGGTGGCGCATTGGCGCCCGGCCGGGGACACCACCGCGGGGGCACGGCCGCGCACGGACCGCGAACGCACCGTGGCCGGGATCTGGCAGGAGGTGCTGGGCGTCCAGGACATCGGCGTCGACCACGACTTCTTCCAGCTCGGCGGGCACTCCCTGCTCGCCACCCGGGTCTCGGTACGGCTGCGGGCCGCACTCGGCATCGACGTCCCGGTCCGGGCGCTCTTCGAACACCCCACCGTGGCCGCGCTCTGCGCCGCGCTCCCCGGCTACCCGGCCGTCGCCGCCGGACCGTCCGCACCGGTCCTGGGCGCCCGGCGCCGAGCACGCCGCCCCGCCGCCCGGCTCGCGGACGGCGGCCGGTAGCGAGGAAGCCCGGCACGGCGGCGGGCCGCCACGGCACCACCACACCACCGGCAGTCACCGCATGTCATCACCCCGCGACGGCGCGTCATACCGGCCCGGGGCCGCCACTCCCGGCCGGTCGGCACGACGGGCGAGAACCGAAAGGACCACCGATCACCATGACCATCGCGTTCACCCCTCCCACCTCCGCGCCCCCGCCCCCCGCCGCGGCCGAGGCGCCGGACGTCGCCGTCTTCGAGCGGCACGAATCCCATGTCCGCAGCTACTGCCGCAAGTTCCCGGTGGTCTTCGAGCGCGCCAGGGGCGCACGGCTGTACGCCGAGGACGGCCGCGTCTTCACCGACTTCTTCTGCGGCGCGGGATCGCTCAACTACGGCCACAACCCCGGCCCGATCAAGGAGCGGATCGCCGACTACCTCGCCTCCGACGGGATGATGCACGGGCTCGACATGTACACCGTGGCCAAGCGGTCCTTCCTGGTCGCGCTCACCGAGCACATCCTGCGCCCCCGCGGCCTGGAGTACACCGCCCAGTTCGCCGGGCCCACCGGCGCCGATGCGGTCGAGGCCGCGCTGAAGCTGGCCCGCAAGGCCACCGGACGCCGGGGGATCTTCGCCTTCAGCGGCGGCTACCACGGGATGACCCGGGGCTCGCTGGCCGTCACCGGTAACGGCCGGGCCCGCCGTGCCGGCGGGGTGCACGGGCAGGACGAGGTCACCTTCATCCCGTACGAGGACGGACCGCGGGGCCCCTTCGACTCCGTCGCGTTCATCGAACGGCTGCTGGCCGACTCCTCCTCCGGAGTGGAGACGCCGGCCGCGGTGATCGTCGAGCCGTTGCAGATGGAGGGCGGGGTCTACGAGGCGTCCCCGGACTGGCTGCGCCGACTGCGCGCCGTCACCGAACGCCACGGCATCCTGCTCATCTGCGACGAGATCCAGTCCGGGTGCGGCCGTACCGGCACGTTCTTTGCCTTCGAGGAGTCCGGCATCGTCCCGGACATCGTCACCGTCTCCAAGTCCATCAGCGGCTACGGCCTTCCCCTGGCCCTCACCCTCTTCCGCCCCGAACTGGACGTCTGGGAGCCGGGTGAGCACACCGGAACCTTCCGCGGCAACCAGCTCGCCTTCGTCGCCGCGACCGCCGCCGCCGAGCTGTGGAGCAGCCCGGACTTCCTCGACCGGCTGCCCGAACCCGCCCGCCGGCTGGCCGCGTTCGGAACCGAACTGGCCGCCGCCGAACCGGAGATCGCCATCCGGGGCCGCGGCATGGTGCTCGGCGTCGACCTGGGCCGCTGCGGCGGCGGCAAGCGCGCCGAAGAGGTGCAGCGGTACGCCTTCGACCACGGGCTGATCGTCGAACTCTCCGGCCGGGACGACGAGGTGATCAAGGTGCTGCCGCCGCTGACCATCACCCCCGAGGAGCTCGACCACGGCATCGACGTGCTCCGCGCCGCACTGCTCAACCGCTGAGACCGCCAGAACCGCTCCATCCAGGAGGAAGCACCATGCCCCAGGCCGAACGCCGCCATCTGATCTCCATCGACGACCTCTCCGACGAGGAACTGCGGCACATCGCCCGGCGCGGCGCCGAGTTCTCCGCGGGCGCCGCCGACGACGTACGTCCCCTGGCGGACACCGTCGTCGGCGTGCTGTTCCGCAAGACCTCCACCCGTACCCGTACCGCCTTCTCCGCCGGGGCGCTGAGGCTGGGAGCCCGGCTGATCACCTACGGCCCCGGGGACCTCCAGGAGAACACCGGGGAGACCGTGGAGGACAGCGCCGCGGTGCTCTCCCGGATGATCGACGTGCTGGTGGCGCGCACCGCGGGTCCCGAGCGCGAACTGCGCGCCTACGCCGACCAGCGGCGGATGGCCGTCGTCAACGCGATGAGCCAGGGGGAGCACCCCACCCAGGCGCTGGCCGACCTCACCACGCTGCTGCGCAGGTTCGGCCGGATCGAGGACCTGCACGTGATCTACGTGGGCGAGGGCAACAACACCGCCTCCGCCCTGGCCCTGGCGCTCTCCCGCTTCCGGGGCACCCGGCTCACGCTGCGCACCCCGCCCGGGTACGGGCTGGCACCCGAGTACCTGGAACGGGCCGCGGTCAGCGCGAAGCGGAGCGGTGCCCGGATCGAGGAGCGCCACGACATGGCGGACCTGCCGGCCGCCGACGTCGTCTACACCACCCGCTGGCAGACCACCGGGACCGAGAAGCCGACCGCCGACTGGCGCGAGGTGTTCGCACCCTTCCAGGTCACCGAGAAAACCATGGCAAGCAGCCCGGACGCGGTCTTCATGCACGACCTCCCCGCCCATCGCGGCGAAGAGGTGACCGCGGACGTGCTGGACGGCCCGGAGAGCATCGCCTTCGACCAGGCCGAGAACAAATACCACAGTGCGCGCGCCGTTCTCGAATGGTGCGCGGCGGACCGGAGCCTTGAGAGGTAGAGCGTCATGGCCGCGGAAAAGCAGACGGAAGAGCAGGAAGCCGTTTATCTGCCCGGTGGGCGTTGGCGGTTGTGGGAGCAGTTCTCGTTGCGTGGGCCGGGTTTTCCGGTGGGGGGTGTGTTGGATCTGGCGCCGGTGGATGTGTCGGTGTATGC